>NZ_LXHZ01000018.1 GCF_001888055.1 Rappaport israeli
TTACCCCTATTAGTAAAAGAATGGGCACTTACAGGAGAATTTGGCACAGCAGAGTTACTCACTGAGTTTAAAGCAGCACAATGGATACTCACAGAACAAGAAGGCATCGGCATCCCAGCACGCGACCGTCATAAAATTGCAGAAATTCGTGAAAGCATCGACCAACACATGCAGCGTTACTACCTAGATAACGCCCATAAAATAGGCATATTAGACCAATTTAGCGGCATTCATACCCACACACTAGCTTTTGCAAACAAAGCAGAAGCAGAAAAAGCCACCCAAACCATCGACCGCGCCTATGATAATTTATTAAACAGCGTCTATCAGGCACTCTCCAGCCAAAGCCGACTCAAACAATACCTTGACGCCATAACACTCCAGCCAACAGAAGATGGACAATTAAGCTTAGATCATACCGCCGTAGAGGAAAAATTCCGCCAAGTCTTTGCAGCCGACCCCAAAAAAGGCTTCGTAGATTTGGCAGAGTTTTTAGCCTTTGGCGGCAAAGAACACTGGAGCACAGGTCAAGACCTACTACTCACCTTTGCCAATGAAGGACAGCGCCGAGACAGCCTAAGACAATGGTCTTCACAATTAAGCGACGAAGTCATTCACACCCTCCCCCTAGTCCACCAAGAAGGCAGCAACGGCGACGACCAACTCATAGGACGCGACGCTCTATCTGATGGCATGGATATATTATCTGGACAAGACGGCAACGACACCCTCATTGGAGGCATAGGCAACGACCAACTAGATGGTGGCAGAGGAGATGACCAATTAATTGGTGGTATTGGCGATGACCAATTAAAAGGCGGCATAGGCAACGATAGCTACCTATTTGCAACAAACTTTGGTCATGATGTTATAGAAGACCTAGACCCCACAGCTAAAAAGCACGATAGACTTATTTTTGCAGAAGGCATAGATGCCCAACAGACAGTATTTAGCCGCAAAGACAATGATTTATTATTAAGCGTTCAAACACATGGTAGCGTAACGGTTAAAAACTTTTTTCTAGACGATGCCACAGCAGGTTATCAAATTGAAGCGGTGCATTTTGCAGATGGGACAGTGATTAGCCATGCAGAGATTAAAGCGCTAGTGATACAAGGCAGTGATGCAGACGATAAGATTGTGGGTTATAGCAGTGATGATGTGTTGATTGGTGGGGTGGGGAGAGATGAGATTCATGGTGGGGCTGGTGCGGATGTGATTCAAGGTGGGGCGGATGATGATGCGCTTTATGGGGATGATGGAGATGATTCTATCGATGGTGGGGCAGGGGATGACTTTATTTATAGTGGGGATGGGGATGATGTTCTTAATGGAGGGGTTGGTAATGATGAATTAATTGGCGGCTTGGGCAATGATCAATATCGATTTAATCCTGGTTTTGGGCAAGATGTGGTTGTTAATTTTAATGAGACGCTAGATAGCTATGATGAGATTGTTTTTGTAGCAAAAGAAGGGAAAGAGGCTGAGGCGGTTGACTATGGATTAAACGCGCAGGATTTTTATTTTAAGCGTCAGAATGATGATTTGTTGATTGCGCATAAAAATAGTAGCGATAGGATTACTGTGCAACGCTATTTTGAACAAGAGGCAGCTGGTCAGTATAAATTAGAGCGTATTCGTTTTGCAGATGGGCAAGTATATGATATTGCGACGGTTAAGCGCTTGGTTCAGCAGCCTAGCGCACAAGATGATGTTTTATATGGTTATCAAGGTGCTGATGTATTAAGAGGCGCTGAGGGGGATGATGCGCTTTATGGCGGGGAGGGGGATGATGTTTTGCGTGGTGAAGCTGGAGCGGATTATTTAGAAGGGGGTGCAGGAGATGATTGGCTGGAAGGAGGGCAAGGCGCGGATAGTTTAATTGGTGGGGTAGGCAATGATCGTTATGTTTACCGCTTGGGGGATGGTAATGACCGTATTGTGAATGCTGATGGGATGGGCGAGGGTCAAGATGTTTTGCAATTGCTAGATATCGCTCAGCAAGAGGTGCGCGCCTATCGTGAGAATCATGCTTTATTTTTAATGCTTGCTGATGGTGCGCAGATTCAAATTGAAGATTATTTTGCTGAAAGTGATGTTAGCCATAATGCCATTGAAAAGATTGAGTTTAGCGATGGGACGTGGTCGATAGAGCAAGTCAAAGCGCTGGTGCAACAAGCGACAGAGCAAGATGATAATCTTTATGGTTATGACCAAGGAGAATATCTGCAAGGGTTGGGAGGCAATGACAAAATAGTGGCTTATGGTGGAGATGATGTTTTAGAAGGTGGCGCGGGGGCGGATTTTCTTTCTGGTGGTGAGGGCAATGATACGCTTTCTGGTGGTAAGGATGATGATACGTTATTGGGGGTGCTGGAGAAGATACCTATCATTACTACAAAGGCGATGGCAATGACCGTATTTATACTGGAGGGGGTGCAGATGTTCTTGAGCTACACCAAATTAATCCTAAAGATATCCGCGCGACGCGTTTACAAAATGCTTTGATTCTGATTCTTTCTAGTGGTGAAAAGATTACGGTAGACAATTATTTTAATGAGACTGGTTCGGCAGATGCGTTGGCTGAAATTCGTTTTGCAGATGCAACCGTATGGGGAATTGAAACGGTTAAAGCACTGGTGCAGCGTTCTACAGAACAGGGAGATTCTCTTTATGGCTATCAAGGCGTGGATAGATTAGATGGACAAGCTGGGGATGATGTTCTTTATGGTTATGCTGGTGATGATAATTTGATGGGTGGTTTGGGTAATGACAGGCTTTATGGTGGCAGTGGGGATGATTGGCTTAGTGGTGGAAAAGGAGAGGATGTTTTAGTTGGGGGCGCGGGTAATGACCGTTATGATTATTTCTTAGGAGATGGCAACGATCGTATTGATAATACGGGTGGTCGCGTAGAGGATGAGGATGTGCTTGTATTAAATGATATAACGCCAAACGAAGTTCAAGCACGCCGCGTGGATAATAATTTATTGCTTCATTTAAATAATAATCAAACCATTACTGTACAACAGTATTTTAACCGCGCAGGCGCTGAAGATTCTGCTATTAAAATGATACGTTTTGCAGATGGAAGTGGTTGGGATATTGCTGCTGTTAAGCAACTTGTTCAACAGCACACGCCACAAGATGAGGTGCTTTATGGCTATCAGGGAGCGGATGCGCTTAGTGGCGGTGAGGGCAATGATAGGCTTTATGGCTATGAAGGGGATGATTATTTAAAGGGTGATGAAGGGGATGATTTTCTTTATGGTGGCGCTGGAGAAGATATTTTAAAGGGCGGTCAAGGCGCAGATGTTTTAGAGGGTGGGGAAGGTAATGATGTGCTTGAGGGCGATAAAGGGGATGATGCTCTATTTGGGGGAAGGGGGGATGATATTTTGCGTGGAGGTAGCGGTAATGATACCTATCATTTCCGTATTGGGGATGGCATGACACGATTGCTGCGCAATCATTGCCTAGCTATGAAATCAATACGTTGCGCTTAGAAGGCGTCCTTGCAGAAAAGGTTCGTCTTAAAAATGAACAGGGAGATTTGCTTATTCAATTGAATGAATCCCAAGACAGCGTGCGCGTTGAACAGTATTTTGTTGATGGGGTAGAAAAACGCGGTATTGATCAGATTGTTTTTGATAATGCTCAAGTTTGGGATGATAAAGAGATTCAACGCCTAACGCTAAATGAAACAGAGGGCGACGATGTTTTAAATGGTAGTGCATATGATGATGTGATTGATGGTAAAAATGGCAATGACCATATTACGGGGCATCAAGGCAATGATATTCTCAAAGGCGGAAATGGTGATGATGTTTATTATTATGAATTAGGAGATGGACACGATACGCTGATTGAACGCTCTGGGGAAGATTATATTTATTTTGGCAAGGGCATTGAACGTGATGCCGTACAATTTAGACGGCAAGACAATCATTTGCTTATTAATGTTGCCGAGCAGTCAATTATGACGTTGCAGGATTGGTTTGTTGGGGCACAACATCGGATTGAACATTTGCATTTTGCAGATGGGAGTGAAATTACTATAGAAGACCTGAAAAAGATTAATATTCATAGTCAATTTGGTGCAGAAAATAACATTATTCATAGCTGGGAAGGTCAAGAAACGATTGATGGTGGTGCAGGGGATGATCAATTATTTGCTCATCAAGGAAATAATACGCTAATTGGTGGACTTGGGGATGATTTGTTGGTTGGTGGACAAGGCGCAGATACCCTCATAGGCGGTGCAGGAAATGATACGTATCGCATTGATGAAAAAGATAGCATTATTGAAACAATTGGTAATGGCTTTGATACGGTAGAAACACAAGGGGATTATAATCTTGAACATACCGCGCTAGAAGGAATTACCTTATTAGGAGAAAAACACACACAGGCTTTAGGGAATGAGGCAGATAATCGTCTAATAGGAAATAGCGGTAATAACTACTTAGATGGTCGTGGTGGCGCAGATAGCATGCAAGGTGGCGCAGGAGATGATTATTATGTGATTGACCAATACAATCGCGTTATTAATAACCATCTACAGCTAGGAGACCAAGTTATTGAAATGAATAATGCTGGAATAGATACAATTGAGCGCAGTGTTGACCCCTTTATCATCACACAAGACAGCCAAGGTAACCTCCAGCAAAGTAAAGATTATGTCACCTTAGAGGATAACGTTGAAAATCTTATTTTGGCAGGAGGAGCTATTTCTGCCTATGGTAACGCGCTAGATAATACTATTACGCTTAACCAAGAAAATAATATCGTTAAGCCGCTTGCTGGTTATGATGTTGTGCATTATGCGCTAGGGGGTGGGGAAGATATTATTGATTTCTTTGATGAAAATGGCGAAAGCGACACTTTAATTATTTCTGATATAGACGATATGCAAAGTGAAGTAACTCAACAGGAGAATGATTTGTTATTGCGCTTTAATGCACAAGATAGCATAACGCTTAAAAATTATTTCCTTATTGATTCGTCAGGCAAAGCAAACCATCAGGCAAATATTGTATTTAAGCAAACTGCTCGGCAATGGGATAAACAATATATTGACTATTTAGTCCATGGAGGACATCACAGCACACCGCCAACGGCACTTTTAGACAATCATTTAGCAGTTATTGAAAAAGAAGCCATCCAAGCAAATCTCAATGATTATTTTCAAGATAAAGAAAATGATCAGCTCACTTTTAGCGTAGAAACGATAGAGGGTCAGCCAATCCCTGATTGGTTACAGATTGATAGCCATACTGGTAAAATTCAGGGCGTGCCTCCAATAGGGACGCCAGAACTCCAGTTAGTTGTAAAAGCACAAGAAAATTCTGGAATACAAGCGCAAACAACATTAACGCTTATGATTGCAAAGAATCAGCCCCCAGAGCCACAACAAGCCATTGAAGATATTTTTATTACAGAAGCCATAAGTTTTCATCAACCCTTTAGCCACAATCTATTCAGAGACCCAGAAGGGCATCCATTAAGCTATGAACTACAAACTAAAGACGGCAACGCGCTACCCAGTTGGCTACACTTTGACCAAAACACCCAAACCCTCACAGGAAACGCCCCAGCAGGGATACAGAAACTCTCCCTGCAACTTATCGCTACAGATGCAGCAGGATTAAGCAACCAGCAAACCTTCAGCCTGCAAATTGCTGCAAATCAAGCCCCAAAACTAATCCAACCCTACGAAGCACTAAAAATCAACGAAGGACAAAGATTTACAACAACCCTTAACCTACAGCATTTTATAGACCCTGAAGGCGAAGCCCTCACCTACAGCCTAAGCCAAGCGGATAACAGCAAACTCCCCGACTGGCTACAATTTAATGCCCATACAGGCGAACTTAGCGCTACAGCGCCCCTAGATAGCCCAGCATTAACCTTAACTCTAACCGCTCAAGACCCAGCAGGTTATCAAACCCACACCCCTCTCCATTTAAATATCAACCGCCCCCCTCAAAGCCAAGGCACTCTCGCTAAGATAGAAGCCGCAGAAGGACAACCTTTACACTATCAACTCCCCACAAATTCTTTTATAGACCCTGAAGGCGAAACCCTCACCTACAGCCTAAGCCAAGC
Source organism: Rappaport israeli (assembly GCF_001888055.1). Taxonomy (GTDB): domain Bacteria; phylum Pseudomonadota; class Gammaproteobacteria; order Cardiobacteriales; family Cardiobacteriaceae; genus Rappaport; species Rappaport israeli. Next base: position 6,109 of record NZ_LXHZ01000018.1, read on the forward strand.
AGACGGCACAGCCCTACCAAACTGGTTGCACTACAGCCCATCCACACAGCAACTACAAGGCAACATCCCTATTGGGCAAGAAGATATCAACCTAACAATCCAAGCAACCGACCCACAAGGACTAAGTCAGCAAACCCCCTTAAATATCCACATCACCCATCAAAACCTTAAACGACAAACCCCTTGGAATGGCGGCACAATTAAAGGCGAAAGTGGCGATGACACCCTACGCGGTAGCTGGTTTAACGATACCCTAATAGGTGGCAAAGGCGATGATACGCTCATTGGTTTAATCGGAAACGATACCCTCATTGGAGGCAAAGGCAACGACCTCCTACAAGGGGGATTAGGCAGTGATATTTATCAATTTAATAAAGGAGATGGAAAAGATATTATCGATGACCAAGGCGGTTTAGGCGACCGTCTCGTCTTAAACGGTTATACACTTGAAGAAATACGCTTACAACGACAAGGTAATGACCAAATTCTAAGCTTTAGCACTACAGAGGATAACATAGTGATTAAGAATCGCTATGCGCTTGCAGCGCAAGGTCGCATGGAATCCATTGTGATTGATGAAAAACCTTATAGCACTAATCGTTTTGAACAAGCCGTTCAGCAATATCAAGAAAGAGGATTGCCAGATACAAAACACGATGAGCAATTACGCCATCAAACAGACTCTTTAATCCAAGCGATGGCAAGTTTTTCAAATGGCAGCACCCACCATGAGCTTCATGCAATGCAAGTCCAAACTTTAGGAGACATTACACCTAATTATCTGGATAAAACAACGGTATAAGCTCGTTAATGATTTTTGCAATAGTCTTTTGAGCAGTTTGGCGGTTTGTGAATAATTTATAAAGCAGATATAGAAAAATGAAAGCAGTTTTAATTGCCTCATTTTTTTCACAAGAATTATTTTAGTATGTTGATTTTGTTGGCTATAAATACTCTTACTAAGATTAATAAAGTGTTATACTAGAGGATAAATATTTAATACTTGTCTGGATTGCTATGCACAACCTCAGCGAAGAGCAGCTCACTAAGCTCTATGAACAATATCAAAAAGCCGATGAACGACGTGAGGAAATTCGTCAAAAAAATGAACTTCTTTTTGAAGCAATACGCAACAAAACTGAGGAAGTTTTTGAAAAATCACCCATAGTGTGGTTGATTCTTTTCATACCGCATTGCATGATTTGCGCTTTAATTTTTCTTTTTGACGATGTGCAGGCAGTAAATCAAGCGATTTATAATGCGCTCACCGCTGTTTATATTCCGATGTATAGAGCAACGGGCTGGAATCTTAATTATATTTCTGGATTTATATTTAATTTGATTTGGGCTTATCTTTATTTCAAAAAAGCAAAAGAGGCAAATCTTTTGTTTTTAAATACTCTTGAAATTAGATATGCAGGGTTTTGGGGCTTTCTTAAGCGCCTTAGCGTAAGGTTGTTCATGCTATTTTCGATGATTGCTTGTATTATAGTTGCCTATGTTTCACCGATGCTCCCTCATAGTAGTGGTAGATGTGGCATGTATTCTTTATGTTGGTTGCAAACTGAAGATCAATTTTATTACAGCGTGTTTATTTCCTATATAGCATTTTGGCAGGTAAATTATTTTATAATTTTCTATATGATGGGTTTGTTAGGTACAAAAAAACAAAGAAATTTAAAATACAAGCAATTTAACATAGATTTAAAATATCAAGAATACAAAGGAGTAGTTCATGACCACGCAAGAGAATCAAAATAACAATATACACAAAGAAACCAAGGATGTTTGGACTACGATTCTAAATAATTTATTGCCATCTGATACAAGTGTTGGTGGGGTTATTCTATTATTGCAGTATTGATGCTTCGGGAATTATTTTGCTTTTATCCATTTAAAACTGATATGAAAAAATAATTAAATAAAAAGGTTCTCACTGTTTTTATATTTTTTGGAATTATTATTTATACTGCCTTTGCTTATAAAACGATTAATGCTCATAAATCATCAAATTGTCTAAAAATTTTTTAGGCATTTATCTATAATTTACTTGCTTATTTTTATATTACTTTATTGCATAAGGATGCAAAGTGTCTAATGCAATTATTAGAAGTGCGGAAGCAGTTTTAGTAGTTGCTGGCGTTGCATAGTTGCCACGTTAGTTTGCGCTTGAGGGTTTGGATGGTTGTGGGCTTAGCTAGGCGCTGGCGATAATTTGATAGAGTTGTTGGTTGGTATAAAGGGGATTTTGATGCCAAGTGCGGGTGAGGCGGTCAGGGTTGCCGTGGAGAAGGTGTAAATAATGGTGCCGTGGGATTTCAAAGGCGCCCATGCTGGCAAGATGGACGGTGAGATATTGGCAATCAATGTAATCATAGCCAAGCGTGGTTAGATGGTGCGCTAGTGCAATTAAAAGAATTTTTGAGGCATCTGTTATGTGGCTATACATGGATTCGGCGCAAAAAACGCGATTGAGCGCTACGCCATAAAGTCCGCCAACTAATTGATGATTAACCCAGAGTTCATAACTATGGGCGCGTCCTTGATGGTGGAGGTGTTGGTAGGTTTGGCGCATGAGTGGGGTTATCCAGCTGTCGCCATGGCTGTGTTGGCAGGCGTCAATCACGGCAGAAAAATCATGATCGCAACTGATGGTAAAGTTTAATGTGCGGATGCGTTTTTTAAGGCTACGGCTACAATGCATTTGCTTGCAGGCAAATAGCGCGCGTGTGGGTGGCGACCACCAAAGGGGATGCTCATCTTGTTCATACCAAGGGAAAATGCCTTGACTGTGCGCTAAGAAAACGCGTTCGGGGGTGAGTTCGCCTCCTGTGGTGAGTAGTCCGTTAGGTTGAGCATATTGCGCTGGGGGAAAGGGGGTTGGGGTGGTGGGTTTTGTGGGAAAGGGTGTTTTTTGAGTTGGGCATTTTATGGTGTGGTTTTGTAATGTGTTTGGTCAGGGGTGTGGCAAGAGGGGGTATTTTATGGATGATTGGCTATTTGGTCTACAATTCATGACCTTTATTCTAGTGGAGAAATGTTTGTGCTAATCTAGCGCGGTTTTTTTTAAGTGCAAGTTAGGAGGTTTTATGGGTGGATTTGCTTGGGTTGACTGGGTGGGGTATTTGGCTTCTGCTTTGGTGGTGGGGAGTTTTTTGTTAAATAATTTGGCGCTGGTGCGGTGGGTTAATTTGGCGGGTTGTGTGTGTTTTGTGGTCTATGGTTGGTTGCTAGGCCCGCTATGGCCGATTGTGGTGCCTAATGCGATATTGATTGTAATTCATTTGCAGGCTTTTGTTCGTGCAAAGATGGGTTCGGATGGGGATTAATCATAGTTGGGATTAAGCCACTGTGTGAGAAATTCTTCTAACCAAGTACGGATTTCAAAAGAGAGGTCTGCGCAGTAGTTTAGTTGGGTGTTGATGGTTTGTGCACCAGGGTGGGTGAGTTCTTCTGGGTCGCGTTGGTGCCAATGCTCAATTTGTTCGCGGGTGGCTTCGGGGTGAAATTGAAAGCCATAGGCATGTTGTTGGTAGCGAAAGGCTTGGTTGGGATAGAGGTCGCTTTCGGCAAGTTTGACGGTGTTGGCAGGTAGGCTGAAGCCTTCGTTATGCCATTGAAAAAAGCGACTGGGGGCGTTTTTAAAGATGCTGTTGTGTCCTTCTAGGGTGGGATAGATGGGGTAGTAGCCGATTTCAACGATGCGTTTTGGGTGGTGTGTGATGTTTGCCCCGAGTACTATGGCGAGTAATTGTGCGCCTAAGCAGATGCCTAGAAAGGGTTTTTTTCTTTTAATAAAGCTTTGTATCCATAAGATTTCTTGTAGGAGTTCGGGGAGTTTTTCTTTGTCGTTTGCGCTCATTTTGCCGCCCATAACGATGGCTGCATGGTAGTGGTCTGGGTTTGGGAGGGGGTCGCCATCTAGTGGGCAGAAGCGCTCAAGTTGATAACCGCGTTGCTGGAGTATTTGGCTGATTGTACCAGCGCTGCCGGTGGGGTTGTGTAGGATGATGGCGATGTGTTGTTGTTTCATGGGGATTAATCGATGTGGTAGGTGAGTTGATAGTTGGCGTGTGAGTCTTGAGCGAGCGTTTGGCTAAGCTGGGGGAGGAGGTTTTCAAGGAATGGGGGGAGGGTGTAGGGTGGGTTTAAGATGAACATGCTGCTGCCGTAGAGTCCTTGTGTGTGGGGTTTGGTGATATTGAGGCTGGCGTGTAGGTGGTTGTGGTGGCTAAAGCGTTTGAGTTGGGTGGGTAGGTTTTGTGCGTGCGGTTGGCTGATGTGGGGATACCAAAGCAGATAGCATCCTTGAGAAAAGCGTTTAAGCGCTTGGGTTAGGGTGTCAATAACGCTGTGGTAGTCTTGTTTGACTTCGTAGGAGGGGTCGATTAAGCAAACCGCGCGACGGCTATGAGGCGGGAGGCTTGCGATGAGTCCTTCTAATCCATCTTGGCATTGGATAAGGGCTTTGGTTTTGGGGCGCTGTTGGGTGATGTTGTGTTTGAGGTGTTGAAAATCTTGTGGGTGGCGTTCAAAGAGGCGGAGTTGGTCGATTTTTCTAAGAAGATGGGCTGCAAGGCTTGATGAGCCTTGGTAGAGGTTTTGGCGGTAGTGTTGGGTTATGTGTGTGTGGAAGGCGTTAAAGATGGGGTCGGGATGGTTGTTTAATGCGCTTAGGCGCGCAATGCCACTTTGATATTCTTGGTTGAGGGTGGCTGGGGGGGCGGTTAGGTCATATTGTCCGATGCCGGCGTGGGTGTCGATGTAGACAAAGGGTTTGGGTTTTTGTAGGTAATATTGCAATACTTGGTAGAGGCAGAGGTGTTTGAGGATATCGGCATGGTTGCCTGCGTGATAGTGGTGGCGGTAGCTGGGCATGGTAGGTTTGGGGTTAGAGTGGGTGTTTGAAGGTGTTGCAGTGGCTTAAGCTGCCATGTTGTATGCCTTGACTGAGCCAATGTTGGCGTTGCTTGGCGCTGCCATGGGTAAAGTTCTCAGGGTGAATACGCGCTCCTGCGGCTTCTAGAAGGCGATCATCGCCAATAGCTTGGGCAGCGTTCATGCCTTCGATAAGGTCGTTTGCGTCTAGGCTTAGATTGGCAATGCGATTGCTGGCAATGTTGTGCGCCAGATGCCAGCATAGCAGTCGGCTTGTAATTCGATTCGAACGGAGATTTGGTTGGCTTGGGTTTTGGGTAGGCTTTGCATGGCTTTATGCGCTTGTCCAAGCGTGCCTAGGAGTTTTTGAACATGATGCCCGACTTCGTGGGCTATGACGTATGCAAAGGCAAAATCGCCTTGTGCGCCCATGCGTTGCATTTGATGAATAAAGCTTAAATCGAGGTAGATATTTTCATCACTGGGGCAGTAGAAAGGGCCTGTGGCGCTGGTGTTGATGCCACAGGCGGATTGGACGCGGTGGTCGTAGGTGATGAGAGTGGTGGGGCGATATTGCAGATTATGTTGGGCAAAAATAGGCTGCCAGATATCTTCACTAGAGGCTAAGATAACGCTGGTGAAGTCAGCAAGTTCTCTATATTGAGCGTTAGGTGTTTGTCTTTGGTTGGTATTTTGTGAAGAGAGGTTGCCGCTTTCAACAACTTGTAAGAGGGTTTGTGGATCGATGCCAAAAAACCAGCCAATCAGTAGGATGGCGAGTCCAGCAATGCCGATACTACCGCCTTTTAGGCTACTACGATGTTGAATGTTTTGACTACGACGGGCGTTTTTCCAGCGCATGTTAGCTCTCTTGGTTAGGATGGAGGTGATTTAGCATACCACGAAAGATTAGGTCGGGTTCGATGCAGTAGGTGGGGAGGTTGCCAAATAGGATTTGCGCGTCGCCTCCAAAAGCGTAGCGTTTAAAATAGTGTCCGTGTTGTTGTTCGAGTTGGTCTAAAAGGGCGTCAATACCTGCTGGGATGGCGTGGTGAATACCACTACCGATGCAGGTGGCGGTGTCGGTGCCAAGGAGTTGTGGGCTCCAGCGCATGGGTTTTAAGCGGTGGGTGTTGTTTAGTAGGGCATTTTCAGCAAGACGGATACCAGGCATGATGAGTCCGCCAAGATGTAGTCCGCTGGCATCAATGACGTCTAAGGTGATGGCGGTGCCACATCCGACAACACATAAGGGGCTTTGGGTGAGTGCACGAGCGCCTAGCATAGCAAGATAGCGGTCTGTGCCTAGGGTTTCGGGGTGTTCGTAAGCAACGGTGAGGGTGTGGTTGGTGTGTTTTTGTGCGATAAAACAGTGTACGGGTTTGTGCCAAAGACTATCCACCAGTTGTTGGATTTGTTCGCTTAAGCTAGGGTCTTTGACGTTAGATAGTGCGATGGTGTTGGGTTCGGGGAGAAGATGCCATGCACGCCAAAGCCGTTGTTGCCAGTTATCTTTATAGGAGGTGGCTTCAACGATACCTGGAACGCTTTTGCCATAAAGCCATTTGAGACGAGAGTTGCCAATGTCGATGAGTAGATGCATGGGGGTTAGTCGGTTAAGGTGGGAAGAATTCGGGGTTTGGGTAAGGTATTGCAAAGGTTGTTGGGGGGATTTGGCGATAAGGCGCCCTTTTTGGTCAATGCCTAGAATAAACATGGGGTGTGGTTGGTGGGCGAGGGTTTGGGGGGTGTGGTTGGGGTGGGCTGTAGTCGTTCCAGCGGTGGTTAATGGGGAGGTAGGGGGTGTTTTGCCAGCTAAGAAGGCATTGAATAAGGGGGGGCATGAGGCGTTGGAGTAGGGTGTCTTTGGTGTCTTGGGGGTTTAGATGTTGCCAATAGGCGTATCGGGGGTTTGGGTTTGGGTCGGCAAGGTTTAGCCCAATGCCGATAATGAGGGTGGTGTGGGTTTGATTGCTTTGGCTGTCAATGAGAATGCCTGCGAGTTTTTTTTGTTGATAGTAGAGGTCGTTTGGCCATTTGAGGCGTAGGTGTTGGGCTTCGGGGTCTAAGGTGGTGGCGAGGGTGAGGGCGATGGCTTGGGTGAGTCTTGGTAAAGAGATGGATTTCCTTCTAAGGTCAGGCGAAAGGAGAAGGTGAGCGCGCTGGCTGAGCTATGCCATGGACGGCCTTGTTGTCCTTCGCCTTGGTGTTGTTGGTGGGCTAAGCAAAAAACAGGATGAGCGGTTTTGACATGTTCGCGGAGGTAGCGTTGTGTGGAGTCTAGGCGCGCAAATTGGTAGTAGCGCTTTTAAAAAAGTGTTGCCAAGGGGTTGGGATATTCACGGTGAAAGTTTGTGGGTTAGATTAAAAAAATTGTTAGAATGCGCATTTTACGTGATGTTAAGGGGAATACAAAATGTCTAAGCAAGCGTATTGGATTTGTCCGTCAATTTTATCAGCTGATTTTGCGCGTTTGGGGGAAGAGGTGGAGAAGGTGTTGGCTGCTGGCGCGGATACGATTCATTTTGATGTGATGGATAATCATTATGTGCCAAATTTGACGATGGGGGCGATGTTTTGTCAGGCGTTGCGCGATTATGGCATTACGGCGCCAATTGATGTGCATTTGATGGTAACGCCTGTGGATGAGTTGATTGAGCAGTTTGCGCGAGCTGGGGCGGATTATATTTCATTTCACCCTGAGGCAAGCGCGCATGTTGACCGCTCACTGCGTTTGATTAAGGATTTAGGTGTGAAGGCTGGATTGGTGCTTAATCCTGCAACGCCGTTGTCTTATTTGGATTTTACGTTGGATGAATTGGATTTGGTGTTGTTGATGTCGGTTAATCCCGGATTTGGGGGACAGCGGTTTATTGAGGGCGTGGTAGAGAAGGTGCGTTTGGTGCGCAAGCGGATTGACGCCAGTGGGCGGGCGGTGCGCTTGCAGGTTGATGGTGGGGTGAAGGTGGAGAATATTGCGCGTATTGCACAAGCAGGGGCAGATATGTTTGTAGCGGGGTCAGCCATTTTCCAAGCACCTGATTATCAAGCGGTGATTAATCAGATGCGCGCTGAGTTGGCAGGGGTGGATTTAGAAGATTAGGGCGTTGTTTCGTCGCTAGAAATTGGCGGATTAGACGCTTAGCTAATATCAGAAAGTGCGCTTTCGAATGATTCGCTGGGATTGGCGGATTCGCTTTCAGGTGCTTGGGAAGAAGAGGGATTGGCATTAGGTGCTTCAGCGCTGGGTTGTGCGCTGAGGTTGGCAGAGGTGGGGTTGGTTTGTAAAGTGTGAGCGTTTTTAGGATGTTCAGTGCTTCATAGAGTGTGAAGTCGGTTTGTGCCAGTTCTTTGTCGCTTAGGGGTTGTTGGGTGTAGAGTGCGCCTGCATTAGGACTTTGTAGATGATTGGGTAGAGCGGTTTCGCGTTGGTTTTCAAGCGTTTCTTTTTTGTCTTCGATAACGTTTAAAGGGGTGAGGGCAACTTGTGGAATGATGCCTTGTGCTTGAATCGATTCTCCCGAAGGGGTGTAGTAGCGCGCTGTGGTCATTTTAACTGCGCCTCCGTGAAAGAGGGGGGTAATGCTTTGTACAGAGCCTTTGCCGAAGGTGGTTTGTCCAACAATAATGGCGCGGTGGTTGTCGCGTAATGCGCCTGCCATGATTTCTGCGCCTGAGGCGCTGCCTTGATTGACGAGTACGACAATGGGGCGTCCGTTTAAGAGGTCGCCTTGTTGGGCGTGGAAATATTCGCTTTGGCTGTTGTCGCGTCCGCGGATGGTGAGGATAAGTCCTTCATTTAAAAAGAGGTCGCTACTGTCTATGGCGGGATTAAGAAGACCACCAGGGTTATTGCGCAGGTCTAAAATAATACCTTTTAGGGTGTATTTGATGCTTAGTGATTCGATTTCTTTTTCTAGGGCTTGGGCGGTGTCTTCTTGAAATTGGGTGAGGCGGATGATGGCGTGGTCGTTGTCTATCATGCGAGAGGAGACGCTGTTGGTGGCGATAAGTTCGCGAGTAAATTGGAATTCTTGAATGAGATTATCGCGCAAGATAGTGAGTTTAACATTGCTGCCTACTTCGCCGCTCATGAGTTTGGCGGTTTCGCTTAGCGTGAGGTCAATGACGTTTTGCCCATCTACTTGTGAGATGATGTCGCCACTTTTAAGCCCTGCTTTATCAGCTGGTGAGCCTTCAATGGCGGAGACGATTTGCATTGAACCTGCTTTTAAATCAAGAACAACGCCAATGCCAGCATATTCACCGTCGCTGGTGAGATTAAAATCATGATATTGCGCTTCGCTTAAATAAGCAGAATGGGGGTCTAAGCGAGCGAGCATGCCTTGTATGGCGTTGTCAATGAGTTCTTGGTTGCTGACTTCGTTGACGTAGTATTTTTTGATGGTATCGAAGACGTCGACGAATGTTTTTAAAGAATCAAAGGGGATATTGTCGTTATCAGGTTTTTGTAAGAGTGCTTCTAGGGAGGTGAGCGTGAGTTCAGGAGTGGCGGTTGATTCGGTGTTGGGGGTTCTGTGGGGTTGGTTTGAGTGTGGGCGGTTAGAGGGAAAAGAAGCGTTAAAAGTAGGGGGCGAATGATGCTCATGCTTGGCTCTTAGTGGCGTAAAAGCGCGCTATTATAAGGGGTTGGCTGGTTTGGCTCAATGTTTTTGGCGTTGGGCGTGGGTTAGTTTTCTTGAGGAAAATTGCCAAATAGGGGAAGTTGGGGGGATTCGTCGAATAGTTGTCCGTCATGATAGGTTATTTTGGCTTTACGCGTAGGGGTGGGTTTGTTGGCAAAAAGTTGGAGTTGTTGGTTGGGAGTAGGCGGTGTAGAGGTTTGATGAAGTCTGTATTCAGCGCTTAAGTAGGCGCGTTTGCGGTAGTAGCATTTTCTTAGAACTTGGCGTTTTTCTGGGTCGGTGTAGCGCTCCCAATATTTTTTTTCTTCGCGGCTACGATAGCAAATGCGGCAGATGTGCTGTCGATTAAAACGGCAAAGCTGCTGGCAGGGGCTATCGATGGCGAAATATTCTATCTGGCTCATGGTGTTAAGCGTTGATACCTGCTAGAAGAATGTATTTGAGTTCGAGGTAGTCTTCAATGCCGTGATGTGAGCCTTCACGTCCGATGCCAGATTGTTTAACGCCGCCAAAAGGCGCTTCAGGGTTGGAAATCAGTCCTGTATTGACGCCGACAATGCCATATTGCAGTTGTTCGTAAACGCGGGTAATGCGCCCGATGTCGCGACTGTAGAAATAGGCGGAGAGTCCGTAGGGGGTGTCGTTGGCATATCTAATCACTTCTTCTTCCTCGTCAAAAGGATAGATGGCGGCAATGGGAGCGAAGAGTTCTTCATGGGCTAAGTCCATGTTGTGGTTGGCATCTTTGAGGACGGTGGCTTGGAAATAGGTTCCGCCAAGTTCGGGGTCAATTTTTCCGCCAGTGGTGAGGCTTGCGCCCTTGGTAAGCGCATCTTTAAGCAAGGCGTTGGCGTGCTCAACGGCTTTTGAATCAATGAGCGGCCCAAGGTCGGGGCTACCAGTAAATGCATTGCCTAGGCGAAGTTTTTCGCTGGCTTTGGTAAGGCGCTCAATAAAAGCATCATAAATACTGCTATGGACATAAAAGCGGTTCGCGCAAACGCAGGTTTGTCCGCTGTTGCGGTATTTGGCGGCAATTGCGCCTTCAATGGCGCTGTCAAGGTCGGCATCTGCAAAGACGATAAAAGGTGCATTGCCACCAAGTTCTAAAGAGACTTTGGTGATGTTTTTGCTGGCTTGGGCGTAGAGTTTTTGCCCTACGCTGGTTGAGCCTGTGAAGCTAAATTTGCGGATTAGTGGATGTTGGGTTAGGACTTCGCCAAGTGGTTGCGATTCTCCTGTAAGGACATTAAAAAGACCTTTTGGGAATTGTGCTTGCTCACTTAGATAAGCGAGCGCGAGGGCGGATAAGGGGGTTTGTGAGGCTGGGCGTACGATAAAACTACAGCCTGCTGCAAGCGCTGGCGCAACTTTGCGGGCAATCATGGCATTGGGGAAGTTCCAAGGGGTGATGGCAGCGGCAACGCCGATGGGTTGTTTAATCACTAGAATGCGCTGGTCGCTGTTGGCAGCAGGGAGGGTTTCTCCATAGATGCGTTTGGCTTGTTCGGCATAAAAGCGGATGTAGTTTGCGCCGTATTCAATTTCGCTTTGGGATTCTTTAAGCGGTTTGCCTTGTTCGGCGGAGAGGATTTGGGCGAGGTCGTCTTTATGCTTGAGGATGAGGTTATACCAATTTAAAAGGTGGTCGCAACGCGTTTGGGCGGATAATTTTGCCCAGTGATGTTGGGCTTGGTGCGCTTCATGAACGGCTTGCTGGGCTTCTTCAGCCGAAAGATTGGGGACGTGCGCTAGTGTTTCGCCAGTAGCGGGGTTGGTTACGGCTAGGGTTTGTTGGCTTTTGGCGCTCACCCATTGTCCGTTGAGGTAGGCTTGTTGGCGTAGAAGGTTGGGATGTTGAAGATTCATGGTGTGTCTTTGTCTGTAGATTGAGGGGGATAGTGTAATACATTGAGAATTTTTAGAAAATAGGCGGTTATTGAGTTTATAAAAAAATGCCTTTGAGCCAGTCAATTTGCGGGGCTTGTTTGGGATGTTCTGTGATGCAGATGGCATCAAAGCGACAATCAGGCGGTTGGCGGTAGTGGGTTTGCAGATAATGCTGTGCGGCTTTTTGCCATTTTTGTTGTTTGCGTGGGTCTATGGATTGGCAGGCGCTGACAAGGGCGTTATGTTGGCGTAGGCGAACTTCAATAAAGACGAGGGATTGGTTATCTTGGGCGATGAGGTCAATTTCGCCGTATCGGTTGCGAACGTTCTTGGCTACAATAGTCAGCCCTTGTTGTTTTAGGTAGCGGTGGGCGAGTTGTTCTCCGTGTTGTCCTTTTTGAAGATGAGGGGCGATTTTTTTAAACATGCTGGATGGGTTCCTATGAGTGGTGTTTTATATATTGTGGCGACGCCGATTGGACATTTAGATGATGTGTCGGTGCGCGCGCGCGTTATTTTACAAGAGGTGGATTGTATTGCGTGTGAAGATACGCGACATTCGCGGCGTTTGTTGCAACATTATGGCATTGAGACGCCATTATTGGCTTTGCATCAGCATAATGAGCGCGGTGCTAGTGAGCTGTTGTTGGTGCGTTTGTTGGCTGGTGAGTCGGTGGCGTTGGTAAGCGATGCGGGAACGCCTTTGGTGAGCGACCCTGGGGCGATTTTGGTGGGGTTGGCGCATGAATCAGGGGTGCGGGTTGTCCCTATTCCAGGGGCAAGTAGTGTGATGGCGGCTTTATCAGCCAGTGGATTGTCTGCAAATCAATTTATGTTTGCAGGCTTTATTCCAGCAAAATCGGGGGAGCGGTTGGCGTTTTTGCGCGATTTTTCTCAGTTGAGTTGTACTTGTGTGTTTTTTGAAGCGCCTCATCGTGTGCAGGCGACGTTTGCGGCAATGCAGGCGGTATTGGATGGTGATAGGGTGTTGGTGGTGGCAAGGGAGTTGACTAAGCAATTTGAGGAGATTGTGCGTTTGACGGTTGGGGAGGCGTTGCAATGGTTGCAAGGCAGTGATTATCGAGAGAGGGGGGAGTTTGTATTATTGCTGGAGGGGTGAGTCAGGTGCAGGCAAAGGCGCACCATTGGCAGAAGATGGCGCTGGATTTGCAGGCGGTTGGGGTGGGTGCTAAGGCGGTATCAAATTTGGTGAGTGAATATTGTGGGGTGAAAAAAAGGTGGTGTATCAGTTTTTAATTGCAATGAAGGAGGAAGAATGAGGGGTCAATTATGGATTGTGGCAGCGCCTTCTGGTGGGGGGAAAACTTCTTTGATTGCCCAAGCTGTGGAGCGTTTGGATTATGTGGTGGAGTCGGTTTCGCATACAACACGCCCACCGCGCGCAGGGGAGATTGATGGCACGCATTATCATTTTGTGGCGGCGCAGGTGTTTGCTGAGATGGTGGAAAAAGGGGATTTTTTGGAGTGGGCAACTGTATTTGATTATGCTTATGGAACGTCAGGCAAAACGGTGGATGCGCTTTTAGAGAGCGGTTTGGATGTGATTTTAAATATTGATTGGCAGGGCGCTCAGCAGATTTGCGCGCGTCGTCCTGATACGCGGACGGTGTTTTTATTGCCCCCGTCTTTAGAGGCGTTGCGGGTGCGTTTGACTAAGCGGGGGCAGGATGATTTGGCGGTGGTAGAACGAAGAATGGCGCAGGCAAAAGAGCAAATTAGTCATTATAAAGAGTTTGATTATGTGATTGTAAATGATGATTTTGATACCGCTACTCAGGCGCTTTTGGCTATTTTGTCCAGTGCGCGATTAGAGCGCAAAAGATGTGAGGACGATTTGCAGCCGCTATTTCAACAGTTAGGACAGCATTAGGGCGGTTATATAAGCTGGCATGGGTTAGATAGGCAAGAGAAAAAGTTGCTTCATTTGATGTGGTGAGCCAACTTTTTTATGCGCGCTTGTATTAGGGGATTTTTATGGATAAATCCCAATTGGTTAGAGTAAGAGGATATTGGCTAGTCCTAAGAAGATAAAGAAGCCCCCAGAATCGGTGCAGGCGGTGATTAAAACGCTAGAGCCAAGCGCGGGGTCGCGTCCAATGCGTTGCATGATGTAAGGAATTAATACGCCCATGGCGGCGGCTAGGATGAGGTTTAGGGTCATGGCAAGCATCATAACAAAACCAAGTTTGGCAAAATCATAAAGCCACCATGTGATGAGTCCTAATACACCGCCCCAAACAATGCCGTTTAAGATGGCGATGAGAAATTCATTGAGCAACATGGTTTTGATTTGCGCCCAAGTGAAGGTTTTTTGTGCCATGGCGCGAACAATCATGGTGATGGTTTGGTTGCCTGCATTACCGCCTAATCCTGCCACAATGGGCATGAGGGAGGCGAGGGCGACGATTTTTTCAATAGAGCCTTCAAATAATCCGATGATGCGCGAAGCTGCAAAGGCGGTGATAAGGTTGATAACAAGCCACATCCAGCGCGATTTAAAAGCATCAATTACTGGTGAGAAGATGTTTTGCACGCTACTAAAACCTGCCATGTTGAACATGTCTTCTTCGTGTACGGCGCGCAGAACGTCAACCATTTCGCCGATGGTGAGGCGTCCAATTAGTCGTCTGTTTTCATCCACAACTGCGGCGGTGGTGAGGTCGTAGCGCTCGAAGGCGTTGGCGGCATCTTCGACGTCTTCATCAGGTGTGAAGGTGTGGATATCGGTGTTCATTACGTCGATAACGGGGGTGCTGGGGTCGTTGACGATGAGGGTGCGTAGGGCAATTGTTCCTACAAGATGGTCGCTGTCATCGACGATAAAAATTTGGTCGGTTTTAGGCGGAAGGGTGTCAAAACGGCGAAGATAGCGCAAGACAACGCTACAGGTTACGTCGTTTCTGACTTTGATTTGGTCAAAGTCCATGAGTGAGCCGACTTGGGTGTCATCAAAAAGGCGCGCTTGGTCAAATTCTTGGCGCTCTTGTTCATCAAGGGTGGTTAGAATTTCATTTAAGACGGTGTCTTCAATATGGGGGGTGATGTCAACGAGTTCTTCGCTATCAAGATGATTGACAATGTCGATGAGTTCTTGGCGTGTGAGCGCATCAATAAGCGCTGGGCGTAGGGTTGGCGTGATTTCAATAAGGACGTAGGCGGCAACCTCACTGGGGAGTAACGACCAAAGAAGCAGGCGGTCTTCTAAAGAGAGAAATTCCAAAAGATCGGCAATATCTGCGCCATGTAAGGTGTTGAGGTAGTGGGCGAGTTCTTGGGTACGCGGGGTGGCGGGCGCGGTATCGTTATGAGGTTCTTCTTCGTGGTATTGGGCGATTAGTTCGTGGATGTGATTGAGGGTTTGTTCGAGTTGTTGGCTTTGCAATTCGCTCATGAATGCTCCTTTGTTGGTGGTTTCGGGGTCGCTGGGGATTAGGTTTTAGGCAGGGTAACGCCTGTTTGTCCTTGATATTTTCCGCCACGGTCTTTATAGGAGGTGGCACAGGCTTGGTCAGACTGTAAAAAAAGCATTTGTGCGACGCCTTCATGGGCGTAGATTTTAGCAGGGAGGGTGGTGGTGTTGGAAAATTCTAGGGTAACGTGTCCTTCCCATTCGGGTTCAAGCGGGGTTACGTTGACGATAATGCCACAGCGGGCGTAGGTGGATTTGCCTAGGCAGATGGTTAAGACGTCGCGTGGAATGCGAAAGTATTCAACGGTGCGGGCGAGTGCGAAGGAGTTGGGCGGAATAATGCACACGTCAGCGTTAACGTCGACAAAGCTTTGCGGGTCAAAATTTTTGGGGTCAACAATGGCGGAGTTGATGTTGGTGAATAATTTAAATTCAGGCGCGCAACGAACATCATAGCCGTAGCTTGAGGTGCCATAGGAGATGATTTTCTCACCGTGTGAATTTTGGCTGATAAGTTTGGGTTCAAATGGCTCTATCATGCGGTGTTGCTGTGCCATTTGGCTAATCCATAAGTCGTTTTTGATGCTCATGTAAGATCCTTCTGTTCTTTAGATTAGGTTAATGTTCGATGACGATTTTTGGGAAGATAGATTTGGGGTTTTGCTGTTGTTTGGCAAGGTCTAGGGTTAGGCGGGCGGCAATATGGCGGTAGTGTGTGGCAATATCGCTATCAGGATGGGAGAGAACGATTGGTGTGCCAAGGTCGGCTTGTTCGCGAATGCGTTTGTCTAGCGCTAAGGTGCCAAGTAGGGCAAGGTTGTATTCTTGGGCAAGCGCTTGGGCGCCTTGTGTGCCAAAAATGGCTTCTTCATGTCCGCAGTGGCTACAACGATAACTGCTCATGTTTTCAATAATGCCAAGGACGTTGATGGCGACTTTGTCAAATAGGGTTTTGGCTTTGCGTGCATCGATTAAGGCGATATCTTGCGGAGTGCTCACTAGGATTGCGCACTAACGGGGATTTGTTGTGAGAGGGTGAGTTGGATATCGCCTGTGCCAGGGGGGAGGTCGAAAATCAGATAATCAAGATCTTGCCAGTGGCATTCACGCAATAGTTGCAGCAGGGTTTGAGTGACCATAGGTCCACGCCAAATCATGGCGGTATTTTCATCGACTAAATCTGCCATGGAGAGTGTTTGTAGACCATGGCGGACAATGGGTTGCATGGTTTTACCATCTAGCGATTGTGGATATTGTGCGCCTCCTAGCATGCGCGCTTGGCTGGGCCCGTAAATATCGGCATCTAGTAATCCAACGTTTGCGCCTTGTTGTTGGAGGGCGCAGGCGAGGTTGGTGGCAACGGTGGATTTGCCAACGCCTCCTTTGCCTGAAGCAATGGCGATGATGTTTTTGACGTTTTTTAAGGGGCGCAACCCAGTTTGGACGCGATGAATGGCAACGCTGCTGTTAAATTCAATGCGATAGTTGCAAAGCCGTGTTGATGAAGATGCGCGTTTAAGAGGTTCTGCCAGCGCGCATGTTCACTATCTAGGCGATAGTTAAGATGAAGAGTAAGGCGCTTTTCTTTTTCTTTGATTTGAGAGACTTCGGCAAAGGGGTAGCGCTCAAGCTGAGGGTCAAAAAATTGTTGGATGCATTGGTGTAAGGTCATAATTTATCCCGAATTAGAACGATGAAGAAATTTATCCCGAATTAGAACGATGAAGAACCAAACCAGCGCGCAAAGCTTTCTCGTGCTTGCGCTACAAGCATGGAATAGCCATCGTGATGTGGGAGGTGGTGTTGCGCTGCCCAGTGCAAAAAGGCGGTAGGTTTGCCATAAATCATATCATAGCAATAGGTTTGGCGGTGGATGAGGGGAGTGGGGAGGGTAAAGGTTTCGTCGTGAAGTCCTGCTGAGGTGGCGTTGATGATGAAATCAAAAGGGGCTGAAGTGCTAAAGTCTTCGGGGGTGAGTAGGGTTATGGGGAATTGGGATTGATAGGGTTTTATAAGTTGCTGTGCTTTTGAGAGGGTGCGATTGCTTAGGCTTAGTTCGCGCACGCCTGCTTGCAGGAGTGGATATAAGGCACCACGCGCTGCGCCCCCTGCGCCAAGGAGTAACACGCGCTTGTTTTTAAGAGAATATCCGTGTTGCATGAGTGCGCGACACAGTCCAATGCCATCGGTGTTATCCCCAACAAGTTGATGTTTTGCATTGAGATAAAAAGTGTTGACTGCGCCTGCGTGCTGGGCGTGGTCGGTGTGTTGCTCAGCGAGTTGGTAGGCGCGGACTTTAAAGGGCAGGGTAATATTGAGTCCGCAATGAATGGGGCGGGTGTCAGGGGATTTGGCAAAAAAATCACGCACGATTGTTTCAAAATCTTCTAGCGGTGAGAGGATTTTGTCATAGATCAGAGAAATGCCTGCCTCACGCGCAAATTGTTCATGAAGAGCAGGAGATTGGCTGTGCGCGATGGGATTTCCAATAACGGCGCAACGATAAGTTTTCATTGGCGCAGTAGCTCCGCGGCGCGGATAGCAAAATAGCTCAAAATGATGGTGGCGCCTGCGCGTTTAAAAGCCAATAAACTTTCCATCATGGTGGCTTCAAGATTAAGCCAGCCTTTCTCTGCCGCAGCATGCAACATGGCATATTCACCGCTGACTTGATAAACAGCGGTGGGCATGGCGAAGGTTTGTTTAACACGATAAAGCACGTCTAAATAAGCCATGCCTGGTTTGACCATCACGATGTCTGCGCCTTCGTTGATATCCAGTAGGACTTCGTGCAAGGCTTCATCGCTATTTGCTGGATTCATTTGGTAGGTGCGCTTATCTGCTTTGCCGAGGTTGGCAGCAGAGCCGACGGCGTCTCTAAAAGGCCCGTAAAAACTGCTGGCATATTTGGCAGAATACGCCATGATGCCAACGTCAGGATAATGATTGCTTTCTAGCGCTTGACGAATAGCGCCAATGCGTCCATCCATCATATCTGAGGGACAAACAAAATCTGCGCCTGCCTGTGCATGGCAAAGAGCTTGTTTGATGAGGATTTCAGTGGTGCGGTCGTTTAGGATTTGCCCTTTTTCATCTAGGATGCCGTCTTGTCCGTGGCTGGTGTAGGGATCAAGAGCAATATCGGTAAAAATGCCTAGTTGCGGAAAGTGTTTTTTCAGTGCACGGATAGCGCGTGGCATGAGTCCATTGTCATCATAGGCAGCGGTGGCGGTTTGGTCTTTGTGGGCATTGTCAATTACTGGGAAAGGAGCAATGCCCGCAATGCCTAATTCTAGCCAATAAGGCGCTTCTTGCAGGACTTGGTCAATGCTTAGACGATAAACATTAGGCATAGAGGCGATGGGTTGTTTTCTATTCTCCCCATCGGTGATAAAGATTGGGAGAATAAAATCGCTGGCGCTTAATGGATATTCTTGGGTTAATCTGCGGGCAAAATCGCTTTGGCGTAAGCGACGTTTGCGAGTAGCGGGAAAGGCGGCAGAAGAGGGGATGAACATGGTTTTCTCCAAAAAAGAAAGAGCGCGAATTCTAGCATGGCAGGCGGGGATTACCTAGGCGCTGAGTAAGGATTACCGATAAGAAAAAATCATGATGAAAAATGGTCTTATAATGCGCGGGTTTTTGATTGAAAAATGGAAAATCCAAAGGAGTATTTATGTTGCGTCGTGTTGGTTTATTGTCTGCTGTGTTGGCGTGTTTGTTGCCAGTGGTGGCACAAGCTCAGTTAAAATATCAAGAAGGTGTTGATTACACTATATTAGAAACATCGATTGATGAAGCTAAATCCCCAAAAGTTATCGAGTTTTTTTGGTATGGTTGTCCACATTGTTACACGGTGTCTGAGCCATTTGACCAGTGGATTGAATCTGATAAACCTGAAAGCATTGAAGTAGAAAAAGTGCCTGCAATTCCAAGTGATCGTTGGAAACCAGCTGCGCAATTGTTTTATACCGCTGAGCAGTTGGGATTAGATGCCGATAAAGAAATTTTTGATGCCATTCATAAAAATAATAACAATGCTTTAGTGTTTAATGAAAAAGCGATGGCGCAGTTTTTGGATAAAAAATTTAGTGTCAGTTCAGAAGATTTTACTAAGGCATGGAATTCGTTTGCAGTTCAGCAAAAATTAAAGCGCGCGGAAGATTTATTTGCACAGGCGCGGTTAACTGGCGTGCCTGTGTTTGTTGTTAATGGGCAATATCAAGTTGAGAATGGCGGTGATTTGCAAAGAAAATTTGATTTACTAACCTATTTGGCACAGTATAAAAAATAAGTTTTTGTTACTTTTTCCTACGTTAACCGCTCGCTAGGGCGGTTTTTTTTATCCAGATGTCTGCAATGCCCACTTTTAGAAAATATGCCATAATGCTGAGTCCATTAATTTAAGGAGGCTTTATGAGCAAGCAGACCATTGTTTATACCCATACAGATGAAGCGCCTGCGTTGGCGACGCGTTCTTTTTTACCGATTGCGCGTGCATTTGTTAGTCAAGCAAATGTGGATTTTAAGATTGCAGATATTTCTTTAGCTGGACGGGTTCTGGCAACTTTTTCAAAATTTTTAGAAGAAAATCAAAAAATTGAAGATGATTTGGTGCGATTGGGGGAGTGGGTTAATGCACCTGAAGCTAATATTATTAAGTTGCCTAATATTAGCGCGTCTATGCCCCAGCTAAAAGCGACTATTGCTGAGTTGCAAAAGAAGGGCTACGCGCTACCAGATTATCCTGAAAATCCTCAATCTGAGGCAGAACAAGAGATCAAGGCGCTTTATGACCGCGTTAAAGGGAGTGCGGTTAATCCTGTGTTGCGTGAGGGGAATTCGGATAGACGTGCGCCAAAGGCGGTGAAGAATTTTGCTAAAAAATATCCTCACAGTATGGGGGAGTGGACAAAAGACAGTCGTTCGCATGTGGCAACGATGCAATCAGGGGATTTTTTCCATAATGAGCAATCTTTGACGCTGGATAAGCCGACTAAGGTTCGTTTTGTGTTGACAGATAATGCGGGGAAATCGCAGGAGTTGCGTGCGCCTTTGCAGTTAGAGGAAGGGGAAATTATTGATGCCACGTTTTTAAGTCAAAATGCTTTGGTGGATTTTTTAAAGGCGCAGATTGAAGACGCTAAAGCGCAAAATGTGTTGTTTTCTCTACATTTGAAGGCAACGATGATGAAGGTTTCTGACCCGATTATTTTTGGACATGCGGTACGGGTATTTTTTGCCCCAGTATTTGAGCAATATGGTGATGTACTTGCCCAAGCTGGAATTAATGCCAATGATGGTTTGGGTCAGTTGCTCAATGCTTTGGCGCAATTAGATGAGGATACGCGGGCTCAAATTGAGCAAGCCATTGAGAAGACATATGTGCAACGTCCTGATTTGGCGATGGTTGATAGTGATAAAGGGATTACGAATTTGCATGTGCCAAGTGATGTGATTGTCGATGCCTCTATGCCAGCGATGATTCGTAACTCTGGGCAGATGTGGGATAAGGAAGGGAAAACGCAGGATACTAAAGCGGTTATTCCTGATAGTAGTTATGCTGGAGTTTATCAGGCGGTGATTGAGTTTTGCCGTGAGCATGGGGCGTTTGACCCTGCAACGATGGGGTCGGTGCCTAATGTGGGATTGATGGCGAAAAAGGCGGAGGAGTATGGTTCGCATGATAAGACGTTCTCTATTCCTTTTGCAGGTAAGATGGAAATTATTGCAGAAGATGGGAAGGTTTTGACTTCGCATGAGGTGGAGAAAGGCGATATTTGGCGGGCTTGCCAAACCAAAGATGCTCCTGTGAAAGATTGGGTGGAGCTGGCGGTGCGGCGTGCGCGTTTAAGTTCAACGCCAGCAATTTTTTGGTTAGATGAAAAACGTCCGCATGATGCGCAACTGATTGCTAAGGTTAGGCGTTATTTGAGTGAATTGGATTTGCAGGCGTTAGAAATTGATATTTTACCGCCTGAGCAGGCGTGTTTGCGTAGTCTTGAGCGGATGAAAGCTGGTAAGGATACGATTTCGGTATCAGGTAATGTGCTTCGGGATTATTTAACAGATTTATTCCCCATTTTGGAATTAGGGACGAGTGCGAAGATGTTATCGATTGTGCCTTTGATGAACGGAGGGGGATTATTTGAAACTGGAGCAGGTGGTTCTGCGCCAAAACATGTGCAGCAGTTTGTGGAGGAAAATCATCTGCGTTGGGATAGTTTGGGAGAGTTTTTAGCGCTTACGGTGTCTTTAGAGCATTTGGCGCAAACGACGGGTAATGATAAAGCTGAAATTCTTGCGCAGGCGCTTGACCAAGCTATTGAGGCGTTATTGCTTAACAATCAATCGCCTAAGCGTAAAGCAGGCGAGTTGGATAATCGGGGTAGCCATTTTTATTTGGCTTTGCACTGGGCAAAAGCGTTGGCAGAGCAAAATAAAGATTCGGCGCTCCAACAGAGTTTTGCTCAATTAGCGCAGGATTTGGCGGATAATGAGCAAAAAATCGTACAAGAATTGAGCGAGAAAGCGGGGGAGTCTGTAGATTTAGGCGGTTATTATGCGCCTGATGAGTCGTTAGCGCGCAAAGCGATGCGCCCGAGTAAAACGCTTAATGCATTGATTGAAGCGCTCTAAGATTTTCCCTAATAGTTTTATGCCTTTAGCTTTGCTGGCGATAAAACTCTTTAGGGTGTGTCAATAACGGTATTTTGAGGGCGTTTATATCTTTGGGTGCAAACGCTCTTTTTTATGATTTGAATTTTTATGATTTAAATGGGATGTTAAAACAATAGGGGAGTTTTTGATGAGCAAGACAATTCAACAGCCGTGGCTTGCCAGTTATCCAGAAGATGTGCCAGAAGAAATTGAGCTGAAATACGCTAATTTGGCGGTGTTTTTAGAGGATTTATTTGCCCGTTATGCAGAGTTGCCCGCCTTTACGAGTATGGGGAAGACGCTTAGTTTTGCTGAGATAGGGGAGCGGGCGCGGGCTTTTGCAACGTATTTGCAACAAGATTTGGGAATGTCTAAGGGGGCGCGGTTGGCGATTATGTTGCCTAATATCGCGCAATTTCCTGTGGTGTTTTATGCTTGCTTGTTATCTGGGGTTGAGGTGGTGAATGTTAATCCGCTTTATACCGCCAGTGAATTAGAGCAACAGTTGGCAGATAGTGAGGCGCACGCTATTGTGGTTGCAGAAAATTTTTCTAAAACGCTTGGGAAGGTGCGAAAGCGCTTGCCACATTTACAGCAGGTGGTGTTAACGGGTGTTGGTGATGAGTTGGGCGGGGTGAAGGGTTTGGCGGTTAACTGGTGGTTGCGTTATGTAAAAAAGGCGGCAGATAGGAAGGCGCTTGAGGGCGCGGTGGATTATAAGGAGGCGCTCAAGCGCGGACGGAGGTTGCAATTTGTTGCGCCTGATTTGGCGTTGGAGGATGTGGCGATGTTGCAATATACAGGGGGGACGACTGGAACGCCAAAAGGCGCGATGCTTACACACCGCAATTTATTAGCCAATATTGCGCAGATTGATGTATGGATTGGGCAGCGCATTACAGAGCCTTCTTTAGTGCTGGTAACGGCGTTGCCACTGTATCATGTGTTTTGTTGTAGTGTGAATTTGTTGTGTTTTCCTAATCGGGCGATGCATTCGCTACTTATTGCTAATCCGCGCGATATGCGTGGGTTTGTAAAGACGTTGCGTCGTTATCCGTTTGCGGTGATGACGGTGGTTAATACGTTATTAAAAGGGCTTTTGCAGGTGCCTGAATTTGAGAAGTTGGATTTTTCTTCGTTGCGTTTTGTTGTCTCTGGTGGGATGGCGCTTGCGCCTAAGGTGGCAAATCGCTGGCAAGAGGTTACGGGGAATGTCATTATTGAGGGATATGGGTTAACGGAAACAGCGCCGTTGTTGACGGTTAATTTGCTAGAAAATGAACACTATACTGACGGCATTGGCTATCCTGTGCCAAGTACGGTATTGAGTTTGCGCGATGAGGCGGGTGAGGTGGTGGCAAATGGTGAGGCGGGCGAAATTTGGGTGAAAGGACCTCAGGTGATGAAAGGATATTGGCGACAAGCAGAGGAAAATGAGCGCGCTTTTAGCGCTGATGGGTGGTTTAAAACAGGAGATGTGGGGGTGATGTCTGAGACGGGGGTTTGTGCGCTTGGTTGACCGCAAAAAGCGCTTGATTGTGGTATCAGGGTTTAATGTTTATCCCAGTGAGGTGGAGCGGGTGCTGGCAGAGGATGGGAAGGTTGCCGAGGTGGCGTGTGTGGGGTGTGAAGATGAGGATAGTGGTGAGCGCGTGGTGGCGGTTGTGGTGTTAAAAGAACAAGAGGCGCAAGCGCAAGCAAAAGCGCGTTTGCAGGAGTTGGCGAAGGCGCAATTAACGAGCTATAAGCGCCCAAAAAACTATTTGTTTGTTGAGGCGTTGCCTAAATCAGCGGTGGGGAAGGTGTTGTATCAGCAGTTGGTTGAAATGGCTGAACAAGAAGATAGAGAGACAAAAGAGCGTTAGTTTTTATGGGTCTTCGTTGAGTATGGCGTAGAGGCTTTGGAAAAAATCTTGGTCTTCTTGCATGGTTTGTGTGTCGCTTTTGGGCGCTGAGCCGTCTTGCCAGTCAACGCCTTCGCGCGGGAGTTCTTCTAAAAACGGCTGGGTTCGCTGTCTTGCCAGTCGCTGCCGCGTTTGCGTTTGCGTGCATAGGAGAGGGTTACGCGATTTTTCGCGCGGGTCATGCCAACATAAAGCAGGCGGCGCTCTTCTTCTATGCCATGGGCATCTAAAAGACTGTTGCTGTGGGGGAGGAGGTCTTCTTCTACGCCTGCAATGTAGACGTAGGGGAATTCAAGCCCTTTAGCAGAGTGTAGGGTCATGAGTTCGACGGCATCGCTTTTATCTTCTTGTTTATCAAGGATATCTAAGAGCATGAGGTGTTGCATGACTTGGTTTAAGCTTTGATAACGTTCATCTTCGCCGAGCTTTTTAAACCAGCTTTTTAGGTGGGCAAGGCGTTGTTGGCGTTTTTCGATTTTTTTGGGTTGTTTGTGTAGTTCAAAGAGATGGTCGTTGTAGTCGATGTCGTCGATGATGCGGGTGAGGAGTTCGGCTGGGGGTTCGTCTTCGGCAAGTTGTTGCAGGTTGGTTATCCAATTGGCGAACTGTTGTAGGTTTTTTTGCGCTTTGGCGTTTAGGTGTTGCTGTAGTCCAAATTCATTACAGGCTTGCAAGAGGGGGATTTGGCGTTTTGCGGCATAGTCGCCAAGTTTGCTGACGGTGCTGGTGCCAATTTCGCGCTTGGGGACATTGCAGATGCGCAAAAAGGCGGTGTCGTCCTCGGGGTTGTTGATTAGGCGTAGGTAGCTGATGAGGTCTCTGATTTCGCTATGTGCAAAAAAGCTGGTGCCGCCTGAGAGGCGGTAGGGGATGTTTAGGGTGCGGAGGTGTTCTTCAAAGATGCGTGCTTGAAAATTGCTACGATAGAGTATGGCAAAGGCGCTGGCTGGGAGGTTTTTGTGTAGTTTGGTGGAATAGAGGTCGCTGACGATTTGCTCTGCTTCGGCGTGGTCGTTTTTGGCGCTAAGGACGACTACGCCTTCGCCGTCGTGTAGGTCTGACCAGAGTTTTTTATCCACTAGATGCGGGTTGTTGGCTATTAGTTGGTTGGCAGCGGTGAGGATGCGCATATCACAACGATAATTTTGCTCAAGCATGATGGTTTTAAGGCGGGGGTAATCTTGATGAAGGTGGCGAATGTTTTCAGGTTGGGCGCCACGCCAAGCATAGATGGATTGGTCATCATCGCCTACAGCGGTAAAGGCTTCGGCTTGTCCTGTGAGTAGGCGGATGAGTTGGTATTGGCAGGCGTTGGTGTCTTGATATTCATCAATTAGCAGATAGCGAATTTGCTGCTGCCAGCGGTTGCGGATTTCGCTATGGGTGGAGAGTAGTTGTAGGGGTTTTAATAGGAGGTCATCAAAATCAACGGCGTTGTAGGCGCTTAGTTGGGTTTGGTAGTGCTGATAAAGGGTGGCGCTTTGGATTTGCTGTTGGTCTTTGGCTAGCGCTAGTGCTTGCTCAGGGGAAATGTTGGCATTTTTATAGGCGCTGATGGTGTTTTGTAGCTGTTGGGTGTAGGCGTCATCTTCGCTTTTGCTTAGGCTTTTGATGAGATTTTGGCTGTCTTTGCTGTCAAAAATGGTGAAATTTGGGCGTAGTCCTGCGCTTTGGTGTTCTTTTAAAAGAAAATCAAGTCCGAGGCGGTGGAAGGTGGAGATGTGTAGACCGCGCGCTTGTTTGCCAAGGCGCTTTTTAACGCGTGTCTGCATTTCTTTTGCCGCTTTGTTGGTGAAGGTAACGGCGTAGATGTTTTTGGGGTTTAGGTGGGCTTTTTCGATAAGGTAGGCAATTTTTTGCGTAATCACGCCTGTCTTACCTGAGCCTGCGCCTGCAACGACGAGTAAGGGACCATCTAGATAGGTTACGGCTTGATGTTGTTGGGGGTTTAGTGTGTGCATGGCGATTTCAGGGGTTGGTTTTGTGGTAGCATGGCGTTTTTGAGCGCGCTAAAAAAGGGGGCTATTTTATGGATTTTTCACGTTTAGGACAAACCGATATTCAAGTAAGTAAGATTTGTTTGGGGTCGATGACTTGGGGGGAGCAAAATACGCTTGAACAGGCGCATGAGCAGTTGGATTATGCATTTTCGCGTGGGGTGAATTTTATTGATACCGCGGAGATGTATCCTGTCCCGCCTAAGGCGCAGACTTATGCGCGCACGGAGGAAATTATTGGGGCATGGCTTGTTGGGCGTAAGAGAGAGGAGGTGATATTGGCGTCAAAAGTTGCTGGTCCTGAGCGCCAATCAGGGTCGATGCAATATATTCGGGGTGGGACGCGGTTGTCCGCTAAGCAGATTATTGAGGCGTGTGAGGCGAGTTTACGGCGGCTAAAAACAGATTATTTGGATTTGTATCAGTTGCATTGGCCAGAGCGCGCGGTAAATTTTTTGGGCGTTTGGGAATGAGTGCTTTGGCTGACCGTGAGGATTGTGTGGCGTTGGAGGAGAGTGTGCAAGCGCTGTCGTTGCTTCAGGAGCAGGGTAAGATTCGCTATTTTGGGTTGTCCAATGAAACGCCTTGGGGGGTGATGCATTGCTTGGCGCTTGCGCGTGAGAAGGGGATGGCGCGGGTGCAGTCGGTGCAAAATCCTTATAGTTTGCTCAATCGTAGTTATGAGGTGGGGCTTTCTGAGGTGGGGTTGCGTGAGAAGGTGGGATTGTTGGCGTATTCGCCGTTGGCATTTGGTGTGCTCACTGGGAAATATCGTAAAAAACCTTGGCCTGAAGAGGGGCGGTTAACGCTGTATTCTCGATTTAGTCGCTACACGAATAAGCAGGCGTTTTTAGCAGTGGAGCGCTACGCAGAGATTGCTCAGCAGGCGGGATTGAGTTTGACGACTCTGGCGTTGGCGTTTGTTAATCAACGGGATTTTGTTTGTAGCAATATTATCGGCGCTACGACTATGGCGCAGTTAAAGGAAAATATTGATAGCGTAACTGTGCGTCTAAGTGAGCAGACGCTTGAGGCGATTGATGCGGTACATGCTGAGATTTCTAATCCTTGTCCATAGGGCGGTTAATATAAGGTGGCGCTAAAGTTTTAGCGGTTAATGTAAGTTTGCATGAGTATTTGGAATGGTTATGGATAATTTGGTTTTGGATAAGGAGCGTTTGCTCAATAAGGCTGAGCGCCATTGTCAACGTCGGGGAGCGCGTTTGACGCCTTCGCGGCGACAGGTTTTGTCGTTGGTGATGGAGTATTCTGATGTGGTGAAAGCCTATGATATTTTAAGTGATTTGCAAAAACTTAAAGGAAATGCAGCGCCCCCTACGGTATATCGCGCGTTAGATTTTTTGGTGGAAATGGGGATTTTGCACCGCGCGGAGTTATTAAATGGGTTTATTTTTTGTCGGCAGTTTCATCAACATCATCGCAGTATTATTTTAAGTTGTACGCATTGTGGGAAGGTGGTTGAGAATGCTGCCGCTGAGCAGGTGCAAGCTTTGATGGAGTATGCAAAAGGGCAAGGGTTTGCTTTGGATGAAATTCCTTTGGTATTTAATGGGGTGTGTATACAGTGTGAGAAAAGAAATGATATATAATGAAAATGAGATTGCTCAGCGCATTGCAACAGTGCGTGCACAAATTGAGAGGGCTACTGAGCAGGCAGGGCGTGAGGTTGGGGCGGTCTCGCTTATGTTGGTCACCAAAACAGTTGAGGCAAAAAGAATTATTCAGGCGTTGGAATGTGGTGAGCACTTGATTGGTGAAAATAAGGTGCAGGAGTTGCAAGATAAGCAGGCAAGGCTTGAGGGGCAACGCTATGAAGCGCATCTAATTGGGCATTTGCAAACCAATAAGGTGAAGGAGGTGATTGGTTATGCCCAATGTATTCAATCGCTTGACCGTCTCAAGTTGGCGGATAAATTACAACAGCGTTTGGAGTTTGAAGATAAAACAATTGAGGCGTTGGTGCAGGTGAATACTTCTGCAGAGGCGAGTAAGTTTGGCGTTGCGCCTGATAAAGCTTTGGCGCTGATTGGGCAGTTGCGCGACTATGAGCGAATTAACATTCGTGGATTGATGACCATTGCGACCTATACTGAGGATGAAAGGGAAATTCGACGCTGTTTTCAATTGCTTAAAACGCTACAGCAAAAGGCGCAGCAACGCTATGGGGATTATGGCGATTTTAAAACGCTGTCCATGGGAATGAGTAAGGATATGAAAATTGCCATTGAAGAGGGCAGTACGATTGTGCGTCTTGGGCGGGCAATCTTTGGGGCGCGGGATTAGGCTAAGGAGCGGAGGTAATCATGAATTTTGATGTGGCGGTGTATGCTTGGGCGCGGGCGTTGCATGTGCTGGGCGTGGTGGTGTGGATTGGTGGGGTGTTTTTTGTAACGGCGGTATTGTTGCCAGCGTTAAAACGTTTTCCCGCACAGGAGCGCTTGCCATTATTTTCTACATTAGAGCATCGCTTTAGTTGGATAGCGCGGGTGGCGTTGCTTGTGGTGGTTGTGAGTGGCGCTTTTTTAGCGCATATGATTGGCTTTTGGGAGCGCATGGGGGAGTCTCATTTATGGCCAATTCATTTGATGATGTTGGTAAGTGTTATTTTTTCACTGATTTTATTTGTAATTGAGCCTATTTTTGGAAAACGGGTGTTGGAGCCTTTTGCAAGACGCCACCCTGAAAAGGCGTTTGCGCGCGCTGGGGTGATTCATTGGTTATTGACATTGCTAAGCTTTTCCGCTGTTTTGGCAGGGGTGTTGCTCGCGCATGGTTATATTTTGTTTGCATAAATATTTTTAATTCACTAAAAGGAGAGATAGATGATTGGCTTTTTAAAACCTGCGCCACACCAGCCTTTGCTGGAAGACAGTAAAATAGATCCAACGTATAAACGTCTACGTTGGCAGGTGTTTTTTGGCATATTTTTTGGCTATGCCGCCTATTATTTTGTGCGTAAGAATTTTTCTTTGGCTGTGCCGGGGATGGTGGAAGCTGGATTGTATAGCAAAAAAGAATTAGGCGATGCGATGGCAATGATTTCAATTTCCTATGGAATCTCTAAATTTTTAATGGGCGCTGTCTCTGATAAATCAAATGCTAAAGTGTTTTTATCCCTCGGATTGTTTTTATCTGGCGCAATTATGGTGTGTATGGGTTGGTTTCCATGGGCAACAAGTAGTGTGGCGATTATGTCAGTATTGTTGTTTATTAATGGCTGGGTGCAGGGAATGGGTTGGCCACCTTGTGGGCGGACGATGGTGCATTGGTGGTCAAAAAAAGAACGTGGCACAATCGTATCTGTTTGGAATACGGCTCATAATTTAGGAGGCGGAGTGCCAGCTTATTTGCTTGTGCTGGCGGTGAGCTTATACGCTTCAACGCATGGCATTGAAAAAGAGGCGGTACAAAATGCCGATGTATGGCAACAAGCGTTGTATTACCCTGGAATTGCAGCGATGATTGCAGCGGTTGTGGTGTTTTTTGTAATGAAGGATACCCCGCAATCTTGTGGATTGCCTCCTATTGAACAATATAAAAATGATTATCCTGAAGATTATGACGAGACAACAGCAGAGCAAGAATTGTCTACAAAGGCAATTTTTGTAGAGTATGTGTTTAAAAATAAATTGCTATGGTATATCGCCTGCGCCAATGCTTTTGTGTATTTAATCCGCTACGGCATTTTAGATTGGGCGCCTACTTATTTATATGAGGTGCGTCATTTTAATATTAGCAAAAGCTCAAATGCCTATGCTTTTTATGAGTTTGCCGCTATTCCTGGAACACTTTTTTGCGGCTGGGCATCAGATAAAATTTTTAAAAGCAAGCGCGGACTAACTGGCTTGGTCTTTATGGTATTGGTTACGATTGCTGTTTATCTATATTGGCAGGCGCAATCGCAAAATATGGCAATGTTTATGATGATTGCGGTAGGCTTTTTGGTTTATGGACCAGTGATGCTCATTGGTTTGCATGCTTTAGAATTAGCGCCTAAAAAAGCTGCAGGAACCGCCGCAGGATTTACAGGCTTGTTTGGTTATTTGGGAGGCTCGGTAGCAGCAAGTGCTATTATCGGGCGCATGGTTGAATCTCATGGCTGGGATATGGGATTTTATATTATGATTGGTGGTGGCGTGCTTGCTTGTGTATTGTTGTTTTTAACAATGTTACAAGAAAATAAGCATAAGGAAAAAATAGGCGAGACTTACTAAAGTAAAGCTTATTGATGGTTTGGCGTACAAAGAGTGCACCAATTTTGGAAAATTATAATGAAGGAGAAGGCAATGGATATTTTTGCAGCACTAAGAAAAAGTCATGACGTACAAAGGAAATTATGTGATGAATTAGAAAATACGCAGGGCGATAGCGTAGAGCGTCAAGAGGTTTTTCATCATCTAAAAACTGAACTGCATGCTCACGCAGCAGCTGAAGAACGTTATTTTTATATCCCTTGCATGGAGCGTGATTCGGGATTGGATTTATCTCGACACGCAATTTCAGAACATCATGAAATGGATGAGTTGATTGAGAAATTAGAAGAAATGGATAAGAGTGCGCCGCAATGGTTGATTACTGCTAAAGAGTTAACTCACAAAGTGCGCCACCATTTAGAAGAGGAAGAGCATAAGTTTTTCCAAATGGCAGGTAAAATTCTAAATAAAGAGGAAAAACAATCCCTTTCTGATGACTATTTAGCGGAACTTGAAGAGATGCGCGAGAAATTAGGGCAGTAATTGTCCCAAAGACTTGAATTGGCATCATTGACTATGCGGTAAGTAATCTTACCGCTTTTTTATATTTTGATGGCAGGAATGGTTTGGTAATTGAGTTGGTGGCATAAAAATATTTCGGATTTCGATTTTTTAAGGGATAAGCTGGCTTGTATTGTTTTAATAAGAACTGGTGTGTTAAATAATGATACTTATTATCAATTTATACTTAAATTTTTATCAAAAAGTATCTTCATTAATCAATAAAAAATATAAAAGAATGTCTTTAAATCAAAAAGATGGATTAATATCTATAGATAAAGATTTTATTGCAAAAAGATGTGTTGGCGCTTGGCGTGTTATCTATAGGAAGTCGTGATACAATCACGAGGATTTTAAAGCTGGTTTAGACTGGCATTAGTAGTAATTTTTATAGGAGAGTACTATGGCGAAGGAAACTAAAGATATCGATCCAAAAGAAACCCAAGAATGGTTAGCGTCGTTAGAGAGCGTGTTAAATACAGATGGGGTGGAGCGCGCGCATTATCTATTAGAAACATTAATTGAGCGTGCAAGTTTAGATGGTATGGATTTACCCTATAGCGCGAATACGCCTTATGTCAATACCATTCCTTTATCTAAGCAACCCCCTTATCCTGGTGATTGGGTGTTAGAGCATAAAATCCGTTCTTATATTCGTTGGAATGCTTTGGCGATGGTGGTAAGATCTGGCAAGACAACAAATGTTGGTGGGCATATCGCTAGTTTCGCTTCTTCTGCGACTTTGTATGAGGTAGGGCAAAATCATTTTTGGCGTGGTCAAGAAGGAGAGACTGGGGGAGATTTGATTTTCTTCCAAGGACATTGTGCCCCTGGGTTTTATGCGCGCGCTTATTTAGAAGGGCGTTTAACAGATGAGAATTTAGACAATTTCCGTCAAGAGGTTGGTGGCAATGGTTTGTCTTCTTATCCTCATCCATGGTTAATGCCTGAGTTTTGGCAATTTCCAACGGTCTCTATGGGATTGGGGCCATTTATGGCAATTTATCAAGCCCGTTTTATGCGCTATATGGAAAGCCGAGGATTTATTAAAGAGACTGGGCGTAAAGTATGGGCATTTTGTGGGGATGGCGAGATGGATGAGCCTGAATCACGCGGTGCATTAGCATTGGCTGGACGTGAGAATTTAAATAATTTGGTGTTTGTAATTAACTGTAATTTACAGCGCTTAGATGGTCCAGTGCGTGGTAACGGTAAAATCGTGCAAGAACTAGAAGGGGAGTTTAGAGGCTCAGGCTGGAATGTTATTAAGTTGCTTTGGGGGAATAAGTGGGACTATCTTGGCACGGGATAAAAAGGGATTATTGCACAAGCGCATGATGGAAGTGCTTGATGGCGATTACCAAACTTATAAATCTAAAGATGGCGCTTATGTGCGCGAGCATTTCTTTAACTCACCTGAATTAAAAGAACTTGTAAAAGACTTATCAGATAAAGATATCTGGGAATTAAATCGTGGTGGGCATGACCCTGCAAAATCTACGCCGCCTATCAAGCAGCAATGGAAAGCGATAAGCCTACAGTTATTTTGGCCAAAACAATTAAAGGCTATGCAATGGGGGGTACAGCTGAGGCGCAAAATATTGCCCACCAAGCTAAAAAAATGGATTTTGAACAATTAAAGGCTTTCCGTGATCGTTTTGAACTGCCTTTAACAGATGAACAAGTAGAAAATGTCGACTTTATCAAGCTAGAAGAAGGCTCAAAAGCATTAGAGTATTTGCATGAAAGACGTAAGGCGTTAGAAGGTTATGTGCCTGCACGTAAAGTATCTTCCTCTTCAATGCCTATTCCTGAACTATCTATATTTGATTCAGTATTGCAGGCGACTAAAGAAGGGCGTGAGATTTCTACAACCATGGCATTTGTGCGCATTTTATCGGCGCTTTTAAAAGATAAATCTCTTGGAAAACATATTGTTCCCATTGTTCCAGATGAATCGCGCACTTTTGGAATGGAAGGGTTATTCCGCCAGTATGGAATTTGGAATCCACTTGGTCAGCAATACACCCCTGCTGATGCAGAGCAGTTGATGTTTTATAAAGAATCAAAAGATGGACAGATTTTGCAAGAAGGAATTAATGAGGCAGGCGGTTTGTGCGATTGGATTGCCGCTGGGACGTCTTATTCTGTGCATGGCGTTCCAATGATTCCATTTTATATTTACTATTCAATGTTTGGCTTCCAGCGCGTGGGTGATTTTATCTGGGCAGCAGGAGACCAAAGAACGCGCGGTTTCTTATTAGGAGGCACTGCAGGTCGTACAACGCTTAATGGTGAGGGCTTGCAACATCAAGACGGGCATAGTCTTTTGCTTGCAGGAACAATTCCAAACTGTGTGGCTTACGATCCGACATTTGCTTATGAAGTGGCGGTTATTATTCAAGATGGTTTGCGCCGAATGTATCAAGAGCAAGAAGATGTCTTTTTCTACATTACTTTGCTTAATGAGAATTATGCGCAGCCTGCAATGCCTGAGGGTTCAAAAGAAGGTATTTTAAAAGGACTTTATAAGATTCAATCGCATGAAGGTCAAAAAGCACAAGTGCAATTGATGGGTTCTGGTTCAATCTTGATGGAAGTCATTGAAGCTGCAAAATTACTTGCTCAGGATTGGGGAATTGGTTCAGATGTTTGGAGTGCGCCATCGTTTACCTTGCTTGCGCGTGATGGCATGGAGGTAGAACGTTATAATCGCTTGAATCCTTTAGAAAAAGCAAAAGAAGCTTATGTAAAAACTCAGCTTAAAGATGCTAAGGGTCCAATCGTGGTGTCAACCGATTATCAGCGTGCTTATCCTGAACAAATTCGCGCTTATTTGCCTGAAGATAAGCAAATGATTGTATTGGGTACAGACGGTTATGGGCGTTCAGATACACGCGAAGCGT
Source organism: Rappaport israeli (assembly GCF_001888055.1). Lineage (GTDB taxonomy): Bacteria > Pseudomonadota > Gammaproteobacteria > Cardiobacteriales > Cardiobacteriaceae > Rappaport > Rappaport israeli. Next base: position 39,195 of record NZ_LXHZ01000018.1, read on the forward strand.
TGCGCGCTTTCTTTGAGGTAGACCGTTATCATGTTGTCATTGCAGCACTCAAAGCATTGGCTGATGAGGGCACAATTGAGTTTAAATTGGTTAAAGAAGCAGTAGATAAGTATCAAATTGATTTTGATGCACAAATGCCAACTAAGCATTAATCAATTGCAAAAATTTTAAGGAAAAAGAATTATGAGTATTGAAATTCGTGTTCCCGATATTGGTGATTTTGACGCCGTTGATGTGATTGAGGTGTTGATTGCTGAGGGGGATGAGGTTGCGCTAGAGCAATCGGTATTGGTTTTAGAATCTGATAAGGCATCGATGGAGGTTCCTGCTGAGCAGGCTGGGGTGGTCACTAAGGTATTAGTGAAAGCTGGCGACCAAGTGAAAAAAGGCGATGTTATCGCTGAGCTTGAGGTTTCTGATGAGCAAGATGACAATGAAGGTAAAAATCAAGAGAAAGCTGAAGAATCTGATGAAAAATCTTCAGAACAATCTAAGCAGTCCTCTGAGGAAAAAGATAATAGCAGTGCTCAAGTAGAAGATGGGGCAGGAAAAACAGTTGATATCGTCATTCCAGATATTGGTGATTTTGATGCTGTTGATGTTATTGAGGTTAATGTTAGTGAAGGCGATAGCATAAGCAAAGAGCAGGCATTAGTAACCTTAGAATCAGATAAAGCATCTATGGAAGTGCCATCTGAATATGAAGGCAAGGTGGTTAAACTAACTGTATCTGCTGGAGATAAGGTTGCAAGTGGTGATGTGATTGGACAAATTGAAGTAGCGGAGGGAGGTTCTTCTAAATCGCAATCTTCAGAGAATAAGGCTCAATCTGCAGAAAAAGCACCTAAACAATCTGCTAGCAAGTCGGAACAATCTGACAATGTGGACTCTAAAAATGACCGTGCGCAAAATGAATCTGCGCAAAATCAACGTTCGCAACCTGCTGAATTTGATGAACAGAGTTTTGCTAAAGCGCATGCCAGTCCGTCAGTGCGTAAATTTGCGCGTGAATTGGGTGCAGATTTAGGCTCAATTAAAGGAACTGGACGCAAGGGACGGATTGTTGAGGAAGATGTAAAAGCCTTTGTTAAACAAGCGTTGAGTGCTAAAGCTTCATCTGGCGTACAAGGGGGCAGTGGAATTCCAAGCATGCCAGTGGTGGATTTCTCACAATTTGGAGAAACAGAAGAGCAAAAATTATCGCGCATCAATGTGTTAACTGGTGAGGCGATGACGCGTAATTGGCTCAATATTCCACATGTTACGCAACATGAGTTGGCAGATGTAACGCAATTAGAGCAGTTCCGTAAAGATTTGAAGGCTGAGGCGGAGAAAAAAGGTGTTCGTGTTACCATGCTGGCCTTTTTAATGAAGGCTCTAGTTGTGGGTATGAAGGAATTGCCACGCTTTAATTCATCTTTATCTTCTGATGGCAAATCATTGATTTTGAAGAAATACTATAATATTGGTATTGCGGTAGATACGCCTAATGGTTTGGTTGTGCCAGTGATTAAATCGGTTGACCAAAAAGGGATTTATGAGCTTTCTTCTGATTTGATGGAAATTTCTAAAAAAGCACGTGAAGGGAAGTTATCTCCTAAGGATATGTCTGGTGGTTCTATGACCATTTCTAGCTTAGGCGGTATTGGTGGGCATTACTTTACGCCGATTGTAAATGCTCCTGAGGTGGCTATTTTGGGGGTATCGCGTGCAAGTATGCAACCAGTATGGAATGGAAAAGAATTTACTCCACGATTAATGTTGCCGTTGTCGCTTTCTTATGATCATCGTGTGATTGATGGGGCAGATGGTGCGCGCATGATTGTGTTGTTATCCAATGTGCTACAAGATATGCGTCGCATTTTGTTATAGGCGCTTATTTAGACTTGACACTGGGCGGTGCTACTTTGGTAGTACCGCTTTTTTTATGTCGTTTTAATTCTTTAGGGTTGATTTGTTTTTTAAGAATAAATTAAGGCACTAAAGTTTATAAAGGCGAGTTTTAATTGAAAATATGCTACGTGCAAGCACAGAATAAATGCTGTTTATGCTGTGGCGAAGATAGATGGATTGGTTTTTTAGAAAAGTGGGGTTGCAAGGATAACAAGATTGGGTTTATAGGGCAGGTGGTGATATGATGGCGCGTTTTGTGTTTGTCGGTTAATTAGTTGAGGTGTGCATGAGTGAGCAAGCGATGCTGACGCGTTATCAGCCTGTAGATATTGAGTCAAAATGGTATCAGCTTTGGGAAGAGAGGGGTTATTTTATGCCCAAGGGTGATGGGGTGCCTTATGCCATTATGATTCCCCCGCCTAATGTAACGGGGACGTTGCATATGGGGCATGCTTTTCAAGATACGATTATGGATGCGTTGATTCGTTATCAACGTATGAATGGCAAGCGGACTTTATGGCAGGCTGGGAGTGACCATGCTGGGATTGCTACACAAATGGTGGTGGAGCGCCAGCTCAATGCCAAAGGGCAAACGCGCCATGATTTAGGGCGTGAATTATTCACTGAGCGTGTGTGGCAGTGGAAGGAACAATCAGGCGGGCAAATCATGCAACAGTTGCGGCGTTTGGGTGCGTCGTTGGATTGGTCGCGTGAACGTTTTACTATGGATGAATCTATGTCAAAGGCGGTGCGGACGTTATTTGTGCGTTTGCATGAGGAAGGTTTGATTTATCGCGGGAAGCGTTTGGTTAATTGGGACCCTGTATTAAAAACGGCTATTTCTGACCTTGAGGTGGAAAATCGTGAAGAAAAGGGGTTTATGTATTATGTGCGCTATCCGTTTGTTAAAGGTCAAGGGCTTGATGGTCAATGGATGGAAATTGCTACAACGCGACCAGAAACCATTTTGGCAGATGGTGCGTTAGCCATTGCGCCAGAGGATGAACGCTATCAGCATTTGATTGGCAAGCAGGTTCATGTGCCGATGACAGAGCGCACAATTCCTATTATTGCTGATGAATATGTAGATTCTGAATTTGGCACAGGGTGTGTCAAAATTACGCCAGCACATGATTTTAATGATTATGCGGTAGGGCAGCGCCATTCAATAGAAGTGATTAATTTATTCACGCCTGAGGCGGTGTTAAATGAAAATGCGCCTAAGCGGTATCAAGGGCTAGAGCGTTTTGTAGCGCGTGAGCAAATAATAGCGGATTTAAAGGCGCAGGGGTTTTTGATTAAAGTAGAGCCACATACTTTGATGCGCCTAGAGGAGATCGTACGGGGGAGGTGATTGAGCCTTATTTAACCGACCAATGGTTTGTTGATTTAACTACAAAAACTCAAGCAGATGGACGGGCAGGGGGCTATCAACGCTTAACCGAACCAGCGCTTAATGCCGTTAGAGATGGGCGGATTCAATTTGTGCCTAAAAACTGGCAAAACACGTATTTTAATTGGATGGAGAATTTAGAAGATTGGTGTATTTCTCGCCAGCTTTGGTGGGGGCATCGCATTCCTGCATGGTATGACGAGGAGGGCAATATTTATGTAGGTGAAAATGAGGCGGCGGTGCGTGAAAAATATGCACTTGAGGGTAAAACACTTACACAAGATACAGATGTATTAGATACATGGTTTAGCTCGGCATTATGGCCTTTTGCTACACAGGGTTGGCCTGAAAAAACACAAGATTTAGCAGAATTTTATCCTAGCAGTGTATTGGTAACGGGATTTGATATTATCTTTTTCTGGGTTGCGCGCATGGTCTTAATGGGACTTTATTGTATGGATGGGGAAGTTCCGTTTAAAGAGGTTTATATCCATGGATTGGTGCGCGATAGCGAAGGGCAAAAAATGTCAAAATCTAAAGGCAATGTGATTGACCCGATAGATGTAATTGATGGCATTGAGCTTGAGGCATTGGTAGCTAAGCGCACTGAAAACATGATGCAACCCCAGCTGGCTAAAAAAATTGCACAACAAACTCGCCAAGCCTTTCCTGAAGGCATTCCAGCCTGTGGGACAGATGCTTTGCGGTTTACTTTTTGCGCATTGGCCACAACTGGGCGCGATATCGTTTTTGACCTCGCGCGCGTGGAGGGTTATCGCAATTTTTGTAATAAATTATGGAATGCAGCGCGTTTTGTGCTGATGCAAGTTGAGGATAAGCCTATTGCGACTAAAGAAGAAGCGCTCAAACAAATGCAAGCGGTAGATAAATGGATTTATCATGAATTAACTCAAACCATTGAAAAAGTACGCAATGGATTTGAGCAATACCGCTTTGATTTTGCAGCCAGTGCTTTATATGATTTTATTTGGCATAAATATTGTGATTGGTATTTGGAATTGGTTAAACCTAATTTATCCAAACATCAAAATGATGAGACACAAAAAGCCAATATCCGCTTTTATTTGTTAGATGTATTGGAGCAGATTTTGCGCTTAGTGCATCCAATCATGCCATTTATTAGCGAAGAGATTTGGCAAAATATCGCCCCCCAACTCAAACTCAACGCTAAAAGCATTATGAATACCGCTTATCCAGAAATGGGCGTAAGGGATGATGATGTGCAGGCAGAGGTGGCATGGGTGCAGGCAGTGCTACTGGGATTGCGCAAAATTCGCGCAGAGATGAATATTGCTCCTGCTAAAGCCTTACAAGTTCAGTTGCTGCACGCAAGCGCCCAAGATCAAGCCTATTTACAAGCTCAACGTGCACGCTTAATCAGTTTGGGGCGCTTGCAAGAGATTGTTTTAGTAGATGAGGATTTAGTTGAGGCGGCAGTTTTTAGTGTGGGGGATATGCAGGTTAGAGTGGCGCTGGCTGATCTTATTGATAAAGACGCTGAGTTGGCGCGTCTAGCGAAGGAAATGCAAAAATTGCAACAAAATATTGCTAAGCTAGAAGCGCAATTGCAAAATGAAAACTTTGTACGCAAAGCCCCTGAGCAGTTGGTTGCAAACACACAGGCGCAATTGCAAGCAGACCATAAAGCGCTTGATGCTTTAAGCGCGCAATATCATAAAATTGAACGTCTCTAAAGGAGTGAGATATGAAAAAATTAGGAATTGTAGGCTGGCGTGGTATGGTTGGCTCGGTTTTAGTCGAGCGCATGATTGCAGAAAATGATTTTTCTAAAGTAGAAACTACTTTATTCTCTACCTCGCAGGCAGGAGAGGTTTCCCCTGATTTTGCAGGGAAAAATAAGACTTTACGAGATGCTAATAATCTCTCTGAATTAGCAGAGATGGATATTATTATTTCTTGCCAAGGTGGAAGTTATACGGAAAAAATTCATGCGCCTTTGCGAAAGGCAGGATGGCAAGGTTATTGGATTGATGCAGCGTCTACTTTGCGGATGCAAGAGGAGAGCGTCATTGTGCTAGACCCTGTGAATAAAGATGTGATTATGCGCGCGCTAGAAAATGGACAAAAAGAGTTTATTGGCGGAAATTGTACGGTGTCGTTGATGATGTTGGCATTAGGCGGTATTCTTGAGCAAGATTGGGTTGAATGGATTACGCCTATGACTTATCAAGCCGCCTCAGGCGGTGGGGCGCAACATATGCGCGAATTACTAAGCCAAATGGGCGCTCTTGCCGAAGGCGTAAAAACTGAGCTGAGCAATCCTGCCAGTCAAATTTTAGAAATTGATGCAAAAGTCAGCGATATCATGCGCACTCAACTGGATACTACTCATTTTGGTGTACCACTGGCAGGCAGTTTAATCCCTTGGATTGATAGCGCATTAGAAAATGGGCAAAGTCGCGAAGAATGGAAAGCGCAGGCAGAAGCCAATAAAATCATGGGGCGTAGTAGTCAGCCGATTCTTATCGATGGGTTGTGTGTTCGTATTGGCGCGATGCGCTCACATGCCCAAGCACTAACCATCAAGCTCAAAAAAGATATCCCGCTTAAAGAAATTGAGCAAACCTTAGCCCAGCATAATGATTGGGTGAAAGTTATTGCTAACGACAAACAAGCAAGTAGTCAATATCTTACGCCAGCGGCTGTTTCTGGTACGCTGGATGTTCCTGTTGGCAGATTGCGTAAATTAGCCATGGGTGGAGAGTATTTAAGCGCCTTTACCGTTGGCGACCAACTACTATGGGGCGCTGCAGAGCCATTACGGCGTATGCTTAATATTTTACTAAGCGCCTAAAGCATTATCAGACAGCGCTTGAACTTGCAAATCAAAGGATAACCATGTTGCGCATTGTTAGAAGTCAAGATATTCAAGCGCTGGCAGATGATTTAGCCAAGCACATCAATTATCAGTCAGACCCTTTTAGTAGCACTCCAATCGTTGTACGCTCCCTTGCACTTGGCGATTGGCTAGAGAATTATCTTGCCAAAAAAAATGGCATTTGCGCACAAGCGCCAAGGCATTTTCTAGGTGAATTGCAATGGCAGTGGATAGAACAAATCACCCAAAAGCACAGTTTTAATCCAAAACCGCCTCTTTCAATGTCGGGTGTGCATTGGCAACTTTTCGCTTGGCTCTATAGTCATACACCCGCCATTGTTTGTGATTCAACTCATCCTCTCCAACCGCTTTTAAGCGTTTTATTTGAAGGCAAAATACAACTCACACACAATAAAAGTTACGCCATGCGGTTATGGACTTTTAGTGAGCAATTTGCCCGAATTTTTATGCGCTATATTGCCTTGCGTCCGCAGTGGTTAGAGACTTGGCATAACAATCAGTCGCTTGATATTGAAAAACTCATTGCGCAAAAAGAATATGCAGGGCAAATGCCACAATGGCTAAAACAACATTATCATCAGCTACAGGATGCACAGCGCTATCTTTGGCAACAGATATTAGATTCACCTTATCAAGCACGCCAACAACGCCTAGCGCAATTTTGGCATCAACTACAAACACATCCACAAACACATACCCAATTACCTAAAAAACTGATTGTTTTCATCCTTCATGCGCTCACCCCAGAAAGCCTACAATTTTTAGCGCAACTTTCTGAATGTATAGAAACCACCCTCTATCATCACACCCCCACTTTAGATTATATCGATGATATAGTTGATGCCAAATGGCTACAACGCTATCAAATCCAAAACCCCCAAAAAACCGAACAACAACATTTTGATGCAGGGCAACATCTCGTTTCACGCTTTGGCAAACAAGCGCGCGACCAAGCCAAACTCTTAACCCAACTCAGTCAACAAATCCCACCCTCAAAACTCATTCAAGAAGAGCTTGACCACAGCAGGGCAGGCATAATCTTTTAACCTATTTACAACAAGACCTCCACAACCTAGATGACACCACCCCAAGTCGTAGTTATTTTAAAATGCTCATTGAAGATTCCACGCAAAAACAGGACGATAGCCTACGTGTTCATGCCTGCTATGGATTATTGCGCCAGCTTGAAGTCTTACGTGGAGAGCTGATTCAATGGCTAAATGCCGACCCCACTCGCCAGCTCTCTGATATCCTTATTGTTCTTCCTGAGATTGGCGATTTACAAGGCACCATCGAAGCCGTTTTCCCACCTGATGGACACTACGACGGCTACATACTCCCAGCGCGCCTCACAGGACTCACCAAAGCCGATACACAAAAACTATGGCGCGCACTCACAGGGCATCTCACGCTAATACACAGCGGTTTTTATGCCCCTGATGTTATAGACTGGCTATTGCTTGAAGAAAATGCACATGCCTATCATCTAACCAGTGAACAACAGCAACGCGCCGCCCAACTCCTTCAACAAGCAGGTTATCACCGTGGTTTTAATGCAGCCCATATACAACAAACCCTAAACCCCGACGATAAAGATGTTCGTTTTACCTATAGCTATGCTTTAAATCGCCTTTGGACGGGACTACTCATACCCAACACCGCCCATCCTGATATTGCGCCCATGCCTGATTTAAGCCTAGACGACCTCCCCATTATTCAAGCGCTCGCGCAAATTGCGCAAACCATCGAACACCTCTACCATTGGCAACAACACTCCCACAGCGCTGATGATTGGCTCAACGGCATAGAAACCTTACTCACCCAAACCTACAGCCCACTGTCTGAGCAACCTGCATGGCTAGCTGTTAAACACAGCCTGAACGACCTACGCTACCAGCTTCACGCACAAAATACCCTACTGAGCCAACAAAGCACCGCCTTACCGCTTGAATTTTTTCTAACCTACCTAAGCGATAAACTCGCCGACAACCAAGTCAGCTCCGAACCCTCAGGCGTTATCACCATTGGACGCCTCAGCGCCTTACGCCATCTCCCTTATAAACTCATCGTCTTTTTAAATGCCAATTTGGACGACTTTCCCAACAACACCCAAGACAACCGCTACGACCTCACCCAACTCGACCAACGCCAAAGCGGCGACCAACTCAAAGAAGACGACGATTATGGTGCCTTTTTAGATTGCCTATTAAATGCCAAAGAAGCCTGCTGGTTTTTTTATAACCACCTCACCCCAACAGACCCCCCACCCCCCAGCTTCCCAGCACCGTTTTGCAAGAGCTCCTAGACTACCTAGCAGCCGATTGTAAAAATCCAGAACAAGCCATTAAAACCTTCATTATCCAACACAGCCAAAATCCTTTTGACGCTGATTCACTCAGCCAGCAAGCGCCTCTTTGGTATAACATCCACCAAGCCCTACAACACCCAGCCAAAAGCCCAACGCCACTCATTAGCCTCACCAACCCCTCCACAGACCCCAGAAAAGTAGAACACAATGACACCTTAGCGCTGACGCAATTTCACTACCAACTAACCCACCCAGCCACCCTCTACGCGCAAGCCCATCAGCTTAACTTTTTAGATCAAGCAAACCTCACCCAAGCCCTTGAGCCCCTCTCAAGTGACGGACTCAACCGCTATCAACTTTGGGACTACTTTATCGCAAACACCCATCAAAACCGCTTAGCCGATAGCCAAACCCTTCGAAGTCTTCCCATACTCCCAGCAGGGCATATGGAACACTTTGGTTTAAGCAACAACACCAACAATATCAACAACAACTTCAGCATCTCTTAACAAGCACACAAAGCGCCCAACTCACCCCCACCCAATCGACAAGCATTGCGACAACAGGCGCTACATTCATTACCTCCTTACCCAGCCCAGAGCACAACCACCCATGGCTACGCTACATCCCAGCAAAGCGCGTGATAAACACATGCTCAAAGCTTGGCTGGAACATCTTCTTTGGCAAATCAAACGCACCACCAACCCCCCAGCGCCTACAATCATTGAGTTTTACGACCAACGCCTCACCTTCATCCCCTTAGACGCACAACAAGCGCATCACCACCTCAGCGCATGGCTCAACATTTGGCAAAACCTCCCCCAACAACTATGGCTCGCCCCCATCGAACTACAATTTAAATATGCTGAAATCATCCAAAAAAACACCGCTGAGCGCGAGAAAAAACTCCATACCCTTTGCAATGATTGGCTATATCCCAACGACTACAGCCAGATTTACAGCCTTGATGCGCGCCATATTTGGCAACATCTTTTTAATCATCACCCGCAAAACCTCCTAATAAAGCATATCGCCCAACAAGTTGAGTATTACACGCCTAAACTCATCCTCCCCATCTTAGAACACACCGAGCGCGCCTATGACTAACTCTAAAATCCAAACCAGCGTTGCCAGTCAACTTCCTTTGCAAGGACGTGCTCTCATCGAAGCCTCCGCTGGCACAGGCAAAACATGGACTCTCACAGGCATCATCCTGCGCTTACTCATTGAAAAAAAATATCCTGCAAAAGAAATTATCGCCACCACCTTCACCCGCGCTGCGGCAGCCGAAATGCGCCAACGCATCCAAGAGCGCCTGCAAGACTTCCGCCAATTGCTCATCGAACTATTTATCACACAACAACAAAACCCTCATTTTTTAGAAGACGACCCCCAACTGCTAGAGCGCATCCATCAACATCTTAGCCATCAAAACAATCAACACTATCTTCAAGATAGCGTTAATCAACATCTCCTGCATAATCTTATCCACGATTCAGGACTAGATGGCTTGATTCGCGCCTACCGCCTAAGTGAATTAGCCTTAGCGGATTTAAGCCAAATTTTTGTCGGCACACTAGATAGCCTCTGCCAGAAATGGTTGCGTGAATTTTCAATCGAAACAGGACTCAACGCCCAAACCAATATTAACGAAGACAGCGACCTCATCCCGCAAATTCTCCATCATCAGTTGCGCCGTCTACAATATGATTATGCCCACACCAACCCCCTCACCGAACAAAGCCTACTTGAAAATCCTCTGCGTCTTGATGACTATGTTAACACCCTAAAAAGTCTGCAAAATTTCGGACGCGCCCCCATCAAACCCTTAACCCCCATCCTTGACCCCAGCCAACCCCTGCCTGACCCTCTACAAGCGCTGAAAAAGCTAAAGAAACAGACCATCGACGACGATATAGCCTATTTTAATTCTCAGGAACTACAAAATACCCTCAACGCCAGCACCAACCTGAAAAAAAAAGCCAACCATCTTAAAAGCCTTGTTTGCGCGCTCACCCACAAGCAACCCCTCAATTTAGAACAAGAAAGCCTGCTTATTGCGATTTCAGATTCTAGTAAAGGATTTAAAAAAAACAGCGAACCCCACGCTCAACGCTACAACTCCCTCCCGCTTATTCAAGCCCTGCGCCAATACGCCCAGATAGACGAAACGCTCAAGCAACACAAACACTACTATCAAAACCTCATCAGCGAAAAACTCGCCTTAACCCTACGAGAGAAACTCGAACCCGCACTAGAAGCGCGGGGTGAAAGCACCTTCAGCCTACAACTTGAACGCCTAAACCGCATCCTAGAAAGCGAAAATGGTAAACAATTTGCCCGCCACATTGCGCATCGATATCCCGTTTTGCTTGTAGATGAATCACAAGATTTAAACCACGAACAAGCCAGCCTAATAGAAAAACTTTATTTAGACGAAACCACCTCTCATCGTCATTTTATTCTTCTAGTGGGCGACCCTAAACAAGCCATTTATGGCTTTCGTGGGGGGGATGTAGCCAACTACAACCGCTTAAAAGCACAATTTCCCAGCGACACTATCAAAACCCTACAAGAAAACCGTCGCTCCAGTCCTGTATTAGTAGAAGCGCTTAATCAATCCTATGCCCCCCAAGCGCGCACACTTGGGGAAAATATCTACTATCAGAGCATGCAAAGCGCAGGCGAGCGCAACAAAAGCATCACCGTTTCTGGGACGTCTTTAAGCCAACCACTGATTTGGTATCAAACCGATAGGGACAACGAAATCAACCACATCGTTGAAATCATTCAAGCACTAACCGCACCAACAAGCCGTTATCACCGCCTAATTGAGGGCAAAGCCTACCGCATCGCCTACCAAGATATTATGGTACTCATGCCTCAGCGCAAATACCTCGCACAACTTAAACAACAGCTACTTGAGCACGGCATCCATGCCGTATTAAGCAATAACGACAGCCTTTTTAATCACAGCACCGCGCAAGAAGTCGGGTATATGCTGGATTTACTTTTAGACCCCTTTGACCGTGGCAAACTCATTCGCCTGCTTACAGGCAAACTCTGGCGCTATCCTCTGCCTTTAGACAACGCGCCCTTAAGCGAACAAGCTGACCACAGCATTACCCATATGCGCCAACAGTTCATTCAGGCAAGCGAGATTTTGCAACAATCAGGTGCACTACGCGCTTTACAAACCCTTTTAACAGCCAAAGACTTGAGCAAACAAACCCTATGGCAACGCATCGCCAGCTACCCAAACCCTGATAACCATCGCTATCTTCTAGATTTGCGCCACTGCCTACAAATTATCAGCGAACAATCACGCCATCTAAGCGCCTACAAACTCAATCAATGGTGGCAACAACAACTGCATCTTCTCCCGCAAAATGAATGGGCACAATCCCATCCCTTGCCCGCACAAGATGCTGTTAAACTGCTCACTCTACATGGCGCAAAAGGATTGCAAGCTCCCATTGTTATCGTCTCCAGCATAGGAAAAGACAAGAACAAACCACAAATGTCCTACCGCTATCATGATTGCAACAACCAACTGTATCTCTCCTTTAGTCGCCTAGAGAGCGAAGAAGAACAAGCCAAACAAACCCAATTAGATGAAAAAAAACGCCTGTTTTATGTTGGGCTCACTCGCGCTGAAGACCTCCTATTTGTTGGCTTGCCAGAGAAAAGCGGAAAAGCTCTAGCGCTGTATCCCCAATTTAATACCACTGGCGCTCACAGCCAAATGCTTGCCAGTGACCAACTCACCCCCTACCTCACCAGTCAAACTCCCCATAATCTCGCCCCTAAAAGCCAAACAGACCCCCCTGCAATTGCCAAACCGCCAGCGGAGAAAACCGACTACAAAGGCTGGGGTAAAACCAGTTTTAGCGCCTTATTGCGCTATTACGGCGACAAAGCGCATAGCCTACTCGTCTATCAACCCGATGCCCAACAAGAACCTCAACTCCCTTTAGATTCAACCGTCATTCACACCCAAGAACACCCCGATTATTGGCGCTTTAATCTTGCCAAAGGCGCGCAAACAGGCAGCTTTCTGCATGAATTACTTGAGCGCCAGCCCGTTAATCTCCAAAATTATCCCCCCATCATCGAGCGCCTAGCGCATAAATATCAACGCCTTCCCAGCGACGCCCAACAAATCCCCAATTTTCTCCAACAAATGCACCACTGGCTCCAAGGCATTTGCCAAACTCCGCTTGCCGTAAGCCAAACCACCCTTGCGCAACTGCCTGCAAGCGACCGCCTCAATGAAATGCCCTTTTCCCTTGCCCTAGAAGACCGCCAACCCCTTAATCTCAACACACTGAACACCCTTTTTAACGACTACAAACTCCCGCTTAGCCTCAGTCAAAATCACAGCTTCTTGCGATTTATCCGCGGAGAAATAGACCTTGTCTACCGCCATGAGCAACGCTATTACATCATTGATTATAAAAGCAATCATCTAGGTAATCATTGGAGAGACTACCAGCGCCAACATCTCATAGCCACCATGAACCATCATCAATACTGGCTTCAAGCTGCCATCTACCAAGTTGCCCTTCACCGCTTTTTACAACAACGCCTGCCCAACTACCACCCTCAAACCCACCTAGGCAGTGTTGTTTATGCATTTATCCGTGGCATGCACCCAGAACACCCTCAAACCGCACAACTAGATTGCAACCTTCCCCTTAGTCTTATCCTTCAAATCGACCAATTTTTTAGCGAGCGCGCCTTATGAGTTCAGCCCAATCCCCCACACCAACCGCCAGTAATCCACTTGGAGATTACATTGCCACACAATACGCCCTAAGCGATAGCGCACAAACAGCCTTTAGCGCCCATCTTGCCGCACTTTTAGAACAGCGCGAACAAGGACACACCCTCCTACATCATTCTCAGGACTTACACGCCAATCTCGCACAATATCCAAGCCTCACCATCAGCGAAGAACAAGCCAAAGCAGGCGAAGTGGCTCCCATCGTCCTTGGTGAACGCTGTAGCTGGCTTTATCGCCTTTGGGCAAGTGAGCATCAAGTAGCGCAATGGCTTTATCATCGTTTAACTCATCACTCCCAACCTCTTAATCAAGAAGAAATAAAACCCTACCTCAACACACTCAACCCCCAACAAAAACAAGCCGTTCTAAAAGCGCTTACCCAACCGCTTACCCTCATCAATGGTGGGCCTGGTACAGGCAAAACCTACACCGTTGCACGCATCGTGCAGGCCTATCTCAACCAACATCCTCAAGCTCGCCTACAACTAAGCGCCCCCACAGGAAAAGCCGCCAACCGCATGACGCAAACTCTTACGCAAAATCTCCCTCAAACGCTTACCGAACAACTTCCGCCTGCGCAAACCCTTCACCGCCTTCTTGGCATTCGTACACACAAAAGCCCACGCTACCACGCGCAAAACCCCCTTGACCTTGACCTGCTCATTATCGACGAAGCCTCCATGCTCTCCTTAGAACTCACCCAACAACTGCTCAACGCGCTGGCGCCCAAAACCACCCTTATCCTCCTAGGCGATGCGCACCAACTGGCTGCTGTTGAGGCAGGCGCAATCCTGCATGACCTTAGCCAAACCCCCCAACTAAACCCCTTTATCGCCACCCTCACGCAAAGCACCCGCTTTGACAAACACAGCCTCATCGGACAACTGGCAGACGCCACCTTAAACAACCAACCCCAGATTCTGCTTAACCTTCTAGCGCAACACAACAGCCACCATCGCCCCAAAACCCACAACATCAGCCAAATCCAATCCCTTTACCAACAACTTTTTCACCCTTATCAACCCTATTTAAACGCGCTCAATCAAACGCCAACCGCCCCCAATAACGACCAAATCCAGCCTCTCTTTGCACAATTTGACCATTATCGCATTCTCTGTGCAGGGCATGCAGGCGTCCTTGGCACCCACACCATCAATCAACAAATGCGCCATTATCACCAACAATCTCTCAAACAGCCACAATCTACCAATATCCCTTATTATCATGGGCAACCCATTCTCATCCAAACCAACACCCCACAACTCAATCTTTATAATGGCGATATTGGATTGTGCCTTATCAACGCCCACGGCGAAGCCAATCTCTATTTTCCCAACCACAGCACCCCCATCGCCGCCAGCTACCTCAACAACAAACACCTCAGCGATGCCTATGCGCTCAGCATTCATAAATCACAAGGCTCAGAATTTACCCATATTGCCATCTGCCTAGATACAGCCCAGCAACGCCTCATCAGTCGCGAACTCCTCTACACCGCCATCACCCGCGCCAAAGAAAGCCTCAGCCTTTATAGCGACGACAGCCAGCTTATCCATGCGCTAAACACCCCCACCCAACGCCAAACAGGATTAGCGCAACAATTGCAAACCCTTATCAAACGCTAAGAGCATCAAAATCCTTAATGCCCAAACCAAAAGGGATAGCGGACTGGAGATTGGAGGATTGAGGATTGAGGATTGAGGATTGAGGATTGAGGATTGAGGATTGAGCTTTTTTAAGCGTTTGTTGCCAATGCTTGAGTTTAGCGTGCTATCAGCGTTTTCTGATTATCTAATGCTATTTAAAGCCGTTAAATGAGCTATGGCGAGCAAAAATTATCCATCATAACCATTTCGCCAGCTAAGCCTCATGGCAATATAGTCAAAGAATTGAAAAAGTATTACAGCGTTGGCTCGCCTTGCCGTACGCTCTTGTACTGTCTACGGCTCGCCGCCTTGTACTACTTTTTCACTTCTCCGACTATACAGCATCAGAGTTCTTGAGGATTGGCGCAAAGGTCGCTCACAAGACAGCTGGTGCAGTGGGGTTTGCGTGCGATGCAAGTATAACGCCCATGAAGGATTAACCAGTGGTGCGCATTATGGCGGTATTCTTTGGGAATAACTTTTTCGAGCTTGTCTTCAACCGCACGAACGGTTTTGCCTGTAGCGAGTCCTGTGCGGTTGCTTACTCTAAAAATATGGGTATCAACCGCGATGGTAGGTTGATTAAATGCGGTATTAAGAACAACATTGGCGGTTTTACGCCCCACCCCTGCGAGCGCTTCAAGCGCTTGGCGTGTATCAGGGACTTGTCCTTGGTGTTCATCTAATAGAATACGGCAGGTTTTGAGAATATTTTCGGCTTTGCTGTTATAGAGTCCGATAGTTTTAATGTAGGTTTTTAGTCTATCCAGTCCAAGGTCATAAAGCGCTTGAGGCGTATTGGCAATAGGAAAGAGTTTGGCGGTGGCTTTGTTAACGCTTTGGTCTGTGGCTTGCGCGGAAAGCATAACCGCAATAAGCAGTTCAAAAGTGCTTTGATAGTGGAGTTCGGTGGTGGGATTGGGGTTATTCTCTTGTAGGCGAGAAAAGAAAGTGCGGATATCGGCTTTTTTCACGGTTGATTTAAATGGGGTTTAAAAAAGCGCAACTTACAAAGAATAAGTCGCGCTTTGCTGTCTTAAAGTTTTACAGTTAATTTAGCGCATCAAGGGCGGCTTGATAGTTAGGCTCTTGTCCAATTTCGCTAACAAGCTCACTATGAAGAATGCGGTTATCACCATCTAAGACTAAAACCGCACGGGCGCATAACCCTGCAATTGGGCCGTCGCTAATCGCTACGCCGTATTGGGTTTTAAATTCTGGGGTTTTAAAGCAAGAAAGCATCTCTACATTGTCAATGCCTTCAGCGCCACAAAAGCGACTTTGCGCAAAAGGAAGGTCTGCAGAGATACATAAAACCACCGCATTTTCAAGTTTTGCCGCTTTTTCATTAAATTCACGCACCGACTTGGCGCAAACGCCTGTATCAACGCTTGGGAATATATTAAGAATTTTGCGTTGGGTGGAATAGTCGCTTAGGCTTTTATCGCTTAATTCGGTGGTGGTTAAAGTAAATTCTGGCGCGCTTTGTCCTGTTTGTGGGAATGTGCCGTTTAGGGTTACAGGGTTGCCTTTGAAGGTAACGTTACTCATTGATGACTCCTTAAATAGTCTGTTGATAAAAATATGTTTGCTAAGGTGCTGTGGATTAGGTTTTTGCGTTTTATCGCTTTAAATTGTTTTGAAGATAGCACAGTGTAGTGAGTTTTTGCTTTTTGGTGCTTACCGCTTAGTCATTATTAGAAGGGTGGAAGTCGCTGGGGGTGTTTTCAATGTGTTGGAAGCGGGTGGTGATTTTTTGCGCAGAATGCTGTACGTCCGCGACGTCTTTATTGGCTTGGTCGATGTGGCGGGCGAGCGCGTCCATTTTTTGTTGGAATTTTTGAAAATCATGATTGAGATGATAAAGCTGTTGGCGCAGTTGGTGAGCTTGTTGGCGCGTGGCGTCATCTTTAATAACGCTTTTGGCGGTGGTGAGTACTGCCATTAGGGTTGCAGGCGAGGTGAGCCAAACGCCTAGCTGGTAGGCTTGTTCGATGAGTTCAGCGTGGTGGGCATGAAGTTCGGCAAAAATGGCTTCGGCTGGAATAAAGAGAATCGCGCCGTTGGCGGTTTCGGGCGGGAGAATGTATTTTTCGGCAATGTCTTTGATGTGTTTTTTAACGTCTTGATGAAGTTGGCGGCGGTGATGTTGTTTTTGGCTGGGCGTTTGGTTGTCTTGATGAAGTGCGCGGTAGCTTTCTAGTGGGAATTTGGCGTCTATGGCGATGTTACCGCTGGGTTGAGGTAGGAGAATAAGGCAATCAGGCGTTTGCCGTTGGAAAGGGTGGCTTGGTAGCGGATATTTTGTGGTGGGAGGACGTTGTCGATGAGGTTTTTAAGCTGGATTTCACCAAAAGCGCCGCGACTGCGTTTGTCGCTTAGAAGATCGTGCAGGGAGGTAACGTCGCTACTGAGTTGGTGAATGCGTTTTTGCGCTTCATCGATACGACTTAGGCGACTGATGACATCTTGAAAAATGCTTTGAGTGTTGTGAAATCCTTGATTAAGGCGTTGTTCAACTTGGGCGCTGATGTGTTGGAGGTGGGTTTCGGTGGTGCTGGTAAGATGCTTGAGTTCATGGCTTAAATGTTGGCGTTGGTGGTTGAGTTGTAGGCTGAGTTCGTTGCGGATTTGGGTGTTGAGATGAGTTTGTTGGGTGTGCAGGGCGGTTTGGGTGTGTTCGCGTAGTTGATGGAGTTGTTGCTGTTGGTGGTGGGCGAGTTGTTGGAGGTGGGTGAGGTGTTGGCTGTGATTTTGTTGGAGTTGAGTTTCAAGGGTTTTTGGGCTTTGCGGACGTTTTAGCAGTAGGGCAATCAGAAAAAGGCTATTTAAAATTAGTAGGAGATGTGTGAAGTTAAGCGTGTGCATGATGGGTTTTAGATGTGAATGTGGGGGCTATTGTAGGGATTTTAGTGGGGGTTGTTAATGCTAATGCGTGCAAGTAGAAGAATTCCTATATGTATCTGCGTTTTTTGGGATTGGGCGCTATAAAACTTTTTACACTTGGGCTAAGATTGAGTTTTGTTTTTGAGGTGGTTTTATGGCAAATGGCGCTGAAATTTGGCGACCTTCTGATGGAAAGAAGTTGATTATGTTTAATAAGCCTTATGGGGTGTTATCGCAGTTTAGCGATGCTCAGGGGCGAGAAACGCTAAAGGATTTTATTGATGTGGCTGGGGTGTATCCAGCAGGGCGCTTGGACCGCGATAGTGAGGGCTTGTTATTGCTTACCGATGATGGGCGCTTGCAAGCAAGGATTGCCGAACCAAGATTTAAATTAGAAAAATATTATTGGGTGCAAGTAGAGGGGATACCCGATGAGAGGGCGTTGGCTTGGTTGCGCGATGGGGTGAGGCTAAAAGATGGGCAAACGCGACCTGCAAAAGTGCGTTTACTTGATGCGCCGAATTTGTGGGAGAGGGTTCCACCTGTGCGGTTTCGTTTGTCTGTGCCAACGACTTGGCTGGAGGTGGTGATTACGGAGGGGCGCAATCGTCAGGTGCGACGGATGACGGCAGCAGTGGGGTTTCCAACGTTGCGCTTGGTGCGGGTGCGCATTGGGCATTGGGCGCTAAAAGATTTGGCGCTGGGAGAATTTCGGGTGTTGGCTTAGGCATCGTCTGCAAGTTGTTATAAAATGCTGCTTTTATGTTTTTTATTAAGGGGGTTGTATGAGTGAATGGGATAACTCTAGGGTGCATTTAATTAATCATCCATTGGTGCAACATAAATTGACGACGTTGCGTAAAAAACAAACGACAACAATGGAATTTCGTTTGCTAGCTAGTGAGATTGGGTTGCTGTTGGCCTATGAAGCGACGCGAGATTTGCCGTTAAAATCTGTTGAGATTGATACGCCACTTGAGCCGATGGTGGCGCAGGAATTATATGGAAAAAAGACTTGTATTATTAGTATTTTGCGTGCAGGAAATGGGTTGTTAGATGGGGTGTTGCAGTTGTTGCCTGCAGCGAAGGTTGGTTATGTAGGGATGGAGCGTGATGAGATAACGCATCAGCCAAAGCTTTATTATTGTAAATTGCCAAAGGCGATGGATGAGCGCAATACGTTGGTGGTTGACCCTATGTTGGCAACGGGATTTTCCGCGATTGAGAGTATTCATAAGGTTAAGGCTTTAGGCGGAAAAGACATTCGTTTTATTTGTTTGCTTGCAGCGCCTGAAGGATTGACAGCGTTGCAAAAGGCGCATCCTGATGTGGAAATTTATACGGGCGCAATTGACCGTGAGTTAGATGAAAATGCCTATATTCGTCCAGGATTGGGGGATGCTGGAGATAGGCTATATGGCACGCTTTAGGATTGGCAAGATATTTTGTGCGTTGCTCTGTGGTTTTTTAGCCTTGCCTGTGTGGGCACTTTCAGATTATCGCGCCACTTATGATATTAGTGTGCGCGGAGTCAATGCGGGGCGCGCGACCTATGAGGTGCGCTTAAGTGATCATTCTTATCAGGTTGAAACGCAAATTAAGCCTTCTTTGGCGGCAAAGATGTTGGGGTTTGGCAAAATTACCGAACAAGCTTATGGTGAGATTGAAGCAGGGCATGTATTGCCTAAAAAATATCAACGCACGATGGAGGGCGATTCTCAATATCGCTTGGTTTATGATTATAAACTGATGAATCAGGAGATTGAGGCGCAAATTGGCAATACACAAACGGTGTTGAAATATGATGAGCATGTCCAGCCTTTGGATATTTTGGCATTGATTGTGCAGAGTTTGCTCGATGAAGAGCACCAGCGCATTGCTGAACAATATTCTTTGATTAATGAGGATAAAATCCGAACGTATTCAGTAGCAGCAATGCCTAATGAACGTTGGCAAACCCATTCGGGTGAAGCGGTGGATGTGGTGGCATATAAGCAAACCAGTGGCAATCGTCGGACAAAAATTTATTTTGCCAATCATCCTTTGCGCTTGGTCAAACTGGTGCAATACAAAGATGATGAGGCGCGGTTTAGTTTGAAATTAATTAATTATCAGATTCTCTAATGAAAGTTGCATTTATTACTTCAGAGCCTGCGATGGTTCGTTATGATGGGTTTTATACTGCTGTGCGTTCAATTGTTGGGACTACAGAAATGTATGTGCTAAATGCTAATGATATGTTGCAGTTAAAGCAGTATTTTAATCATAAGCGTTGGCCGCAGCGGTTTGACCGAGTGGTATTTTTACTTGACCCGCAGTTGTTATATGAACAGCGCCATGCGTTAAAAATATCCCCATCCAGTAATGATGCGATTTCATTATGATAATCCAGAGCAAGAGCGCTATACGCGGTTGTTACTAGAGGCAATTCCATGGATGCGTTGGATTGGTGTTAATCCTGCTTTTTCCAAAATACTCAATGAATTAGGTTATGACGCTTATGCGATTAAGCCATTGCATCATTTAGATGCGTTTACGCCGACTTTACCGCCTTTAGTGGGTGAGAGTGCTTTGCAAAACTCTACAAAATGCCATATTTTTCAGGGGCAGTCGCTATGTCGTGAGGTGCAGGTTATTGCACGCTCGCCAATGCCGATTAAAAAGGCATTGGTGCGCTGGGATAGTGATTATTCCGCGTATAAAGAGATTCATTTAGGGGATATTTTTGTTTTTTGGGCGAATAAAGAGCGTTATCGTCCATTGCCGATGATTAAGGCGATGGCGCGTGGGGCGGTGGTGCTTACGCCTAGTCCTGGCTATCACATGTGTATGTATTATGGCTGGCAGGATAATCATAATTGCTTATTCATGCGTAGCGCGGAAAATGTGTTGGAGACGGTGAAGATTTTAACGCGTAATCGTGATTTGAAAATGGAGATTGCACAGGCAGCCATAGAAACAGCATCGCATTATAGCTATAGCGCGGTGGGTCGGGAGTTGGGGATGTGTTTGATGATGCCGTTGCGTGAGGTGAATAATTATCGTCAGAAGATTCGTTTTTTAGGGTTTCGTTTTTGATGGGGCTGGCTAAGGGTTTTGAGGCGCGAAGGCGCTGGGTGTGGGAGAAGGCTTGGGCGTTTGATGCGTTGTTGTTGGTAGTCGCTGGATTGACGCAGTGGGTTTTGTGGCTTAATGATGAACAGACCTTGCCAGCAGATTCGGTGCGCTTGTTGTGGCGCAGTGCGCATGCTCCGCGGTCGGTGTTTGAGGGGTTGATTGCGCCTGTGGCGAGTTGTGAGGGGTGTGTGGTGGCTTTAATGGGGGCGATGAGTATGGGGGCTTTGTGGGGATTTTATCGGGTTTCGCGCGCGCTAGGTTGGTCTTCTGGGGTATCTTTTGTATTGTTTTTGCTACTAAACTTTAATCCTGAATACAATGATGTGCGCTTGAATGTAGATGGTTTTCAAGGGGTGATGTTGTTGTGGGTTTGGGCGCTTTGGCTGTGGGTGCGCTTTGAGGGTAGGTGGGGCATTTTTTGGGGTTGCTGACGATGGGATTGGCGGTTTGGATAGATGGGTTGGCTTGGGTGTGGCTTTTGGGGTTGCCGTTGTGTGCAGGGTGCTTTTTTAAGCGGCGTGTGATGTTGGGATATTACTTGATGTTGGCGTTGGTTGTATTGGGGAGTTTGCCTTTATGGGGGAGTTTGTCGGGGTTGGGGCGTGAGGTTTGGGGCGCTTGGGTGCAAATACAATTTGCTCAGGCTCAGGCTGTGGTGTGGTCGGGGGTAGATGCGTGGGGGTTGGCGCTGGCGATGACGTTGTTGAAGTTGGTGAAGATGATGGGTTGGGTGATTGTGTTGTTGGTGGGGCTGGGGTTTAGGTATGGGAAGTCGGTGTTGGCGGTGCGTTGGCGGATGTTTTTATTGGGGATTTTGGGGTTGGCGGTGCTTCAGGGGGCGCTTGGGATGTTGGTCTTTGGCGCTGAGCAACAGGATTTGCAATTGATGTTGTCGGTGATGGGGGTGTTGTGGTTGCATGGCTCGGCGGTGTTCTATGGGATAAATCGTTGGCGTGAGGGGCAGATGGCGGTGCAGTGGCGGTTAATGCTGGTGTGGTTGGCGGTTTCTTATGCGTTGGCGAGTGTGGCGACGTTTGGCCCGTCGATGGGTTATAAGCGTGAGGCGGGATTGTGGGCGCAAGCGCAGGGGGTGGCACGGGTGGTGAGCGATGATGCGCAGGTGTTGTTTTATGCAGGGCGTTCGCCTTTTGTTGAAGAAGGGGATTTATTGTTGGGGGGGGTGGAAGATTGGCAATTGGGTGTGGGGGATTTGTTGTTGCATACGGTACATCGTCATGCGAAGCAGGCGGTTGAATTTGAACGCTTTACACTACTGCGCACGTTTAATAATCAACATGGGGATAAGGTGTTGGCATTGCAATTAAGGCGAAATGAGAGATGAATCAGGGGATGCAGGCGTATTTGCAGGCGCTGGGAGAGGAGGCGCTCGCTGAGTTGGGGAATTATTATCAGGTGGGGGTGAGTCAGACGATGGCGCAGGCGATACGTGCGCCTAATGCCGATGATGCGATTGTGGCGCAGTTTTTACCTCAGGTGGCAGAGTTGTCTATTGACCAAGCGGAGTTGGATGACCCTATTGGGGATTATGCGCATATGCCTGTTGAGGGCTTAATCCATCGTTATGAGAATCGGGTGCTTTGGCGGGTAACGCCTCGGTGTGCGGTGTATTGTCGCTTTTGTTTTCGTAAGGAGTCGATTGGGCGTAAGGGGGAGGCGTTGTCGGCGGCAGATAGGCTGGCAGGGCTTGAGTATATTGCGCGTCATCCTGAGATTGAGGAGGTAATTTTTAGTGGGGGAGACCCGCTAATGCTAAGTAATGCAAAGCTTGCACAGTTTTTACAGGCGTTGGAGACGATGGCGCATGTGCGACGGGTGCGCTTTCATACGCGCATGCCTTTGGTTGAGCCAAAGCGAATTGATGCGGGTTTGTGTGCGTTATTTGAGCGGTTTGAAAAAGCGCGCTTTTTGGTGCTTCATGCCAATCATGCGCAGGAATTTACTGTAGATGGCAGGCAGGCGCTTAGGCGGTTGCAGAGTATGGGGATGGTGATGTGGTCGCAGTCGGTATTGCTCGCTGGGGTGAATGCGGAGGTGGCGATATTGGCGGATTTGATGAATACGTTTTTAGATTGTGGGGTTGTGCCGTATTACTTGCACCATTTGGATTTGGCGAAGGGAACAGGGCATTTTCGCCTGACTTTAGAGCAGGGTTTGGCGCTGGAAGCTGGGTTGCGTGCGCGTTTATCAGGGGTGGCGATGCCGACGTATGTGGTGGAAATTCCGGTGGGGGGGTAAAATCCCTGTGCGTTTGTTAACGCCTTTGCAAAAACAGGCTTTGGCGAAGGCAGGAATTGTTTAGTTTTATTTTTGTTTAATTAATTGGAATGTTGTATGAAAACTGTGGCGATTGGAATTATTGGTTTTGGAACGGTGGCAAAGGGTGTGGTTGAGGTGTTGGAGAAAAATGCGCGTGAGATTGAGCGCCGTTGTGGCTATCGATTGCAGGTGAAGGCGGTTGCAAGACGCTCTTGGGAGGGGGTTGATACGCAGATGTTGTCGTTTGTCTGTAGCGATAATCCTTATTCGTTGATTGAGGATGAGGATATTGAGATTATCTTGGAGTTGGCTGGTGGGGTTGATTTGGCAGGGCAGTATATTGAAGCTGCTTTATTGCGAGGTAAGCATGTGGTTACGGCTAATAAGGCGCTGATTGCTACGCGCGGTCAGGCGTTATTTGATTTGGCGCGTGAACGGGGCTTGGAGTTGGCCTATGAGGCGGCGGTGGCAGGAGGGATTCCAATTATTAAGGTGTTGCGCGAAGGGATGAGCGGTAATCAGGTCTTACAGGTGGCTGGGATTATTAACGGAACGAGTAATTTTATTTTGACGGCGATGACTGAACAGGGGAGCGATTTTGCTGAGGTGCTCACTGAGGCGCAGGCGCTGGGATATGCGGAGGCTGACCCAACTTTTGATATCGATGGCACAGACGCGGCGCATAAAATTACGATTTTGGCGTCGATTGCTTTTGGGATTGAGTTGCAATTTGAGGGGGTTTATAAGGAGGGGATTGACCATATCAATGCGGAGGATTTGCAATATGCAGATGAGCTTGGCTTTCGCATTAAGCATTTAGGTTTGGCTATTAGGCGTAATAATGGTGTGGAAATTCGGGTGCATCCAACTTTAATTCCTAAAAATGCTTTGCTTTCGAGTGTCTCAGGGGTGATGAATGCGGTGCAGGTAAATGGTAATGCTTTAGGGGAGGGGTTGTATTATGGCGCGGGTGCTGGAGCGTTGCCGACGGCTTCGGCGGTGATTGCTGATTTAATTGATGTGGTGCGAGAGTTGAATTTGTCTCAGGAAGACCGTTTGGCAGAATTTGGTTTTCATCAGTTGCATAATAAAACGGCTTTGCCAGTTTTGCCTTCTGATGAGTTCCACAGTAGTTATTATTTGAATTTACGCGTGGTAGATAAGGTTGGGGTGTTGGCAGAGGTAACGAAGATTTTTGCCAAATCTGAGATTTCTATTGCATCAATTATTCAAAAAAATGCGCTGGCGCATGAAAATGTGGTGACGCTGATTATTCTGACTAATTTGGTTAAAGAATCTAGTATGAATGCAGCATTGGAGCAGTTGCAGACGCTTGAAGCTTTACGAGGACAAATTAAGCGGATTAGGGTGGAGTTTTTGGGTTGAGTTTAAAGATTAAGCCTTATGCGCTCAATGTTTCACCAACACAATTGCCCGAGCATTGGCATGAGGTGGTAAAGCGCATTTATGCAGCGCGTATACAATGCCCAGAGGAGGTGGATAAAGGGGGGCGCAATGTGCTGGGGTGGGAGGCGTTGCGCGATGCTGATAAGGCGGCTTACCGCCTCTCGCAAGCGATAGAGGCAGGTGAGCGGATTTTGATTTATGGGGATTATGATGTGGATGGAGCGACGGCGGTGGCGTTGTGTGTTCGGGTGTTGCGTGCGCTAGGGGCTGTGGTGGAGTGGTTTGTGCCTCGGCGTGAGGTGCATGGCTATGGGCTAAATTTGCGCGGACTTGCTGAAATTAAACGGCGGGGAGCGCTGCCTTCGGTGTTAATGACGGTGGATAATGGGATTGTTGCGCATGAGGCGGTGGCGCGTGCTAATGCACTGGGGATTGATTGTATTATTACTGATCATCATTTGCCTGCTGGCTCTTTGCCTGAGGCGTTGGCGGTGGTTAATCCAAATCGCCTAGATTGTGATTTTGAAAGTAAGGCGCTTGCTGGGGTTGGGGTGGCGTTTTATGTGTTGCTGGCATTGCGGGCGGTGCAATTGGAAAAGGGGCTGTGGCCAGAGGCGCTACAATTGCGTAATTATTTGGATTTGGTGGCTTTGGGGACGATTGCCGATGTGGCGCAATTAGATTATAACAATCGTATTTTGCTTCATCTGGGGCTAAAAAAGATGCGGATGGCTTCAGCGAATATGGGGATTAGAGCGCTGTGTGCGGTGGGGAATGTGGAGGCGCAATATTTAACCGCGCAGGAGGTGGCGTTTGCGTTGGCGCCTAGGCTAAATGCGATTGGGCGTTTGGGAGATATGAGTGAGGCGGTGGCGCTGTTGTTGAGTGAGGATTGGCAAAGTGCTCAGGAGTATGCGCAGCAGGCGGAAGCGTGTAATCGCAAGCGTAAGGCAATTGAAAATACGATGTTAGATGAGGCGCTGTTGCAGGTTGATGAGAGGCAGGCTGTGTTGTGTGTCTATGATGCGCAATGGCATGAGGGGGTGTTGGGATTGGTGGCAGGGCGGTTGAAATCAAGGTTTTCGCGCCCTGTGGTGGTGGGGTGTGATGCTTTGGGTGCAACGCATATTAAAGCGTCAGTGCGCTGTGTGGAGGGGATTTGTGCACAAAAATTATTGACAGAGGCGGCAAAAAGGTTAGGAGCAGGGCGGTTGTCTTTTGGGGGGCATGCTATGGCGGCTGGGCTAACAGTTGCAAAAGAAGATTTTTCTCTACTAACGTTGCATTTACAACAGGCTTATGAGTATTTGTTTGGGGCGCGTGAAATAGAAGAGGTGGTGTGGGTTGATGGGCGATTGCCAGTAGAATTGATGCAGGCGCCGTGGGCAGAGTATTTCTCGCACTTAGAGCCATGGGGGGCTGGATTTCCTGAGCCTATGTTTGTCAATATATTTGAGTTATTGGATTATCGAATGTTAGGGACTCAGCATTGCCGTTTGGTGTTGCGTGAGCCTGAAAGCGGGCAAGTGTTGCAGGCGGTGTGGTTTTTTCATCAACTTAAATATCCACTTAAAGGGTTGGTGGAGGTGGTTTATACGTTGCAGGTCAATCGGTTTTATGGGGATGCGCGTTTGCAGTTGTTGGTACAGCATTTGAATGAATCCCCTTGCTTATAAAATTACTGCTCTGGCTTTGATGGAAATTGACAAAATTTAAGCGCTTACTTAATATGGCGCACTAGTCGGGGTGCTTAGGCTGAGAATATACCCGTTGAACCTGATTTCAGTTAATGCTGACGTAGGAAACTAAATGAATTTTTTGCTGGTGATGATGTTGTAAATTGATAAAGCGCTTTGCTGACTTTTAGAAGTAAGCAAGGCGCTTTTTTTATTGAGCGCTAAATTCTTTATGTTGGGTTTAAAAGGTTGGCTTCGACTTTTATAAATGTATTGTCTTATCTGACTTTTTAGGGAGAATTTATGTACACCTCTTTTATTGATGATGTCCGTGAGAAAAATCCATTGGTGCATAACATTACAAATATTGTTTCAGCGCATTTTAGTGCCAATGGTTTGCTCGCTATTGGTGCATCGCCGTTTATGTCTAATGTTGAAGGAGAAATGGCTCAGGTGGCAAAGATTAGTTCTGCGTTGGTGATTAATATGGGGGGATTGTCACAAGGTGAGGTGGTTGCGATGATTGATGCAGGTCAAGCAATGAATGCTTTGGCAAAACCTGTAGTGCTTGATCCTGTAGGGATTGGGGCAACGCCTTATCGGCAAGAAAAAGGGGCGTTGTTGTTGGATAAAATTCGCTTTTCAGTTATTCGTGGGAATGCAGGAGAGATTGCACATTTAATAGGGATTAAATGGCAGTCCAAGGGAGTAGATGCTGGTAGTGGTGAGACGGCAGACTTGGCAAAAATGGCAAAAGAGTGTGCTAAGAAATTTAACTGTATCACGGTGTTAAGTGGTCAGGTGGATTATGTGAGCAATGGAGATGTGGTGGTGGCGATTGAAAATGGTTCATCGCTATTTCCAAAAATTACCGCCTCTGGCTGTTTGCAAGGAGCGATTTGTGGGGCATTTATAGCGGTAGCAGAACCATCAGAGTATTTCTCAGCAACAGTTGCAGCGTGCGCAAGCTATGCCATCGCGGGCGAACAAGCAGCGCAAGGATTGCAAGATTTTGAGTACGGGCAGTTTTATGTCAAATTGATAGATTGTTTGGCTAAAATAAGCGCCGATGAATTCAATCAATTCGCCAAAATTATAATGCTGTGAGGGAAATATGTGTAATAATCAAATAATCCCTCAAGCACTTACTATTGCCTCTACAGATAGTGGAGGTGGCGCAGGAATTGGTGCAGATATTAAGACGTTTCAAATGCGGCGAGTTTTTGGTTGTTTGGTGGTGGCTAGTGTTACTGCACAAAATACTCTTGGGGTATTTGATATCCATCAATTATCTTCTGAAAGTATTACCGCTCAACTTCAGGCAGTTTCTGAAGATTTTAATATTCAGGCTTGCAAAATAGGGATGTTGGGAGACGCTCAAGCGATAGAAGCAGTAGCTCAAGGGCTGAAAAGATTTAATTTTGGCACAGTGGTGCTTGACCCTGTAATGGTGGCAAAAAGTGGGGCGGTGCTGTTGGCAGATGAGGCTTTGTCGACGTTAAAAAATAAGTTACTGCCATTAGCCGATATCATTACCCCAAATCTACAAGAGGCAGTACGCTTAACAAATCTGCAGATTACCAATGCCGTTGAATGTGAAAAAGCAGCACGAATAATACAGGGATTGGGCGTGCATACGGTGATTATTAAAGGAGGCCATAGTAATAATTCTACAAGTGAGCACTGTGTTGATTGGGTATTTAGTGGGGATAATGCGCCATTTTCTGTGCAGGCTAAACGCTATCATACGCGCCATACGCATGGAACAGGGTGTACTTTTTCTGCTTGTTTAACAGCTGAGCTGGCAAAAGGAGTGCCACTGTTGGATGCGGTGCAGATTGCTAAAGATTTTATTACTACAGCAATTTCTACTCCTTTGGATATTGGTTCAGGCTCAGGGCCTGTTAATCATTGGGCGTATCAAGACTTAAAAATATAAGGAATATTTATGAGCTCAAAACCTAATTTACAAACAATGTTGCAGGTCTATTTCGTCGCTGGTTCACAAGACTGCGCGCCTTGTAAAGGCGTTAGTGATAATGCTAATAACCGTGCAGATGCATTGTTAGAGATTTTGCAACAAGCACTTAAAGCTGGCATTACTTGCTACCAATTTCGCGATAAAGGAGAACTCTCCTTAGAGAAGGATGACGCAGCACAAAAGCAGTTGGCATTAGATTGTCAGAAATTATGTCGGCGCTATAAGGTGTCATTTATTATGAATGATATGGTGGATTTGGCGTTAGAGATGGGAGCAGATGGTATTCATGTAGGGCAAGGAGATAAATCTATTATTGAGATTCGCGAGATTTGTCCAACACAGATGGTTTTAGGGTTGTCAATCAATACACTAGAGCAAGCACAACATTGGAATATAGAATCAGCGGTAGATTATTTTGGTGTTGGGCCTATCTTTGCAACAAATTCTAAAATCAACCACGCTCCTCCTGTGGGAATGGAGTTTATTCAAACCCTTCGTCATGCTGGGATTAATAAACCATTAGTGGCAATAGGTTCAGTAAAACCAACTCATGTAACAACGCTTAAAAAATATGGCGCCACAGGTGTTGCGGTAGTCTCAGCAATTACGCAAGCGCAAAATATTGCGACAACAGTTGCATCTCTTAAAGCTTGATTTTTTACTGCTCTATTTATTATCTCAATAGGATATATCTAGGGTTAGCATTTATCTAGCAAGGTTAGCGCAACAATAAATTTAGCAATGATTGTTTGTTGTGCTACCATAGCGGCGTTTTTTTACTTTGAATTTTGGAGTTTAATATGAGCTTAGAGAAAACCCTTTCTATTATCAAACCAGACGCTGTGCAAAAAATGTTATTGGAGAGATTTATAGTCGCTTTGAAAAGCAAGGGCTAAAAATTGTGGCTGCTAAAATGAAGCAACTGACGCGCGAAGAGGCGGAAGGATTTTATGCCGTGCACAAAGAACGTCCATTTTTCAATGATTTGGTTGAATTTATGATTTCAGGGCCTGTGATGATTCAAGTACTTCAAGGTGACAATGCCATTAGCAAAAACCGCGACATCATGGGCGCTACTAACCCTAAAGAAGCACAAGCAGGCACGATTCGTGCAGATTTTGCTGATAGCATTGATGCCAATGCAGTGCATGGCTCTGATGCGCCTGAAACGGCCGCTCAAGAAATTCAATATTTCTTTAATGACAGTGAGATTTGTGCTTAAACACCCTTTTGGAGTGCTAGGCAATGTCTGAGCAAAAGTTACAAAATTTATTTGATTTAAATCGCACACAGCTGACCCAGTGGTTGGTTTCACTGGGTGAAAAGCCTTTCCATGCCAAACAAATCATGAAATGGCTTTACCATGAGCGCGTGTGCGATTTTGATGCAATGACTAATCTAAGCAAGACATTACGAGCGCATTTAAAAGAAATCGCCACTTTGTCCTTTCCAGAGGTCATAACGGATAAAACAGCCAGCGATGGAACGCGCAAATGGGTTTTTCGCTATCACTGTGGCAATAGTATTGAAACGGTTTATATCCCTGAAACAGACCGCGGAACGTTGTGCATTTCCTCTCAGGCAGGTTGTGCATTAGCCTGCCCTTTTTGCTCTACCGCGCATGCTGGATTTAACCGCAATCTCACGACTGGAGAGATTGTTGTACAAGTTTGGCTGGCTAAAAAACTATTGGGCTGTGGCGATAATGGGAAGCGTAAGGTAACAAATGTAGTGCTAATGGGCATGGGAGAGCCATTGGTGAACTTTAACGCTGTTATCCCAGCTACTGACATTATGATGGATGATTTTGGCTTTGGGCTTTCAAAACGACGCGTAACTTTAAGCACTTCAGGGATTGTGCCTGCAATTGAGAAATTAAAAGAGGTTACGGATTTGAGTTTGGCGGTGTCTTTGCATGCCCCAAACGATGAATTGCGCAATCAAATTGTTCCTATTAATCAGCGCTATGGCTTGCAAGCACTGCTAAAAGCTTGCCATGAATATGTAAGCCATAATGCTCAACATGGTGGGGTAACGTGGGAATATGTAATGCTTAAAGGCGTAAATGATAGTCTTGAGCATGCGCACCAATTAGCTGATTTATTGCGTGGAATTCCAGGAAAAATCAATCTGATTCCTTTTAATCCTTTCCCAGGCAGTCAGTTTGAATGCTCAAGCAAAAATGCTATTTCAGCTTTTCAGCGCTATTTAAGCGATAGTGGCTATGTGGTTACTGTGCGCAAAACCCGTGGTGAAAATATTGACGCCGCCTGTGGACAGTTGGTTGGACAGGTTAATGACCGCTCAAAACGTTATAAAAAACTTAATCGATACGAGGTAGAACATTCATGAAAGCTTCATTAATGCTTTCTTTTATTGCCGCAAGTGTGTTGCTTGGTTGCGCATCTGGTAATCAGCAATCTCAAGTGGCTCGTCAAAATGGTCAATTAACGCCAAACTATGACCAAGCATATGATAATTATTTAGCACTTGGGGCGCAGTATTTACAAATAGGGCGTTATGATTTGGCTGAACCAAAATTAATTCGCGCGATTGAAATTGATTCTTCTCAACCTGAGGCTTGGAATGTATTAGCGGTGATGTATGAGCAAAAGCGCGATATTTCCGCAGGATTTAATGCCTATCAAAAATTAATCAATAGCCATCCTAATTACGTATTAGGTTACTTTAACTTCGCAACTTTTTTGTGCAAATTTGAACGTGATAGCGAAGCGCAGGCACTTTATCAGCAAATGCGTGCTAAAGGAGGAGATTTTGCGACAATGTCTTATATCGTAGAAGGCAATTGTGCGCACAAAAGAGGAAAAACATTGCAGGCAGAAAATAGTTATAAGCAAGCGCTTGCTCATGACCCTTATTCTTCAGGGGCATTATTACCACTTGCAGAAATAGCATTAGAACGAGGCGATGGACAGGCAGCGCTCAATTATCTTAAGGTGGTGCATACTTATGTAGGCTATAGCGCCGAGAGCGCTTATCTAGGTATTTTAGCAGCTAGAAAAGTTGGAGACGTGCGCACCGAAGAGGATTTAATGCGAATGATGCGCGCAACTTATCGCAATACAGAGCAGGCTAAATCTTTAGGCATTTAAGCGGACAGTATTTATGATGGATAAAAACACTAATCTTCCACCAATTGTTGATATCGGAGAGGCGCTGTCGCAAGCTAGACAAGCGCAAGGGATTTCTTTGGCAACTGCTGCAATGCAAACTAATTTAAGTCAGGATATTCTTACGAAACTTGAGAATAATCAGTTTAATGAAATTGCAGCGCCTGTATTTGCGCGAGGCTATCTTAATATTTATGCGCGTTTCCTAGGACTTGATGATACTCAGTTTTCACAAGCTTTTAATGAAATTGGACAAAAAGATGAGGGAGCGCTTGTAATTACGCCGACGGATATGGCTAGTCAAACGCGTTCTTTTAAACGTAATCATGCGCTGCGTTGGTTTGCACTAGCGTTTCTATTTGTATTAGTGGCGCTTATTTTGATGCAGGTTATTAATCAAAACTCTTGGTTAATGCGACAGGTTAAACAGGCTTTCCCTGATAATACTCAAATGAGTGAGGGGGCAGAAGTATCGAGAAGCAATGATATTGTGTTGGAAATCAATAATGAGGGTCAGGCAAGTGTTGCAACAAATCAGAATTTGCCTAATTTGACCTCTATTGAAGATTTTTTGAAGAGGAAATGACTAATCTTGATGATAATCAAGCACTAGAAGAGCAAAGCTCTGAACTTTCTTTAACTTCAATAGAAGCGGTGGAAACCACGCCAGAGGCGCAAAATTTAACGCAAGATGCGTCAGTATCTGCACAAGATTCTATAAATGAAGGCATTAGAACGGCACAATTAAAAACCAATGATGAAAATTGGATTGAGATTAGAGATAGTCAACGCAGGGTGATTGCCGCGCGTATTTTTAAAGCAGGGGAGAGTATTGTGTTGTCATCAGAAGGTGCGCCTTATACTTTGAGCGCAGGGCGTCCTAATGCAATTGAGTTTAGCATTGGCGGTGAGGTAAAAACGCTAGAAAATTATAAAAGAGCGGGCACTAGTCGCTTATATGATTTGGTGATTGAGTGATGAGTATTCAATCAGTACGCGGTATGCGTGATATTTTATTGCCTGAGTCAGCACAATATGCGCAATTATTAAAAGTCATTGAAAAAGTTTTGCATCAGTATGGCTATGAGCTATTCAGTTACCTTTGCTAGAAAAAACAGCTTTATTTAAGCGCACAATTGGTGAAGAAACGGATGTGGTGAGCAAGGAGATGTATACTTTTGTTGATCGCAATGATGAGAGTTTAACTTTGCGCCCTGAGGCAACGGCTGGCGTGGTACGTGCGATGATTGAAAATGGATTGTTGCAACAGGTTAATCGTGTTTATACCGCTGGTGCGATGTTTCGCTATGAGCGTCCGCAAAAAGGGCGCTATCGTCAATTTAGTCAGGTTAGTGTCGAGGCGTTTGGTGTAGAAGATGCGGCGCTAGATGTGGAATTATTAGCGATGAATGCGCGCTTATTTAGAGAGCTTGGCGTGTCTTTAGAGGTTAAATTAGAAATTAATAGCATTGGCACACTTTTAGAACGTCGCGCCTATACAAAGGATTTGGTAGCATATTTATCTGATTATAAAACGCAATTAGATGAAGATAGTCAACGTCGCCTAACTACAAATCCTCTTAGAATTTTAGACAGCAAAGATACGAATGTGCAAAAAATTCTTGAGGATGCGCCAAGATTATCTGATTATTTGGGTGCGCAAAGTCAGGCGCATTTTGCTAAAGTTTGTGTGCTATTATCTGATTTGGGGATTGAGTACGTTATAAATACGCGCTTGGTTCGTGGTTTGGATTATTACTGCCATACTGTGTTTGAATGGACGACGGATAAGCTAGGCGCTCAGGGTACGGTTTGTGCAGGTGGACGATATGATGGTTTGGTTGAGCAACTAGGCGGTAAGCCGACTCCTGCTGCTGGATTTGCAATTGGATTAGACCGTTTATTGTTATTGGTTTTGGCTTGTAGCGATGTTTTAGCGCTAGAAACCCCATGGGTGTATGCCATCTCAGCGAGTGAAACAGAGCAAAGCGCGATGTTTTCTGTGTTAGAAGCGTTACGCTCTCAATTCCCGCATAAGAATATTTGTTTGCATGCACAGCCTCAAAGTCTTAAAACACAGATTAAAAAGGCTGATAAATCAGGAGCTAAATTTGCCCTGATTTTGGGTGAGGCAGAAAATAATCATGCTGAGATAACTATTAAACATCTTTATGCTGGGCAGCAGGAGACAATTAAGCAGGCGCAGTTGGCAGCGTATTTACAATCTTATGAACAAGGGGAATCTGAGCATGGTTGATAGAACAGATGAGGAAACTGCAGAGCTAATTCGTGAATGGTTGAAACAATATGGACTAACCACTATCGCGGGTTTGGTCATTGGTGTGGGTGTTTTATTTGGCATTCAGTGGTGGAAAAACACCCAGCAAGATAAAAAATCACAGCAATCTGCAGTAGTTGAAGCGGTTAATACTGCACTGGAAAATGAAGAATATTCCCAAGCCATGGCGCTTACTCAGCAACAGGAATTAAGTAAGGATGATAGTTCTGCTTTGGCTGATTTGTTGGCGGCAAAATCAGCATTTGAGTTGGGAGACTTGGCACAAGCGCAGGATTTTTTACACAAAGCAAGCCAAGCCGAAGATATTTTATTGGCGCAGACTGCTGAGTATCGGTTAGCGCAAGTTTATGCGTTATCAGGGCGATATGATGAAGCGTTAGCGCAGGCTCAATTGCTTAAAAATACACCTTACGATGCTCAAATAGCATTATTAGAGGGTAATATTGAGCAAATGCGTGGGCGTTATGAGCAGGCACTAGCACATTATCAACGCGCACAAGCAATATCACCTTCTGCTGAAGTTGAGGCGTTAATTCGTGCAATCGAAGCGCAGTTGTTGTCGCAATAGGAGATTGCCTTATGAAAAACGGTAGTTTTTTTAAACTAAAAAATGTGGGATTGTGTCTAGCATCACTAATGTTAACTGCTTGCTCAAATTCAAATTTTTTTCTAGGGAAAAGTAATGCTCCCGAGCCTAAACCATTGCCAGTGCTTGAGCATCAGGCGATGCAATCGCAAATTTTGTGGCAACAAAAAGTCGGCAAAGGCGCTCAGGTATTAGGAATAAGCTTGCAACCAGCAGCTTGGGGAGGACGGATTTACGCTGTGAGTGCGGATGGTTATTTTGCCGCTTTCACACCTCAAACTGGACAAGAGATTTTTTCTGTCAATCTGCAAAATGAAATCTCTGCTGGGGTAACACTTGAAAATGGTGTGGCGTATGTAGGGACGAGAAAAGGCGATATTATGGCGCTTGATGCTGAAAATGGACGGACATTGTGGCGACAAGCCCTGCCAAGTATGGCACTCTCTGCGCCAGTGGTGGCAGATAATATAGTGGTTGTGCGCAGTAATGATGGGACAGTAAGCGCATTTAATCACGAGGGTGAAGCGTTGTGGCAATATCAGTTACAAACCCCTTTACTAAGCATTCGTGGGACGTCTAAACTTGTAGTAGGGGGAGGCGTAGTTATTTTAACGGCTGATAATGGATTTTTTGTGGTGTTAGACCAGATGAATGGTTTACCAATTACAGAACTGCGTTTGGCCTCTGGTCAAGGTAATACAGCGGTTGAGCGCTTAGTAGATATGGATGCGACCCCTATTGTAAATCATCAGACTCTATTTGGTTCTGCCTATCAAGCCATGATGTTTGCAATCAATTTAAGTGATGGTTCGCCTTTATGGCGACAACCACAAGTTTCGACGCAGAAAAATTTTGCGCTATCGACAGATAAAGTTTTTGTCGTAACGGATACTGATCATGTTGTGGCGCTTGAGCAAAGAAATGGCAATATTATTTGGGAAAATACCGCGTTGGAGGGGCGTAAGTTATCACCAGTTGTTGCAATTCCTAATGCTGTTGGGGTGTTAGATGCCCAAGGATATTTGCATTGGCTAAATGCGCAAACGGGTAAAGTTATTGGACAAACGGCTTTGGGAAATTATCAAGCAAATACACAGCCTTTGGTTTTGTCCGAACAAATAATTTGGCAAATGACTAATGGGCAGTTATTTGCCATTAAACCAAATTAAAAACTGTTGGCTCAAATCATGTTAAATGAAAATAAAATAACAGGGCGCAAGCCAATTATTGCCTTAGTGGGGCGACCCAATGTTGGTAAATCAACGCTGTTTAATGTGCTAACGCGTACACGCGATTCTATTGTTAGTAATATGCCTGGACTGACACGAGATAGAAACTACGGCAATGCTGTATTAGATGGGATTGATTGTCAGTTAATTGATACAGGCGGTTTATTGCGTGATGTTGAAATGGAGATAGATCATCGTGTGGATGCTCAGGCACGCCAAGCGGTAGATGAAGCGGATGTGATTGTTTTTGTTGTCGATGGGCGCGATGGTTTAACAATGATTGATGAGCGTATTGCTAAAGAATTACGCCATAGTCAAAAACCAATTATATTGGCAGTCAATAAAGCTGATTTTGGCGATAGTGACGTTATTTTATTAGATTTTTATGAGCTTGGTTTTGAGCATATTTTGGCAATTGCAGCCGAACATCGGCGTGGAATTGCAGTTTTAGCGCGTAAGGTGGCAACGATTTTACGTGAGTTGCCAGAAGAAATTTTCACACCAACAGAAATAATGCCATTGACTGAATCATTAGATTCTATTTCTTTAGCGGTGTTAGGACGTCCTAATGCAGGAAAATCTACTTTGTTAAACCGTTTGTTAGGCGAAGATAGATTAGTTGCAACACCCATTGCTGGTACAACGCGTGATGCAATTACCATTCCTTTTGTTGATAACGATGGGACTCAATTTAATTTTATCGATACCGCAGGCATTCGCCGTAAAGCACGTGTGCATGATAAGGTGGAGAAATTTAGTATTGTAAAGGCATTAGATGCGCTTGAGCGTGCTAATGTAGTGATATTAGTGCTTGATGCACACGAAGGTGTTAGCGACCAAGATGCTCATTTATTAGGTGAAATTATTAAAAGAGGGCGGGCACTGGTTATTGCTATTAATAAATGGGATAACTTGAGCGAATATGAGCGCGAGCAAGTAGAGATACAGATTGAACGTAAACTGCGTTTTGTCGATTATGCACAAGTTTTTTATATTTCCGCGCTCAATGGAAGTAATATTAAACGCCTATTGCCAGCGGTTAAAAAAGCATACGAATCGGCTATGGTGGAGCTAAGCACCAATAAACTTACTGAAGCAATGGAATTGGCCTACCGCAAACATCAACCGCCTTTAGTAAATGGTTACGCCATTAAAATGCAATATGCTCATCAAGGTGGGCGTAATCCTCCGCATATAATTATTCACGGTAGTCGTACTGAACATGTTGCTGCAAGTTATATTCAATATCTAAGTAAGTTTTTCCGCCGTCATTTTAAGTTGGCTGGAACCCCCATTCGCATTAGCTTTAGGGATAAGCATAATCCTTATAATCCATCTTGATAATTATGATTTGAGTTGTGTTAGTCAGTCTTAAAGAAGTTGATATTTTGGAATAAAGTAGATTCACATCGGCTGCATTAAAAATTTAATTGCAAAAATCAAATTTTAAAAGCGACGGTTTGTCGCTTTTTTCTTGGAAAAAAATTTCTCAAAATTAGGCGCTTTAGAGTGCTATGCCTAGCATCTTTTTATAGTACTTTTCTTTAAATCAATTAGATTCTAATTGTGAAGATGAGTGTAGTTATTTTGCTTGATACGTTCAATTAGCTAATCAGCCTATACATGCCAGCGCAAGAGCTAGTTGGAATGCGAAACTGGTGAATGACTTGGAATATTAATTATCTTCGCTAATTATTTTTCTATTTTTAATAACTAATGAACCTCCATAGGTTTCAAGGCAAAAAAAAACCGGCTCTAAGAGCCGGCAAACAACCACCAAAGGAGGATATAGAGGAGATAACATCGATGATGTTGGGGCGCATTATAGGGATAATGTTGCAGTGCGTCAACTCATAAAAAGCCAAAAATCATTATATATTTTTAATGGTTTAATGCCTTTATTTATAAAGGATTTTGTTTAAGTTCATTTAAATTTTATACTAATCTACGCTAATGCTGCGCTGCAACATAATTTTAATGATCTCTGTTTTTCATTAGAAAGGTCTAGAAGTCTTTGATATTTTTAGACGAAATAGTTGCATTTTTAAGCTAACTCCAATATAACCTGAGTTTGATCTGTACTCTTAACAACAAGAAAGGAGAGAGCGATGAAATCGATGAAATTAAAATTATTAACGCTAAGCATAGTAGCAACGCTAAGTCATAGTGCTTTAGCCAAGACTACTATTGAGTTTTGGCATGCGATGGGGGGTGAGCTAGAACAGAGTTTAAACAAAATCACAGATGACTTTAACGCTTCTCAAGAGGATTATGTCGTCAAACCTACTTATAAGGGCGATTATACCGATACAATGACAGCGGCAATCTCTGCTTTTCGCGCTAAACAACAGCCTGAAATTGTGCAAGTCTTTGAGGTGGGGACGGCAACGATGATGGCGGCAAAGGGTGCGATTTATCCTGTAGAAGAGTTGATGGATAAATATGCAAATGGGATTGAGCATGATAAATATTTGCCTGCCATTATTAGTTATTACCAGTCTCCAGAAGGTAAATTGTTGTCGATGCCGTTTAATAGTTCGACGGTTGTGATGTGGTATAACAAAGATGCTTTTGCTAAAGCAGGGATTACGCAACCGCCTAAAACTTGGAGGGAGTTAGATGAGGTGAGTAAGGCATTGCGCGATACAGGCTATTCATGCGGGTATAGCTTTAGTTGGCAGCCATGGTTTTTGATTGAAAACTATAGTGCTTGGAATAATATTGAGTTAGGTAGTAAAGAAAATGGATTTGCTGGATTAGATGCAGAGTTAAAATTTAATAACGATGCAATTATCAATCGCTTGCAAACCATTAAAGACAGTGGGAATTTTGTTTATGGGGGTAGACAAAGCGCATCTATGCCATTGTTTATTAATCAAGAATGCCCAATTTGGTTTGGTTCATCGGGTTCGTATGGTGGTATAAAACAGCAAGCAACATTTGAATTTGGTGAGGCAATGATGCCTTATGATGAAACTGTTACCAATGCACCACAGAATTCTATTATTGGTGGGGCGTCTCTTTGGGTATTGTCTGGACATAATGATGATAACTATAAAGGCACGGCAGCTTTTTTTAGATTTTTTGAGCCGTCCTGAAATTCAAGCGCGCTGGCATCAAGAGACTGGCTATGTGCCGATTACGCATGCAGCGTATGAGCTTGCAAAAGAACAAGGCTATTATGAAGAGAATGTAGGAGCGGATACGCCCATTAAGCAACTTAGTCTTAATGAGCCAACCCAATATTCACGCGGTCTGCGTTTTGGTAGTTATGTACAAATCCGAGATTTGCTAGATTCTGAAATGGAAAATATTTGGAATGGCAAAAAAACAGCAAAACAAGCAATGGATGATGCAGCTGATAAAGCTAATAAATTACTTCGTCAATTTGAGAAGGCAAATAAATAATTTCATTGTATAAAAATTAAAAAATCATTAAAATTGGATAATCAGGAAGATTATAGGGCTGCAGGATGCGGCCTGCTTTTATTCATTAACCCTGAATTTTTATGATTAAACGTATTCATTTCTCTCGTCCTGTTTTGCCTTATTTGCTATTGGCGCCCCAACTGGCTATTACAATGGTCTTTTTTCTATGGCCTGCCTATCAGGCATTAGAGCAATCTTTTTTTTTAGAAGACCCTTTTGGTTTATCACGAACTTTTATTGGCTTGGATAATTTTAAAGAGCTATGGATGAGTGATAGTTATCGTAATAGTTTTTTTCGCACATTGATATTTTCCGCCTCGGTGGCTTTTTGCTCAATTTCATTTGCGCTGATTTTGGCAGCAATGGCGGATTATCTGGTTAAAAAAAGCAGATTTTATCGCCATTTTCTTATTATTCCTTATGCGGTAGCGCCTGTTTTAGCTGGTGCAATTTGGATGTTTGTTTTTGATCCAACTTTAGGCATTATTCCTTATTGGCTTGATTTTCTTCATATCGAATGGAATCATCGTTTAAACGGCAATCAAGCGATGTTCTTAATCATTATTGCCGCAGCTTGGAATATGATTAGTTATAACTTTTTGTTTTTCTTAGCAGGTATGCAATCTATCCCTAAATCATTAATTGAGGCGGCAGCTATTGATGGTGCAGGACCAGTACGCCGTTTTAAAGATTTGATTTTCCCTTTAATCTCCCCAACAACTTTTTTCCTATTGGTGATGAATATTATTTATGCCTTTTTTGATACTTTTGGCATCATTCATGCGGTTACGATGGGGGGGCCAGGCAATAGCACTGAGACTTTGGTATATAAAGTCTACAAAGATGGTTTTTTAAGTATGAATTATGGAGTTTCTGCTAGTCAATCGGTGATTTTAATTGTGATTGTAATGGCATTAACGGTATTGCAATTTCGTTATGTTGAACGCAAAGTTTCTTATGCCTGAGGTAAGTAATGATTGAAAAGCGTCCGTTGTTGACTATTTTTGCGCATGCCACCTTGATTTTTGGTGTATTAGTGGTGATGTTTCCTGTATGGGTTATGTTTGTTACTGCTACGCATGATGTGGTGCGCAGTTCGCAAGTGCCTTTGCCAATGTTGCCAGGGAATCAGTTATGGATAAATCTAAAAACAATTTTTAGTGATTCTTTTGCTGGTCCACCTGTTTTGCGCGCCATGTTTAATTCTCTTGTTATGGCGCTTGGCATTACTTTTGGCAAAATTTTTTATTTCGCTTTTATCTGCTTATGCCTTGGTTTATTTCAAGTTTCGCTTTAAATCATTATTTTTTTGGGCAATATTTTGTACTTTAATGTTACCTGTTGAGGTGCGAATTGTCCCCACCTTTGAAGTGGCAGCTTCTTTACACTTGCTAAATTCCTATGCAGGATTGATTTTGCCATTAATCGCCTCTGCGACAGCCACTTTTTTATTTCGCCAAACTTTCTTAACCATCCCAGAAGAAATGCTTGAGGCAGCCAGAATTGATGGTGCGGGAGCCATTCGATTCTTTTTTGATATTTTATTACCTTTATCGCGCACCAATATTGCAGCATTATTTGTAATTTTATTTATCTATGGCTGGAATCAGTATTTATGGCCTTTAATGATTAGCAGTGATGTAGAAATGAATACAATTGTGATGAGTATCAAAAATTTAGTCACTGCGGCAGTAGAAGAAAAACCGCAATGGCATTTGGTGATGTTAATTGCGTTATTAGCGATGTTGCCGCCTGTTTTGGTGGTTGTGTTAATGCAAAAAATATTTGTAAAAGGTTTAACGGAGACAGAAAAATAATGGCAAGCATTCATTTAAACAAGCTCTCAAAAAGTTTATGAAAATGGCGCAAAAGCGGTAACTGATGTTGAGCTAAAAATTAGTGATAGCGAGTTTATTGTAATTGTTGGGCCTTCTGGATGTGGCAAATCAACTTTACTGCGTATGGTGGCAGGACTTGAATCGATTAGCAGTGGTGAATTATTCATTGATAATCAATTGGTCAATTCATTAGAGCCTAAAGACCGCGGTATAGCGATGGTTTTTCAAAATTATGCTTTATATCCGCATATGACCAATCGCGATAACATGAGCTATAGCCTAAAAATTAATAAAGTTGATAAGGCAGAAATTAAAAAACGGGTGGAGAAAGTAGCAGAACAATTACAACTCACGCCCTATTTAGACCGTAAACCTGCTCAGCTTTCAGGGGGGCAACGTCAGCGTGTGGCGATGGGGCGAGCAATTGTTCGTCAGCCAAAAGTCTTTTTATTTGATGAACCGCTTTCTAATTTAGACGCTAAGCTCAGAGTTGAAATGAGAAAGCAAATTAAGGCTTTGCAAAGAGAAATGGGCGTTACCAGTTTATATGTAACGCATGATCAAGTTGAAGCAATGACAATGGCAGACCGTTTAATTGTGCTTAAAAGCGGTGAAGTGCAACAAATTGGATCACCTATCCATTTGTATGAAAAACCGAAAAATATTTTTGTTGCAGAATTTATTGGCTCACCTGCGATGAATTTATTAGAAGCGCAGAGTGTAGATAATAAAATTGTTTTGGCTCAGGATGTTTATTTTGATAAACCAGCTGAAATTAATGTTCAAGGGCAGATTAAGCTTGGAATTCGCCCTGAGCATATAGAGATTTTGCCTATAAATGATGCACAGGCACTCAAATTTACAATTGATATTATTGAGCATTTAGGGAGTGTGAATTTATTACATGGGCGACTTATTAATAGCAACACGCCTTTAATTGTACAAACAAGCTTGACGCACTCTTGGCAAGAAAATCAAATAATAGCCCTGCGGTTTAATCCTCAAAAATTACACTTTTTCAACGCTGACACAGGGATGCGATTAGAGGTATAGATTTACATTCACCATCAAAAGGAGAAATTGATGCGAGCAGTTTTTTTAGATAGAAATACTTTTTCCCCAGATATTGATTTGCCTGCACCCAAAGGCATTACGGATTGGGTAGTGCATGAAAGCACCGATAATCAGCCTGAAGCGGTTATTAACGCGTTAAAAAATGCTGAGATTGCGGTGTTAAATAAAATAGTCATTAATGATGCGGTGTTAAAAGAATTACCGCAGTTAAAATTAGTACAAATCACAGCAACAGGTAAAGATAATGTGGACTTACAAGCTTGTGAGCAACAAGGCGTTACAGTGCAAAATGTAGCAGGCTATTCAACCACAAGCGTTACGGAACATACTTTAATGTTGATTTTATCTTGCATGAGAAGCTTGGTGCACTATCACCAATTAATTGCTGATGGCGGTTGGCAAGAAGATGGGCGTTTTTCACTTAATACCCCAGAGCCTACCGATATAAAAGGTAAAACTTTAGGTATTATTGGCGCAGGAACAATTGGTAAGTCAGTCGCAGAACTGGCAAAAGCTTTTGGCATGAAAGTCTTATTAGCAGAACGGCAAGGAGAGAAACCGCGCGATACTACCTATACGCCATTTAAAGAAGTGTTAGCAGAAAGTGATGTGATTAGTTTGCACTGCCCACTAACAGATAAAACCAAGGGATTAATTAATAGACAAACCATTGATTTTATGAAAAATAAACCACTTTTGATTAATGTCGCACGAGGCGCTTTAGTGGAAAGTCAGGCAGTGGTTGATGCACTTAATCAAAATAAATTATTGGGCTATGGTTGCGATGTCTTTACACCAGAACCCCCTGCCAAAGATGAGCCATTACTCAGTTTAACCCAGCATCCGCGCGTTATCATGACTCCGCATAACGCTTGGGCAAGCGCACAAGCACAGCAAAAGCTATGGCGTATTTTGTCTGAAAATGTAGAGAAATGGATTAAAACACAAGGTTAAGCGCTTATAAAAATTCATTGATATTACGATAACGCATAATTAAAGGAGCATGGTCGGATAGGCGCTCATTGGTGTAAATGTTAGCATCAACTACATTTGGCGCTAGATTATCAGTAATAATTTG
This sequence comes from Rappaport israeli, assembly GCF_001888055.1. Lineage (GTDB taxonomy): Bacteria > Pseudomonadota > Gammaproteobacteria > Cardiobacteriales > Cardiobacteriaceae > Rappaport > Rappaport israeli. The sequence goes on from NZ_LXHZ01000018.1 coordinate 82,110, forward strand.
ATAATCAATGCGCCAGCCTACATTATTATTGCGCGCCTGTCCGCGTTGTGACCACCAAGTATATTGATGCTCTTCTTGATTAACCAAACGAAAAGCATCTTTGAATCCATTATTAAACAAAGTAGTAAGCCAATCACGCTCATGGGGTAGAAATCCTGAATTTTTTAGATTGCCTTTCCAATTCCGAATGTCTTTTTCAGTATGTGCAATATTAATGTCCCCGCAAATAATTAAGCGCTCGCCTTGTTTTTGTCGCGCTTGTAAATAAGGTAGAAATTTTTGCATAAATGATTCTTTACGCTCTTGTCGGTGAGTGCCACTTGTCCCTGAATGCATATATAAAGAAATAATCGATAGATTTTGATATTTGGCTTCTATGTAACGTCCTTCCTCATCAATTTCTGCCCAATCAATTCCATGGATAACTTCCTGCGGAGGATGTTTTAAATATAACGCTGTGCCACTGTAGCCTTTTTTTTGTGCATCGTGATAGTAGTTATAAGATAAAGGTGAGAAAATAGGGTTGTCTTGTAATTGTGCGTAGTGTGCTTTGGTTTCTTGGATACAGACAGCGTCAGCCTCTTGGTTTGCTAGCCAAGTAAAAAATCCCTTGCGCTCTGCAGCACGAATACCATTGGCATTAAAAGAAATAATTTTAAACATAGTCGTTTTGCGATAAAAAAGGAGAGAGTATGTTAGCAAACTTTCAGCAGAATTTTTTACAAACTGCTGTGGCTGTAGAAGCATTAAAATTTGGCAGTTTTACGCTTAAATCAGGACGACAAAGTCCTTATTTTTTTAATGCAGGGGCTTTTAATGACGGACAAGCGCTATTGGTCTTAGCAACTAGTTATGCAGAAAAAATATGGCAAATACGCACGCAAGGGAATCATATTGATGTATTATTCGGTCCTGCTTATAAGGGCATTCCTTTAGTTGCGGCAATAGCGACTGTTTTGGCTAGTCAATATAACTGGTCGGTGAAATGGGCTTTTAATCGCAAAGAAGAAAAGCAACACGGCGAAGGCGGTCAATTGGTTGGTGCTGATGTTGATGGTCAAAATGTGCTGGTTATTGATGATGTACTTACTGCAGGTACGGCAATTCGACAATCCCTTGCGCTTTTGCGTGATTTTGGTGCAAAACCAAGCGCTGTTTTAGTCGCTTTAGACCGCATGGAACGGATAGAAGGGCAAAATTCAGCCTTAACACAACTGGCTAAAACAGAGCAGATTCAAACACATGCCGTGGTTAATTTTAACGATTTACTGACTTATTTGAAAAACAACCCTAATCTATCCGCATATCTTGAAAAAATGCAAAGTTATCGCAAAATATATGGCGTTTAGTTACTTCAAGTCTTGAATTTATAGCCTGAGGCGCTTATACTGCGCAACCAATCAAATCCAGTGCTTCTCACTGCGATTTTTCAAGACGTTTGTTTATATCCAAGAACAATTACAATTTCTTTACTTTTAATGGAGAGACCTATGGGCAAACCTGTTGCCATAACCGAAGCAGATTTTCAATCTAAAGTCATTAATGCTGATAAACCAGTATTGGTAGATTTTTGGGCAGAGTGGTGTGGACCTTGTCGCGCAATTGCACCAATTTTAGATGAAATTGCTAATGAATACGAAGAGCAATTGATTATTGCAAAAGTGAATGTTGATGAGAATAACGATATTGCAGCGCAATACGGTATTCGCTCTATTCCTACAATGATTTTATTCAAAGATGGTGAGCAAGTTGAAACCATTATCGGGCTAGCTTCTAAAAGTGAGCTAATGCATTCAATCAAACCACACCTTTCTTAATATCTTTTCTAAAAATCCTTTAGCTAAACCAAGCGCATCTATTTTGGCGCTTGATTTAGCGTAAGGTTTTGAAGTTGATATAATTTCTCCTTTTAACCCTTAATGGGTAAATCTTTCAACCTCAATAGGTAAATCTTTTAATAATTATTTATGAACTTAAGCGATTTAAAACAACAATCGCCTCAGGCAATTTTGCAGATTGCAGAAGAAATGGGGCTTGAAGATATTTCACGTAAGCGCAAGCCAGAGCTTATTTTTACCATCTTAAAAGCACTTGCTAAAAATGGTGAAGAAATCACAGGAGACGGTGTTTTAGAGCTGTTACCTGATGGCTATGGTTTTTTGCGGTCTGAGGCAAATTCTTATCAAGCAGGACCAGATGATTTATATGTTTCTCCTAGCTTGATTCGTCGCTGTAATTTGCGCACAGGGGATACAGTTAGTGGAAAAATTCGACCACCTAAAGATAATGAGCGTTACTTTGCTATCACTAAAATTGATACCATTAATTTTGATCCACGTTCTGCTGCTAAACATAAAATTCCTTTTGAAAATCTAACTCCCCTACATGCTGATGAGCAATTAAAGCTTGAAATTGGCAATGGCAGCAGCGAAGATATTACTGCACGGATGATTGATATGATTTCACCTATTGGGAAGGGGCAGCGTGGATTGGTTGTTTCTCCGCCTAAAGCTGGTAAGACAGTGATGTTGCAAAATATTGCGCGTTCTATTGAGCAAAATCATCCTGAATGCTATCTCATTGTGCTTTTAATTGATGAGCGTCCAGAAGAAGTAACCGAGATGCAACGTAATGTCCGCGGAGAAGTGGTGTCATCAACATTTGATGAGCCAGCGCAACGCCATGTTCAAGTCGCTGAAATCGTTATGGAAAAGGCCAAACGCTTAGTTGAGCATAAAAAAGATGTTGTGATTTTGTGTGATTCTATTACGCGTTTAGCGCGTGCGTATAATACCGTTAGCCCAGCATCAGGAAAAATTCTCACAGGGGGAGTGGATGCGAATGCTTTACAGCGTCCAAAACGTTTTTTGGTGCGGCACGCAATACTGAAGAAGCAGGCTCATTAACAATTATTGCAACTGCTTTAGTCGATACAGGTTCTAAAATGGATGAAGTGATCTACGAAGAATTTAAAGGTACGGGTAATATGGAAATTCATTTGAATCGTCGTATTGCTGAAAAGCGTATTTATCCTTCAATTGATATTAATCCTTCTGGCACTCGACGTGAAGAACTAATGATTGATGGTGAGATTTTGCAGAAAACATGGATTTTGCGTAAAATTTTACATCCTATGGATGAATTGCAAGCTATAGAATTTTTGCTTGAACGTCTGAAGAATACCAAAACTAACGACGAATTTTTTCAATCTATGAAAAATGCAAGCACTAAAGGCTAATTGCTCACTATAATAGTGTCAAAATCTCTATCGATTGTTGAGAATAAATTTTCTTAGCCTTGATAGGCTTGAGCTGAGAGCTCAGTGGTTATTATATAGAGAGGTTAATTGGTTTGGTTTTGCTCGTTATACTCTAATTGGCGAATGAAATTTTCTAAAATAGCGTTAGCTTCTTCTTCGCTATAAGCTTGTCTTGGTTGGATTTTGACGCTACTAATCTGCTTACGCTGATTTATAAACCAAAATTCTGGATCGACTTTTATTTTTAATTTAGGTTTGTTTTTTAATTTCTTGCTAAGACGTTGCTCAATTTCAGGCAGCAAGAAGCGCAATACATAAGCATCTTGCTGACTCTTTACTCCCAAAAACCATACGCCTGCTTCAATATCAAGTAATAAAATATCATATTGCCAAGTTTGAGGGAGGCAACGGCGCAAGAGTTGATGGTAGCGCTGATAGAGTTTTTGTTGTTCATCCTGATTAAAATCACCAACGATTTTTTTTATGGTTTTTTCTAGGGATTTAAAATTTTTAGTCATGATTCTATGTTATTAAAAGTACATGTGGATTATAGCGCCATCTTCGAATAGTCTTGATTTTTTAATATTTAGCCCTATATATCAGTATAGGTTCAGAGCTGGCGTACTGCTAAATGCTTGGTTTTCAGGTATGATGCGCGCTTAGCAAAATTAATATGTATTTTATCGGAAATATTTTTATGTGGAATAACCTCGCAGCAAAACTTTTTGGCTCTCGCAATGATCGCTTAATTAAGCAATATCGAAAGCGCGTGCAACAAATTAATGCGCTAGAGAAAGAATATCAAGCACTAGAAGATGCAGCGCTTAGCGCAAAAACACAAGAATTTCGCGCGCGTTTAGCAGAAGGTGCTACATTAGATGCTCTATTGCCCGAAGCATTTGCTGTGGTGCGTGAAGCAAGTCAGCGAGTACTTGGCATGCGGCATCATGATGTCCAGCTTATTGGCGGCATGGTGTTACATGAAGGAAAAATTGCAGAAATGCGAACGGGTGAGGGTAAAACACTAGTAGCGACTTTAGCAGTCTATTTAAATGCTCTGGCGGGCAATGGGGTTCATTTAGTTACGGTTAATGATTACTTGGCAAAGCGTGATGGTGAGGAACTTGGCGCCTTGTATCATTTTTTGGGTTTAAGTACGGGTATTATTGTTTCTGGAATGTCTGGACAGGCTAAACAAGAAGCTTATCGGGCTGATGTAACTTATGGCACAAATAATGAATTTGGTTTTGATTATCTGCGTAGCAATATGGCTCTTTCAAGTGAAGAGCGTCTACAGCGCGAATTAAATTTTGCCATTGTTGATGAAGTGGATTCTATTTTGATTGATGAGGCGCGTACGCCACTAATCATATCAGGACCTGCGGAGGTGAGCTTAGAGCTTTACCGTGAATTGGATAAAGTCGTGCCACTATTAACTAAACAAGAAGAGGAAGATGGGCCTGGAGATTTTTCTGTTGATGAAAAAAGCAAACAAATCGGTCTTACTGAATCAGGACATGAACACGTTGAAGGTTTATTGCAAGAACGTGGATTATTAGAAGCAGGGCAGGGGCTATATAACCCACAAAATATTGGCTTATTCCATGTGCTCAATGCTTGCTTGCGCGCGCATTATTTATTCCATAAAGATGTTGATTATATTGTTCGTGATGATGAGGTCATTATTGTTGATGAGTTTACTGGGCGGACAATGGAGGGGCGGCGTTGGTCGGATGGATTGCATCAAGCAGTTGAAATAAAAGAAAATGTTACTGTAAAACAAGAAACGCAGACTCTAGCCTCTATTACTTATCAGAATTTTTTCCGTATGTATGAGAAACTTGCTGGTATGACTGGGACAGCTGACACAGAAGCATTTGAGTTTCAAGATATTTATGGCTTAGAAACTGTAGTTATCCCAACCAATAAACCGATAGCGCGGATAGATTATACGGATTTGATTTTCCTTAATCAGCAAGGGAAATATGAGGCAATTGTTGAAGAGGTGCGAGAGTGTCAGCAACGCGGACAGCCTGTTTTGCTAGGTACGGCGTCCATAGAAACTTCTGAATTATTATCCTCTCTTTTATCTAAAGCTGGTATTAAACACAATATTTTAAATGCTAAACAGCATGAGCGAGAGGCAGATATTATTGCGCAGGCGGGGCGCCCTGGTATGGTTACTATTGCAACTAATATGGCTGGACGGGGTACGGATATTGTTCTCGGGGGAAGCTTGCGCAGTGAGTTGCAGGCATTAGGCGAAGAGGCGGACGAGCAAAGCAAACAACAGGCGCGTCAAGACTGGCAGCAGCGGCATAAGCAAGTTAAAGAAGCTGGCGGGTTGCACGTTATAGGTGCTGAACGGCATGAGTCTAGACGCATTGATAACCAGCTACGTGGGCGCTCAGGACGCCAAGGTGATCCAGGTTCAAGCCGATTCTATGTTGCATTAGATGATAATTTGGTGCGTATTTTTGCTGGTGAGCGCATGGCAAATATTATGCAACGCTTTGGCATGGATGATAATGAAGCGATTGAATCCAAAATGGTTTCAAGACAAATTGAGGGCGCTCAACGTAAGGTTGAAGCACATAATTTTGATGCGCGTAAAAGTTTATTAGAATATGACGATGTTGCAAATGAACAACGTAAAGTTATCTATCAACAGCGTAGCGAAATCATGGAAGCGGAGTCTATTGTTGATAGAATTGATTTGATGCGTGAGCATGTGCTTAATCGTGTGGTTTATGACTTTTTGCCTGAAGACCGCCCTAAACAGAGCTGGGATATTCGCGGACTTGAAGCGGCATTGTTAGGTGATTTTGGTTTGAAGGTCGATATTGATGGCGATTGGTTTGCTGAAAATGAAAATATGACGCAAGAAGAGATTGTTGCGCGTCTTATAGAGTGGATGCAAAATATTCATGCACAAAAGACTCAGCAAGTGGGCGAAGCATTTATTCGACGTGTGGAAAAAATTATTGCATTGCAAACAATTGACAAGCAGTGGAAACAGCATTTAACAACGATGGATATGCTAAGGCAAGCTATTTGGTTACGTTCACGCGCACAAAAAGATCCTAAGCGGGAATATCAGCGTGAGGCTTTTGAGATTTTTGGCGGACTACTGGAGAATATCCAATTTGAAATTGTCCGTTTTCTATCTTTAATGGAGTTTAAAGAGCAACCTACACAGGCTGAGGAACTAGAGCAACAAGCAAAACAGCGTCAACAACAATCATTAGAGCAGGCGCAGTATAGCGATAGTAGCGAAATTTCTACAGGCGTGGAATCTGAAAATAACAATGGGCAAATTCCACCAGTATTTACTGAGCTTTCTGAAGAAGTGTTAAAACGCACACCACGTAATGCGCCATGCCCTTGTGGTTCAGGGAAAAAATTTAAATATTGCCATGGTCAGGTTGTTTAATGACGTTGGTTGTCGCCGCAGTTATTATTAATGAAAAAGGCGAAGTGCTGATACAAAAGAGACCAAAAAATAAGCCGTTTGCAGATTTTTGGGAGTTTCCAGGTGGTAAAGTTGAGGCTAAAGAAGATGAGCGCTTAGCTTTAGTGAGAGAGTTATATGAAGAGTTGGCGCTCTTATTCTCGGCAGATGATTTTGTGTTGATGCAGGAAATTAATAATGCGCCTTTATGTTTAAAATTTTATCGTCTTGAGTTAAAAGAAGAGATAGCCCCTAAGGCGATGGAATTTCAGCAATGGCTTTGGGCGGATAAAAAAGCGTTAAAGCAATATCAGTTTTTGCCCCTTAATCAAAAGATTGTTGAAATTTTGGTTAATGAGAGGTAGTAAAAATATGTTAGAACAAATGTATTTACCCCCTAAAGGCGCCACCATTGCGGTGGGGATTTCTGGGGGTGTAGATTCTTCGGTAAGTGCTTATGTCCTCAAGCAAGCAGGCTATAATGTTTTTGCTATCTTTATGAAAAATTGGGAAGAATCTTTCTCTAGTGGATACTGTACGCTTGAGGAAGATATCGAAGATGCAAAAGATGTATGCGAGACTTTAGGTATTAAACTCCATACAGTAAATTTTGTTCAGGCTTATCATGAGCGCGTTTTCAAACTTTTTTTGCAAGAATATCAAGCAGGTCGTACGCCTAACCCTGATGTGTTGTGCAATCGAGAAATTAAATTCGCCGAGTTGGCTTATTATGCCCAGCAATTGGGGGCAGATTGTTTAGCGACAGGGCATTATGCACGCCGCGGACAGTATCAAGGGGAACCTGCTCTTTATCAAGGAGCTGATAAGAATAAAGATCAAAGTTATTTTCTCCATCAAATGACTAAATCACAATTGGCTCAGGCACTATTCCCATTAGGTAATATGCAAAAAGAAACAGTCCGCAACTTAGCACGTGAAGCGGGTTTGGTTACTTTTGATAAAAAAGATTCCACAGGAATTTGTTTTATTGGTGAGCGTCCTTTTCGAGATTTTTTGCAACAATATTTGCCGTCTCAACCTGGAAAAATTTGCACCAGTGAAGGCGAACAGATTGGTGAACATATTGGCTTGATGTTTTACACTATTGGACAGCGTCAGGGTTTGGGGATTGGTGGTGTTGCTGGCGCAAGCGAAGCACCTTGGTATGTATTAGAAAAAGATTTAAAGACTAATACATTGATTGTTGGGCAAGGAGAACATCCACTTTTATATCATCAGGCATTATTAGCAGGTCAATTATCTTGGCTTAATGAAAAACCACTTGAAGGCAAGCTCTATCAGGCGAAAACGCGCTATCGTCAAGAACAGCAGGATTGTCAGGTGCATTGGAATGATGATAAAACATTACGTGTAAGCTTTAACAAAGCGCAGCGCGCTATCACGCCAGGACAATATATAGTTCTTTACGAGGGAGAGCGTTGTCTAGGCGGTGGTGTTATTGAAATGCGTTATCATTAATTTAAAAGAAAGGAAAATTTTATGAGTGCGCAGAAAGAATTAGAGGCGCAGGTTATAGCTTTGTCAGCATTATTGTTGGCGGTAGAGGGGGTTGAGCTTTTAGCCACTAAAGGGACATATGCGCAAGAAAATTATGAGGCATTATTTGCAAGTTTATTGCGTTTTAATCAGGAAAATTTACTAGATTATTATGACAATCTCTATTGCCTAGAACGTGGACGACAATTATTACTGCGCCTATTACAAAAGAAATTATCACCACAAAAAATGCGCTATGCACTACAATTAATTTATATAGAGCGCAAACTTTCTAAAAACTTGGCATTAATGCAAACTTTGAGACAAAAATTATTACACGCACAGCAACAGGCAGACTATTTCGAGGGTTATCATGAAAATGTGGTTGCCAATTTTGCAGATATTTACAGTATGAGCGCAAGCGAGGCTGCAAGGAAAATAAAAATTTATGGGAATGCAAGTTTTCTAGGGCAAAAAAGTGTAGCCAATCATGTACGCGCATTGTTGCTTTGTGGGATTCGTGCTTGCGCACTTTGGCGCGCGAATGGTGGCAGCCGTTGGCAGTTAATTTTTAACCGTGAAAATCTTGAAACCTGTGCACGGTCTCTTGATTTTAATGTGCTCACTTCAGCGCCAAAGCTGGATTAATAATGCAATCCAGACAAAGAGTATCATAGCTAAAGTTAAAAATTGTGCTGCAGACCCAACATCTTTAGCCTGCTTAGCAAGTGGATGTTGTGCGCGTGAAGTATGATCCACTGCCGCTTCAATTGCGGTATTAAGTAATTCAACAATCAAAGAAACAAGTGATAAAACAATTAATAGCACAGTATGAAGATAAGGAAAGGGGATAAGGCAAGCGATAAGAATTAGAACAGCATGTAATCCCATTAATTGACGGAAAGCCGCTTCTTTCCATGCAGCTTTAAATCCATCTATAGAATAATGCAAAGCGCTATAAATGCGCTTAAGACCGCCAATACTTTTTTGTTTGCTGGCATAATCCTTTTCAGATTTTGATTTATCCATATGGCGCCTAAGATATTGGAGATAGTGAAATGCCCGCACAGGCGGGCATTAAATCAAAGATATACTCAATTAATACTAGGCACTAATGGCTTTGATTTTTGTATTGATACGACTTTTTAATCGAGCAGCTTTATTCTTATGGATTAACCCTTTACGTGCTGAACGATCGAGCAAACGACTGGCTTGCTTGAATGCTTCGTTAGCAGAAAATTGGTCTTGCGCATGGATAGCGTGTAAAACTTTTTTTACTGCTGTGCGCATAGCTGAACGTTGACTCGCATTGCGAGCGCGGGCGCTTTCTGCTTGTTTAGCGCGTTTTTTTGCTTGTGCTGAATTTGCCAAAATTCTCGCTCCTAATAACTTAAGTTGGATAAAGGCGCGCATTATCCATTAATTGTTATAAGCTGTCAATGATTGGGTTGATATGAAAGCGTTTTGGTTGTATTTGCATGCAAATAATTTCATAATGTTATTTATCTTTTTTATTTAATTTTTTTAGAGGTAAATTACATGAAAAACCAATCTTGTGAAGCAGCGTTTGCTGAAGCAAAAAAGGTTATTCCTGGTGGAGTGAATTCACCTGTTCGGGCATTTGCAGGTGTTGGGGGGACACCAATAATGATGCGCGCTGCAAGCGGAGCCTATCTCTATGATATTGAAAATAATCGTTATATAGATTATGTAGGGTCGTTTGGACCGATGATTGCAGGACATGCACACGCTGAGATTGTAAAGGCTGTGCAGAAAGCTTGTGCAGATGGATTGAGTTTTGGCGCACCAACTGAGGTAGAAACACAATTGGCCGAGTTGATTGTCGATAGGGTGGCTTCTGTTGAGATGGTGAGAATGTGTAATTCAGGCACTGAGGCAACGATGAGCGCTATTCGCTTAGCGCGAGCTTATGCCAAGCGTTCAGATGTGGTGAAATTTGCTGGATGCTATCATGGTCATTCAGATGGTCTTTTGGTTTCGGCAGGTTCGGGGGCGTTGACGTTAAATGTGCCAGACTCTCCTGGAGTGCCTGAGGCATACGCGCGCCATACGCTAACCTTGCCATACAATGATATTCAGGCGCTTGAAGCGTTATTTGAAGAAAAAGGTAATACGTTAGCGGCAGTAATCGTTGAGCCAATTGCTGGCAATATGAATTGTGTGCCACCTAAAGTAGCATTTTTAAATACTTTGCGAGAACTTTGTACGCAATATGGCGTGGTATTGATTTTTGATGAGGTGATGACGGGTTTTCGTGTTGCAAAAGGGGGCGCGCAAGAGTTATTTGGCATTGAGGCTGATTTAACGACTTTTGGTAAGGTAATTGGGGGCGGTATGCCTGTAGGGGCTTTTGGTGGTCGTGCGGAGATTATGTCGTTGCTTGCACCATTGGGGGAGTGTATCAAGCAGGAACGCTTTCAGGTAATCCAGTAGCAATGGCGGCAGGTATTGCCAATATGAATATTACCGCACAGGCAGGATTTTATGAGGATTTAGCGCAAAAAACGCATTATTTTGTTGAGGGAGTTCGGGCGCTAGGTAAAAAACATCAAATTGATGTGTTGGTGCAGTCGGTTTGTGGCATGGTAGGGTTATTTTTCACGACGCAAACAGTGGTGGAAAATTTAGAGCAGGCTAAAGCTTGTGATAGTGAGCGATTTGCAAAATTTTTCCATTTGATGTTAGAGAATGGCGTATATTTAGCGCCATCAGCATTTGAGACGTTATTTATTAGCGCTGCGCATAGTCAGGAAATTTTGGATGAAACGTTACAAGCGATGGATAAGGTTTTCTCAATATTGAAGGATTAATATTTTGGATATTGCTCACGTTCGCAATGAATTTACCGCACACCCGCCTTTAATGCGCGAAGATTTATTAGAAAAACCAGTAGCTCAGTTTGAGCGATGGTTTAACGAGGCTTTGTCAGCGGGTGTAGTTGAGCCTAATGCGTTTGTGCTGGGGACGTGCGTGGCAAAACGTTCATTCCAACGCACAGTTTTATTGAAATATTTTGATGAGAATGGATTCGTGTTTTTTACTAATTATCATAGTCAAAAAGCACAACAAATTACACAAAATCCGCAAGTATCGATGTTATTTCCTTGGTTTTCTCTACAACGGCAGGTGCGTATTGAGGGAAGAGCTGAGAAAATTTCTAGTGCTCAATCTTTACGATATTTTTTATCACGCCCTAAAGATAGCCAAATTGGCGCATGGAGTTCTCCACAAAGTAAAGTCATTGATAATCGAGCTTTATTGCTTAATCAGTGGCAAAACATGAAGCAACGATTCGCTCAAGGTGAGATACCCCTACCAGATTTTTGGGGTGGTTATCGCATTCATGCGGATTATTATGAGTTTTGGCAGGGGCAACCCAATCGATTGCATGACCGTTTTCGTTATCGGTTTGACAATCAGATCTGGCAGATTGAGCGTTTGGCTCCTTAATTTAAGGACGGAATATTCATGGTAACATCAACTTTTTGCACTCAAATGTCAGACAAAGACGATATTATTGATTTGCTAGATGATTTTAGTATTGAGTTAACACCTAAAATAGCGCTTAGCCATCAAGATTTGCGCTCTTTGCTTAAAAAGGGACAGCGTATTTATATAACTTGCTTGCCAGAGTCAAGCATAGCGCACACACTTGAAGCTTGTATGCATTTGCTTAAACAAGGCTTTAAGGTTATTCCGCATATTGCAGCACGTAGTATTGAATCTGATGAGCAATTAGGGGGAGTATTAAAGCGGTTACAACATCTAAATATCAAGGAAGTGTTACTGATTGCTGGGGTTCAAAAAATACCCAAAGGACCTTATTCAAGCGTACGTGATTTGTTATTAGCGTATGATTTTGCTAGCTACGGCATTACGAACTTATCTTTTGCTGGACACCCTGAAGGTAGTTTGGATATTTCTTTGCAAGCGCTTATGCAAGCGGCGCAGTTTAAACAGAACTATGTGCAAACACATCAACTATCAGGCTCTCTCACTACACAATTTTGTTTTGAAGCGCAACCAATTATTCATTGGTTAGAGCTTTTGCATCAAAATAACATTCAACTCCCCGTTTATATTGGTGTGGCAGGTTTAGCTAGTACGACAACATTGTTAAATTATGCAAAAGCCTGTGGGGTAGGGAGTTCGATTAATTATTTATTACGTCACGGTGCAAGTGTTAAAAATTTACTGCATTTGCGCACACCAGATAAATTAATTTTCCAACTAGCGTCTTACAAAAAACAACAGCGCGAGACAACATCATTATCACGTCTACATTTTTATCCTTTTGGTGGCTTAAGTGAAACGATGAATTGGCTTAATACAATTTGCGCAGGACATTTTACAATGATAAAAAATGGCTTGCATGTTGGGTGATAGATAAGCGGGTAATGTTGCCTTATTTGAGTAATTATTGCTAAACTGAGCATCTTTTAACTTTTAGGGGGATTTATGGCGCGTGTTACTGTAGAAGATTGTTTGATAGAGGAAAACAATCGTTTTCGTTTAATTATGGCAGCCTCAAAAAGAGCGCGCCAAATTTCTATGGGGCATCAGCCTTTAGTGCCAGAAGAAGGCAATAAGCCTACAGTTATCGCTTTGCGCGAAATTGAAGAGGGCAAAACTAAAATTTCTGAATTACTTAGCATTAAAACAGCTATTCACGAAGCGTTTGAGCAATAAAAATGACCGCACCTATGCAGTCAACACTTTTTAATGGATTGATTGGTGCGGATTTACTACAACAATCAGCCAAGACTCTTTTTCAACAGTTAGTGTCTTATTTACAACCATCAGAACTACACACTATTGAACGCACGCTAACTTATGGCGCTCAAGCTCATGATGGGCAAATGCGCCAATCGGGTGAGCCTTATTTTACCCATCCTATCGCGGTTTGCTTGGTTCTAGCCGAGCAGCGTTTTGATTTGCCCGTATTACAAGCGGCGCTCTTGCATGATGTGTTAGAAGATACCTCTGTTGAATATGCGCAGATGGTCGCTGAATTTGGTGAAGAGGTAACGCGGTTGGTCGATGGTGTAAGCAAGCTTGACCGCTTAAAACATCAAGCACCACAAGAAGTAGAGGCGGATAGCTTTAAAAAAATGTTTGTCGCAATGACAGATGACCCGCGCGTTATCATTATTAAGCTTGCTGATCGCTTACATAATATGCAAACGCTTGGGTCGTTGCGTCCAGATAAACGTGTGCGCAAGGCAAAAGAAACGTTGGAAGTCTATGCCTCTATCGCTGGGCGGTTGGGATTGTTTTATTTTCGTTTGCAGTTAGAAGATTTGGCTTTTTCGCATTTATATCCATGGCGCTATCGTGTGTTGCAAAAGCACTATAAATTGCGCTTTGAGCAAAATGATGTGATTGCTAAAGTCAGAAAAGAGCTTGCGCCATTGTTGCAAGCGTTAGGGATTAAAGCATCCATTAATAAACGTCAACGGCATTTATGGGGACTTTATCAGCGCATGAAGCGCAAATCGAGTTTTAACGATGCCGTGCGCACCATTCCTCTACGCATTGTGGCGGAGAAGGAAGACGATTGCTATCGTATTTTGGGGAAAGTGCATAGTTTGTATCGTCCTATTGTGGGCAAATTTGAGGACTTTATTGCTGCACCCAAAAGTAATGGATACCGCTCTATTCATACCAGCGTATTAATGCCCAGTCATGAAGTGCTTAATATTCAAATCCGCACCCGTGATATGCACACCTTGGCAGAAAGTGGGATTATTTCTGTTTGGCATCAACATCTCAAGCAAAAACATTTACGCCATGAACGCCACAGTATCCAAACGCATCAATCTATGCGTGATTGGCTGTCGCGTTTGCGCGATGTGCAAAGCATTACCCATAATCCACTTGAATTTTATGAAGCAGTTAAAAAAGAATTAACTCAAGGCGATATCCATGTATATACCCCTAAAGGCAAAGTGATTGATCTACCTTTGGGTGCAACACCCATTGATTTTGCTTATGCGGTTGACCATGGTTTGGGGAATCATTGTGTGGCGGCAAAAGTTAACGGACATGAATTTCCGTTATTTAAAGCGCTAGAGCCTGCGCAAACTGTTGAAATTATTACAGATAAAAATGCAAGTCCGCATAGCAATTGGCTAGAATTGGTGGTTACCGCAAAAGCCAAAGCAGGAATTAGGCATTATTTGCATAATCTTGCTGAGCAACAGGCTCAGGCAATTGGTGCAAAATACTTGGACATGGCGTTACAGCGGTTAGGTCAAGTGGGGTTGGAGCAATTAGATTTGGCGCTACTGAGTGATTATTTGCGAAAACATAAAATAGATAAACCCACGCTATTTCGCAAATTATCTCAAGGGGAGTTGCAACCTAGTTTAGTCGCTTCTGCTTTATTAGGACAGCAGTTACAAACTACAGAGCATGCTCAAACTTTGATAATTCATAGCGCCTTAGATACGGCAATCCAGTTAGCGCAATGCTGTCATCCATTGCCTTATGAAAAAATTGTAGGGGAATTGATGCCAGCGGTTGGTGTGCGGATTCATCGCTATCAATGCCCATATATTGCCCAAGCCAATCAGTTAGATTGGATACGAGTGCAATGGGCGGATAAGACGCAAGGCGTATTTGCCGCTGCGATTGAATTAGATGTTCGCGAGCGTCGACGGATTTTGGCGATTATTACGGCAATTATTGCCGACGAAGAAGCCAATATTAATGATTTTTCTGTTAAAACGCATTTGGCTTATCAAGATTTGCGGACTTTGTTGTTTGTATTAACAGTCAAAAATCGTGCGCATTTGGCAAGGATTAT
The DNA here is from genome assembly GCF_001888055.1 of Rappaport israeli. GTDB lineage: Bacteria > Pseudomonadota > Gammaproteobacteria > Cardiobacteriales > Cardiobacteriaceae > Rappaport > Rappaport israeli. Next base: position 97,146 of record NZ_LXHZ01000018.1, read on the forward strand.
TCGCCGTCTACGCACTTTCAATGAGGTGGTAGATATTCGAAGAATTTAAATTTTTCAAAGGAGGAAATATGAGTAAACAAATGATTCACACCGACCAAGCGCCTAAGACCATTGGCGCCTATTCACAAGCTATTCGCCATGGGCAGACGCTTTATTTCTCAGGGCAAATTGGTTTTAATCCGCAAACGATGGAATTGGTAGAGGGCTTTGAAGCACAAACGCGACAAGTTTTTGCCAATATTGAGGCGATTTTAAAAGCGGCAGATTTGCAGTTAGAACATATTGTTAAACTTACGGTGTTATTAAGTGATTTAAGTTATTTTGACACGGTCAATAAGGTGATGGAGGAATTATTTAGCCGACCTTATCCTGCGCGTGCAGCGTATGCGGTAAAAGCATTGCCAAAAGGGGCGGATATTGAAATTGAAGGCGTTGCAGCTTATTGACGCCTAATTTTTCCGCACCGCTAAGCACGTATTTTACACTGAGCGATAAAAAATTAGCGCTATTTGAAAAAGCGGGAGTGAAAACTTTGGGTGAATTATTGTTGCACTTACCGCTTCGCTACGAAGACCGCTCTCATTTAACGCCAATTGCAGATTTAAAACATGAAACCTATGCGCTGGTGCATGCAGAGGTGGTGGATTCGCGGGTGAGTTTTAGTCGGCGTAAGATGTTGCATATAACTGTACAAGATAGCAGTGGTGCGCGGCTTTATCTGCGCTATTTTCATTTTTTTGCAAGTCAACCTAAGCAGTTTGTAGCGGGACGCTGGGGGCTTTTTTATGCCAAGGCGCAGGCAGGCGCTTATGGTATGGAATTTCATCACCCTGAGATTCAATGGCTTAACGGGGCGCAATTGCCTGAATTATCTGAGCATTTGCTCGCAGTATATTCCACGGTAAGTGGACTTTCGCAAAAAGATTGGCGCAAGTTGATAGCTCAGGCATTGGTTTTGGTAAAACCGTTAGCGGTAAAAGATGTGTTGGTAGTGCGTGGATATTTATCTTTTTATCAAGCGCTGGAGCAGTTGCATCGCCCCCAATATTCACTCGATGAGGCGCAATTAGCAAAGGCAAGGGAGCGCTTGATTGTGGAGGAGTTATGCGCTCATCAGTTGTCTATTGCTTTGGCGCGCGCTTATCGCAGTCGTTTGCAGGCGCCTAAAATTAGAATAGATACTCAGGCTTTACAAAGATTTGAGCAGTCTCTTTCTTTTGAACTTACTAAAGCGCAACGGCGCGTATTTGCAGAAATTACGCAGGATTTAACACGCAGTCAGCCAATGATGCGCTTGATTCAGGGGGATGTGGGTTCGGGAAAAACGATTGTGGCGCTGTTGGCGGCATTGTCCGTTATTTATGCGGGTTATCAAGCGGTATTGATGGTGCCAACAGAATTACTGGCAGAGCAACATGCACAAAATATTCAACGACTTTTGCAGGGGCAATCCATACAGGTGGCGGTGTTGGTGAGTAAGATGCCTGCAGCAAAAAAACGGGCAACGTTGCAGGCGGTTACCAGTGGTGAAGTTCAATTGATTATCGGGACGCATGCGGTGTTTCAAGCGCAGGTGCAATATCATAATTTGGCATTGATTATGATTGATGAGCAACATCGCTTTGGGGTGCACCAACGCTTGGCTCTACAAGATAAATCTGTTGCAGAACAGGCGGTGCATCAATTGGTGCTTACCGCAACTCCAATTCCACGAACGCTGGCAATGAGTGTGTATGGTGAATTGGATATATCGGTGATTGATGAGTTGCCTGCTGGGCGTAAGCCCATTCATACGTCAGTTATTAGCGCAAGTCGGCGTGAGGCGCTTATTGAGCGAGTGGGGGAGAATTGTCGACAGGGGCGACAGGCATATTGGGTTTGTCCGCTTATTGAAGAATCCGAGGTGTTGGAGTGCGAAAATGCGCAAGCTATTGCGCAAATGTTGCAAGCATGTTTGCCTGATATCAAAGTGGGATTGGTGCATGGGCGTTTGGCGCAACAGGAGCGCTATGCGGTAATGCAGGCTTTTATCAAAAATGAGATTGCTTTATTGGTGGCGACAACGGTGATTGAAGTGGGAGTAGATGTGGCGAATGCGTCATTGATGATTATTGAAAATGCCGAGCGCTTTGGATTGGCACAATTGCATCAATTGCGTGGTCGGGTAGGGAGAGGGGCGCAGCAATCATATTGTGTGTTGATGTATCAAGCGCCGTTAGGGGAGGTGGCACGTCAGCGCCTTGAGGTGATGCGTGAGAGTAATGATGGGTTTGTAATTGCGCAAGAGGATTTAAATATTCGTGGAGGGGGAGAATTGTTAGGCACTCGGCAAACAGGCGCTAAATTATTTAAAGTTGCTGACTTAGAACGTGATGCAATGTTGTTGCCTAAAATCGCGCAATATACGCAGGAATGGCTGATGGAAAATCAGGCGTTTGTTGAAATACTTCTAGCGCGCTGGGCGGCTGGAAAAATGCGCTATCTTCAGTCTTGATTTTGCGTTTCTATAAAAAATTAACAAAGCGCTTGACCGTGAGTTATCCACTCGGGTAATGTTACAGACCGCTGAGGTAAAGTTTATTAAAGAGTAGGATATGGCTAAAAATAAAAAATTAAATGGCGCGGAGATTATTGTTGAGGCATTAAAGGCTGAACAAACAGAATATGTGTTTGGCTATCCTGGTGGTGCGGTGTTGCACATTTACGATGCTTTGTATAAGAATAATGACATCAAGCATATTTTAGTACGCCATGAACAGGCTGCGTTGCACGCAGCGGATGGCTATGCGCGCGCAACGGGTAAAGTTGGGGTTGCATTGGTTACTTCTGGACCAGGTTTGACTAATGCCGTTACAGGTATCGCCACTGCCTATTGTGATTCTATTCCAATGGTAGTCTTTTCTGGGCAAGTGCCTTCTTCACTCATTGGCAATGATGCTTTTCAGGAGGTTGATGCGGTTGGTATAACGCGTCCTTGTGTGAAGCATAGTTTTTTGGTGAAAAATGTTAAAGATTTGGCGCTAACCATTAAAAAGGCGTTTTATATTGCTTCTAGCGGACGCCCTGGCCCTGTCTTAATTGATGTCCCTAAAGATGTTACTGCTGATATAACATTGTTTGATTATCCAAAGTCAATTGAATTGCGCACTTATCAACCAACAGTTGAAGGGCATATAGGTCAGATTAAAAAAGCGGTAAAAACTACTTAAAAATGCTAAGCGCCCAATGTTATATTCTGGCGGTGGTGTGGTCATTGATAATGCAGCAAAAGAGTTAACACAGCTTGCAAGGCAATTAAATTTACCTGTTACCAATACATTAATGGGATTAGGCGCCTATCCTGCAAACGATACGCAATTTGTGGGTATGCTAGGAATGCATGGAACTTATGAAGCCAACATGGGCATGCATGAGTGTGATGTTTTGTTTGCAGTAGGCGCACGTTTTGATGATAGAGTTACAGGGAATTTGGAGCGATTTTGTCCGCATGCCAAGATTATCCATATCGATATTGATCCTTCTTCAATCGCAAAGAATGTGCAAGTGGATATTCCGATAGTTGGGTCGGTGAAAAATGTGTTGCAACAAATGTTGCGAGTACTGGGAGACTATCAAGCAGATAAGGCAGAATTGGCGCCGTGGTGGGAAAAAATCAACCAATGGCGGGCGATGGATTCGTTGGGTTATGATAAAAATAGTGAATTCATTAAGCCACAGCAGGTCATCCAAACGCTTTATGAACTTACGGAAGGCAAGGGGATTATTACCTCTGATGTGGGACAGCATCAAATGTGGGCGGCGCAGTATTTTGGCTTTCATGAGCTAGAAGGTGGATAAATTCAGGCGGGTTAGGCACGATGGGGTTTGGTTACCCAGCAGCCATTGGTGCAAAACTTGGGCGCCCTAATGAAGATGTTTATTGCATCACAGGCGAAGGCTCTATTCAAATGATGCTACAAGAACTCACAACGGCTAGACAATTTGGAGTGCCTGTAAAAATTATTTGCTTAAATAATGGTTATTTGGGTATGGTGCGTCAGTGGCAAGAATTTTTCTATGAAAAGCGCTACTCTATGTCTTATATGGAATCCTTACCAGATTTTATTAAGCTTGCTGAGGCTTATGGGCATGGCGGGGTTCGTATCGATGCTGTCGGAGAGCTAAGAGAAAAACTAGCACAAGTTGTTGCGAACAAAAATGATACGCTATTTGTTGATATTAAAACTGACCCTACAGAGAATGTCTATCCGATGATTCCTTCTGGCGGTGGGCAGGCAGATATGCTGTTAGCTGGGCGCGATAAAATGCAATCAGTATTTAATGAAGGGATGGTGTTAGTATGATAACTCGGCATATTGTTTCAATGTTGGTGGCAAATGAGGCAGGAGCTTTGTCGCGGGTAGTTGGATTATTTTCTGCACGAGGCTTTAATATCGATAGTTTGAATGTAGCGCCTACGCAGGATAAAACCATTTCTCGGCTGACGTTGGTAACTTATTGCGATGCGCACTTAATGGAGCAAATCAATAAGCAATTAAACAAATTAATTGACGTTATTAAACTGGTGATTATCCAAGAAGATGAGCTGATTAATCGTGAAATGATGATGGTCAAAATCGTTGCTGACCAGAAAACCCGCCCAATGTTTTTGCAATTGGCAGAAACGTTTCGCAGTCGAGTGGTGGATATGTCGCCAACAACTTTGGTTATAGAAATTACAGGCTCTCCGCGCAAACTCGATGCATTTCTGGCAATGATTAATGATAAAGATATTCGCGAGTTGGCAAGGACAGGGGTTACAGGTGTGGCGGTAACGGGTTCAGGTAAATGTTTAGAGATGCCTGATTAGATCACTATTTATTAATGCGCTGTATTCCCTCTAACTGGCTTTATTGTTTACTCTGTCTAGAGCGTGCAAGGATGCTGGTGCGGCTTTTGCGGTATTAATTTAATTAAATAACAATTTATAGGAGTAAAGATGAAAGTATTTTATGACCAAGATGCTGATGTTTCAGTATTGCAAGGGAAAAAAAATTGCAATCTTAGGATATGGTTCACAAGGACATGCCCATGCAAATAATTTGCATGAATCAGGAATAGAGGTGGTAGTAGGGTTGCGCAAGAACGGCTCAAGCTGGAAAAAAGCTGAAAATGCTGGTTTGACAGTTAAAGAGGTAAATGAAGCTGTCAAAGAAGCAGATGTGGTCATGATTTTATTACCCGATGAATCTATTGCTGAGGTCTATCAGCAAGTTGAAAGTGATATTAAGCAAGGGGCAGCGCTTGCATTTGCGCACGGATTTAATGTGCATTATGGGCAGGTTGAGCCACGCGAAGATTTAGATGTCATCATGATTGCCCCTAAAGCTCCAGGGCATACGGTACGCTCAACTTATCAGGCAGGTGGCGGGGTGCCTCATTTGATTGCAGTTGAAAAAGATAATAGCGGGCATGCGCGAGATATTGCGATGGCTTATGCGGTTGCTAATGGTGGGGGCAAGGCGGGTATTATTGAAACAACTTTCCGCGAAGAAACCGAAACAGATTTATTCGGTGAGCAGGCGGTTTTGTGTGGTGGGACGGTTGAATTAATTAAAGCGGGATTTGAAACGTTGGTTGAAGCAGGTTATGCGCCTGAGATGGCTTATTTTGAATGCTTGCATGAGCTTAAATTAATCGTAGATTTGATTTATGAGGGTGGAATTGCCAACATGAATTATTCTATTTCGAATAATGCTGAGTTTGGTGAATATGTTACCGGCCCTCAGGTTATTAATGAAGAAAGTCGTTGGGCAATGAAAGAGTGTTTGCATAATATCCAAAGTGGCGAATATGCTAAGCAGTTTATTTCTGAATATCGTGTAGGCGCCCCATCTATGCGCTCACGTCGGCGCTTGAATGCAGAACATCCAATTGAAGTGGTGGGTGAAAAATTGCGTGAAATGATGCCATGGATTAAAGCTAATCGTTTAGTCGACCAAGAAAAAAATTAATTCTCTTTAGCTTTGATTGCAAGCAGAAAGCGTATCTTAATGATGCGCTTTTTCTTTTTTAGTTAAATTGCATGCTGCAATGGTATGTAAAACCGTAGTAGGTTGCAGAAATTAGAATTTTTTGTAGGTTATTATATTAAGGAGGGAGGATGCGCGATAAAATTCAATTTAGAAGCGATATTTTACAAAAGGTACGCGCATTTTTTTCTAAACGCGCGGTGCTGGAAGTTGATACGGCGCTTATTAGTGAGTACGGTGTTACTGATGTAGCGATTGCAAGTGTACCATGTGCTGATGGTGCTTATTTAATTACCTCACCTGAGTATGCGATGAAAATGCTGTTATGTCGCGGTAGTGGGGATATTTATCAATTAGGACACGTGTTTCGTAATGAGGAGTCTGGACGGCGTCATAAAAGAGAATTTACATTGCTGGAATGGTATCGTGTGGGTTGGAATCATCAGCAATTAATGCAAGAAGTAGCCGATTTAGTGCAAATACTATGGCCTAAAAGCCAGAAGTGGGCAGTTAGACAATCGCCTTATGCGGAGTTATTTCAGCGCTTTCTCTCACTTGACATTAGGGGCATTAGTGATGCAGAGTTGCGACTTTTTACAATTGCGCGTATTCCTGAGGCAGGCGGATGGACGTTAGAGCGTGATGGTTATTTAGATTTATTGTTTACGCATTTTATTGAAATGCATTTGGGGCAAGAGTGTTTGGAGTTTGTGGTCGATTATCCACCTTCACAGGCAGCGTTGGCTAAGATTATGACGCGCATAGATGAGCAGGGACGTAAGCACGATGTGGCAGCGCGTTTTGAATTGTATGCACAAGGGATGGAGCTTTGTAATGGCTTTTGGGAATTAACAGATGCTATGCAACAAAGACAACGCTTCGAACAAGATAATGCGCAACGCAAAAAACTTGGATTGTCGCTAATGCCACTTGATGAGCCTTTTTTACAAACTTTAGCAATGGGTATGCCAGAATCAGCGGGTGTTGCTTTGGGATTGGACAGATTATTAATGTTGATAAAGCAAGTAGATACGATTGAGGCGGTGGTTTTAACTTGATAATCGCGCTATATGAATAAGGCGCTATGTTAAAATGCCAATCCTGAGCTGCTAAATCGTAGTTTCTAAAATAAATTTTTTGATTAAATAGAGAGAATGTTATGCAAATTCAAAATAATGCAACAGTTAGTATTCATTACACCCTCAAAAACAATGATGGTGAAATACTTGACTCATCTCAAGGGCGTGAACCTTTGGTGTTTGTAGCAGGTGAGCAACAAATTTTACCCGCTTTAGAGCAGGCACTGATGGGCAAGCAAAAAGGTGAACATATTGAAGTAACGCTTACGCCTGAAGAAGGTTATGGTGTGCGTCATGAAGAAGCGGTGCAGGAAATTCCAAAATCACAATTAGCTGAAGTGCCTAATCTTGAGGTGGGTATGCCATTGCAAGCTGAAACCCCAGAAGGTATGGTTATGGTATTTGTAGCAGCTATTGGCGAAGAAACGGTAATCATTGATGGCAATCACCCATTAGCAGGGCAAACACTAAATTTTTCTGTTGATATTGAAAATGTTGAAAGTAATGATGAAAGCCCTAAAATCATTATGCCAAACTAATATAAGCTGTTTTATATTAAATTTAAACCACCTTATTCGGGTGGTTTTTTTATAAAAATTAGACAAAAATATTTTCTTTAATGCTAAAGAAACGGCACGATACAAATAATGTGCATGCAAATCAATAGAGCAACGGATTTACTGTTGAGGGGACAAAGAGGATGCTATATATTGTGCCTTCTTCTGTTATGCTAAACAAGAAAGAGGATGCGATGGTTAATTCTGAAGAAATACAAGTAGTTAAAAGAGACGGACGTAAAGAAAAAATTGATTTAGATAAAATCCATCGTGTTATTAATTGGGCTGCCGAGGGGTTGGATAATGTCTCAGTATCACAAGTGGAGTTGCGTTCGCATATTCAGTTTTATGATGGGATTCGTACGGATGCGATTCATGAAACAATTATCAAATCTGCTGCAGATTTGATTTCTGAGACCTCGCCAGATTATCAATATTTAGCTGCGCGTTTGGCAATTTTCCATTTGCGTAAAATTGCTTACGGCAGTTTTACGCCACCAGCACTTTATCATCATGTAGAAAAGCTAGTGCAAGCAGGGAAATATGATGCGCATTTATTAGCAGATTACACTAAAGAAGAATTTGAAATATTAGATAAGCGCATTCATCATGACAGAGATTTGAATTTTGCCTATGCTGCTGTTAAACAGCTAGAAAATAAATATTTGGTACAAAATCGTGTTACTAAAGAAGTCTATGAAAGTCCACAATTTTTATATATGCTGGTGGGAATGTGTTTGTTTGCACAATACTCTAAATCTACACGATTAGATTTCGTGGCGCGCTTTTATGATGCAGCATCTACTTTTAAAATTTCGCTACCTACACCAATTATGTCGGGAGTTCGCACGCCATCACGGCAGTTTAGTTCCTGTGTATTAATTGAATGCGATGATAGCCTGGATTCAATTAATGCCACAACTGGTGCCATTGTGCGTTATGTCTCACAACGAGCAGGAATTGGTGTGAATGCAGGGCGGATACGTGCAGAAGGTAGCGCTATTCGTGGCGGTGAGGCGCGTCATACAGGCTGTATTCCTTTTTATAAATTGTTTCAGTCGGCGGTCAAATGTTGCTCACAGGGCGGGGTGCGTGGTGGAGCCGCGACTTTGTTTTATCCCATTTGGCATTTGGAAGTTGAATCTTTACTGGTCTTAAAAAATAATCGTGGTGTAGAAGAAAATCGCGTCAGACATTTAGATTATGGGGTGCAAATCAATCGTTTGATGTATCAAAGGCTCTTAAAAAAACAAAATATTACTTTGTTTTCTCCATATGATGTTCCGGGATTATATGAGGCTTTTTTTGCAGATCAAGAAGAATTTGAGCGCCTCTATTTACAATATGAACAAGATGAGACTATTCGTAAACGTCAAATTCCTGCTGTAGATTTGTTTTCCCTAATGCTTCAAGAGCGCGCTGGAACTGGCAGAATTTATATCCAAAATGTCGATCATTGCAATACTCATAGTCCATTTGATCCAGCAGTTGCCCCTGTGCGACAATCTAATTTGTGCATGGAAATTGCTTTGCCAACAAAACCGCTCAATGACCTAAATGATCCAGAGGGCGAAATTGCTTTATGTACTTTATCAGCAGTTAATCTTGGTGCATTTGAGCAGTTAGAAGAATTTGAAGAAACTGCAGAGTTAATTGTGCGCGCATTAGATGCGTTACTTGATTATCAGCAATATCCAGTCGAAGCAGCGTATAAAGCGACAATGAACCGCCGAACGTTAGGCGTTGGGGCGATTAACTATGCTTATTTTTTAGCAAAAAATGGTGTGCGTTATAGTGATGGTTCAGCCTTAGAACTGACACATGAAACTTTTGAAGCACTGCAGTATTACTTATTAAAAGCTTCCAATAAGTTAGCACAAGAAAAAGGCGCTTGCCCGTTGTTTAAGGAAACCACTTATGCCCAAGGATTATTGCCCATCGATACTTACAAAAAAGAACTGGATAACATCTGTACAACGCCTTTGAGGTTAGATTGGGAAACTTTGCGTAGCAATATCAAACAATATGGATTGCGCAATTCAACTTTAACCGCGCTGATGCCATCTGAAACTTCTAGTCAGATTGCTAATGCAACCAATGGCATTGAACCTCCTAGAGGTTATGTGAGTGTAAAAGCTTCAAAAGACGGTATTTTAAAGCAGGTTGTTCCAGAGTTTGAGTCGCTTAAAGACAATTATGAACTATTATGGAGCCTCCCAAGCAATGAAGGTTATTTGCAGCTTGTTGGAGTAATGCAAAAATTTGTAGACCAAGCTATTTCTGCAAATACTAGCTATGACCCTAGCAGATTTAGTTCTGGTAAAGTGCCTATGAATCAATTAATTAAAGATTTGTTGCTCGCCTATAAATTAGGCGTTAAAACACTTTATTATCACAATACTCGTGATGGCGCGATGGATAATCAAGAAGATTTGGTTGATGATTGTGTCGGCGGTGCTTGCAAAATCTAAAAGTGAAATCAATTAAATAGGGGAAAGAATATGGATTGCCAATATCGTTATAGTACATTTTCTACAAATCGTAATAATCAGTTAGAAGAACCCATGTTTTTAGGTCAACCTGTCAACGTTGCGCGATATGACCAGCAAAAATATGAGGTTTTTGAAAAACTTATTGAAAAACAATTATCTTTCTTTTGGCGACCTGAAGAAGTAGATGTCTCACAAGACCGCATCGACTATCAAAATCTGCCTAAGCATGAGCAACATATTTTTATCTCTAATTTGAAATATCAAACCTTGTTGGATTCTATTCAAGGACGCAGTCCTAATGTTGGATTTCTGCCATTGGTATCATTACCAGAGCTAGAAACGTGGATTGAAACATGGGCATTTTCGGAAACTATTCACTCACGCTCTTATACCCATATTATTCGTAATATTGTTAATGATCCTAGCTTGGTATTTGATGATATTGTTGAAAATGAGTATATCCAACAGCGCGCACAAGATATAGCGCGATACTATGATGATTTAATTGAATATACACAGCATTATCTTATTGCAGGCTATGGCAAACATACTCTAAATGGCAAAACATGTGTAGTTAGCAGGCGTGAATTGAAAAAGAAAATTTATCTTTGCTTGGTCTGTGTGAATGTTTTAGAAGCCATTCGTTTTTATGTAAGCTTTGCCTGTTCTTTTGCTTTTGCTGAACGTGAATTAATGGAAGGAAATGCTAAAATTATCAAATTAATTGCACGTGATGAAGCGTTGCACTTAACTGGTACGCAACATATGATCAACTTATTGCGTGAAGGTAAAGATGACCCCGAAATGGGTGAAATTGCTAAAGAATGTGAGCAAGAAGCTTTTGATATTTTTCTCCTAGCCGCAAAACAAGAAAAAGAATGGGCAGAATATTTATTTAAAGATGGTTCTATGATTGGTCTTAATAAAGATATTTTATGCCAATATATTGAATACATTACCAATTCTCGTATGCAGGCAATTGGTTTGACACCAGCTTTCCCACAAAGTAAGCAAAATCCTATTCCATGGATTAATGCTTGGCTGTCATCTGATAATGTTCAAGTTGCTCCTCAAGAAGTAGCTATTAGCTCTTATTTAATAGGACAAATTGACTCTGAAGTTAATCTTGATGAACTAGACGATTTTGAACTTTAATTTAATTATGCCTTTTGTTATCCGTACAAATGAGCAGGTTTTCGAATTAAAAGAGAATGAAAATTTGCTTGATGCTTTGTTACGCACAGGGCATAAAATTGACTACCAATGTCGCAATGGATATTGTGGCAGTTGCCGAATTGCGCTAATAGAAGGGAAAGTATGCTATCCAAGCCCACCACTAGCTGCGCTCTCTAAAGGTCAAATTTTGCCCTGTTGTGCGATAGTAAAAACCAATATTGTGTTAAATACTGAAATTATTGAATTTTTACGATATGGCTAATTTAAGATGATAAATTTGAGTCTATGTTTAGATTAAAAACTAACTTTTTTCTTGCAACAAAGAAAAAAAACATTATAATAGCGCTTCTTTGATGAATAGGGTCGTTAGCTCAGTGGTAGAGCAGTTGGCTTTTAACCAATTGGTCGAAGGTTCGAATCCTTCACGACCCACCATTTTGTCAAACAATTTACATCTTTAGGGTCGTTAGCTCAGTGGTAGAGCAGTTGGCTTTTAACCAATTGGTCGAAGGTTCGAATCCTTCACGACCCACCATCTGAATAATAAAATTTATAATCAGCGTTTTAGTGCTGATTTTTTATTATCGCTAAATAGGCGAATAAAATAGGTGAAAACTTCCGTCTGTTTCCTTACAATAACCGCTTTCCTTATATAAGTCTTTTATTTATGACAAATGATTTTTCTTATTCAGACAACCAATCTTGGTTTTACTATGCTCGTCGTGCTTTTTCTGACTTATGGTTTGTAGTTTTTACTTTAGCAGCAGTAGCGCTATTAGCATTGCTGCTAAGCTACCATAATGGAGATGCAGGTTGGAGCACTTCTGGCAGTAATGAAGAAATAAAGAATTGGTTTGGCGCAACCGCTGCTTATGTCTCTGATGCTATTTTGTCTATATTGGGCTATAGCGCCTATGGATTTGCAATAGGGTTAGCTGTTTTAGGGTGGCAAAATTTAAGAGCCGAATATATGGGGATAGAATTAATCGTTTGGAAGCTTTTTGCATTAGCGATTGCTACTCTTGCCTTAAGTGGTATTTTTTCTTTACATTGGCAAAGCTCTATTAACTCTTTGGCAGTTACAGGGGGAGGGTTGATTGGTCAAAAGTTTTCTATAGAGCTATTGAAATTTTGGGATATAAGTGCACTTATGTGGGCCTATACCATTCCATTTTTTTTAGGTTTGACAATTTTAGCAGGGATTAATTGGTTTGAAATTACCCAAAAAGTTGGGAGTTTTATAATTAGTTGCTTTGCAGCAATCAGTCGATTATTTAAAGGAGAAGGATTAAAACAAGAGTCTATGGATTCTTTAGAAGCTTCTGTAGAAGATGTAGAAAACCCGACATCACCTAGTTCTTATGCTAAATCTCGTTTAGATTGGCAGACTTACAAGCAAGATAAGTCAGCATCAAATAATCAATCAAAACAAAAATATGCTGCTTCAGAAAAATCAATTTTTTCAACAACCCCAGTTTCAGGACAAGAGACTGATTTTTTTGACACCTTAGCGACTATTGCTACTAGCGCGCCTGAGCATGAGCTTAAGGATGATTATTCTAAAGATAGCGCTTTATCTCAAAAGGAGTCTTTAAATACATATCAGAATAATGAGCCAATTATTGATTTTAGTTTCTTTGATAGACAATTTGAACAAGAAAACGAAGCCTTCTCTAATGCACAATTAGAAAATGAAAAACCAGAACAAACCGTACATTATTCTTCCTTTTCAGACAAAGCTGTTGAACTTAATACTAAAGAAAACTCTGATAATATCCCTCCTTATAAGGACTCAGCGCAACACTCATCTGTTAATAATTTAAAAGTTAATTCATCTGTTTTTAATCAGTCACAGCAAAGAAACCATATTTCACAAACAGAAAATACTGGTGAATATCAGTTACCTCCATTAGATTTGCTACAGCCTACCCCAATTTTGCAAGCTGATTATACAGATGAAGAGCTAGATGAGATGGCTGCGCAAACTGAACATGCACTACGTAACTATAAACTAGATGTTAGTGTAGTTAATATTGAAGTAGGGCCAGTAGTTACACGTTTAGAATTGGAGTTGGCTCCTGGGATTAAAGTAAGTCAAATTTCTAACCTAGATAAAGATTTAGCGCGCTCTTTAGCAGTACAGAGTGTGCGTGTGGTAGAGGTAATTCCTGGAAAACCTTATATTGGTTTGGAAATTCCTAATCGCAAACGTGAAATTGTTTATCTGCGTAATATTTTAGAATCCTCAATTTATCAAGCTCAACATTCTCCTCTAACATTAGTGATGGGGGTTGATATTGCTGGAAAACCTATTGTGGATAATTTAGGCAAAATGCCACATTTGCTAGTTGCAGGTACAACAGGCTCTGGAAAATCTGTTGGTATTAATGTCATGCTTGCAAGTATGCTGTATAAAAGTACACCTGATGAGCTTAAATTTATATTAATTGATCCTAAAATGTTGGAAATGTCTATGTATGAAGATATTCCACATTTGCTTACGCCTGTAGTAACAGATATGAATGACGCTGAAAATGCTTTGCGTTGGGCAGTTGCTGAAATGGAGCGACGTTATCAATTAATGTCTGCATTGAAAGTTAGAAATATTGATGCCTTTAATGCTGTTTTACGCGATAAAAAAGCAAAAGGGGAGTATGTTTTTGATCCACTTTGGCAAGCAGAAGACCATATCGGGTTGGCGAATCAACCGCCTGAGGTAAAACCACTGCCTTATATTGTCATTGTAATTGATGAACTGGCCGATATGATGATGGCGGTAGGTAAAAAGGTGGAAGACTTGATTACCCGTATTGCACAAAAAGCACGTGCTTCAGGTATTCATTTAATTTTAGCGACACAAAGACCTTCTGTTGATGTTATTACAGGTGTGATTAAGGCCAATGCTCCCGCGCGCATTGCGTTTCAAGTCTCTTCTAAAATTGACTCACGTACCATCATTGAGCGACAAGGCGCAGAGTCTTTATTAGGTAATGGTGATATGCTTTATTCAGCCTCAGGTGGTACAGCTATCACTCGTATTCATGGCGCATTTATTAGTGATAATGAGGTTGATAATTTAACCTCTTTTGTTAGAAGACAAGGCGAACCGCAATATGAGGAAGCCATTACTAATCCCGTTTCTCCAGAATCCATGGGCGCATTTGGTGCTTTAGAAAAGCTTGATAATGCTGAAAATGATTTACTTTATGATAAAGCAGTTGCTTTAGTGTGTGAACATAATAAGGCCTCTATTTCATGGTTGCAAAGGCAATTAAATATAGGTTATAACCGTTCAGCGCGTATTGTAGAGGCAATGCAAGCGGCTGGGATTTTATCTGCGCCAGAACGTGGCACACGCAAAGTACTATTGAATAATAGCAATAATAATGATGAACATGATTTCTATTAAAAATTTGACTAAATAATTGCTCATTCAAAAACTAATATGTGGTGCCATAATCATTGTTCTAATTTAATAAGGATGAACTTATGAAACAAAAAATTATGCTCATTAGTGCATTACTATTTACTACTGCAGGAACTTCTAGTTATGCTCAATTATTTAATCATACAAATTCATCTGAATCCATTCAGTCGCTTAAACTAACTGAACCTGCACAAATGCTTATTGATTATATGCGTGAAAGCAAAGAGCTAGAAGCTGACTTTACACAAATTGCTTATAATCAACGTGGTGAAGAAATTAGCCAAGGGCATATGTGGATACAAAAGCCAGGTAAATTTTTCTGGGATTATCAGGCGCCTTATGCACAAGAAATTGTGAGTGATGGTAAAAAGGTTTATCACTACGATAAAGATTTAGAACAAATAACTGTACGCAACAAGTCTGATATTGCTGGTGATATTGCAGTGCGTCTATTAGAAGGTCAGCAATCTATTCAAGATGAATTTAATATTCAATTATTATCCAAAGACCAACTTCCAGATTATATTGATAAAAAAGTAATACAGTATTTTCTCTAACACCCAGAGATACACAAGCAGAATATAATCAAATTTGGGTGGTTTTTGATAAAGAACAGCTTTCACAAGTTATTATTGACGGTGGGATTGGTCAACAAACGGTTATGCAATTTAAAAATTTAAAACGTAATCACGGCATAAATCCTGATAAATTTAATTTTATAGCGCCAAAAGGTGTAGATATTATTGGTAATTAATACTTTAAAATATTGGATCATTTACTATGAGCGGTGCAAAACAAAATTCTCTATTTGCTTTAAAGGAGCATGCACCGCTTGCAGAGCAAATGCGCCCTGATGAACTAAAAGAGTATATTGGACAAAACCATTTACTTGCTTCTGATAAGCCCCTAGCCATTGCGATTAAACAACAACAGCCTTTTTCTATGTTACTTTGGGGACCTCCAGGTTGTGGCAAGACTACATTAGCATTATTATTAGCAAAATCCTTTAAAGTAGAATTTATTCGTCTATCAGCTGTTTTTTCAGGTGTTAAAGACGTGCGCGAAGCTGTTGCACAGGCAAAAAATAATTTAGAAATAGGATTGCAAACAGTATTATTTATTGATGAAATTCATCGCTTTAATAAAGCACAGCAAGATGCTTTTCTGCCTATGTGGAAGCGGGTGATATTATTTTAATTGGCGCGACTACAGAAAATCCTGCTTTTCATTTAACCAATGCTTTATTATCACGATTGCGTATTTTTCGGCTTTATGCATTAAGTAGTGATGAAATTAAACAGACCTTGCAAAAAGCTTTGAGTAAATTTTCGCTTAAAATGAGTGAGGCTAGTTTGCAGCTTATTTCTAGTCATGCAAGTGGTGATGCTCGTAAAGCACTTTCTTGGCTAGATGAATGGCTTTTATTACACAAACAAGGAATAGAAGAAGCTAAAGCATTAGCACAAGTATTGGCCGACCAACCTAAGGCAATGGATAAAAATGGTGACTGGTTTTATGAAATGCTCTCTGCTTTTCATAAATCACTAAGAGGTTCAAATGTTGATGGGGCTATGTATTGGTTTGCACGCATGATTGATGCTGGTATGGATGCTTTGATTATTGCGCGGAGAATGTTGTGTGTTGCCAGTGAGGATATTGGCAATGCTGATCCAAATGCCTTAAATCTAGCGCTTAATGCCTATATGACTTATGAGCGCTTAGGCAGCCCAGAAGGGCATTTAGCTTTAGCACAAGCGCTAACTTATTTAGCCTTAGCGCCAAAAAGCAATGCCTCCTATCATGCAATGAACGAAGCTTTTGCTTATGTGCGCAATCATCCATCTTATAGCGTCCCTAATCATTTGCGCAACGCACCAACAGCGCTACATCAAATCCAAGGTTATGGGAAAGGTTATCGTTATGCGCATCATGAACCTAATGCTTATGCTGCTGGTCAAACTTATTTACCTAAAGAGATGCTCGATAAACATAATCAGCCTAAAGTTAGTTTTTACCAGCCCAATGAACGAGGCTTTGAAATCAAATTAGCCAATAAATTAAGATATTTGCAAGAATTAGATTTACAAACACAAAATTATAAATAACTTAATATCTCAAATACTTTAACCCACTATTATTAATTTGATATTTTAAAAATACTAGATAGTGTGCTGGAGTATATTTCAATTACGCATAAAAAATGCCCGTATAAAAACGGGCATTCGAATTTTAATCTAAAGTTAATTAGTAGCGTGTAATTGCAACTAAGCCTTTTTGATTATTAAACTCTTCTAAAGAAGCTTCATCAACAAAAACAACTTTTCCATCAGCTGCCATAACATGCTCAATCATTTCATCAATGATATCGGCAAATGCGCGCTCACCTTGTGCTTTACTATCCTCCAAGACCTTTAAGCTACGACCATCTTCACTCACTTCAGCAGGGATATGTAAATCTTTTTCTACAACCAAAGTATCTACACGTCCATCAATAGCAGCTTGCCAGCATTCATCAAGACTATTGACTAACTGCTGATTTCCTTTTGCAACACCAATAGCCTCAAAAATTTCTTTACGTTTTTTCTTAAATGCTTCTTTAACGTCTTCCCAAATTAACTTACCTAACTCAAGGGTGCTTTTATCAGAATATCCACCATCAATAGTTAGCATAACATCATGCGCATCAGCAATACTTTCATTAAAATAGCCTAAATTTCGCTCAATACCGACAACAACTAAAGGAGCTTCAACTTCTTTAAAGGCATCGACTAAGCCATTACTTGCTTGACGCAACATTCTTGTAATTTCATCGCGATAAACTTGAGAATCATCTTTACCAAGATTAGCACTAGGAGAAGCACCATCCATTGCATAAGGAAAACCAAATTCCTCAACTTCATGCAAATTTTCACGACGTCCGATATAAAGGCGGGTATTTTCTGCATCTAGCAATAATAGCCAATAAACATAATCGCGATTCATTGCATACACTAAATCACGTGTAAAAAAGTTATCATCAATTGCTACGCGCTCAGGTAGGCGATAGGGCAACTTGTAAGTTTCAGCAAAATCATTATTTACACAAATAACCAAGCCATCACGATTATGTTCGTGATCAATCGCATCAGCTTGTTGATGTAATTTTTCTAATATTTCTTGGCTTTCGCGCTTTCCAAAGGTTTCTTCTAAGCGCTTTTCTGCTTCACTAACAAGATTTTTTAGACGGATTGGATCCTTATCATTATCAGGAGAAGTACGATGCGTTGGCATAGTGAGCGTAACGCTTGGGTAGTTTTTATGCTGTTGTAGCTGTTTAACGGTTTCTCTAGTAATTGTTTTTGACACGATATACTCCTTCGAATTTAAAATTAAAGCAACAATTTCTCCATTTTAGAGAAAATGCCTCACATTTAAGATGATAAATTGTTCACGAAAAAATTAAACAGAGCGCTTAACCAAACACTCTGTTTATTTTTATTATGAGCTAGTTATTAATTTTGCCACTTTTTAAGTCGCTCTTGACGCAGTTGATACAATTTATCTGCATCTAGTTTGTAATAATCTTTAGCAAGACCTGCTTCCCAGTCGCCATAACTTGGATTGGGCAGCACGATATATTGAATGCCAAATTTATCTTTATGCATTTCTACAAAATCGCGTCGTGTCTGATTGTCTTTGTGATAAGTAGGCTCACCTGCAAAATCCCCTAAATTATCGCCAATATGCATAATGACTTGATAACCTGCTTCTCTAATTTGTTCAAAACGAGTATCTTTATTAGAAGTATCCGTTTTTAAACGTAAAGTTTGACTATTGACTTCAGGAAAGCCCAAGGCAATTAGATTATCTAAAGTTGCTTGATATTCTCCGTCTTGCTTGCGGTTAGAGACATAAAATAATTTTCCACCGTTATTAACTACATGATGGGCAAACTCAACTGCTCCGGGAATGGCTGTAGCTTGTTTTGCATTAACCCATTGCTTCCAAGTATCAGGAGTAAAACGCTGATTTTCTAAGATTTGCCAAGCAGCGTAGGGACTATTGTCAATCATGGTTTCATCTAAATCAACGATAACGGTTTTGATTTGATTGCTAGGCAAAACTGTATTATCAAAAATAAGTTTAGCAATATTAAATGCTTGATGCGCAAGTGCTTGATACTCGCCCGATTGTTGCATCCATAGCACGCCCGCTTGCGTTTGCTGACTGAGTTGTTGTTGGGTATTAGGTGTATTCGCGCAACCAATCAACAGGCTACTCACTACGCCTAATGCCAACCATTGTGTAGAACGCTTAAACAAATTTTCTTGAGTCTTCATAAGATTCCTTATGTGTTGAAAGATAAAATTACCAGCGTTTAATATCATAAACTATTTTTATTTTTGTTGTAAAATTCGCGCGCTTTGGTTTTTAACTTTCCTTTTATAGAGACGCCTAAAAATGAAATTCATTGCTTATTTGCGCTTTCCTATGTTGCTAGGATTAATGGTTAATATATGTGCATATGCGCAAGTGAATACCCTGCGTTTAGCGCATTTTTTACCCGCCACCGCAAAAGTGCATACAGATTTTTTGATTCCATGGAAAGAATCGATTGAAGCGCAGTCAAATGGTAGTTTGCAAATAGAGCTCTATCCTGCGCAAACTTTGAGTAAAGCCGATAAAATTTATGACGCAACCACTAAAGGTTTAGCAAGCATTGGTGTTACTGCCCAAGGCTATCGTAATGGACGATTTCCACTGTCTCAAATTGTTGAGTTGCCAGGCATTGCGCAAAACTCCATGCACGGTAGCTGTATTTTACAAAAGCTTTATGATAGCGGTGCGCTTGAGCAAGAATATAATGATACCCATGTGTTGTTTATGTTCACCACCACACCCGCCTTATTGCATACTATAAAAAAACCTATTAAATCACCTAGCGATTTGAAAGGGTTGCGCATCCGTCGTCCCACCGCTGTTGCAGGAGAAATTTTGCAAAATTTAGGGGCTTCACCCATTAGTCTTACCGCACCAGATATTTATACCGCCTTACAGCGTGGCGTGATTGATGGTCTTACTTTTCCATGGGAAGCGCTCGATACTTTTAAGCTCGCTGAGTTAATTTCTTATCATACCGATTTACCACTTTATACATTAAGTTTTGTTGCCACAATGAATAAAAATACCTATGACAAACTCTCAGCCCAAGAAAAAGAAATTATTGACGCCCATTCAGGTTTAGAGTGGGCGCTTAAAATGGGGGCAGTGTTTGATGAGGTTGATGCACAAAGCAAACAACAGATTTTATCACTTGGGCAGGAAATAACTGCAGTTGAAGGAGGGATTGAGCATCCTGATTGGCAAGCGCCATTACGGCAAAGCATCGCACAGTATTTACAACAAATAGGCGAAGAGGGTGAAAAAGTTTATGCGCTAGCGCAATCTTTTGCTCAACAATGCCCAACGCAATAACTCTATGCTTTTTCTACAAACTGTTAATCAGCAATTAGCGCGATTTTGTGCGGGTATTAGCTTGATAGGGCTGTTGCTTATTCTCCTTACTACCACGCTAGACGTTTTAACTCGTGCTTTATTTAGATTAACGCATGCTTGGTTAAATTGGCACATGCAAGGAGCCATTGAATTAGTATCATATTTATTAACCATAACATTACTTTCTGCCTTTGTTGCATGGATAGAAAAAGTGCATCTGGTTTTAGATTTTCTCCCTTTAAGCCCTAATTCTATCTATGCCAAAAGTCTACACGCCCTTAATTTAATCCTTTGTGGCGCAATTGGTACTCAACTAGCATTGGAGAATATTGAACTTATGAAAGATGCCTATGCTTATGGTGAGCGCTCGCAAGATTTAGCACTTCCCATGCACTATATTTATGCCATTTGGATTGCATTATCAGTTGCATTAATTTTGCGTAGCTTCTTTGAATTGTGCGCAATACCCATTATCCAACCGACGGGGCAGGGTGATGACTAACGCTTGGATTGGCGTCATTGTATTAGCAACAATGCTCATATTAATGTTATTACGCATACCTGTTGCATTTGCGATGATGCTATCTAGTGTTCTTGGATTTATTTATATTATTGATTTATCAAGCGCTTTAGAGATTATAAAAACAGTTCCACAAGAAGTTTGGGGCAATTATCACTTCAGCGCCATTGTATTATTTATATTTATTGGTGAATTAAGCGTTGAATCTGGTCTAGCGGCAACATTATTTTCTGCCACACGTACTTTATTAGGGCGCACACCCGCTAGTTTAGCACTCGCCAGCTTAAGCTCTTGTGCGCTATTTTCATGCCTATCTGGTTCCTCAGTTGCTACCGCTTCTACCATGACCCGCGTTGCACTTCCACAAATGCAACAACACAACTACCCCACCCCCTTAGCGTAGGCGCCTTAGCTGCAGGTGGCACCTTAGGCATTATGATTCCCCCAAGTATTGCCTTATTACTCTATGCCATGCTCACTGAGCAAGCCGTTGGTGATTTATTTTTGGCAGGATTACTGCCCGGCATACTAGGTTGGGTACTTTATAGCCTAACCGTTTTATTGCTGTATCAATTTAAACCCTCCCTACGTCCCCCTCCAAGCCATTCCAGTAGTGCTTATGAAAAAATGCGCGCATTACTAACCCTGCTTCCGCTTCTCTTATTCTTTATGCTCATGATTTATGGCATATATTTTGGTTGGTTCACACCTACTGAAGGCGCTAGTATTGGCGCATTTATTTTAATCCTTGTAGCAATTTGGCAAAAAACCACCTTTGGCGCATTAAAAAATGCCGCTGTTGCCACCTTACAACTATCCAACAAACTCTTTTTAATGCTCATTGGCGCGCAAATAATGGCTTATTTCGTCTCTGTAGCACAACTCTCTACCGCAATAATAGACTGGATTAGCGCACATCAACTTTCTAACACAGCAATCATCTTATCTATCTTGTTGTTTTATATTGTGTTAGGGACTTGCTTAGATGCAATTGCCATGCTCATGATTAGTTTGCCCGTAGTTTATCCATTAATTGTTGCCCTACAAATAGATCCGATATGGTTTGGAATATTAAGTGTTTTAACGGTTGAACTTGGGTTAATCACACCGCCTATTGGTATGAATATTTTTGTTATCAAAGCTATTAACCCTAAAATATCCTTAACCACGCTTTATCACGGAATTGCGCCTTTTGTTCTTTGTGATTTTATTCGTTTAATACTCTTATTTTTATTCCCTGCAACTACCACAATATTAATTTAAGGTATAGCACACCAGAACCATAATTTATATTAATTATACCTTTGCTTGATTCTTCTATAATCATTTGTGAAATGGAATCGGATGAAAAACGATTATTTTTATCTTTTAAATAGGTGGATTATGAAAAAAATACTTTTCACTGCAATGAGCATAGCACTTGCTTCTACGTCAATGACCTCTTCCGCACAAGGGTATGCCTTTAGCGATACTGTGCAATATTCTTGTCAAATTGGTGGCATGCTCAACGTTACGTATAGCTTTAATATGCAGGGCATTCCTGAAAAAGCCGTTGTAAATTTGCAAGGCGAACAACGAACTTTGCCCATTATTGATAGCAGTGATAGTGTAGAGACTAATTTTGGCAAAAATAATAGCTATAGAATTAGTAGTGACTATATGGATAGTGAAAATTATCATCAATCCAGCATTATGGTTTCCTCACCGTCTAAAATTTTATATAAAAACTGTTCTGCACAAAATTTTGGCACAAAAACACAAAAACAACATTCAAATATCAATCTATTAGAGCAGCAGATGACTGTTAATGAGAAAACTGTTCACTATAAATGCGATAATAATATTAATCTTGATGTTAAATTTGGATTTAACCGCGAAGGTCTTCCTACAGAAGCGACGACTTTCCTAAATTCTTCCATACAGGTAATGAAGCTTAATTTAGGAAATTCTAACGCTTATACGAGTGTTTTTGAAGGTGAAAATGGTTATCGCCTAGACAGTAGCGGTATAACCTTAGATAATGCAAATCAATCTAGTGTTCTCATTACAAAACCTAATAATCAATTAATTAAAAATTGTGTAGCCAAATAAAAACAAACGACACAAATTAACTGATTTGTTTGTTATTTTTTAATCAAAAATAATTTTAAAAAGAGTCTAGATTTTATCTAGGCTCTTTTTTTATTTAGTGTTGATAGATCAAAGTGGCTGACAATTAGGACAAAAATAGCTATTTCGTCCACCAATAATTGTGCTCATAATCGATTGAGTATTGCAATTTGGGCAAGGTTTGCCTTCTTTGCCGTAGACGTTTAGCGTTTGTTGAAAATAACCCGTACTGCCATCACTATGAACAAAATCTTTTAAAGTGGTTCCGCCTACAGCGATTGCTTGGGTAAGAACATCTTTTATTGTTTGCACTAATTGCGCGCATTGCGTCAGGGTAAGTTGTTGCGCGGGAGTATTAGGATGAATACGGCTAAAGAAAAGCGCTTCATTTGCATAAATATTCCCAACGCCAACAACTATTTTCTGGTTCATAATCAAATTCTTAATGGCGCTTTTGCTTTTTTGCGCGCGCGCATAAAGATAATGAGCATTAAAACTTTGCTCTAATGGTTCAACGCCCATATGCGAAAAGGCGGTGATAGCTTGGTTGCGTGCAACGGTAGTGATAAATCCAAAACGTCGCGGGTCGTGGTAGCGCAAACATTGTCCATTGATAAAGGTGAAACTAGTATGGTCGTGTTTTTTAAATGGCGTATTTTTTTCACAAAGACGTAAGCTACCAGACATGCCAAGATGAATCAGTAAATCTAGGCTGTCATGGCTGGTATGCGCAAGAAGATATTTTCCACGGCGAACGATGTTTAAAATTTGTTGTTGATGAAGTTGTTGCGCTTGATTGGGTGCGAGTGGTTGGCGCAAGGTAGAGCGCTTTGCCAAATATCAGTGATGGTTAATCCTATAATTGGCGCAATCCCTTGGCGAGTAGTTTCAACTTCTGGTAATTCAGGCATATTTTACTTTCCTTTTGTCTCCACCCAATAATCGATGGGTTGATTGATAAAATATTTTATTTTTTCACTGCAAAGATAAACATCCTCTTGATAATAAATATAGTTGGTTTGGCTAAAAGGGTGATGCGCACCGATAGTATATTCTTGCGCATTAATTAAAAATGTCAGAGCGCTATTATCGCTAAGTTGCGCAGAGAGTTCGTGGCGAGAATAGCGTTGCTGGCAGGGTTGTTGTAGAAGTGTTAATAGTGTTTGAATACGAAGTTGATTTGCAGGTTGTTGATTGGCTTGCCAGTGATTATTTTGATGGGTTAGCGTTAGATTGTGCGGTAATTCAATGCTGGTAATTGGTGTGTTAATAGGTAATAAAATAGGTGCTTGTTCGGTTGTGCGTAGTTTCTCACCAATAACGATAAACACTAAAAAAACACTCCAAAAAAGTAGCATTTTTTGAATTAAACCCATGCACGCCTCCACCACCAGATGCCTATTATTATTAATCCTAGGGGTAGGATAAATAATAACAAAACGGCTAATTGCATGAGGTGCGCATCGCTTGCATGAAGGAACTGGTCAGGAAGTTCTTGCGGACTTATTTGGTTTAAACTAGCGTTGGGCGCTAAATAATTTAAGATTTGTTCTGCAAATTGACGATTGCCTGCAGTATTAAAGTAGCCATCTGCCCATAAATCACTATCCCCAATCAGAATAATAGATTGTTTTCCTTGCTTGCTTTTTTGCGAAAAAATACTAGCAAGCGCAATGGGTCCTCGTGTTTCATCGGTATTTAGTTCAAAAGGGGGAGTGCGGTTATTTAGTTCATTCCAACTATTTTCAGAACTCCATAACAAGGCGCTATTATCCCAATCGCTGGGCGTTTCGCTAAGCTTTAAACCCACTGCACCAGCAAGAAGTGGAGATTGTTTGAGGGTGCGCGTAATATCGTGGTCGCCTAATAATTCAATGACTTGCATTTGTGGGTTATCAAGACCAAAATTTTTAGCATTAGCATCAATCATCTTGCCTGTATAAAGTGTTATGTTAAGTTTATTTTTAATAAACTCAGGAAGATAGGCGTTGGTGGTGTCGGTGGTATAAATTAGATTACCGCCTTGATTTAGATAGTTTTCTAATAGCGTCTGGGTGTGTGTATTTAGTGTTTTAGGGTCGGCAACGATAAGAATATGAATATTTTCAGGGATACTAATCAAAGTATTAGGGTCAATAACAGCAAAAGACTGTCCCGATTGATTAAAATAATGGTAAAAATTTATCCATGCGCCCGATAAGTTGCTTAATAACGCACGTTCACCGCTACCTTGAGTAAAACCGATAAAGCTTTGTTGTGTGCTGGTAAGCGTGAGTATGGTTTCAATAAGATGGGTGGGAGAAATAACCGCTAGGCGTTGCCCTGTATCTCCAATGCTTAAATACGCTTGCCCTTCTTGGCTAATTCCTTTTTGTTGTACAAGGTCAGGATGCGTATCAGGATTAACCCAATGCACTTCAAGATTTGAGAGGTAGGGCTTAATGCTGCGTACAACCGCCATGACACTGCGTTGCAATTTAGGATTACGGCGTGTAAAGACTTCCAAAAGAATAGGAGGGGATATTTGCGCTAAGCGTTGTTGTTGTTGCTCAGAAAGATTAAGAGCAGTCGTTGTGCCTAAGCGCCACTGCTGTTGCCAATGTAGAGAAACCCACGCCCCCATAAACGATGTGAACACTATTAGTAGGATTAGGGTGATATGGTATGCTTGGCGTTTATGCATAACTAAATAATCAAAAAGCCAATATTGTAACGAATTTATGTCCCAAACTATAGAACAAAAAAGTATAGATAATTTTATTAATCATCTTTGGGCAGAAGATGGTTTGAGCTCGGCAACGCTTGAGGCGTATCGCAGAGATTTGTGCTTAAGCGCCAAACAATTAGCGCCTATAAGATTAGAAGAGGCAAATCTTAAGGATTTACAACAGCTTTTTGCACATTTAAGTGAACAAAACAAAGCGCAAGCAACGCTCATGCGTCTGCAGACAACCCTTAAACGATACTATGATTATCAATGCAAAATAGGGCTGCGAGAGAATAATCCAACAGCTTTGCTTGGTCAGCGCAAATTGGCGCGCCGTCTCCCCGTGGTGCTTTCACCTGAGCAAGTTGCGAATTTACTTGAAGCTCCTGATTATAAAAATAATGCGATTGGTTTGCGGGATAAAGCCATGCTGGAATTACTCTATGCCAGCGGTTTGCGGGTATCAGAATTGGTCAACTTACCACTAGATGCTCTGCTGTTAACTGATGGCGTGGTGCGCATCTGGGGAAAAGGAAATAAAGAGCGCCTTGTGCCAATGGGAGAAGAAGCGGTGGCATGGATAACACGCTATTTAAAAATAGCGCGTCCCAATTTATTGCAACATAAAATGAGCGAAATGGTTTTTTTAAGCACGCGAGGCAAAAAAATGACGAGGCAAACGTTTTGGTATCGCATCAAACATTATGTTCAATTGATTGGAATTGAGTGCGAAGTCTCTCCTCATACCTTACGCCATGCCTTCGCCACACACTTGGTTAATAATGGCGCGGACTTGAGAGTCGTGCAACTGCTTTTAGGGCATGCCGATTTATCGACGACGCAAATTTATACTCACGTTGCCCAAGCTAGAATGCAAAAACTCTATCAAGCGCACCATCCACGCGCTTAAGCGCTTTCTTTAGCGGCAAACGCTTGGATATTTTCTAGCGTTGTTTTGGCAATAGAATCAAGCGCTTCCTCAGTTAAGAATGCCTGATGACCTGTAAAAATAACATTATGACATGCTGATAGACGACCGAAGATATCATCTTGGATAATCTCATCAGATTTATCTTCAAAAAATAATGCTTGCTCATTTTCATACACATCTAATCCAAGTGAGCCAATTTTGCCAGTTTTGAGCGCCTCAATTGCTGCTTGTGTATCAATTAATCCGCCACGGCTGGTATTAATCACCATCACACCATCTTTAAGTTTTTTTATACTTTCCTCATTGAGTAAATGATGATTTTCTGGCGTCATAGGACAATGTAGCGTCACAATATCACTTGCTGAATAAAGTTCATCTAACGAGATATATTCAACGCCCATGTCTTTAACATCCTGACTAGGATAGGGGTCATATGCCAATACTTTGCATCCAAATCCTTGCAAAATACGTATCATCGCCTGCCCAATTTTACCAGTACCAATTACACCCACCGTCTTACCTGAAAAACAAAAACCAACCAAACCATTTAAAGAAAAGTTAGCATCACGTGTGCGCTGATAAGCTTTGTGCGTTTTACGACTTAATGCCAACATTAGCGCCATGCTATGTTCTGCAACAGATTCTGGTGAATAACTTGGTACAGTTATAAGCTCAAGACCTAAGCGCTCAAGCGCCTTCAAATCCACATTATTAAACCCTGCACAGCGCATAGCAATTAACTTTACGCCAAGCTCTTTTAGCTGTTCTAATACTTTTGCGCCCAAATCATCATTAACAAAAGCACAAACCACCTCACAGCCTTGCGCTAAACGGGCAGCTTGCTCATTGAGTTGCGGATTTAAAAATTTAATTTCACCAGAAAATCCAATTTCTTTACGAACTTTTTCGAAGTGCTTGACATCATAGGGCTGACTGCTAAAAAAACAAATATCCATTTTTATCTCCTTTAATTTACTGATAATCTGAGATAATTTTTTGCAAGGATTGAGTAAACAGCTGAATTTTTTCCTGCGCCTGTGAGGCTTGTGCAGTCTTCGCATCAATATAAAACTTAACCTTAGGCTCAGTGCCTGAAGGACGCACAATAATCCTTGAGTCATCTTCTAGATAAAACACCAAAATATTGCTTTTTTTATCCGTATTCTGATGGTCTATTAACTCAACGACTCTAAAAGTATCAAATTGTTTGGGAGGATTATCGCGTAGTGCTTTCATCAAAGCAGGAATGCGCTCCACATCATCAAAGCGAATTGAAACCTGACCACTGGCATAAGCACCAAACTCTTTTTCAAAATCATTTTTATAATCAAGTAATGTTTTGCCTTCTTGCTTTAGCTTTAACAATAAATCCAATATCACTACCGCTGCTGAGATACCGTCTTTATCCTTAATCTTATCAGGATCAACTAAGTATCCTAATGCCTCCTCATAGCCATAGACTAAATTAGGAACGCGCCCAATCCATTTAAATCCAGTGAGCGTCTCCTCAAAATTCAAGCCGTAGCGTGTAGCAATCGCTTTAAGCGCAGGACTTGATACCAAAGAACAAGCTATCGTATTATCTTTTTGATTATATTGATTTTTATCGACAAGATACCAGCCTAACAAAGCTCCAATTGTATTCCCATGAAGTGTTTGCCACTGCCCATTTTCATCTGCTATAGCAACAGCTAAACGGTCAGCATCTGGGTCGTTAGCAAGAATAAATTCAGCGTTTTCTTCCTGAGCTAAAGCAATCGCTAAATCCAAAGCACCTTTTTCTTCAGGATTTGGAAAACTAACCGTTGGAAAACGACCATCAGGTTCGCATTGTTCTTTAACCGCAATAGGGCGGGGCAAATTAGCTTTATCCAATACTGCCAGCAGCGTCTCATAGCCAACACCATGCATCGCAGTATAGACGTATTTTAAACTGCCAGCATGATTACCAAGAGAGGCTGTTTTCTCTACATATTGTTTAACAACCGTATCGTCTAAAATTTCATAATCTTGACTACGTGGCAAATGCTCAATAGATTGTTCAGCGCTCACCGCATCAATATATTGAGCAATTTCTTTATCAGCAGGTGAGACAATCTGCGCCCCTAAATTGCCATCTCCCAAATAAACCTTATATCCATTATCTTCTGGCGGATTATGACTTGCAGTAACCATCACACCCGCAGAAGTGTCAAAATAACGAACAGCATAGGCCAAAACAGGCGTTGGCAAAAGACGGGGTAAAAAATAAGTCTTGATTCCTGCACCCGCCATAATTTCGGCGCTATCCCTAGCAAAGACATCAGAATTTTTACGCCCATCATAACCAATAACTACCGAAGGTGAATCCTTTTGGCTTAACAAATAACGCGCCAAACCAGCTGCTGTTTGCGCCACCAACACACGATTCATACCCATAGGACCTGGAAGTAAAGGTCCTCTTAATCCTGCCGTACCAAACTGCAATCGAGCAGAAAACTGCTGTTCTAACCACGCTTTAGCTGTATCATCACCTTGTTCAGCGCGTTGAATAAAATCTGCTAAAAGTGTTTTTGTTTGCGCGTCAGGATCTTGAGCAAGCCATTGCTTTGCCTTTTCTAAAATCACCTTAAAATCTGTCAGACGGTTATCAGTCATCTTATTTCTCCAGCTATTACGATTGAGTGCATTATGGCTTTTATCATTAGTCCGCGCAATAAAACCCTAATCAAACTTTAAAAATAATAAATTAAAAATTTTTATTAAAAAAAATCTTAATTTAGCTGTATTTCGCAGAATGTATATTATGTTAAATAGCGTAATATAATATAAACCAAGTAGAGCTTCTAAGCTTCCTGAGCTTTTGTGTTAGACTGTGCAAGTTCAACGATAGGAGAAAATATGGGTGCTGGGATTAAAATTTTTGGTTGGCTGTTGTTGTTTGGGATTATTTTTATCCCAGCCTGTGCGAGTCTGTTTGTATAAGCGCCATGTTTGATAAGTTCTATCGCCGTTTTAAAGCCTCAATACTTGGGATGCGAGGGTTAAGCTTATACCTCTTGCAAGCTCCCCTATTGATTAGTTTACCCATTGCACTGATTCAAGGACGTCCTGCAAAGCTCATCGCGCTGATTGCAACGATAGTACCCCTTTCTTACAGCGCTGTCCTCACGCAACGCTATTTTAAAGACTGCCAACAGCAATATCTTAAGACAGGTAAAGCTTTTTCACCCCTTGACCATCGCAAGCATGCGCTTGGTTTTATAGCCTTGGGCGCATTTATATTAATTGCTTTTATATTAAGGCGTCCGCCTATGGTGGCGCTCATTTCAAGCGCGCTGGCAGGATTGGGCTATTATTTGCGCTATATTGCTGCAGATAAACCTTTAAGCGATTATGCCGATATTGAAAAATCTCCTAGCACGCATTTAAATCCTGTCTTGCGGGAGATGATAGAGAGCGCCTACAAAAATATCGAACAATTAGAAGACCACGCTCGCTATCTACACCAATACCCTAGCCATAATACTTTGAGCAATAAATTACAGCTTATTGCTAGAAAAGCGCGCAATATTATTAGTATAATTCATAAAGATAGCGAAAAAGTTCGTCAAGCTAGAACGTTTTTTATTGTTTATTTAGAGCAATTGCGCGATATTTCTAGTCGTTACGTTGCCCAGCTTGCGCTAAATCAACCTGAGCAGGCACAACGACAAAGCTTTGAAACACTAGCAGAACAAATGCTATTATCTTTTCAAGAACAACAAATTAGCTTAACCAATGCGCATCAAGTTCAGCTTGATGTTCGCATGCAGGTTTTGCGTGAACAACTTAAATCCGCTAACAATACTAATACATCAAATGAGCAAAAATAACTCCAACGGTTCTTATTTATCTGAACAAAATCAATCGATTGAATCTTTGTTAAATAATGCCAGTCAAATTAATGAAAATAGTGAGCGTAGTCTCGATATGGCGCATGTGCGGCAAATTATTTCGACCATTGATTTAAATAATACTCAAAGCATTTTAAATTTTGGTGCTCAAGCGCAAAAACAGCTTACCAATATAGCAGATAGCATGTTAGTTAATGTTAGCCGAAAAGACCTTGGCAAATCAGGAGATTTGCTTAATGAAATGGTCTCTCTTTTGCGCGGTTTTAAAGGACAAGAGCTTGTCGCGCAACGCAAACCCAGCTTTTGGGACAAAATAACTTTAAAAGCCAAACCCATTGAAAATTTTCTACAACGATTTGATAGCGTGAGTCAACAACTTGACCGCATTACCAATGAACTTGAAGCGCGCAAACAAGCACTGCTTATTGATATAAAATCTCTTGATAAACTCTATGATGCCAATCTTGAATATTATTATGAACTTGAGCATCACATCGAAGCAGCTCAGCAAGTTCTAAATCATACTGACACGCACACCCTTCCAGCTTTACGCCAACGGGCTGAGCAAGGCGATTTACAAGAAGCGCAAAAATTGCGCGACCGGCAAATGCAACGCGACGAACTCAGTCATCGCCTTCACGACCTACAACTCACCCGCCAAGTTGCCATGCAAGCACTGCCAAGTATTCGTCTTGTGCAAGAAAATGATAAAGGGCTTGTTAATAAAATTAATAGCACTCTCATTAACACCGTTCCGCTATGGCGACAACAGCTTGCGCAATCTATCGCCATCTATCGCTCCGGTGAGGCCGCGCAAGCGCTTAAACACAGCGCAGATTTAACCAATGAACTCCTAACCAGCAACGCTGAAACATTGAAAATCGCCAATCGAGAGAGTCGTGAACAACTCCAGCGTGGTATTTTTGATATTGAATCCATCGAAAAAGCCAACCAAACGCTAATTGAAACCATTGAAGAAAGTATCGCCATCCATGAAAAAGGACGCCAACACCGCGAAGATGCTACTAAACGCCTGCAACAAGCTGAAAATCAACTTAAAGAAACCCTTAAATCAGCCAGCAAATAATCCTATTAATTCTCACTGCCATGAATATTTTTAAGAAATTCCAACAAATTTTTAGCCATGTTACAACCACAACGCCCTACGCTTTTACTTTAGGCGAACAAGAGATTTGCGTTCTCAGTGAGCCGATAACGCCTAGTGGCGGTAGTCGCCTAATCGTACATGCAGGACAAACCGCTGTGCTGATAAAAGATATCCCACCTTTTGATATGGGCATAATCTACACGACTGGTGAATATACGCTCAAAGAGCACGATGCAACATTTCTTGGTAAATATGCAAAAGTTCGTCTACTCATCTTAAAAATAGCGCCCCCTACTACATTAGATTGGTCTGTAAGCATTACCCTAAAAGATTCTCAACACGCACTGCCCCTAAAAGGGCATTACACCCTTGCTATTGATAACCCTAAACAACTACTTCACAGTTTTGTGCAAAACAATATCGCACCTACCACTGATAATATTAAACAGTGGATCGAGTTAATATTAAAAGAAATCATCCAATCACAAAGCATTACCAGTGAAGATATCAATCAACACCATCAGCGCTTTGAGCAATTTTTAACCGATGCAGCTAATCCCATTTTATTTGAGCGCGGACTTATTCTAAGAACAGTGCATCTAAAAAGTTCTTCTATACATGAAGAAAATAACCAACACAATACTCAAATCTCTCAAGTCATTCCCGATAAAAAACGCCTAGTCCCAACGTTGCGCCCAGCCCTTTAATCCCACCTATAGACCAAGCGCCTAAAATTTACTATCGCGTTGATAAAGGGCAACAAATAGGCCTTTAAGCATGATTGAGGTACAACAACTCATCAACGACGGGCAACTCAAACGCCATGACCTTTTATGGAAAAAAGGCTCAGGTTCATGGCAGAGAGCCGAACAGTTTAAAACTTTTAACTGGCACCAAATCAGTCAATAATGCACGTTAACACCTCCTTTTCATTTCTCCTTAGCGCTCTTATTGCGTTAAGTTTTATGTCAAGCGCGCACAGTCAAAATGATGCCACCAAAGGGCTTTACGTCTGTACCAGCAACGACGGCATGACCAATATCGTCACCAAAGCGCAAGCCAACAGCAACTGTCGACCCTACGAGAAAGGCATATTAAGCCAAAATACCGCGGCAACCCCATCCAATACACAACACACCGCCCCCACCCGCCTAATGCTTACACCCGCGCCACAATCCCCTAGCACACCGCTTTTTAATACCATTAACCCCACCCCCTATCCCTCCTACCTCCCAATCCCCTTCACAATCTAACGCCAGCAACATCTATTTATGCCCGAATCCTAACGGAGAATCCTCCATTATTGAGAGCAACAATCCGCCAAGTCCGCATTGCATTTCTTTTGGAAAAAAAGGGGGCGAAAGCACCTCTCAAACTGCACAATCAACCGCCCTCCCAAAATCCAATACAAAATCACAACCAATAACCCAAGCGCAAATTACCACCTTAGACAGCCCACCAAAAGACATCTACAAATGCTACGACAACACAGGCGCCCCAGTTTCGTCAGTGAAGATGCACGCCAACACTACAAACACTGCACCTTCTTTTCACGCTCTTTTTCAGATGTTAAAGCCCAACTTAAACACAGCAGCGAAAACCCACCAACGCTTACAGAGCTTGCCGCCCAAGGCGTACGCACCCCACCCAGTTCCTCTGGAGCAGCGCTCAATTGTAGTGGCGCAGGTAGTATTGTTTTTAATGGCGAAAGCAAAACCTATAACTGCGCCACTCGCTCCTTTGACTATGCGCGTGGCAGCACAGGCGGCAGCGTCCGCCTAGGCGAACAACAAGCCATCATCGCTGCGCATAATCTTGATTATTTTTCAGGAGGAGGCAGTTGTGGCGGCACAATCATCGCCGAAAACGGACGAACGCTTCACCTAGAACCAACCAAAGAATGCCCCGCAGCTTTTAAAATAGAAGCCCAGCGTATCGCAGCAGCTGTTGAGCGAAGCTTATCGATTAATGTTAGTGGCGCATTTAAACAACGCCAACAAACCCTTGCCGCACAAATTAACGAAATTTCTGCCAGAGTCGGCATCGACCCTTACCTCGTCCACGCCGTCATCTCCGCAGAATCAGCATACAAAAGCAATGCACTCTCTCACGCTGGCGCACAAGGACTCATGCAACTCATGCCCGCCACCGCCAAACGCTTTGGCGTTAGCGACCCCTACCATACAGGAGAGAACATTCGCGGAGGCGCAACCTACCTTAAATGGCTACTAAACGAATTTAATGGCAATCTCGAACTTGCCATTGCAGGGTATAACGCTGGTGAAGGCAACGTCCGCAAATACGGCTATAAAATCCCACCCTTTATCGAAACCCGCGCCTACGTTCCTAAAGTTCTGCAATACTATCGTCGCTATCACGACAACCCTAAAGAAATCGGACTATGAACATCTTATTCCCCATCTGCGCCCTAATATTCATAAGCCTTAGCACCACAGTGCGCGCAAAGACCTGCGGCAGCATCACCAAAGACGGCATTGAGCACCCCATCCCGTGCAACTATGCACAAAAATATAGCGCCACCCCCTCCATCTCCACCACCAGCACCACCTACTGCCAAGCCAGCATCACACAAAACGGCATCACCAAAACCTACAACCATCATTGCACCCTCAAAACCCCCAGCACCGTCCCCAATCGAATCAGCGAGCCAAGCGGTTCATTCAAAATGCGCCAAAACCAACATAAAAACGACATCAATCGCCTTGCCAAACAATACGACCTCGACCCAGCGCTCATCCATGCCGTGATAAGCGTAGAATCTGCCTACCGAAGCGACGTCGTCTCCAATAAAGGCGCAGTTGGACTCATGCAACTCATGCCCAGCACCGCGCAATCTTTAAACGTCATCGACAGCTTCAACAGCCAAGCCAACCTAGAGGGTGGCATACGCTACCTTAAACAACAACTTCAACGCTTTAATGACAACATCAACCTAGCGCTAGCTGCCTACAATGCAGGGCCTAACGCCGTTATCAAATACAACCACACCATCCCACCCTATCGCGAAACCCAACAATACGTCCAACGCGTCAACACCTACCTCAAACACTATCAAAGCGATTGGCAACCCCACATACAATAGGAAACTCCATGAAAACACTCTATCGTCGACTCCCCCTACTTGTAGCCCTAATCATTCATCTTGCAACTGCCCAAACCAACAACCTTTTACAAGCCGAAGAAGCCATTAAACAAGGCGCAAACCTTAGTGATTACAGCCACCTCAAAGGGCATCCCCTATATCCCTACTTACAATATCGCGCCTATAGAAACAACCTCAGCACCACCCAGACAGCCGACATCGTCCAGTTACTCAACCAATACCCCAACGCCCCCTTTTCAGGCTGGCTTGCTGAACACGCCTTCCCTCATTGGTTACAAACAGGGCAAAACAACGCCATCATTCAAGCCTATCATCCAGAATTTGCAGATGACAGCATCGAATGCCAATACCGCCTAGCGCTCATACAGCAAAATCAACCCAGCAAAGCTTATGCCAATTTAACAAAACTTTGGGATGGCACCGACCCCAGCGAACCCGCCTGCCAACCTCTATTTAACCCCCTCATTGCACAAAACCACATCAATCAAACCCAAATCCTCGAACGCCTCATCCGCGCCATACAAACCAACAACGACCGCCTAGCGACCTACCTCGCACAGCATCTCCCAAAATCCCTCGAAAATGACAGCCAAACCGCACTTGCCATCTTACGCCGTCAAACCTCCCCCACCCAAGCGCTCGCCATCAATCACCCCCAATTGCGCAGCGCCCTTCTTGCCCTACAACTACAAAAACAAGCCAGTGAACAAACCGAAGAAGCCTACCTAAACACCCTAGAAGCGCTACGACAAAACCTCTGGACAAACGACGAAGACAAAGCCCGCGCCCTCAACCCCCTAACCCGCACCCTCGCCCGCCAAAATGACCCACGCAGCCTAATCCTTTGGCGCACCATCCCCAAAGACCAGCACGACAACAACACCATCTACGACCTCATCGCCTATCTTCAGCGCCAACAACAATGGCACACCCTCACCAGCAGCCTAAGCTACCTAAGCACCCAAGATTTAGAAAAAGCAGAAATCAACTACTGGCTTGGGAAAGCACATGAAAAACTCAACCAAACACAACAAGCCATCCACTACTATCAAAAAGCCGCAACCCAGCGCGACCTCTTTGGCTTCCTAGCAGCAGAAAAACTCGGGCAACCCTATCAAATGAACGACAAATCCATTATAGAAAACCCAAGCCTTTATCAAGAAATCCTCTCACGTCCCGAAGCCTACCGCCTACAAGTCTGGCTCAACCTCGGCAACAAAACCCGCGCCACACAAGAATATAAAAGCCTCATCAAAGGCATGGACGATGAACAACTCAAACAAGCCGCCCTATTTATCCACCAACCCCTCCCCCTTCAAGCCATCACCACGCTTACCCAACTCAAATATTGGGACGCCCTAAACATCCGCTTCCCCACCCCCTATCAAGACATCATCCTAAAACTTGCCCAACACCATCAACTCTCACCCGCCACCATTTATGCCATCATACGAAAAGAAAGCATCTTCCAACCTGACATCAAATCCCACGCTGGCGCCTTAGGACTCATGCAAGTCATGCCCGCCACCGCGCGCGATACCGCCAAACGCCACAACATCCCCTACCAAGGCACCCAACAACTCACCGACATCAACACCAATCTACAAATTGGCAGTCAATACCTAGCAGACCGCCTCAAACAATACGGACACCTCGCCTACGCCGCCGCCGCCTACAATGCTGGGCCACAGCGTGTCAACCGCTGGCTTGCAGAATATCCCAACCTCCCACTAGATGAATGGATAGCTCAAATCCCATTTAGCGAAACGCGCGACTATGTCAAACGCGTTCTTGAATATCAAAAAATCTATGAATACCGCCTAGGGATACCGCAAAAACCCTTCAACCAACAGGCAATCCAACCCTACTAAATTTAAGGAAGCACCCTATGAAGCGCCGCCTACTCATCCTCCTATCCCTCATCCTAGTCGCCTGTGGCACCAACAACCCCAGCATAGACAATACCCCAATCCAAACCCCAACTCCCAATCCCACCAACATCATTTCACAAGCACTTCCCAGCGCCAACCTCCCTATTAGCCATCAACACCCCACCCAGTGGCATTGCGCGCAAAACCTTAACATCCAAACCCAATATCTTGACCCCCAAAAAACCCAGCTAAGCCTCAATTATCAAGGCAAAACCCACCTCCTCAGCCAACGCCCCAGCCGCCTTCCAGCCATCTACGAAAATAGCCAAATTGCCTTTTATAGCGACGGAGAAAGCGCCGTTATCGCCAAACCCCTTAGCGATCTCGTCTATCACGGCGGCTGCCACCCCATTTCCTAATGATGTACCTCATCGGCCTTTAAAAAACACAACCCCTCCGCCACCGCACGCTGATTACAAAAATCATCCAACACCCCCACAATCTTTAACAAACGTTGCGCTTGACCCCCACATCCCCGCCACGCCTCCTCAGCAATCGAAGATAAATCACTATTAGGTGGCAACGCCCCATGAGCAGCCATATACGCCTGCATCTTAGGAATATAAACCCACTGCAACCACTGAGAAAACGTCAAATAATCCACACAAAACGGCTGCACACTATTAAGCGCTTCCCTAGAAGGCGGCACCTCCTCCCACCAGCCCACCGCTCGCATAGAGCGCTCTAATAAAGATAAAGCCAACTGCATATCTAAAACCGATGCTCGCATAAAAACTCCTTATAAAATTAAAACATTCATCACGCATAGCAAATACAAAAACCACAAGCAAAACCAAAATAAGCAGAAAACGCCAAATTCTAACAAACCAGCCACCATAAAAGATAAACCTAAATAAAAACAAAACAACATAAACCGCCTACAAAAAAAATTTGCTAGACTACGCGCTTATTTTTTCAAGGAAACGCATCATGAGCGCAACCCAACACCGCCTCATCCTTCTTAGTGCTGGTTTTTTTTGCTGGCTACTCATCGCCTTTGCTTATTTCTATCTAGAAAACACCCTCTACCTTGCCCCCTGCTCCCTCTGCATGATGCAACGCCTAGCTTTCGCGCTTATCGGTAGCGCCTTCATTTTAGAGGCAATCCTCTGGTCAAAGCGCCCCAGCGTACAATTTATAATGAAGCTACTCAAATACTTCAGCATCTTCTTTGGCATCCTCCTTGCCTCGCGCCATCTTTATATCCAAAGCCTCCCAGCCGACCAAGTCCCAGCGTGTGGATTAGATTTTTATGGGCTAATGGCACAAAACTCCACACTCTCCGCCCTATGGCAAGCCATGCAAGGAAGTGGCGATTGCGCCACCAAAGACGACTGGCTCGGACTCACCATCCCCCTATGGTCAATGATAATCTACCTCCTGCTCCTCTTTGTCGCCATCTTCACTCAACGACCAAAAAACAACTAAAAAAACCAAAAAACACTTGACATTTCAAAAGGATAAATTATGATACCAACCAACCAACCAACCAACCAACCAACCAACCAAC
>NZ_LXHZ01000027.1 GCF_001888055.1 Rappaport israeli
GGATGGCTTTTAAAGCTTCGTTAAAGTCAAAGTGTTGCATAATGTCATTCCTTGTTTTCTGGATAGTTTATGGGAGTGACACAGTTTTTTGAACACTACAGAAATTTATGAAAAAATAGATAATGATAATGTAACAAATTGGCTTGCCTACTTATGCGTATTGCTCATTTAAATAATAGTGCCTAAATGGTCTAAAATTGCTTAATTTTTTCCACCACTTTCCCCACTCCGATAGACGGATTGGGCTTATCGTCATCAGTCGATGACAGCCATCAGAGGATTTCTGACTATGTTTACCAATAACTTAACCAACCTTATCTTAAATGCCGATAGCTACAAAACGTCGCATTATTTGCAATATCCACCAAACAGCGAATACGTGTCCAGCTATGTTGAGGCACGCCGTGGTGATTATCCTGTGGTCTTTTTTGGATTACAAGCCTTTGTTAAAGAGTATTTAATCACCCCCATCACCCAAAAAGACATTGATGATGCCCAAGCGGTGATAGTTGCCCATGGCTTGCCATTTAATCGTAATGGTTGGCAACGACTGCTAGACAAACATCAAGGTCGCCTGCCCTTACGCATTCAAGCAGTGGCAGAAGGGTCAATCATTCCTACTGGCAATGTGTTGTGTCAAGTTGTCAATACTGACCCTGAATTTTATTGGCTCACCACTTATATTGAAACGGCTCTGCTGCGTGCTTTATGGTATCCAACCACAGTCGCCAGTGTATCGCATTACTGTAAGGGCATCATCAAATCCGCCTTAGCAAAATCAGCAGACAGCTTAGACAGCTTGCCATTTCGATTACATGATTTTGGTTCACGAGGCGCATCCAGCCTTGAGACGGTGGCATTGGGCAGTTTGGCACATTTGGTCAATTTTTCTGGCACAGACAGTCTGACTGCGTTGGTGGCAGCCACCCGTTGGTATGGTATGAATGACGAGATGGCGGGTTTTTCTATCCCAGCTGCTGAACATAGCACCATGACCGCTTGGGGACGTGACGGTGAGCCTGCCGCTTTTGCCAACATGATTGAGCGGTTTGGCGGTGAAGGTAAGGCATTTTCAGTGGTATCAGACAGCTATGACTTATGGAATGCCATTGATAACATTTGGGGCGATGAGCTCAAAGACAAAGTCAAGAATATGGGCGGTACGCTGGTCATTCGCCCTGACAGTGGCGAACCTGCCAAAGTGGTGCGTGAAGCACTGGAACGTTTGGCTGCCAAATTTGGCTCTAAAACAAACAGCAAAGGCTATAAGCAATTACCTGACCATATACGCCTAATCCAAGGAGATGGCATTAACCCACACAGCATCAGCAAAATCTTAGATGCCATCATGGACGCAGGTTTTAGCACTGAGAACGTTACCTTTGGCATGGGTGGTGGGCTGTTACAACAAGTCAACCGAGACACCTTAGGATTTGCCATGAAAGCCAGTAGCATCTGCATTGATGGCAAGTGGCATGATGTGTATAAAGACCCCATTACCAGCCATTCCAAACGCTCCAAAAAAGGTCGTTTGGCATTGATAAACACTGATGGCACAAATGATGGCAATCTGACCAACCATGATGTTCGCCATATTCGCACCATTCGAGAAGATGAATTGGGGAATGATACCAATCATAAAAACAACCTGCTCCAAGATGTGTTTATCAATGGTAAGTTATTGATTGATGACAATTTGACTGTCATTCGTGAGCGGGCGGGGTGGTGATTACCTTTGGTTATTTTATTGTCTTTGGCTAAAGCAATAATGAATAATTATTGGGAAATCCAACCTTAAGCCTTGCTGATGGCAAGCGAGATATCAATACTTTTAAAAGAATACTTTTAAAAGATTGTATGGTCAATTCATAGTAAAACCACCACAAATCCAAAGATGGCTGTCAGATTTTGTTATCCTTAATCTCTGCCATCAATCCCCCCCATCATTCAATCCCCCCATCATTGAAATTATCCCAAATAACCCATAAACCCAATAAAACAAACCGTTTTATCCCATGGTGGAATAACGCCAACTTCCATTTGACCCCCATCTTCTTATCCCAACAAGACTGACCAAGCTGACCAAATTTTTAACTTATCTTAACAAAAAGGGTGAGTTACAACAGTGTCTCAAAAGAAGTGTCTCAAAAAAATCGCCCTGATTAGGGCGAAAGTTACTGACATCTCTACCTAAATCACAAACGATGGTCAGACAATGACACACGACGAATCAATCAAGGCACCAAATTCAATGTGTGGTCAGGCGATGGCTCTTCTCCATTTTCTATATCACGAAATTGCACGCTGTCTTTATCCATATAAATCAAATAAGGCGGTATGTCAGATTGATCTTCTGGATGTAACAACACATATCGACTGTCCAAACCATTGATGTCATATGTTCCTTTGGTTGTTATTTGACCATCAGGCTTGCCCAAATATTCTTGCGCCATCACAAATGTGCCATCAGCGTTTAGCGTCAAGTCAGTCTGAATGCCTGAACAATCTGCACAAGGCAACACACCAGAATAAGCAGATTGAGGCAACACACCCACGCCATCTGTAACAGTAACTTCAGGTTGTTGACCGTCATCGATGGGGTCAGCCACAGCATCATCAGTTGAATCGATGACAGGCTGTTCAACTGCTTGAGTGTTTGCTTCTTCTTGGGTTGCTTGTTGGGTTGCACTGCCTTGATCGGCAGTGCTTTTATTTGAGTTATCACAAGCAGTCAATGATAACAGTGTCGACATGGCAAACACAATGGACGATTTTAGTTTCATATTCATATTAAAAAATCTCTTAAAAATAAGATTAACCAACATTAACAACTTAATTTTTAACAAAAAACATTATGGCATAAAATTTTTATCTCAACAAGACAATTGCCATTACCATCATAAAGGCTGATGACATGCTTATCATCAGCCTTTGTTGTTTTGTTGCTTTTTGTGTTGTTGCTTTTTGTGTTGTTGCTTTTTGTATCAAAAGCTTGAATTGGGCTTAGATTTTTCCAACCAAATCAATGCTGGGCTTTAAGGTTTCTTTGCCATCTTCCCAAGCCGCTGGGCAGACTTCGCCATCGTTTTCACGCACATATTGGGCGGCTTTGACTTTACGCACCATGTCTTTAGCAGAGCGACCAATGCCCAAATCATGAATTTCTGCCACTTTAATAAAACCTTCTGGGTCAATTAAGAATGTGCCACGTAAGGCAGCGTTGTCTTCTTCAATCATGATGTTAAAGCCACGAGTGATTTTGCCTGTGCCGTCGCCCAGCATGGGAAATTTAACTTTGCTGATGGCTTCTGATGAGTCATGCCATGCTTTATGAACAAAGTGGGTGTCAGTTGATACGGCATAAACTTCTACG
This sequence comes from Rappaport israeli, assembly GCF_001888055.1. Classification (GTDB taxonomy): domain Bacteria; phylum Pseudomonadota; class Gammaproteobacteria; order Cardiobacteriales; family Cardiobacteriaceae; genus Rappaport; species Rappaport israeli. The sequence goes on from NZ_LXHZ01000027.1 coordinate 3,374, forward strand.
CCTAAGCTTTTGAGTTCTTCATAATGGTTTGCCATGTCTTCTAGTTCAGTTGGGCAAACAAAGGTAAAATCATGGGGATAAAACATAAAAATCGCCCAGTTGCCTTTGACATCGTCAGATGAGATGGTTTTAAATTCTCCGTTGACAAAAGCTTAAGTGCTTTATCGCTTGATTGCTTGAGCTTATCATTATCATGGTAGGATAAGCGTTTCTCCAGTTTAAAGAATTTAATGTCATGATTTATTTTTTTAATGTTGAAATGCTGTCTTTATCATTTTTAAGCTTCTGAACAAATCATAAACAAGTCTAGGCAGTGTCCCTTAATGTTTAATGCTTAATATCAATGGCCACGCTTATTAAGTAATCCGACAAAATTAAATAATTACATTATTAAACTGTTTAAAGTTCAAGTTTAACGTTGAACCGATATTAGCAAAAACACGATTTACACCGTAACGCAGTGAATTGAAATCGACATAATCACACGGTCTAAGCCAGCCTTGTTTTACCTCTTTGCATAAACGCTCAATAATATTAAGCTGTGGACTGTAAGGGGGTAGATAAAAGATAAACAAACCACGCTGTTGCCAAATCTTTAACCGCTTTTGAATCACTTTGGCAGTATGGACTCTGGCATTATCTAATACAAATACCGTGTATTTGTTAATTTTTAATGATATCTCATCAATAAAGGTAAGTATATCATTAGCCGTCATATTCGTTTCGCTTAGTTGGTAATGAAACTGCATGGTTCTTGAGAGTAGACCAAAACAGTTAATACCTTTACCTCGTTGTACAGGAATACTGATATTTTCATTCTTGTGTTGCCAACCATAGGTACATAGCCTGTTTGACTGATTTTGGTTTCATCACCATAATACAGGTCGATGTCGCTGTTTTGGTTTAAGCTTTCAAGCATCGCAAATTGCCCTTTTGGTCGCATTCGGATGCGTTTGTAGGTGTAGCCAATACTTTTAAAAAACGCTCAAGGGTGCGTTGGCTAAATTGTTTACCTGTTTGCTCAGTGAGTTCATCCATAATGAGTTTAACTCGTTGGCGTTCTCGGCTAATACAGTCTTTGACGATTTGTTCATGCTCATGGGTGAGTATGGCTTTTCTGCCTTGTCCTGGTTTAGTCTGTAACCCTTGTATGCCATGTTCACGATAGCGTTTGACCCAGTTATAGACACTTTGGATGTTGGTGTCTAGTATGTTGGCTATATCTTTAGCTTTGTAGCCTTGGCTTTTGAGTAGGATGAGATGACATCGTTGTCGATAGACTGCTGTTTCGCCTAGTTTGTAGCCTTGCTCAAGTGCTTGTTTTTGAGTGTCTGTCAATTCAATGATGCTGATTTTCATGGTGTTTTAATATTGTGATGGTTGAATAATATTACAATATTAATTTGGCGGATTACTTATTACTCGCCTGTTACCATGGCAATAAATTCAGCTTCTGTTAATTTTGGCGTGTTATTAGCAAGCTCATAATAGCCGCTTTTTTATCAATAAAGATTTGTGATTTCAATTTAAAATCCACCTCATCAAACAATCCTGCCGAAACATAATAATTATCCGTGCCAAACTGATGAAAATACAGATGACTTCCACAAGTTTTGCAAAATGCTCGCTCACCCCATTCAGCACTCTGATAAGTGCTGATGTGGTCGGTATCATTGGTTTTTATGCTCTGCACCATTACCGTAAAACCTGCCGAACCGCCCCATTTACGGCAGTTATTGCAATGGCAAGCGTGAATTTCTTGATTGTCCGCTGTTTCAATGGTAACGGCTTTACATAAACATTGAGCTTTCATGGATTTTCCTTTTTGGATTAACAGTTAATGTTTTAAATTATGATTTAAAACGCATCATCTTAACTTCTAAGATTTTTTACCGCAATGCGGTCAGCTTGTTTTCTATCTCGCTCTGGCATCATCATCGACTGATACACCCCTTCTTTTAATTTATCAAATAACTCATCGCGTTCACTAGGGATAAGCTCTAGGGAAAATTTTTGATTATCAGCAATCGCTTTGAGTATCTCAATATCAAAATCTGTTGCTAGTCCTTGTTCATCTTTAAAATTTAAAAACAAAAGGGGCATTGTTGTGTTGATGCCGACCACATATTTTTGCAATTTTGTTTCTACAGTAGGGGCGGTGGAGGTTGTGCTAGCACTAGAAGTGGGAGTCTCTGTAGCAGTGGGGGGATCATTGTTGCAAGCTGTTAAAATCAATGTTGATAGCAAGACACTGCTAAATACAAATTTTTTCATCATGTTTTATCTCCAGTAAGAATAAAAATTTTAGGAAAATAATTTCTAGCGTAGAAATTAAATTCAACTTAGCAATTATAAATTTATTTATAGTTTTTGTGCTAATGAATAAATTTTGCAAATTGTAGCTTTATTATTTGCGTTATTTTGGTTGGTTTTTCTGGGGTTAATTTAGATTCTAACTACTAGCTTTGGCTTGTTTAAATAATTCTAGGGTTTGCTGGCGCGCTTGTTTGTGATTGACGATGGCTTTTGGATAGGCATTTGGGTGGGTGCTGAGATGGTTTTGTAATTTATTTTCATCGTGCAAGATGTTGGCGTGAATGCTTCTGACTTCAGGTAACCATGTTTTGATAAAGCGCGCATGCGGGTCAAATCTTTTGCCTTGGGTATAGGGATTCATGATTCTAAAATAAGGCACGGCGTCATTACCGACTGAGGCAGACCACTGCCAACCGCCATTATTAGCGCTAAAATCTCCATCAATTAGATTTTGCATAAAATAACGTTCCCCTAAGCGCCAATCAATGAATAGGTCTTTGGTTAAAAACATAGCAACAATCATCCGCAGGCGATTATGCATAAACCCTGTGGCATTTAGACAGCGCATGGCGGCATCAACTATAGGAACGCCAGTTTGTCCATTACACCAGCGTTTAAAATCTTTAGCGTCGTAACGCCATGGCAGGTATCGGTCTAAGGTTAAAAAGGCGTGATGACGGATTAAATCCGCACGATAAAATAAAATATGCTTGCAAAAATCGCGCCATGCCAATTCACTGATAAAGGTATTGCTGGCTTCACTATCACTTGCCATCATAACTTGTTGGCAAATAGTGCGCGCGCTGATGAGTCCAATGGCGAGATAAGGGGATAATCCGCTGGTGCCTTCAATGCTGGGGATATCGCGTTCTTCAGGGTAGTGCGCAAGTTTTTCTTCGATGAAGGTATGGAGTTTGCTGAGTGCTGAGTGTTCATTTGCTAGATAGGCTTGTTGGCAATGCTGAAGCGCCCCATGGGGGTCGGTAAAATAGGACATTGTTTGTTGATAAATCTCATCAATGCTATTTGGACTAGAGCTAAAAGCAGGAAAAGGATTTTGCTGTTTTCTGGGATACTGGCAGGAGGGTAGGTTGAGCAAAAGCGCTCGCCAGCGACGATAAAACGGCGTGAAAACTTGATAATAATTGCCATTTTGTTTGCAAACACTTTTAGGCGGCAAAATGCATTGGTCATCAAAGCTTTGACAAAGAATATTGTGCGCACTTAAGCGTTGGCATAGTTGTTTGTCGCGTTGAATCTCATTTTCTTCATATTCACGATTAAAATAGACGGTTTGGATGGCGTAGGTTTGGCATAAGTGTTCAATATGTTTGATGCTTTCGGCATAATCTTTGGCAAACAATACTTTTAAACTCACGCCAAGCTGTTGCAAAGATTGTTGCAAGGGCGATAAAGCGCGTAGCGTTAAATCTGCCTGTGCAGCGGACATTTCGTGATTTAACCAAGATTGTGGGGTGGCAATAAAGATAGCGAAGGTTGCGCCATTAGCAAGTGCTTGATTGAGTGCGCTATTGTCTAAGGTGCGTAAATCACGGCGAAACCACATTAAATTCATAAACACTCCAAAGTGGGAATCATTAAGCGCCATTCTTGCGTTTCAATGGTGTTCTTTTTAAAGATATTGGCGCAATAATTTCTAAGTCAGCGTTGTGATTGCCCAAAATTGAGCACTAGCGGTTTGTGCTAGTCGTCGTTTATGGATTGATGGCTATTTTGTTGTTGCCAACGCTGTTCCCAGAAGGTGGCATTTTTAATACCAAGCGCTTTGGGATTAAAGCTGTAGGTTTTAATCCCAGCGGCTTTTTGGGTTTCATAGTCTCTAAGGGCAGTAATAGTTGGTTTGGCTAAAAAATACAGCGCAATAATGCCGACAATATTAAGCCATGCCATAAGTCCAACGCCAATATCTCCAATTTTCCAAACATAGCCTGATTGATTGACTGCGCCATAAGCAACAGAAAGCATAATGATAATTTTAATCAGGAAAATGCCTAAATCGCCCATGCCGATTTTTTCACTTAAATAGGCAATATTGGTTTCGGCAATGTAGTAGTAAGCAAGAATGGTGGTAAAGGCAAAAAAGAATACAGCAATGGCAACAAACACAGCGCCAAAATGATTAAAGACGGTGGCAAGCGCCATTTGCGTAAAAGCTGGTGAGTCAATGATGGTGTTTGTTGCGACATTTTGCACGATAAAATTCCCTTGAGCATCAACAATATTATAGGTTTGAGTTATGAGAATCATAAAAGCGGTGGCACTACAAACAAAGAGGGTATCGATATAGACAGAAAAAGCTTGCACAAGTCCTTGTTGACTAGGGTGTTCTACTTCAGCAGCGCCTGCGGCGTGAGGGCCTGTTCCTTGCCCTGCTTCGTTAGAATATACTCCGCGCTTAACGCCTAGGGCGATAGCAGCGCCCATAGCAGCATCAAAACTAAAGGCGTTATCTAAAATAAGTTTAAATATTTCAGGGACTTTGTTGATGTTGATAAAAACAATAATCAGCGCAAGAATGATATAACCTAGCGCCATAAAAGGGACGATGATTTGGGTGAAATGCGCTATGCGCTTAATGCCACCAAAGATGATAAAGCCAAGCGTTATTAAAATAAAAGCCAGTGAGATAAGGGTGTTAACGCCTACTTTGCCTGCAATAGAGGTTTGAATCATTTCGCCTGTGCCAAATACTTCTGTAATGGCATTAGCGACGCCGTTTGCTTGTACACCTGGGAGAAATAAACCGCAGGAAATAATAGAGGCGACGGCGAATAAGATGCCATAAGGTTTCCATCCGAGACATTTTTCAAAATAATAAGCAGGCCCGCCGCGATATTCGCCTGTTTCTGTGTCAGTGACTTTGTAGATTTGTGCAAGGGTGGATTCGATGTAGGCGGTACTTGCGCCTAGAAAAGCGACAACCCACATCCAAAAGATAGCCCCGGGTCCGCCAAATCCAATGGCAGCAGCAACGCCTGCAATGTTGCCAATCCCAACACGCCCTGAGAGTGAGACGGCAAGCGCTTGAAAAGAGGAGATGCCTTCGGCGCTGGTATTGGGCTTAATAAGAAGGCGGAACATTTCAAAAAAATGACGCGCTTGTGCAAAGCGCGTTGCGATAGAAAAAAATAATCCAGCTAACAGACAAAGACAAATTAAAGCTGGACTCCAAATAACGCCATTTATTTGATTGATAATTTTTTCCATTGGTGGATTCTCTATGATGCGGTGATGAATAAAATCTGTCTGTTACACCCCCTCCCGAGTATGAAAACGCCCGGCATAAAACAGGAGGCTTTTTGTAAAGATATGGTTTTATGAAAGGGCGCTAATCTAGCATGATTTTACTGGAAACAATAGCGCTTTATACGGACAAAAATATTGGTTTTATTAGATGGCTATGCTAGATTTAGGGTGAAAGTTTATTTTATTTTAATGTTTTTGCCTCTTGTTAGGAGACTATATGGGTAAGTTTTTGAAAAAAATTTTAGTTTTGAGTATGTTTGGGGGCGCTATGGTATCTCAGGCAGAGGAGTTGCCTCTGGTGGCAGTAACGCAAATTGTAGAACATCCTTCTTTGGATGCGATTTATCAGGGGGTGCTGGATAAATTGAATGAGGAGGGGTTTTTGATGGGCAGACGATGCGCATTGAATATGAAATCGCGCAAGGGGATATATCGATTGCCTCACAAATTGCGAAAAAATTTGCTGGAGAAAATCCAGCGGTGATTGTGGCAATTGCAACCCCTTCAGCACAAACAGCCGCCGCCGCGGCACGCAATACGCCGATTGTGTTTGCAGCGATTACCGATCCCTTGGGGGCAAAATTGGTGAGCAATTTAGAAAAACCAGGTAAAAATATTACTGGGGTGAGCGATGTTATTCCTTTGGATAAGCAAATTGAGCTTATTTTAACCATTAAGCCTGATACGATGACCATTGGGACAATTTATAATCCTGGTGAGGCAAATTCAGCTTCGATTGTAAAACAGCTAGAGGATTATTTAAGCGATAAACCGCAGTCGTTGCTTCCTGTTGTTGCAACTAAGAGTTCGGAAGTGCTTGGGGCAGCGCGCTCTTTGGTGGGTAAGGCGGATGTGATTTTTATCTTTTTGGACAATACCGCGGCTAGCGCTTTGGAGGCGGTGATTCATGTGGGAGAACAAAATCAATTGCCTGTATTTAGTGCAGATACGGATTCAGTAAAACGAGGCACTATTGCAGCATTGGGGTTTGATTATTTTGATGTTGGTAGAGCTTCGGGAGAGTATGTGGTTAAAATTTTAAGAGGGGCTCAGGCTGGGAATTATCTGTTGGTTATGCTGAGAAAGTAAATTTGGTGGTTAATCCCACTCAGGCGCAAAAGATGGCATTACTTTATCTGATGAGATTTTACAACAAGCACATGAGGTGGTTGGTCAATAAGTTTTAAAGCTTGTGCAATATTTTTAGTAGGGTGCTATTTAGTGCCCTACATTTTTTAGGAGTATGGGTTTGATGTTATCAACGATTGCTTTTTATGGTGCGATTGAATCGGGACTGATTTATGCTTTGGTGGCGCTAAGTATTTATTTATCCTTTCGAATATTGGATTTTCCTGATTTGACGGTAGATGGGAGTTTCCCTTTAGGAGCGGCTGTTGCGGCAACGTTGATTGTTTCTGGATATCATCCATGGTTGGCGACCTTGGCGGCAGTTTTAGCTGGAATGTTCGCAGGTGGGGTAACGGCATTTCTAAGCGTGAAATTGCGGATTTTGAATTTATTGGCATCGATTTTAACCATGACGGCGCTATATTCGATTAATTTGCGCATTATGGGGCGTCCGAATGTGGCTTTATTGGGCGAGACAACGATATTGACGTTTTGGGAGCAATATTCTTGGCCTTATTATGTTGTGTCGGTGGGATTGTTTTTTGTGGTGGTGTTGGGGGTGGTGGGGTTATTGTGGTGGTTTTTGCAATCAGAGGTGGGGCTGGCGATGCGTGCAACTGGGGCAAATCCAGCGATGGCGCGTGCGCAAGGCATTACAACGGGGGGAATGACGTTTTTAGGATTGGCTTTGGCGAATGGTTTGGTGGGGCTTGCTGGGGCTTTGTTTGCACAAAGTCAGGGGTCTGCTGATATTACAATGGGGGTTGGGGTGATTGTTATTGGTTTGGCGTCTTTGATTGGTGGTGAGGCTATTATGAGCCTAAATCGGTTATACGAGCATTAATCGGATGTGTGGTTGGTGCAATTGTCTATCGGTTGGCGATTGCTTTGGCGCTTAATGCGAATTTTTTGGGATTAAAAGCGCAAGATTTGAATATGATTACGGCGTTTTTGGTTACGCTGGCAATCGTGTTGCCCAATATGCGCGCTAGAGGGTTCGCTTCTAAATTGATGCAGAGGAAAAAATGATTAGTGCAAGTGAGATGCGAGTTACATTTGGACGGGGAACACCGCTTGAAAATCGTGCATTGCAGGGATTGAGTTTAACTTTGGAGGCGGGTGAGTTTGTAACCGTTATTGGCTCTAACGGGGCGGGCAAATCTACTTTGCTCAATGCGCTTGCTGGCGAGATTTTATTAGATGCAGGGCGCATTCTAATCGATGGGGAAGAGGTAACCCATTTATCTACGCATCAACGCGCGGCGAAAATCGCGCGAGTGTTTCAAAATCCTTTATTAGGGACATGTGAGCGCCTAAGTATTGAGGAAAATATGGCGCTGGCGATTAAGCGAGGGGGGAAGAGAGGATTGTCATGGGCGGTGAAAAATCGTTATAAAAAGCGCTTTCAAGAAGCGCTAGCGCATTTGAACTTGGGGTTAGAGAACCGTTTGCAGGATAAGATGGGTTTGTTATCAGGTGGGCAGCGGCAGGCGGTGAGTTTGCTTATGGCCAGTTTAACCCCATCAAGCATTTTATTATTAGATGAACATACAGCAGCGCTTGACCCAAAAACAGCGTCATTTGTAATCGCGCTCACGCAGGAAATCGTAGCGCAGGAAAAATTAACAACTTTGATGGTAACGCATAGCATGCGCCAAGCCTTGGATGTGGGCTCACGCACGATTATGTTGCATCAGGGGCGGGTGGTGTTTGATATTGCTGATGAGGCGCGTTGTGGGTTAGGGGTGGCGGATTTGCTGAAATTATTTGAGCAACAAAGTGGTGAAAAAATGGGAGATGATGCGTTAATTTTAGGCTAGGTTGGCGCGAGTAAAAAAATAGGCTAAAGCCAATTAAATTAGGTGCGCTAAGGCATTGTTGCAAAAAACGTATTCTGTATTAAAGAACGCCCACGATAAAGTGGGCGTTTTGTGCATGTTATTTTTTATAGCGACTGGGATTAAAATCCTGCTTGTTTTTCAAGATGCTCAACCAGAGATTTATCTAGATTAAGAGCTTGCGCAAGTTGATGAAGATAAACAATTTCTTTGCGGTGTAGGTCATCGCTAATGATGCGTGAGGCGAGATAGACTTCTGCAGCAAGTGCGGTATCGTTGCCGATTTCTTGCGCTAATTGCGCAGGGTTGGCGGGGTGTTGCAATTGTTGTTCAATCCATTGGCGAGTTTGTGCGTCCTCACTCCCTATTTCCTCAAGAATAATTTGTTTTTCTTGATTATCAATGTGTCCGTCTGCAGAAGCGGCGGCAATCATGGCTTTGACAATGATACGGCTGTTGTTTTCTCTGCTTTGTTCGTTGCGTTCATAAGTTGGTTGGGTATTTGTTGTAGTGCTTTGGCTGGGTTGTTTGTCTTGCCAGCTTTGGTAGGCTTTATAGGCTAAAGTGCCAATGGCGGCAAGAGAACCCATTTTGCGCATGCTGCTGTTAATACCAATACCACGGCTTTTATTGCCCATAAGCATGGATAGCAGACCAGCCGCCGCCGCGCCACCACCTAACTTTTTAAGGGCATCGCGATTAATATCAAAACCATTGTTTGACTGCTGACTAGGTGAGCTATCGCGGTTGTCTAAGATTTTTTTGCCCGTTTGTAGGACTTGATTCAAAATATTTTCGATATTCATAAAAACTCCGTAGATTTTAATTTAATAGATTTGGAGGTTTAGCATTATATCTTATAATGACGCTTGCATTGCAAGGGAGGTTAGGTTTGTGCTTTAAGGTTAAGTTAAATGGCGGTTGAAGCAAGAGGGAAATGGGCGCAGGGGTTTGCGTTGTTGTCGTTTTTTTTATTATTGATAGCATTTTATGCCTATGTTGAGGGTTGGTTGCAACAAGCGCATAATCCAAATCAGGCGCCTATGCAGTCAGACGGCGTGTTGCGACTGTTGCCTTCACAAGATGGGCATTATCGTGTCTCTGGACAGATTAATGGCTATCCAGTGGTGTTTGTTTTAGATACAGGGGCAACTGGTATTGCTTTAAGCGAACAATTAGCACAACGCATTGGGTTAGTTGGGATGGGTGAAGTGCGTTCCATGACAGCTAATGGGCTGGTTTTGGCTAAGAGAACGCAACTGCAATCCATTCAAATTGGGGAAATAAGGCTTATCAATATGCCTGCTAGTATTTTGCCTAATATGGATGATGAAGTGCTTTTGGGAATGTCATTTTTGCGTCATTTTGATTGGCGACGTGCTCAGGGTGAGCTGTGGCTAACGCCTATGCAGAATAATTTCTAAAGAATATAGGGGGTTGTAATGATAAAAGAAGAATTATTGCATTCGCGATTACTGCGTGAGTCGTTATTTTTTAATCAGCTTAGTGATGCTGAGGCGCGCGAGATTTTAGCGCATACGCATATATCAGATTATCAGCGTGGTGAATATGTATTGACCCAAGGTCAAATTCCTGAATTTATGATGTTTTTATTAAGTGGTGAGTTGTTTACTTTGCGTAGCACGCCTGAGGGCAGTGAAATTATTATCCGCATGTTAAGTGCTGGGGAGACTTGCATGGAGCGATTTTATTTCCGCCTGACCCTTCCCCTATCATGGTACGAGCTACTAAAGCATCAAAAGCGTTATGCATTGAGGCAGATTTTATTACACAGTATGCTAAAACCAACCATAAAGTCTCTCATAATCTATTGATTATCATTGCAAAATACTATCGAGCTGCAATTTTGCAAATTGACAGTATTACCTTAAGAGACGCCACTTATCGAGTGGGACGCTATCTATTGAGTTTGTCGCTTAATCGTGGGCAGGTCAATCAATTTGATTTAATCTATAAAAAATCAGATATTGCCAATTATTTGGGAATGACACCAGAGACGCTTTCACGCTCTTTGAAAGAACTACAAAAATTAGGGGTTAAGGTGGAAAGTGGACATGTTCATTTAAGTGAAACGTTTCTTTTGGGAGAATTTTGTGATGCGGTGGATAAAAAGCGCTGTATTTGTACGACCTCTCTAAGCAGTGAGAGATGAATTAGGAGGCAAGCATTGGATTAAATACGATAGGCTGTTCTAAGAGAGGATCAGATAAGGGAGAGGATTGTCGCGTTGCGCTAAGCATTTCATCAACAAGAGGCAGGCATTGCCCACAGCCAGTACCAACTTTTAGATGCGCCATAAGCGCAAGACGGCTGGTGTGTCCTGCTTCTATAGCTTGGTAAATTTGCTTATCAGAGATATTTTTACAAAGGCAAATTTTCATAAAAGCGATTCCTAATGATAATCTTTATCAACAGATAATAGGGCGAATGAGCAATGAAAGCAAACGGATATAATTAATTGTTTATTGATTTTTTGTTGATTTTATTAATGATGACAATCAACACTAAATTAAAATCGTCTTAAATAGGGCGCTGGTGTTAAAATTAGTGGAAATAAGCGCGTGTGAAATAATACAGTATGGACAATAATCATTTAGACCAAAATATATTTGATGCTCAGGGTTTTCGTTTTAATGTGGGGATTATTATTATTAATGAATTTGGGCAGGTTTTTTAGGTAAGCGGTGTGGGCAGAATTCATGGCAATTTCCGCAAGGCGGTTTAAATGCAGGGGAATCAACAATTGAGGCGATGTGGCGTGAATTATATGAAGAAACAGGACTGACCCAAGCGCATGTTGAGGTGGTGGGGGCAACAAGTGACTGGCTAAAATACCGTTTGCCAATTCGCTTTCGTCGACGTAGACGGCATGGATTGGTGCAATGCATTGGGCAAAAGCAAAAATGGTTTTTATTGCGTTTGAAAACAAAAGATGTAAGCGTGAATTTGACAACAAATCTGACCCCTGAATTTGATGATTGGCGCTGGGCTGACTACTGGGAGCCAGTCAATGAGGTGGTGTATTTTAAGCGTAAGGTTTATCGTCATGCGCTTAATCAGTTAAAAGGTTTTATTCCTGAACACCATGAATTAATTGAACAACAGGCTGAAGGTTTAAATGCTTTATCACAAGATAATTAAACTGTGCTATGTCTAGTGGCTGATAACCAGCGTGTTGCTGGTTTTTTGTTTGAGCGCTGTGATAAATGTTGTTTAACTTGTTTGCTTGAAATAAGAAAGGTTAAAGAGGGTTGGGTTGGGTTTTGTATCTTTTGGGAAAATATATAAAAAGTTTAACTAAATCATTTGCTTGTCGGTGGTACAAGTCAAGGACGATGATTAAATGAGCGACCAGTATTTTATAAAGGTTTGCAGAAATTAAGCGCCAATTTTTACGCTGTAAAAAAGAGAAAGCATTTATATTCAATAAATGCCATAAAAATACAATGGTGCAAAATTCATTTATATAAAAATTATATAAAAATTGCGTCTATGCGTCTAAAGGATAGGGAAATGTGTTATCGGCTTTCGTAGTAGTGTTTTTCTCGTCTTTCGGAGAGTTGTTTGCAATCGATGCATAGTTCGGCGGTTGGGCGGGCTTCTAATCGTTTGATACCGATTTCTTCGCCACATTCTTCACAATAGCCAAAATCGTTTTTTTGAATGCGGATAAGGGCTTGTTCGATTTTTTTGAGCAGTTTGCGCTCACGGTCGCGGGTGCGTAGTTCTAGGGTAAATTCTTCTTCTAGTGTGGCGCGGTCGTTGAGGTCTGCGGTGGATTCGTGGGCTTGTTTGAGATGGTTTTGGGTGCGTTTGCTTTCTTCGTAAATGGCTTGTTTCCAGTTTTCTAGGATTTGGGTGAAGTGGGCTTTTTGGGCGTTGTTCATGTAGTCTTCATTAGAAGGGGGTTGGTTGCTCATTGGCGGTATCCAATTGTAAAGGTTACAAGGGTTTAAGGGCGCGCATAGTAGCGAACTGTTCAAAGCTTGTCAAAATCACGTGGGTTTGTTAATGGGCTTGGCGTTGTCGGCTTAGGTTTTGGTAGATTTTATAAAGGCTTGCTATGAAATATTGTATGCCTGCAATAACAACGATGGCAGGTGCTACGGGGTAGTTGTATTGCCATGCTAGTGCGATGCCTAGGGTGGTGGAAAGGCTGGCGATAAGGATGGCAAGGGCGACGCTTTGTTCGGGCGTTTTGGCAATTTTGTTGGCGGCGTTCGCGGGGATGATGAGTAGGGCGATGACTAATAATAATCCAAAAAATTGTACCATCACGCCAACAAATAGGGCGAGGATGAGAAGGAAGGCGAGGTCGTAATAGTGGCTATTTTTGAGTTCGGTTTGTGCGATGAGGGGGTGGAGGGTCATAAGAATAAGCGGTTGCCAAAGATAGCGTATACTCAGTGCGGTTAAAAAGGTAACGATGAGGATGATGTAGAACTGGGGGAGGTAGGCGGTGAGGATGTCTCCAAAGAGATAGCCCATGAGGTCGGTGCGGATGTGTTCAAGAGAGGAAAGAACAATAAGCCCAAGGGCGAGGGAGATGTGAGAGAGGGTGCCTAGGATGTTGTTGCTGTCGTCTTTGCTATGATGTTTGAGCAGATAGAGTAGGGCTACAAGGAGTAGGGCGATAAGCCAGATGCCTAGATAGATGGGAAGGTTTAGGGTGAGCGCTAGGGCAATGCCGAGTAGGGAGGCATGCGCAATGGCTTCCCCAAAATAAATAAGGCGTCGCCATCCAAGAAGCGCGCCTAGCGGTGCGGCAGTGGTGGCGGTGAGTAGGGCGCAAAGCCATGGAATGAGAATAAAGGAGATGAACATGGGGTGGCTCTCTTAGGCGGTGGGATGTTGTTGATGAGGATAAAAGGCGATGTGTGTAGGCGCTGGCGTGCCAAATAATTGTATGAATTCTGGATGTTTTTGTATGTCTTCAGGGCTGCCTTGGCAACAGATGTGTTTGTTTAGGCATAAGACGCGGTCACTTTCTGCCATGACGAGGTGGAGGTCGTGGGAGACCATGAGGATGCTGGTTTGGTTGTGCTGCTGGTAGTCACGAATGATTTTATAAAATTGGTCGAGGGTGGTGGGGTCGATGCCAGCGGCGGGTTCGTCTAGGACGATGAGTTGGGGATTTCTTAGGAGGGCGCGGGCAAGAAGTAGGCGCTGGGTTTCGCCTCCTGAGAGGGTTTGTAGGGGTTTGTTGAGAAGTGTGAGCAGATTTAGGCGCTTGAGCCATGGGTTGTCAGGGCTTGGGCGGAGGTCTTTGAGAAAGCGTTGCGCGGTGATGGGGAGGTCTACAGGAACATGAAAACGTTGGGGGAGGTAGCTGATTTTAAGGTGCGGTTGGCGGTAAATGTGTCCACGAGTGGGTTTGAGGTGGTTTAAGATGAGGGCGAGCAGGCTACTTTTGCCTGCGCCGTTGGGACCTACAATGGTAAGGATTTGATTTGTATAAATTTCTAGGTTGATGTGTTCCAGAATAGGGCGTTGGTCTATTTGATAATGGATGTTTTTTAGGGTGATAATGGCGTGGGGCATGGGGTGCTTTGAGGTTAAAAAGGGTTACAGTATAACGTTTAGTTTTGGGGTGAACAATGGTTGAATGTTGGGTGTCGGTGGCGATTGCGCGTCCTTTGTTGGGGTTGTTTGATTATGAGTGTACGCAAATGGTGGCGGTGGGGGTGCGTGTGTTGGTGCCGTTTGGGCGTCAGCAGGTGGTGGGGGTGGTGATGTCGGTTCATAAGACGCGTCCTTTGGTGGATTTTGCTTTGAAATCGGTGGCGCGAGTGTTGGATGACAAGCCGTTGGTAGATGCGCAGATGTTGGCTTTGTGGGGCTTTGCGGCGCGGTATTATTTTCATCCAATTGGGGAGGTGATGCAGGCGGCGTTGCCTAAGGTGTTGCGTGAGGGGGGGGAGAATGTGCAGGCGTTGGCGCGATTTTATGCGGTCTCTGTGGCGGGTTTGGCGCATTTGGCTGAAGGAGGGTTGGGGCATAAACAGGCGGAGGTGTTGAGGTTTTTACAAGCGCAGGGGATGTGTGAGGAGGGGGTATTAAGGTCGCGGTTTGCGCTGTCGGCGCGATGGCTTGCTGATTTGTTGGCGCGGGGGTGGTTGGTGATGGAGCAGCGGTTTTTGCCACAGGCTGGGGCGGTGTTGCCAACGTTGGAACTTAATGAGGCGCAGACGGTGGCGGTTTCTGGGGTGTCGGCATTGGAGGGATTTGAGGTGGCGTTGGTGGAGGGGGTAACGGGCTCTGGGAAATCGGAGGTGTATTTACGTTGTATTGAATATTGGTGTGCTTCGGGGGGGCAGGTGGTGGTGTTAGTGCCAGAGATTGGGTTGGTGCAGGCGATGTTGGCTCGTTTGCGGGGGCGTTTGAAGGGAGCGGTGGTGGCGCATCACTCTGGTTTGAGTGATAGGGAGCGTTTGGATAGTTGGCAGGCGATGGCAAATGGGTCGGCTCAGGTGTTGGTGGGGACGCGTTCGGCGGTGTGGGTGCAGTGTAAGAATTTGCAGGCAATTGTGATTGATGAGGAGCATGACCCAGCGTATAAACAGCAAGATGGGTTTCGTTATCATGCGCGTGATGTGGCGATTATGCGTGCAAAGATTATAGATGTGCCATTGTGTTGGGGTCGGCTACGCCTTCTTTGGAGTGTTTTCATCAGGTGCAGGCAGGGCGGTGGCGTCGATTTTATTTGCCAGAACGGGTCAATGCGCTGGCGTTGCCTGAGGTGGTGTTGGAGGATATGCGTCAGGCATTGGTGCAAGATGGTTTGAGTGTGGGGTTGATTCAGGCTATTCGTCGGGCGCTTGGGGCAGATGAGCAGGTGATGCTGTTTTTAAATCGTCGGGGCTATGCGCCGATGTTGCGTTGTGAGCATTGTGGTTGGCAGGCGTTGTGTGCGCAGTGTGAAACGTCGATGGTGGCGCATGTGAATGTGCGTGAGTTGGTGTGTCATCATTGTGGTGCGAGTGAGCGTTTGCCC
Source organism: Rappaport israeli (assembly GCF_001888055.1). Lineage (GTDB taxonomy): Bacteria > Pseudomonadota > Gammaproteobacteria > Cardiobacteriales > Cardiobacteriaceae > Rappaport > Rappaport israeli. The sequence goes on from NZ_LXHZ01000027.1 coordinate 18,938, forward strand.
GTGCGTTGTCCAAGTTGTGGGCAGGGGGAGCTGTTGATGCTGGGAATGGGGACGCAAAAATTAGAGCAGGTGCTGAAGGCGCAATTTCCACAGGCTCGGGTGTTGCGGATTGATTCGGATGCGTTTTCTACCTCAAAACAGTTTGAACAGGCGCTTGAGCAGGTGCATCGTCGGGAGGTGGATATTATTTTGGGAACGCAATGGCTTTCAAAAGGGCATCATTTTCCGCATTTGAATTTGGTGGCGATTGTGGATGCGGATCAGGCGTTTTATAGTTTGGATTTTCGCAGTGAGGAGCGCTTGGCGCAGATGCTGGTGCAGGTAAGTGGTCGGGCGGGTCGGGAGCGTCGGGGGCAGGTATGGGTGCAGACCAAACAACCTGAGCATCCTGTGTTTAATAGTTTGGTAGAGGCTTATGCTGTACAAGCTAAGCGATTGTATGCACAACGAATAGAATCTGGATTGCCACCTGTTTCGGCGCAGGTGTTGTTATTTGCGCGCCATAAGGAGTTGGCTCGGGTGATGCAGGTGTTAATGATGACAAAGGAGGGGGCGCTATCTGAGGGGATTGGGGAAAACTGGCTATGGCTTGGTCCTGCGCCTGCGGTGATTGCGCGCAAAGGGGGGATTTATAGTGCGCAATTATTGCTTCAAGCGCCTAGTAAAGCGACGCTACAACGGGATTTGCCTAGGGTGTATGCATGGTTTGAGGCGCAGGCAAAGGCGCTTAATGTGCGTTATGGATTGGATGTTGACCCATTATGGCTGGAGTGATTTTAGCTCTGAGTAAAATTTGAAAAGTGTATAATCAGCACTTTGCCATCATCAAGCATTTATTATATTCATGCTAATCACGACTTCTATTTTAATGGGGCTACTGGTTTTGGTGTCGATTCTGCCAGTTTTGCGAATTGGACATTGGACGGTGCGCATTTTTGATTTTCCACGCATGCAAATTGCTTTTATTACGTTAATAGCGTTTGTATTGAGTTTGTTTGTATCGCATAAACCTTTATGGTTCAATGGATTAGAGATAGCCACATTGGTGGCATTATTGTATCAACTGCGTTGGATTTTTACTTATACGCCTTTGCATAAGAAAGAGGTGGTAAAACAAGAAAAAGCAAGCAGTAATACACAACGGCAATTGTCTATTTTAAGTGCAAATGTGTTAATGCCGAATCGTCAAACGTCAAAATTGTTAGCTCTTATTGAAAAATATCAGCCAGATATTGTGTTGACGCTGGAGAGTAATCAGTGGTGGGAAAATCAGTTGAGCGTCATTGAGCAGGATTATCCTTATAGCGTAAAACAACCGTTGGAAAATTTATATGGCATGCATTTGTATTCAAACTGCCGTTAAGTGATTGTGAAATACGCTATCAGATTCAGGAGGATATCCCTTCTATCGTCGGGTATGTGGTCTTGCAAAGTGGAGAGCGGGTTAGATTGTATTGCTTGCACCCAATGCCACCGAGTCCAACAGAAAATGTGCGCTCGCAGGAGCGTGATGCGGAGCTGATTTTAGTTGGGGAGGAGGTTAGTGCGCGTGATGAGCCTGCTTTGGTGTTTGGCGATTTGAATGATGTGGCGTGGTCGCGTTCGACTTTATTATTTCGTCGAATCAGTCGCATGATGGACCCACGAATTGGACGGCGTCCATTTAGTACGTTTCACGCCAAAATTCCTTTTTTACGTTGGCCACTTGACCATATTTTTCACAGCGCGCATTTTAATTTGGTGGTGATGGAGACATTACCTGACATTGGTTCAGACCATCTGCCAATTCATGTGGTCTTGCAATACAATGAATCCACTGGCAATGTTAATTTGGCGGCGCAGGCAAACGCAGAAGATTTAGAGCAAGCAGAAGAGACTAAATCTGAAGTGGTGCAAGCCAACCGTTGTATTAAGGTTCGCCCTAAATCATCACAATGAGCACGCCACGAGATTAAATATTTTCTTCATTGGTTTTTAGCGCATAAAACGTTAAACTACCGCCTTTTCTAGCCATTTTATTCCCTTATGAAACAAGAAATTCAAAACGCTTTGCACGTTGCTTTAACTTTAATTGCCAAAACGCACCATATCGCTGAGGAAGAACTCAATCAACCGATTGAATTAGAACGCTGTAAAGACCCAACGCATGGCGATTTTGCAACCAATCTAGCTATGCGTTATGCCAAGATTTTTAAGATGAATCCTAAAGAATTGGCAGACCAAATTGTGGTTTCTGTACCGCTTATAGAGAGTGTGGCGAGTATGGAGGTTGCAGGTCCTGGGTTTGTCAATATTCGTTTGTCGCATGATAGTGAAACGGCGGTATTAAAAACGATTATGGAGCAAGGCGATAGCTATGGTCGCCATAAAGCGCTGCAGCCACAAAAAATATTATTAGAATACGTATCGGCTAATCCAACAGGGCCTTTGCATGTGGGACATGGGCGCGGAGCGGCTTTTGGGGATACGCTTGCGAATGTGTTGCGCGCTAATGGGCATGAAGTGGACGAGGAGTATTATGTTAATGATGCTGGGCGTCAAATGGATATTTTGGCGTTGAGTGTGTATTGGCGCTATTTGGAAAAACAGCAAAAAGCCAGCGCTTTGCCAAAGGGATTGTATCAGGGGGAGTATGTTTTTGAATTGGCAGAACAACTTAAAGAAACGGTAGGCGAAAATTTGGCTTATGCGCTTGAGGATTGGTTAAGCGAAATGCCACAGGATTGGTCAGAGGCGCAGATTGAGGCGGGAGCACGCGATGTGTTTATTGACCAAGCGATTGCGGATTTAAAAGCAAAATTAGGTGAGACGGATTATCGTAAGGTGTTTGATGTGGCGCTTGAGGCGATGGTGGCAGATATTCGCGAAGACTTGGCGCAATTTGGGGTGGAGTTTGCGCGTTGGTATAGTGAGCGTTCGTTATATGATGAGCATAAAGTGGAAAAAGCGCTAGATATTTTGCAAGAACAAGGGTTTTTGTATGAAAAAGAAGGGGCAATGTGGTTTAGAGCAACTGATTTTGGTGATGAAAAAGATAGGGTGGTGCGTCGTGAAAATGGTGTAACGACCTATTTTGCCTCTGATATTGCCTATCATCTTGATAAATATGAGCGTGGCTATGATGAAATGATTGATATTTTTGGTGCAGATCATCATGGCTATATGGCGCGGGTGCGCGCATCGTTGGCGGCATTGGATTTAGACCCTAGTCAGTTGAAAATTATTTTGGTGCAGTTTGCGGTGTTGTATAAGGATGGGCAAAAGATGCAGATGTCGACGCGTTCAGGCGAGTTTGTAACGTTGCGTGCGTTGCGTGAGGCGGTTACTAGCGATGCGGCGCGCTTTTTTATGTGATGCGTAGGCCTGAGCAACATTTGGATTTTGATATGGATTTGGCGGTATCGCATAGCAAGGATAATCCATTTTATTATGTGGAATATGCTCATGCGCGGACTTGTCGCGTGTTGGAAAAAGCTGAAAATGAAGGGCTATTAACAAGCGATAAGTTGGGGCTGGAATATCGCCTTAAGTTGAAGCTTAAGGAAGAAAAGATGTTGCTTAAAGAATTGGCGCGCTATCCAGAGGTGGTGCTTTCGGCAGGGGAGCAGTATAGCGCGCATCCAATTGTGAATTATTTGCGTGAATTAGCGGGTGCTTGGCATCATTATTATGATGCTGGGCATAAATTGTTGCATGATGATGAGACCATTCGTGCGCCAAGACTGACGCTAACAGCCGCTGTACAGCAGGTTTTGCGTAATGCTTTGGCAATAATAGGTGTAAAAGCGCTGGATAAAATGTAGAGGCAAGGCGTGATTAAAATTAAAGAAAAAAAAATTAGCGCAAGAAGTCAGATGGTTACTCGAATCATGGGATTATGCTTGTTGTTTGTGGTGTTTATTTTTCTCTATATTGGCATTAAGTATCTAACCACAGGCGCGACTCATTCTCAGCAACAGGGCATGGTGGGGCAGTCTAAGTCAAAACCCACTCAACAATCACAATCTTCTGCTACGGTGGTAGAAAATGCAAATGCCAGTGAGGAGTTTAATCATGGTGGACAAATTCGGTTAACTTCTTTAGAAGATAATGCCACATCATCGGCTGTATCCCCACAATCTGCCCCTCAAACACTGCCTGCGCAATCTGCTGTACAAAAAATGCCTGAACAAGCGCCTAAAACGAATAAGGCAAAATATTCTTTTTATGAAGAGTTAAAAAAACGCAGTAATGAGGTTGAGCAGAAGGTAGAGCAAAAAGCTAAAGTAAAGACGAGTTCAGACGCGCTCTTTATAGTTCAAGTGGGCGCTTTTCGGGATAAAAATATGGCAGACCGTTTGCGTGCGCGTTTAATTTTGCGAGATTATCCAGTTTCTCTTGCGCAAAATAAAAGTATTTATGTAGTGCAAGTTGGACCTTATGCGAGCCATAAAGAGGCAGAAGCGATGGAGAGCCAATTAAAGCGTGAAGGCATGGAAACGTTGGTTAAAAGTATAAAGTAGCAGTGTGATAAGGCTTTTTGGGTGCATGCTTTCATAAGAAGGCATGCGCTTTTTGTTGTGATGTAACAATTTATTGAGTGCAAAATATTTATGGGCAATATTCTTTCAAATGACTATCAAAATCGGCGGACCTTTGCCATTATTTCTCACCCAGATGCGGGCAAAACCACTCTAACAGAAAAATTATTACTGTTTGGAGGAGCAATTCAGATGGCAGGTGCGGTTAAAGGGCGTAAAGCGGCGCGCCATGCGACATCAGATTGGATGGCGATGGAGCAAGAGCGCGGAATTTCTGTTACTTCATCGGTCATGCAGTTTCCTTATGAGGGCAAAATGATTAATTTGCTTGACACTCCTGGACATGAGGATTTTTCTGAAGATACTTACCGCACGCTAACAGCTGTGGATTCAGCATTGATGGTTATTGATTGCGCTAAGGGCGTAGAGGAGCGCACGATTAAACTGATGGAGGTTTGTCGGCTGCGTGATACGCCTATTTTTACCTTTATCAATAAACTTGACCGCGAGGGGCGCGACCCAATGGAGTTGATTGATGGAATTGAGGCGGTATTAAAAATTCGTTGTGCGCCAATTACTTGGCCAATTGGCATGGGGCGCTCACTAAAAGGGGTTTATCACCTATTAAAAGATGAGGTCTATATTTATGAGCAAGGAGCAGGCGGCAGTAAAATTGCACTGGGAGAGCGCATTGAGGGGTTGGATAATCCTCGTTTAGATGAGTATTTGGGCGCGATTATAGAAACGTTTCGTGAAGAGGTGGAATTGATTAAGGAGGCGGGGAATGCCTTTGATTTACAAGCTTATTTAGAAGGGACGTTGACGCCTGTCTATTTTGGTTCGGCGGTGAGTAATTTTGGCGTGCGCGAAATGTTAAGCGATTTTGCACGTTATGCTCCTGCGCCAAAAGCTCGACAGACAACAGTGCGCGAAGTGCGCCCTGAAGAGGATAAACTCAGTGGTTTTGTTTTTAAAATTCAGGCGAATATGGACCCAAAACACCGCGACCGTATTGCTTTTATGCGCATTAATTCAGGGCAGTTTAATGCAGGTATGAAGCTTAAACAGGTGCGCTTGGGTAGAGACATTAAAATCCCTGAGGCGCTTACCTTTATGGCAGCAGAGCGCGAACATGCGCAAACCGCGGTTGCAGGCGACATTATCGGTATTCATAATCATGGCACGATTCGTATTGGCGATAGTTTTACCGAAGGCGAAGATTTGCAGTTTGTTGGCATTCCTGATTTTGCCCCTGAGTTATTTCGTCGTGTGCGTTTAAAAGACCCGTTAAAGATGAAAGCGTTGTTAAAAGGGTTAGAACAGCTCTGTGAAGAAGGTGCGACGCAATTTTTTAAACCAATGATTGGTAATGATTTAATTTTAGGGGCAGTGGGGGTGTTGCAATTTGATGTAGTGCAAGCGCGTTTGAAAAATGAATACAATGTAAATTGTTTATTTGAAGGGGTGAATGTGTCTACCGCGCGCTGGGTGGAGGCGAATAATGACAAGGATTTGCAAAAATTTATAGATAAAAATATGCAAAATCTAGCGCATGACCATTACCAGCAGTTGGTCTATATCGCGCCAACTCGGGTGAATTTACAGCTTACGCAAGAGCGTTTCCCTGAAATCACTTTTAACGCAACGCGTGACCATTTAGCGCAGTAATTGGAGCAGGAATGTTTAGTTTAACCCAGCGGGCGCAAGCGCTTTGTAAAGCATTTGATGCTCATGAAACGCTAATAAGTTTAGCGTATAACGGACAGCGAGAGCTGTTAGGTGTTATGCATACCCAAACAATTTCATGGGAAGATTTACAAGAAATTGACAGACAAAAACAAGCTGTTATGCAAAATATGCAACGTTTTATGGCAGGTCAATCTTATAACCATATGTTGCTTTGGGGGGCGCGTGGAACAGGTAAATCGTCTTTAGTGCGTGCATTGTTTGTGCATATAAAATCACAGGGACAGCCCCTGAAATTAGTGCAGTTGGGAATAGAAGATTTGGACAATATGGCGTTTTTGCTATGGGCAATGGCGCAACATTCGGCACGCTTTTTAGTGTTTATCGATGATTTATCTTTTGCAGAGGAAGATGGGCGTTATCGTGCTTTAAAAGCGGTATTAGAGGGTTCAATTGCAGGGATTGGGCGCAATGTGATGTTGTGCGTTACGTCCAATCGAAGGCATTTATTGGCGCAAACCTCGCAAACCATACAAGCACGCCATCCAGAGGAAGACGATGAAGAGCATATCTCTTTATCCGACCGTTTTGGTTTGCGCCTAGCTTTTCATCGTTTATCTCAAGCGCAATATTTGGACTTATTAGCCTATTTATTTACCCGCGAAGGGTTCATCTTAGATGAACAAGCAAAGCGCCAAGCGTTGCAGTATGCAATGGCGCGCGGCTCTCGCAGTGGAAGAATTGCACAACAGTTTTTATATCAGTATCAGCCTATATCGACTCAATAAAAGGCTTAAGATATAAGCGCTTTTATAATCTTGCTTAATTAAGCAGATAAAAAGATAAGCAGATAAAAACCAACTGACATTAATTTTTATCTGCTGTTTTTTATTTTAGTTTTTTGGGAGATTCAGATTAGAGTTCTACCTAAAATTATTCTTTATTTTGACCAATAAAACCGACTACATCATCATAATTGACGTCATCAACGATATACCCCGCGATTTCTTCGGCGTTTGGCCCTCTAAAACTGGCGTAATAGGAAAAATCAGTTAATTTTTCTGGATTATCTATTGCATCAATAGGTTTGCTTTTATTAAATTTTGGATTAGGTAACCCATTTTCTATGCTTGCCGTGCCTATCATAATGTCTTGTCCTACAGGTAATTCCCCTTCATTTAAGAGAATAGGTTGGTCAAGTAGGTTCGTGATTTTGCCACTGCCTTTACGGGTAGCAAAGTCAAATTTAAAGCTAAAATCACCATGAATAATCTCTTGCATGCCAATCTTATCAATCACATCACCTGCTAAAGCAGCGCCAGAGTAATGAATGATGCCTTGGGAAGGTAAAGAATTTTGCGCAGTAAAATTGCCACTAAAATGAAGTTTAATAGGCGCTTCTTGTTCTTGGGCGATTAATTTATCGCTAGTATCAAACAATTGATAAGATAAATGGCTCTCGCGCTCTAATGAGGAGTAGTATTGATTATAGGTCATAATCTTTGAGCTTTTGATATAGCGCTTAACATCCTCATGTCCTAAAAATTCTTGTGGGTTTTTTAAAATAACTTCAATATCTTGCTTACTTTCAGGAATAAAAATATTGGGTTTTATTTTTACACCTGTCATAAGATTGAAGTTTAAAAATTTATCTAAATCCTCTGGATTCTGGGCGGGGTCGTCAATACCAAATTGAAATCCTAGATAATTAACGGCTAGGTGCTTAATCGGTTGTAAATCTTTATAAAAATCTAGTGTTACTTCACGAATAGATTTTGTATGCCCTTTTAGTTCTTCTGCTTTTTTAATCTCTTCTTGGGTGAAATTTTCTGCAAATTTTGCAGGCGCTAAATTGCGCGGTTTGGCTTGAGGAATAATAGGAGATTGTTTTTTAGGAGGGGTTAGATTAGGGCTAATATTTTGCGATGGTGGCTGTTTGATGGGGAGGGAATTTATAGCTGAGGGATTTTCTGTTTGATGGGAATTGGTTTGCTGTGAATGAGTTAGAGCGGCTTCGTCTTTTTGCTGGCTTTTTTATTTTTGTATTTTCTTGAGATTCTGACTTAGCAGAAGGATTTGGTAAGTTTTGAGTATCTGATAATAAATTTGTATTTGAGGGAAAACTGCAAGCAGCTAGCGCTTGTGTAAGTAAAGTTATTTTAATAATTTTGGATAAATTTTTGGATTTATTCATATTTTTTCCTTATAGATTACTTATTTATTGTACAGCAAAGAGTTGATTTTACCATAAATAAGAATCTTTACAATTTGTATTAACATTTAAGGCGGTTGTTTTAACGAAGATGCTATCGAAGGGCACTTTTCACAGTATTGAACATATTGAGCTTGACAGATAATGGAGAGATAAAATATTATCGCTAGTTATTAATTAATAATATTTAAAAAAGGAGGATGGAGATGTTTGGGTTTAATGTTAAATATAAAATAATCAGTGGGTTGGTGTTATCTGGAATAAGCTCAATGGTTATGGGAGAGACGATTTCATTGAGCTGTGGTGCGGTGGGTTCAGAGCGTGAGGTTTGTCGTGAGGGTGCAAAAGCGTGGGAAGAGAAAACAGGGCATACGGTGAATATTGTTTCAACGCCAAATGATACGAATGAGCAATTGGCCTTATTCCAGCAATTGCTGGCGAATAAAGCCAGTGATGTGGATGTGTTTCAGGTAGATGTGGTCTGGCCAGGAATTTTAGGTTCGCATTTTATTGATTTAAAACCGTTTACAAATGGTATTGAAAAAGAGCATTTTGATTCGATTGTGCAAAATAACACGGTGGAAGGGGAATTAAAGGCAATGCCTTGGTTTACAGATGCAGGGCTACTGTATTATCGCAAAGATTTATTGGAAAAATATGGTTTTGAAGCGCCAAAAACATGGGATGAGTTGGCAGAGACGGCTCGCGCTGTTATGAAAGCAGAACAACAAGATGGCAATAATAAGATGCAGGGTTTTGTGTTTCAAGGGAAGGCGTATGAAGGATTGACTTGTAATGCGCTGGAATGGATTTCAAGTTTTGGGGGTGGCACGATTGTTGATGCGCAAGGCAATGTTAGCGTTAATAACGCGCAAGCCATTGAGGCTTTAGATAAGGTAGCCTCTTGGATTGGCGATATTGCGCCACAAGGGGTATTAAATTATGCAGAAGAAGAAGCGCGCGGAACATTCCAGTCAGGCTATGCGGTTTTTATGCGGAGTTGGCCGTACGCGTGGGCATTGGCAAATAGTAGCGAAAGCCCTATCAAAGGAAAAGTTGGCGTGAGCGTTTTGCCGTCTAATGAACCAACAATGGTTGGGAGTGCTACTTTAGGTGGCTGGCAATTGGCTGTATCAAAATATTCTAACCACCCTGAAATCGCAGCGGATTTGGTGATGTTTTTAACCTCAAAAGAAGAGCAAAAACGCCGAGCAATTGTAGGGGGTTACAATCCTACTTATCCAGAATTGTATGAAGATGCTGAAATATTAGCGGCTAATCCTTTTTTTGCAGAGTTGTATGACACCTTTACTAATGCAGTAGCGCGCCCCTCTGACGTAACAAAAGGTAAATATAATCGAGTATCGAATGCTTTTTGGGAGGCGACTCACAGCGTATTAGCAGGAAATAGTGATGCGGCTACGGCGCTTAATGCTTTGGAAACACAGCTAAACGCAATTAAAAAACGTGGTTGGTAAGAGCTTTTAAATTAGTGGTCTATCTGCTGTTTGATGAAGGTATAAAATGAGTGCAAAACATAATACTTTGAATCGATCTAGAATACGCTCAGCTTGGATTTTTTTAACGCCAATGTTGATTACTTTAGTGTTTGCAGCAGGTTGGCCACTATTGCGTACAATTTGGTTGAGTTTTACTGATGCAACGTTGGTGGCGGATAGTGAACGTCATTTTATTGGCTTGGCAAATTACTACAATCAAGAATGGGGCGGGCTTTTAAGTGACAGGCTTTGGTGGCGGTCAGTTTATAACACAGTTTGGTTTGCAGTAATTTCTGTGGCACTAGAAACAATATTTGGACTAATGATTGCGCTGATTATTCATCAGAATTTTAAGGGGCGTGGACTGTTGCGCGCGATTATCTTAGTGCCATGGGTTATCCCAACGGTAGTGAGCGCTAAGATTTGGGGGTGGATGTTAAATGATCAGTTCGGAGTGATTAACAGTATTCTTTTAGATATTGGTTTGATTAGTGCACCAATTGCTTGGACAGCTTCGCCTGATACGGCGATGTGGGCAGTGGTGATGGTTGATGTATGGAAAACGACACCGTTTATGGCGCTACTTATTTTGACGGGATTACAAATGTTGCCTAAGGATTGCTATGAAGCCGCACGCGTTGATGGAATTCATCCCTTGAAAGTGTTTTGGAAGGTGACGTTGCCGTTAATTAAGCCTGCTATTGCAGTAGCGGTGATTTTTCGCGCATTAGATGCCTTGCGGATTTTTGATTTAATTTATGTGTTGACCTCAAACAGTCAAACAACAATGACGATGAGCGTTTATGCTAGACAGCAGTTGGTGGACTTTCAGGATGTGGGTTATGGGTCGGCAGCAGCAACGCTTCTACTGATTATTATTGCTTTGATTACGGTAGCTTATTTGGTTATTGGGCGGGTAAAATTAAGCGGAGAATGACATGGCAGGCGTAAAAAAAATAGCGTTCTATATGTTGATTATTGGGGTGTCAATCGTAGCATTATTCCCATTTTATTATGCAATTCTGACGTCTTTTGAGCATGGCTCGGCACTGTTTAGTGTCAATTATTTTCCTGAGTCGTTTGATTTAGAAAATTATCGCAATGTGTTTTTAAAACAGCCTTTTGCGCGCAATATTTTAAATTCAGTGGTGGTTGCTTGTTCGGTGGTGGTAATTTCTTTATTTATCGGGCTGATGGCTGCTTATGCTTTGGGTCGAATTAAATTCCGCGGACGAGCAACGTTATTATTAACGATTTTATCAGTCTCTATGTTTCCTCAAGTGGCAGTTCTTTCAGGGATGTTTGAATTAGTGCGTTATTTTGGTTTATACAATACTTTGCCTGGATTGGTGATGGCTAACATTATGTTGACGTTGCCCTTTACAGTGTGGGTATTGACGACTTTTATGCGAGAGCTGCCTAAGGAGCTTGAGGAAGCCGCATTTGTGGATGGGGCAACGCCAGCACAGGTCATTCGATTAGTGTTTATGCCATTAATGTGGCCGGCAATGGTAACAACAGGATTGCTGGCGTTTATCGCGGCATGGAATGAGTTTTTATTTGCGCTAACATTTACCTTATCAAATGATGTTCGTACTGTGCCTGTAGCGATTGCATTAATTAGTGGAGGGTCAAAATATGAGTTGCCTTGGGGGAATATTATGGCAGCTTCAGTGATTGTAACCCTACCCTTGGTGATTTTAGTGGTCATTTTTCAACGTAAGATTATTTCAGGACTTACCGCAGGAGCGGTAAAAGGATAGTTTATTATGAGAGAAGTCAATAAACAGTGGTGGCGTGGTGGTGTAATTTATCAAATCTATCCGCGTAGCTATATGGATAAAAATGGGGATGGAATTGGTGATTTGGCGGGAATCATTGAGAAATTACCTTATATTGCTTCTCTTGGAGTAGATGCTATTTGGTTGTCGCCATTTTACCCGTCGCCCATGAAAGACTTTGGCTACGATGTGCAAGATTATTGCGATGTTGATCCAATGTTTGGAGACTTACAAGAGGCTTATCGCTTAATTGAGAAAGCTCATGAGTATGGAATTAAAGTTTTGATTGATTTGGTTTTATCTCATACGTCTGATAAGCATCCATGGTTTATTGAAAGCAGCGCAAGTCGAGAAAATGATAAGGCGGATTGGTATGTGTGGAGTAATCCAAAAGCAGATGGAACTCCCCCTAATAATTGGCTATCAATTTTTGGAGGCAGTGCTTGGCAATGGCATGCAGGACGAAGGCAGTATTATTTACATAATTTTCTTACTTCGCAGCCTGATTTGAATTTTCATAACGAGCGCGTGTGTAAGGAAATGTTGGCAGTCGCACGATTTTGGCTAGAGGCTGGTGTGGATGGTTTTCGCTTGGATACAGTTAATATGTATACGCATGATAAATTATTGCGTGATAATCCACCTGCAACAGCAAAGACAAGGTCAATGGGATTCCAGATGAGAATCCTTATGCAATGCAGCAAACAATTTATAACATTAATCGACCAGAAAATTTACTGTTTATTGAAAGATTACGCGCTTTGATGGATGAATTTGGGCAGACAACGACAGTGGGTGAATTGGGCGCAGTGGCTGATGTGCCTAAAGCAATGAGTGAATATACAGGGGATAAGCGTTTGCATATGGCCTATAGTTTTGCGTTGATGCATAAGCAACATGATGTAGCTTATATTCGTGAACAAGTAGAAAAAATTGATGAAAAATGTTGGGCTAATTGGGCATTGTCTAATCACGATGTGATGAGAGTGATGAGTCGTTGGGAATTAGAGGATACGCCTCAGGCAGCAGTAACGTTGATTGCTTTAATGACAACATTGCGTGGCTCAAGCTGTTTATATCAAGGGGAAGAGTTAGGATTGCCTGAGGCGACTGTGCCCTATGAGGCTTTACAAGACCCTTATGGCATAGAATTTTGGCCTGAATTTAAAGGTCGTGATGGTTGTCGTACGCCAATGGTGTGGAGTGATGCGCCTGACCATGGTTTTGGTAGCCTAGAAGCATGGCTGCCCCATGATAGTGCGCAAACCCCTTATGCGGTGAGTCTGCAAGATAAGCAGTTTAATAGTACGCTTAATCGAGTGAGGCGGTTTTTAAATTGGCGGAAAAAACAAGCGGTATTACGTTATGGCGATATGATGTTTTTAGAAGGTTATGCTAAAGATTTATTGGTTTTCGAGCGAACACTAGAGCAGGAAAAAGTGCGCTGTATATTCAATCTGTCTAATCAGATGCATGAAATTATCTTGCAAGATAATGAGCAATTGCTATCTGTGTCTGGTTTTGAACAATTAGAAGAGCAACTAGAGAAAACTCAGATACAAATAGCGCCTTGGCAAGCTGTGTTTATTAGTATTGTATGAAAATGATATAAAGGGGGCATTGATGAGTAGCGTGGTGCTGAAAAATATCCATAAGAGTTTTGATAAGGTTGAGACGATTCACAATATTAATCTAAGTATTGAAGAGGGTGAATTTGTAGTATTTGTTGGTCCGTCAGGTTGTGGTAAATCTACTTTATTACGTTTGGTTGCTGGTCTGGAGGATATTACCTCGGGTGAGCTTTATATTGATAATGAGTTAGTCAATGATTTGCCTCCTGCCAAACGAGGGGTATCGATGGTGTTTCAGTCGTATGCCCTTTATCCGCATATGACGGTGTATGACAATATGGCGTTTGGTTTGAAACTAGCTAAAACGGCGCATGAAACAGTAGATGCGCGAGTCCGTGAGGTGGCAAAAATTTTAGAATTAGAGCCTTTACTTGACCGCCTACCACGTCAGTTATCAGGTGGACAAAGACAGCGCGTGGCGATTGGGCGAGCGCTGGTTCGTAAGCCAAAAGTTTTTCTCTTAGATGAACCATTATCAAATTTAGATGCCGCGCTACGGGTGCAAACTCGTTTAGAACTAGCGAAGTTGCATAAAAGTATGAACAGCACGACAATTTATGTAACGCATGACCAAGTGGAGGCGATGACATTGGCTGATCGCATTGTAGTGTTGCGTGATGGATATTTAGAACAGGTAGGAGAGCCACTGACGTTATACCATCATCCAGCTAATAAGTTTGTTGCTGGATTTATTGGCTCACCCAAGATGAATTTCTTACCTGTAAAAGCTGAGCGAATTAGTGAGCAAGTCTTGCGAGTGCACTTTTCTGATGAATATCAATTGGATTTGCCATTTTTGCGTGGTACAAATGCTCGATTTGCGACAACTTTGGGAATTCGTCCTGAACATATTCGCCTCACGACGATGAATAATGCCGTGTTAAATGGAGAAATTGAGATTATAGAGAAATTAGGAGAATCGCAATTTGCCTATATTCGTATTCCTGGGGAACATTTATTAGTAGCGCGGTTACGTGGGAAAGAAAGTTACAAGGTGGGTGAACGTGTGGGGTTTTATTTTCACCTAACGAAACGCATTTATTTAATGAGAATGGCGTATCTATTACGCGACGTTATGGCGCTGTGGGTGAAGAATTTGAATCTTAAAATTATGTTCTATATTTGTATGTAAAAAATTCTAGTGTTGATAAAACTGGCTGTGTTGATGTTAGTTCGCTCTTAGTGTGGGGTATGTTCAGGAGCAGGGATTTGTTCGAGGCGGAAAAATCGCTGAGTGTTTTCATAGATAAGTTGAGCGAGTGTTTGTGGATTTTGTTGGCGACATTGGGCGAGTGCGCGCAAAACTTCTGGTAGATATTGAGGTTCGTTGGTGCGCGGTGTAGGGGTTAAGGTTTTGGGGGTAAGGTAGGGCGCATCGCTTTCTATCATTAGGCGATTATCAGGGATATGGTGGACGATATTTCTCAGGGATTGTCCACGCTCGGGGTCGCAAATCCAACCCGTAATGCCAATATATAATCCAAGTTCAAGGGCTTTGTGCAATTGGTCTAAATTGCCTGTAAAGCAATGCCAAACGGCGCCTTGTAATTCTGGAAGGGCAGGGGTAAGGATAGTGAAAAAATCATCGGCGGCGTGGCGTTCGTGCAAAAACACAGGTTTGCCAACGGTTTTGGCAATCTCTAATTGAGCGTTGAAGCTTTTACGCTGATTGGTGGGGGTGGCGAGATTGCGGTGGTAGTCTAGTCCCGTTTCCCCGATAGCAACGACGCGCGGATGACGGGCAAGCGCTTGAATGGCAATGGGATGGCGTTTGGGGTGCCAATCATTGGCATGATGTGGATGGTGTCCTGTGGTGGCGTAAAGCTCTGGATATTGGTTGGCAAGCGTGAGCGCTTGTTCGTTGCTGATGAGGTCTGTGCCTGTGAGGATTTGTTTGACAACGCCTGCGCCTTGCGCTGAGCTGAGGATTTGTGCGAGATTAGGAAGTAATCTTGGGCTGGTGAGATTGCAGCCAATATCAATTAATGGGTAGGGCGCGCGCATTATAATTTGATAAGAAAATAAACAAAAATGACTAAAATGGTCATAAGAAAGGCGAAAGTGCCCCAGTGTTGGGGCGCCTCTTGGCTTCGCTGAAAGAGTGTTTTGATGTTGTCTTTGCTTTTAAACAACATGTAGATAAAAAATACGCCAACAAGTGCTGTGCCAATTTGCGTAAGCATAAAAATTCCTTGGTTTATATTAGTTTAGGTTGAAGCGCTCGCGCTCTTTTGCGCTGTAGGTAAAAATTTCATAGCCATCTTTGGTAACGCCTAGGGTGTGTTCCCATTGGGCGGAGAGGGAGCGGTCGCGTGTAACAGCTGTCCAACCATCTTTTAATATTTTCATTTGATGACCACCAGCGTTAATCATGGGTTCGATAGTAAAAATCATGCCTTCTTTAAGTGTTGCGCCAGTGTTGGGTTGACCGTAGTGCATCACTTGTGGTTCTTCATGAAAGTTTTTGCCGATTCCATGGCCGCAAAAATCACGGACAACAGAAAAACGTTGTGCATTGGCATGTGTTTGGATGGCGTGTCCTATATCGCCAAAAGTTGCTCCGGGTTTGACAACCTCTATGCCACGGTAAAGGCATTCGTAGGTGGTATCGACTAAGCGTTGGGCAAGGACTGAGGGTTTACCTACGATAAACATGCGACTGGTGTCGCCATGATAACCCTCTTTAATAACAGTAACGTCGATATTAACGATATCGCCGTTTTTAAGTGTTTTTTGAGAAGGGATACCATGGCAGATAACATGATTAACTGAAATGCAAGTGGCTTTGGGAAAAGGCGGGTAGCCATAGCTAGGCAGGCGCTAACGGCATTTTGTGTTTCTTCGATATAGCGTTGCATGCGAGTATCTAGTGATTCGGTGCTCACACCTGCAACCACATAAGGCGTAATCATATCGAGAACATCGGCAGCAAGACGTCCAACAACGCGCATTTTTGCAAATGCTTCTGGGGGGTAGATGGTAATAGCCATAAGAAATAAATTGATTTGAAATGGACGTCTATGTTATAAATCCCGCGCCAATAAGGCAACCTAAAACACACAAACGTCGACACACAATCTTGGGTGCTTATGAAAATAAGTAAGATTTTGGGGCGTTTGGAGGCTTAACCCTTTATTTATGGAGAAGATTATGAGTTCTGTTAGCATGCGCGAATTATTTGAAGCTGGCGCACATTTTGGTCACCGCACCCGTTTTTGGAATCCAAAGATGGCTCCTTATATCTATGGCAAACGGGTGATATTCATATTATTAATTTAGAGCAAACTGTACCGATGCTTAATGATGCGCTTAATTTTATTAGCGCGATTGTGTCAAATGGCGGTCGTGTCATGTTTGTTGGTACAAAGCGTAGCGCTAGTGAAGCGATTGAAAAAGCAGCTACAAGCTGTGGCATGCCTTATGTTAATTTCCGCTGGTTAGGCGGTATGATGACGAATTTTTCAACCATTCGCCAATCAATTTCTCGTTTAGAAGCGATTGAAAAAATGGGTGAAGATGGCACTTTTAATAAATTAGCTAAAAAAGAAGTGATTATGCTTGAGCGTGAGCGTGAAAAACTAGAGCGCTCATTAGCAGGGATTCGCAATATGCGTCAATTGCCAGAAGTGTTGTTTGTAGTCGATGTGGGACATGAGCATATCGCCATTAAAGAAGCGAAAAAATTAGGCATTCCTGTGGTTGGAATTGTTGATACCAATAATAAGATTGATGGCGTGGATTACATTATCCCTGGGAATGATGATTCAGTGCGCGCGATTCGTTTGTATGTTGATGCGGTTGCTAAAACAATTAGTGAGGCAAAAGCAAGTGTAACAACTGGTGGGCGTGAAAATGCGGAGAAATCGCTAGAAGAGGTGGTAAAAGCGCAGGAAGAAAAAGTGCAGGAAGAAAAAGTGCAGGAAAATGCGCCTGCTGAGCAAGAAGCCTCTGTACAATCAGAAGAAAATCAGCAAGACGAACAAGCTTAAGTCTGTTAATGGAATGCGTCTTTTTGTTAATGCAAAGAGGCGCTTTAGAATTTTTTATTTTTTAGATGAAGCAGTTAGCAATAATTGCAAGATTAAAAGATTAAGGAGTGAATTATGGCAATTTCTGCCCAACAGGTAAAAGAATTACGCGAGCGCACTGGCGCTGGCATGATGGAATGTAAAAAAGCATTGCAAGAAACCAATGGCGATATTGAAGCTGCAATTGAGCATATGCGCAAAACAGGTTTGGCTAAAGCAGATAAAAAAGCCAGTCGTGTTGCGGCAGAGGGAACGATTGTAACCGCTGCGAGCAAAGACAATAAGCGCGTAACTATGCTAGAAGCAAATTGCGAAACTGATTTTGTCGCGATGGGCGATGATTTTCAAAACTTTGCTAAGCGCTTAGCTGAAATTGTTGAGCAAGATAATGTGGTAGATGTTGAGGCTTTAAGTGCAAAAGAATTTGAAGCAGGTGTGAGTGTAGATGAAAAGCGTCGCGCTTTGATTGCTAAGATTGGTGAGAATATGACGATTCGTCGTTTTACGACGCTTGTCTCAACCAGTGGGGTGGTCGGAAGCTATTTGCATGGTCAAAAAATCGGGGTGTTGGTGGAATTAGAAGGTGGAGATGTGGATTTGGCGCGGGATATCGCAATGCATATCGCAGCTTTTAATCCTGTGGCGCTAGATGCGCAGTCTTTGCCTCAAGATTTTTTAGACAAGGAAAATGAAATCCACCGCGCTAAAGCTGAGCAAAGCGGTAAGCCTGATAATATCATTGAGAAAATGGTTGAAGGGGCGATGAAAAAATTGTTTGGTGAGGTTACCTTACTAGGGCAAAAATTTGTTAAAAATGGTGATATTACTATTGAACAATTGCTCAAAGAGCATGGCGCTAAAGTAATTAGTTATGTGCGCTATGAGCTTGGTGAAGGTATTGAAAAAGAAGAGACTGATTTTGTTGCTGATGTTATGGCGCAAGTAAAGGTCAATAATTTGAGTAGCAAGAGATTAAGACCGCCGTTTATACGGCGGTTTTTTTTGCCAGTTATGCGCTTTGCTAGATGGGTTAATTGAGTTTGTTAGGCAAGGATGTAAAAATTTATCGCAAAAAATAAACTCGGCGACAGCTGGTTTGAGCTGTTGGCGTGATGATTTTAGGTAAAGGTATAAGATTTTATTGGTAAGGAGAAGTTAAGGTGGCAGATAAAAAAGCGTTAAAGTACCGTCGTGTGTTACTAAAAATGAGCGGTGAGGTGTTAATGGGGCATCAGTCTTTTGGATTAGATGCGATGACGATTAATCGGATTGCCGCAGAAATTGGGCAGTTATGCGCTGCTGGTGTGGAGGTGGCAATTGTTATTGGGGGTGGGAATTTGTTTCGCGGGTCGCAGTTGGCGGCTTTGGGTATGGAGCGGGTAACGGGCGACCATATGGGGATGTTGGCGACGTTGATGAATGCTTTGGCGATGCAGGATGCGTTGCAGAAAATTTCTGTTGATGTGCGGGTGCTTTCGGCTTTAACGGTTGATCAGATTTGTGAGCCTTATATCCGTAGGCGAGCAATTCGCCATTTGGAAAAAGGGCGGGTGGTGATTTGCGCAGCAGGAACGGGAAATCCTTTTTTTACAACTGATTCAGCGGCAAGTTTGCGCGCCATTGAATTGGAGGTGGATGCTCTGTTAAAGGCGACTAAGGTAGATGGTGTTTACTCAAAAGACCCTAAACGCTATGATGATGCGGTAAAATATGAGCATTTGAGCTATCAGCAGGTATTGGTTGATGGGCTTCAGGTGATGGATGCAACGTCTATTGTGATGTGTCAGGAAAATGAGATGCCGTTGGTGGTTTTTGATATGACAAAAGAGGGTGAGATTGTGCGCGCGGTGTTGGAAGATTGTGTAGGCACGGTTATTCATGCCTGATTTTGAATGTCTTTTTATTCTATTTTGATTGTTTAAGTGAGGTGATTTTTATGCTAGAAACTATTTTAAATGATGCACAAGTGCGGATGAAAAAATCGGTGGCGAATTTTGAGCAGGATTTAACTAAAATTCGTACAGGGCGTGCGCATGCAAGTTTGCTTGACCATGTTGAGGTTGAATATTACGGCTCTATGGTGCCTTTATCGCAGGCGGCAAATGTGTCTGTGGCAGATCATCGCACGCTGATGATTCAAATTTGGGAAAAAGATATGGTGAAGGTGATTGAAAAGGCGTTGATTAATTCTGATTTGGGGATTACGCCTAATACAGCTGGGCAAAATATTCATATTAATTTACCCCCTTTAACTGAGGAAAGACGTAAGGATATGGTGAAAATTGTGCGTGCTGAAGGTGAGCAGGCGAAGGTGGCTGTGCGAAATATTCGCAGAGATAGTAATCAAAATATTAAGCAACTGGTAACAGATAAGGAGATTTCTGAGGATGATGAGCGTCGTGCAGAGGCGGAGGTGCAAAAATTAACGGATAAATATATTGCTGAAATTGATGCGCTTTTAGATGAAAAAGAAAAAGAATTGATGGAGATGTAATGAGTGCTTCGGCGTCTGATTCTGTGCCAGCGCATGTGGCGATTATTATGGATGGCAATGGGCGCTGGGCAAAAAAACAGAAAATGCCACGAACTTTTGGACATCAGGCAGGGCGCGAGACGGTGCGTGAGGTGATGACGTTGAGCGCACAGCTGGGGGTGTCGGTGTTGAGTTTGTTTGCCTTTAGTACAGAAAATTGGCGCCGTCCTAGGCATGAGGTGGGTGTGTTAATGCATTTGATGCTTAAAACGATTGCTGAAGAGGTGGAAACGATGGTTGAAAAGGGGATTCGTTTTCGCATGTTGGGCAATCGCTTGGGGTTGCCTGCAGAATTGGTTGCAGCGATTGAGCGGGCAGAAGATTTAACACGAGCGTGTGAGACGATGCAGGTGGTTTTGGCGCTTAATTATAGTGGGCGCTGGGCAATTACTGAAACGGCGAAGACGTTGGCAAAGGCGGTAAAAAGAGGGGAGTTAGAGATTGAGTCAATTGATGAGCAGGCATTTGCCGCAGCGCGTCCTATAGCGGATTTGCCAGCGGTCGATTTGTTAATTCGCAGTAGTGGTGAAATGCGGTTGTCTAATTTTTATCTTTGGGAGATGGCGTATGCAGAGCTATATTTTACCGATACGCTGTGGCCAGATTTTGCTGAGGCAGATTTTAAGCAGGCGTTGGCGGTATATGCAACGCGGGAGAGGCGTTTTGGCGCTTTAACGCAAAGAGGATGATATGTTAAAGGTTCGGATTTTATCGGCGCTGGTTATTGCGCCTGTATTTTATGTGGCGTTGGTGTATTTCAATGCGCTATTTTTTTGCGCTTTTTGGGGGATGATTGTGTTATTTGCAGCGCGGGAATGGGCGCGATTTGTGCAGTTGGATTTAAAAATGCAGTGGGGGTTTGCTGCTGTGGTGTCTGTGCTAAGCGCTTTGATGATGTATATTTTGCCTCGTGTTGACCCTATGTTGGTGGCAATGCTGTTATCAGCGGTGGCGCTTTTTTGGTTGGCTATTGTGCCTCTTTGGTTGCGCTTTTATGCGCGCACGGAAGCTCTGCCTATTGCTGATAGGGTGTTGCTGGTGGTGGGTGCGATTGTGTTGTTGGCATTTGCTATGGCGGTGAAGTTGATCTGGCAACGATTGGGGGGGGTGGGGTTGATGGGGTTGTTTGTGATTGTGTGGAGCGCTGATATTGGGGCTTATTTCTGCGGGAAGTCGTTGGGTAAGGTGGCGCTTGCGCCTACAATTTCGCCGAAAAAACGCGTGAGGGGTTTTGGGGTGGGGTAGCGGTGGCTTTGTTGGCGGCTTTTGTGTTTGTGTGGTTAACAAATATGGCGCGTTATCAGTGGTTTTTTATTATCTATACGAGCGTGGTGGTGGTGTATGCAACTTTGGGGGATTTGTTTGAAAGTGCGCTTAAAAGACGCTGTGGGTTGAAAGATAGTAGTCAATTGATTCCTGGTCATGGTGGAATGATGGATAGAATTGATAGTTGGTTGCCAAGCATTGTGTTGTGGGCAACTTGGTTTGCATTGGCGGATTTCTTATAAGTTGAGGTAGTTTTATGGTGTGGGGGTTATTAGGCTTTTTGGTGACAATTGGATTTTTGGTTACGATTCATGAGTGGGGGCATTTTTATGTGGCGCGTTTGTTTGGGGTTCGGATTTTGCGTTTCTCATTGGGCTTTGGGAAAGCTATTTTGACTTATCGTGGTAAGAAGGAGGGCACGCTTTATACATTAGCGCCTATTCCTTTAGGTGGTTTTGTGCAGATGTATGGGGAGTCTGATGAGGAGGAGGTAAGCGAGGCGGAAATCGGGCAGACGTTTAAGGGTAAGGCGCCATGGCAGCGATTTTTGATTGCTTTTGCTGGTCCTTTTGTCAATTTGGTCTTTGCAGTGCTGGCATTTGCGGTGTTGTTTTTGTTTGGGGTGCGCGGGCTAACGCCTGAGGTGGCTTATGTTGCTTCTCAAGGTTTGGCGGCTGAAGCGGGTTTGCAATCAGGTGATGTGATTACGCGGGTTGATGGAAAGGCTGTGAAGTTAGCGCTTGATGCGCATGTGGCTTTTACAGGTGCTGGACATGAAATGGTGGCGGTGGAGTATGTGCGTGAGGGCGCGCCTGCGGTGGCGCATTTGGATTTATCAGGACTAAAAGCAGGCGATGAATTGCATTTGGATGAGGTGTTGGGGCTTTATCTGGTGGATGAATGGTTGTCTGCGGTGGTGGCGGAGGTGGTTGAAGGCTCAGCAGCAAGTGAGATGGGCTTTGAGGTAGGGGATGAGATTGTGGCGATGAATGGGCAACGGGTTGATTTGATTCGTATTGGCGAGAAGATTGCGCGTTTGCCTAATGCGCAAGCGAGTTTTACGGTGCTTAGAAATAATGAGCATTTGGTGCTTTCTGGCGTGATTGGGCAACAGCAGATGGAGGGCGCGAAGGCACCTAGTGGACTTTTAGGGGTGCGTTGGCAGGCGGTGGATGTGAGTGCTTATGAACGTGTGGAGCGCTATGGGGTGATGGCGTCTTTGGTTAAGGGGGTGGAAAAGACTTTCTATTATGTGCGGTTAACTTTTGATATGTTCGCGCGCATGATAATGGGGCAGGTGTCTTTGGATAATGTGGGCGGCCCAATTACCATTGGAGATGCAGCGGGGAAAACGTTGCAAATTGGATGGGCTGCATTTATAAATTTTTTAGGGGTGGTTAGTTTGTCATTGGCGGCGATTAATTTATTACCTATTCCGATGTTAGATGGGGGGCATATGCTATTTAATGCCTTGGAAATGGTGCGCGGTAAGCCACTGAGTGAGCGTGCAACGCAGTGGGCGTATCGCTTAGGGGGTGCATTAGTGATGGGATTTATGGCATTTGTGGTGCTCAAAGACTTGCATCGCTATTTGTGGTAGAGATGGAGAAATTAGCGGTTTAGGGTGGCGTAGAGCAGGAGTGCGCCCATGCGACAATGTTCTTCTACTTCGGTGAGAAGGCGTTGATTGTCTTCGCTATCAGGTAGATTGATTTCAAGTTCCATGACGCTTTGTAAGTCAGTGATAAATTCTTGGCAATCTTCATCGAGTTTGATATTTGAGGCGTTTTGTTGTGCATGATGAGTGGCAAGGAGAAAGCCTTTTGTCCATTCGGTAAGCGCTTGGGCGCGCTGGCTAAGCGTTACATTGTCTTCAGGTAATAAAAGCTGATAGTTGAGGTCGTTACTTTGCAGCGCGGTTTCTATATTTTGTATGAGTTGGGTGAATAGGGTTTGTGTTTTAGGTTCGAGTGCTTGGGTAAACAATAGGTTGGAATAGTGATTTTTTTGCTTAAAGCATAATAATGCGGTCAGTAATCCGTGGCATTCGCTGGGGGTAAACCACCATTGTTGATGATAAATATGTTGGGCTAGGGTGTTATAGTCTATTGGTGTGTTCATGAGATTTTTTTGCATTACTTTAAAAGGTGATAGTATAAGCGATTATGCGCTGGTTATGCTGGCGCTTTTTTAAATGATTAGATGAGGTGTCACTTTGGTGCAAGAGAGATTACATATTGATGAACTAAAAAGGGTGGAAAAACAGGCGACACTGCTGCTGAAAAGGTGGCGACGCCTGCAAAAAGACCATGAACAGTTGGTAGAAAAATATCGTAAGTTGGAGGAGAAGTCTTCTGATGCTGAACAATCTTTCCAACAGCGCTTAGAGACTGTGCTTTCTGATAAAAAAACAGCGATTGAGCAATTAGAGCAAACTTGGCAGAATAAGTTTAAGCAAACGAATGAAGAGCAAGAACGTGTGCTAGAAGCACTAAAACAAGAACAGACTCAAGCTCTAGCAATGCAAAAAAAAGAGTCTGAGGAGAAAATTGAGGCGTTGGAGCATAAATTAAAGACGTTAGAAGCGCATCATGAGATTTTAATTGAGCGGGTGAGAGGAGTGTGCGGTGAGTAAGGAAAAAATTAAGGTTACATTGCAGATTTTAGAGAATAGTTATCCGCTAATGTGTGAGGTGCATGAGCGCAATGTGTTGTTAGAAGCGGCTGAGGCGTTTAATCAAAAGCTAACAGAAATTCGGCGAGATAATCCAAAATTGACGCTGGAGCGGTTGGTTATTTTTGGCGGACTTCAGATGGCGTTTGAGCTGTATCAGGATAGACAAACATTCGCTAATGAGGTTTCAACGGTTAATCAGGTGAGTGAACGGTTGTTGAGCGCTTTGGATATGGCGATAAATGAATATAAGGAGTGATTTTCCTTTAATGTAGGGGGTTGTTTTAAGGATTAATTGAGTGAGCGATTTTTAAAATCGCTCTTATTTTGTTGAGTCTCTAAGACTGATAAGCGCATATCATCAGCGGTTAGAATGTATTTATTTTTTGCGTTTAATATAATCCATCGTATGTTAGAGCAAGCGCTGGCGGTGTTGCTGGCACTTTTTTATAAGCGATGAAATAAGATTATTTATTAGGGAGTTGGGCGTCACTATAGCCCATGCTGTTGATGATTTGCTCGTCATCGCGCCAATTTTCTTTAACCTTAACCCAAGTGCGTAATAGGACTTTCTGTTCAAGGATTTTTTCTAGGTCTTCACGCGCACGTTGTCCAACTAGTTTAAGGGTTTTACCGCCTTTGCCGATTACAATACCTTTCTGACTGGGACGTTCGACCATGATGGTCGCGTCTATAATGATGAGGTTGCCTTCTTCAACGTAGCGCTCAATGATAACGCCAAGTTCGTAAGGTAGTTCCTGATGAAGATAACGAAAGAGTTTTTCACGAATGGTCTCTGCTGCAATAAAGCGCATGCTGGCGGTAGTGATTTGTTCTTCTGGGAAAAGCCATTGTTGTTTGGGAAGATAACGCAAAAGGCTTTGTTCGACGGCATCAAGATTGCGCCCATTTTGAGCGGATACGGGTATGATTTCTTGCCAGTTGGTTTTTTGTGCTTGAATGTGTTCAAGTTGGGAGAACAGTCGGCTTTTATCTTTTAAGCGGTCAATTTTATTTAGGATATGGAGTTTAGGCTGGGGCATTTGCGCAATTCCACGGCAGACATAATCGTCTTCTTCTGTCCAGCGGTTTACTTCGCTAACTTGAACGATTAAATCAACAAAATCCATACTTTGCCAAGCAGCTCGATTCATATGTCGGTTAATGGCTTTTTTACTGTTTTGATGGATGCCAGGGGTGTCGACAAAAACCATTTGTGCGTTGCCTACCGTATGGATTCCTAAAAGCGCATGGCGAGTAGTTTGTGGTTTGTTGGAGGTAATGGCAATTTTTTGCCCAAGAAGGTGATTGATAAGCGTTGATTTGCCGACATTTGGGCGACCGATGATGGCGATGTATCCAGATTGTGTGCTCATGATTTACTCTTGGGATTATAGAGGTTCAGAAGAATTTGCGCGGCTTGCTGTTCTGCTTTTTTACGGCTGTAATCAACCGCCTGCACCTGATAATGTTCTGTTGTTGCGGTGATATGAAATTGACGGCGATGCTCGGGCCCGCTTTCTTTGGTGATGACATATTTTGGGGTAGCCATACCTTGTCCTTGTAAGAGCTCTTGCAATTGAGTTTTTGGGTCTTTAAGACTGGCGGCGTCGGGAAGATTGGTGAGCGTGCGTTCAAATAATGCCAAGGTGGTGCGCTCGCATTCATCATAGTTGCTGTCTAGATAAATAGCGGCAATGATGGCTTCTAATGTATTAGCAAGCGTCGAGCTACGCGTTGCGCCTCCTGTTTTTAATTCTCCACTGCCTAGACGAATAAATTGCCCAAGGTTGAGATGTGAGGCGATTTTTGCTAGTTGCGCACCTTTTACAATACTTGCACGTTGGCGGGTTAAATCACCTTCTGACGCATTGGGATAATAGCGATAAAGCCAAACACTGATGATGGTTTCCAGTAGGGCATCGCCTAAATATTCAAGGCGCTCGTTGTGTATGCTGTTATAACTTCGATGCGTAAGCGCTTGCGTTAGAAATTCGGGTTGTTTGAAGCGATAGCCAATTTGCGCTTCTAGGTCTTTTTGATGTTGTATCATTTTAAAGAGGTGCCAATTCGTCCACAGTGTCCACGAGCTAATAAACAATCACTATTTAGCCAAATGAGGACTGCTTTACCAACTAGATTTTCTTCAGGAACAAATCCCCAAAAACGGCTATCTTGTGAGTTATCACGGTTATCCCCCATGACAAAATAATGCGCAGGTGGGACGGTGATTTCATTGGCAAGCAAGATGCGTTGGTAGGGATTATTGCTAAATTGAACAAGATGATTTTTGCCATTTAGCGTTTCAGTAAATTGGCTAAAATTATTGTTCTCTCCAATAGGGGTGAAGGGTTGTTCTTGGTCATTAATCCATACGCGTCCGCTGTCAAAGCGGATTTTATCTCCTGGTAGACCAATAACACGTTTGATGTATTTGATTTTTTCATCGCGTGGGTAGTTAAAAACAATGATATCACCGTGTTTTACTGCTCCAGTTTCAATAATTTTTTTATGCAAAACAGGCAGGCGAATTCCATAGGTAAATTTATTTGCAAGAATAAAATCACCCGCTTGTAAAGTCGGTTCCATAGAGGCAGAGGGAATTTTAAAGGGCTCGTAAACAAAAGAACGTGCAAACCACACGATAAATAACACCCAAAACATACCACTAAAAAATTCTATAAATTTTTCTTTTGGATAGACGGGGCGTTTGAGCCAATAAAGTTCTTCTTTTTCAATAGGTTGATTTGAAATGAGTTTTTGCGTAATCTGTTTGATGTGTGCTTTAGACTTTTCAGGTAGATTTTTTTGATGAAGGATACCTAGACGCCCAAGATAGTGTTTTTGGTCTTCTTCGGTAGTATTTTGTTGCAAAAAACGTTGATAAAGGGCGTTGCGCATTTTGCGGTAGGTTAGACCATCAATAATATAAAAAATCAAGCAGATGAATACGGCTAAGGTCAGAAGAAGTTCAAAATGTTGCGTGAGGGCATTCATAAATAGTCCTTAGATTTTTAGTTAGTTTTTATGATCAACTTTTAATACCGAAAGGAAAGCTTCTTGTGGGATGTCAACGCTACCAACTTGCTTCATACGTTTCTTACCTGCTTTTTGTTTTTCAAGAAGTTTGCGCTTTCGTGAGACGTCGCCACCATAGCATTTAGCCAGCACGTTTTTGCGCATGGCTTTTACAGTTGAGCGCGCGATGATGTGTGTGCCGATGGCTGCTTGAATGGCAACTTCAAACATTTGTCTTGGAATTAGCTCTTTCATTCGTTCTACTAGCTCACGTCCGCGCTGTTGGGCAAGTTCGCGGTGGACTATAGTCGATAGAGAATCGACCTTATCGCCGTTAATCAAGACGTCAAGACGCACGAGATTGGCAGGTTGAAACCGATTAAATTCATAATCAAAGGAGGCAAATCCGCGGCTCACTGACTTGAGGCGATCGAAAAAATCTAAAACCACTTCGCTCATAGGCAGTTCAAACTTTAGCTGAACTTGTGAGCCAGTATATTGCATATCTTTTTGCGTTCCCCGTTTTTCAATACATAAACCAATCACTGAACCGAGATGTTCTTCAGGAACGAGGATGTTGGCGGTAATAATGGGTTCGCGGATTTCATCAATTTCATTGGTAGGGGGAAGTTTGCTGGGATTATCAATTTCAATGACGCTCCCGTCAGATTTTTGCACTTGATAGACCACGGTAGGCGCGGTGGTGATAAGATCAAGATTATACTCACGCTCTAGGCGTTCTTGGATGATTTCCATATGCAACATTCCCAAAAACCCGCAACGAAAACCAAACCCTAGCGCTTGTGAGGTTTCAGGTTCGAAAAATAATGAGGCGTCGTTTAGGCAGAGTTTGGCAAGTGCTTCGCGTAAATTTTCATAATCTTCAGATTCAATGGGGAAAAGTCCAGCAAAGACGCGCGGTTGTACTTTGCGAAATCCTGGTAGACTTTCAGTTGTGGGGTGGGCAGCATCGGTTAGGGTATCGCCAACAGGCGCGCCGTTAATTTCTTTAATGCCTGCGATAATAAACCCAACTTCGCCTGCATGTAGGGTGTCGCGTTCGATGGGTTTTGGGGTGAATACTCCCACTTTGGTAATGAGATGTTCATCGCCAGTACTCATAACACGCATTTTTTGTCGTTTGCTTAAAGAGCCATCAAAGATACGAACGAGGGAGACAACGCCAACATAGGGGTCAAACCATGAGTCAATAATCAGTGCTTTGGCAGGCGCGTTAGGGTCGCCTTGGGTGGGGGATTTTTTCAACCAGTTGTTCTAGCAGTTCGTCAATGCCAATCCCTGTTTTGGCGCTCACTTGCAGGGTGTCGGTGGTATCTAGTCCAATAATATCTTCTATCTCTTGCATGACTTTGATGGGGTCTGCTGAGGGAAGGTCTATTTTATTGAGGACAGGGAGAACTTCTAAATTTTGTTCGATGGCGGTATAGCAGTTAGCAACAGATTGTGCTTCAACACCTTGGGCGGCATCAACTACTAATAGAGCGCCTTCGCAGGCATATAGTGAGCGCGAGACTTCGTAGGAAAAATCCACATGCCCTGGGGTGTCGATGAAGTTAAGCTGATAGTGTTGTCCGTTTTTGCTTTGATAATTTAAAGAGACGCTTTGCGCTTTAATGGTAATACCTCTTTCGCGCTCTATATCCATGGAGTCTAGGACTTGAGCGGACATTTCCCGTTCGCTTAGTCCGCCACAAGTTTGAATGAAGCGGTCAGATAAGGTTGATTTGCCATGGTCAATATGGGCAATAATTGAGAAGTTGCGAATATGCTGCATAAACCCACTAGAACTGTAATCTTAAAGGCGGCGGATTGTAGCAAATAAGGCGCTTGAATACTATCAGAAAATGGGGAGTTACTGGGGTGTTAGGTGCTTTGAGTGGGAGGATGTTGATAGGTAAAAGGGGTGTGCTGGGTAATTTTTTGCGCATGGATTAAGCGTTTAGGTTCTTTTGTTTTGTTGATAAATTGTGGGAGCGGTTGTTGGCGCAGTTTTGCTTGGGCTTGGTAGTAGTGATGCCTGTTAGGATGTTCGGGATGTACGAGGTTATAGGTTTGTGGCAGGGTGGGTGGGTGTTGGTAAAGCGCTAGGATGGCGTTGGCGATGTCTTGATGGTGAATTAGATTGAGGGGTTTGTCGGTAATTTCGCTAGTTTGTCCATAATATTTGCTGCCGCTGAGGCGGTTATCGCCAAAAAGTCCACCACAACGGAGAATGAGGCTATTGGGAAGAGTGTTTAAGAGTTGTTGTTCTGCTTGGTAGATTGGACTTTGGGGGTCGGGCGCGCTGTTTTCATCATAATGACCAGCGTCGTCGGGATAGGCGCTGGTGGAGCTAATCAAGAAAGTGAGGCGGTTGGCTGGGAGGGAGCGCAGTTGTTTGGCAAGGCGTGCGGTGTGTTGAGGATAATTGCAATATCCGCCTGCACTGGGTGGAATGGCGATGAGGGTGTAGTGGCTGGAGATTAAAGGGGTGGGCAGTGGGTCTTTGCGCCAGTCGTAGATGTGGGTAGGAATGGGGAGGGTTTGAGCGCTTTGCGCGCTTTGTGTGGTCGCTTGTAGGGTGAAATAAGGGGTGAGTGCGCTAATGAGATGGCGCCCAAGCCAACCGCAACCGATAAGACTTAAAATGGGTTTGCTGTGCATGCGTTTCTAAGAAAGAGAAAAGCGCCTCAAGGGCGCTTTGTTACTGGTTATTTTTGTTTAATTGCGCTAATAATGGCGAGTAAAACAACTGCGCCAATGGTGGCGCTTAAAATTGAGCCGATGATGTTGCTGGCGCTGATGCTAGAAGGGTAAAGATAAAACTACCAATTCCTGCACCGATAACCCCTACTACGATGTTACCAAGTACGCCAAATCCGCGCCCTTTAATAATTTGTCCTGCAAGCCAGCCTGCAATGGCGCCAATAAGTAGACCAATAATAATACCCATGTTGTTCTCCGTGTGTATTGTGTATTTAGATTTGGGTTAAAGGGGTTTGCCTTTAACGCTGGCGCATTGTACACAATTTTAAGGGCTGGGTTGAGTTTATTTGTTGAACTCTAAGCGGTTAAGAATGTGGGTGAGGGGGTTTGTTTGATTGGGGTCGATAAGTGGAAGCTCTAGTTGGATTTGTAGGCGGTTGCGCATCCATGTAATTTGGCGTTTGGCAAGTTGGCGGGTGGCGATAATGCCAAGTTCGATGGCTTGATTTAAAGAGTGTTGTCCTTCAAGATATTGCCAGAGTTGGCGGTAACCAACGCTGCGCATGGAGGGGTGGTCGGCGCTAAGGTTTGGGCGGGCTTTGAGTTGGGCGACTTCATCAATAAATCCTTGTTTGAGCATTTGATGAAAGCGCTGTTTAATGCGCTGGTGAAGAACTGCGCGTTCGGGATAGAGTCCGATGGCGGTGATGTGCCAGTTAGGGGGTTGGGGGGATTGGGTGAAGAGTTGGCTGGGTGGGGTGTGGGTGAGTTGGTAGAGTTCGTGTAGGCGGATAAGGCGTTGGCGGTCGGTTGGGGCAATTTTGGCGGCGCTGATGGGGTCGTATTGGGCTAGTTTGTCGTGCATGGCGGTTAGTCCAATGGTGGCGATTTCTGCTTCAATTTTTGCGCGGATTTGGGGGTTTGCTGGGGGGAGGTCGTCTAATCCGCCAAGTAGGGCATGAATGTAGAGCATGGTGCCTCCTACAAGTATGGGGAGGCGGTTGTGTTGATGCGCTTGTTGGATGTGTTGCTGGGCTTGGCGACAAAATTGGGCGGCGCTGTAGGTTTGTTCGGGTTCGATGAGGTCGATGAGGGCGTGTGGGTGTTGTTGTAGGGTTTGGCGGTCGGGTTTGGCGGTGCCTATGTCCATATGGCGGTAGATTTGCGCGGAATCTACACTGATGAGTTGGCTTGGGTGGTGCTGGGCAAGTGTGAGTGCAAGTTCGGTTTTGCCTGAGGCGGTTGCCCCTAGAATGATGACGAGAGGTTTTGGGTTCATTGTCCGCGCATAAAAAATTGATTGAGTTGGTCGATGCTTAATGCGATCCATGTGGGTCGTCCATGGTTGCATTGGGCGGAGGCGGGGGTATGTTCGAGGTCGCGCAGGAGTTGGTTCATTTCACTTAGACTTAGGGGGTCGCCACAACGGATGGCTTTGTGGCAGGAGAGTGTGGAGAGGATTTGATGATGGAGGTGTTCGAGTTGGGTGCTGGAGGGGTATTGGCTGAGTTCGGTTAGAAGGTCTTGTAAAAGGGTGCTGATATCAGCGCGTTTGAGGCGTTCGGGAACGGCGTCAATGGTGAGGATGTCGTTTTCTAGCGTGAGGTCAAAGCCAAGGCGCTCAAGGGTGGGCTGGTGTTGGATGTAGGCTTCGCTTTGTTCGGGGGTGAGGTCGAGGGTTTGGGCGATAAGGAGATGTTGGCGAGCAATGCTGTGGCTGTGTAGTTGGGCTTTTAGGCGTTCGTAGAGAATACGTTCGTGAGCGGCGTGGGTGTCTACGAGAATAAGTCCTTGCTGGTTTTGTGCGAGGATAAAGATGTGGTGGATGTGTCCTATGGCATAGCCTAGGGGATGATCATGGGATTGAGGGCTGGGCGAGGGTGTAGGAGATGGGGGAGGAGTGGGAATGCTTTGTGCCCATTGATAGTAATGGCGGGTTTCAGCCAAGCTAGGCGTTGGGTTTTTTGTGGCGGAATAAGATGGGGGGTAGTTTGCAGATTTTGTGCTTAGGGAGAGCGGTATGTTGGGTTGAGATGCAGGAGGGGTGGGTTGAGTTGGCAGAGGTTGTGGCGCGCTGGGTAGGCGTGTTCCCCGCAGGGCATGATTGAGGGTGCTGTAGATAAAATCGTGGGTAAGCCGTGGTTCACGAAAGCGGACTTCATGTTTGGCGGGATGGGCATTAACATCAATCCAATCTGGTGGGAGTTCAAGGTGGAGTACAAAGATGGGATGAGCGCTTTTGTGTAAGACGTCTTGATAGGCTTGTTTGATGGCATGAACGATGACTTTATCGCGAATCATGCGTTGATTGATAAAAAAATGTTGTTTGTCGGTTTGGCTGTGGGTGTAGGTGGGTAGCCCAACCCAGCCCCATAAGCGTAGGTGGGCGTTGGTGGCTTCAATGGGAATGGATTGTTCGAGCATATCTTCACCCATGACGCTGATTAGGCGTTCTTCTGGGGTGTTGCCTGTATAGTGGCAGAGGGGTTTACTATGATGATTTAGGGTGAGGCTTAAGCTTTGATGGCTTAGCGCTAGGCGGGCGATGAGTTGCTGGATATGGTAGCGTTCGGTGCGTTCAGATTTGAGGAATTTTTTGCGTGCTGGGGTGTTGTAGAAAAGGTCGCGGATTTCAATGGTGGTGCCGATAGGGTGGGCGATTGGACTGGGGATATCGCTGATATGAGGGATAATGCGGTAGGCGAGGTCGCTATCTTTATGGCGACTGATGAGTGTGGTTTTAGAAACGGAGGCGATGCTGGGGAGTGCTTCGCCACGAAATCCTAAGGTTTGGATGTGTTCTAGGTCATCGAAGGTGCGGATTTTGCTGGTGGCGTGGGTGGCAAACGCTAAAGGGAGATCTTCAGCGATGATGCCATGCCCGTTATCGCGTACGCGAATTAGCGCGCTGCCACCGTCTTCGAGGTCGAGGTCAATTTGGGTGGCGTGCGCGTCTATGGCATTTTCAACCAGCTCTTTTACAACCGATGCGGGGCGCTCGATAACTTCTCCTGCGGCGATTTGGTTAATCAGTGCATTAGGGAGCGGTTGAATTCTTGCCATGCTTTAGTGTTATAAATGGGCTTGAATGGTTTCTAATACGGCGCGCGCTTGAGAGGGTTCAAGAGGTTGACCTTGGGCGGTTTGGATAATCACAATGCTGTGCTGACCTTGGTCAGCTAGGCGCACGAGATAGTGTGGGCGGGGAGGGGCTTGGGTGTTTTGAGGTTGATTGCCCCAGAGTTTGTTCCATAGGCTTTGTTGGTTGGTTTGTGCGTCGCTTTGTGGAGCGTAGCGCACGAGATAGGCGCCATCCTTTTGATTTTGTTGCTCAAAGGCGAAGCTGGCATTATCAAGAGCGATGCCTAAAATGCGCCATGCATAGGCATATTCACCGTTGATGATGAGTGCAGGTTGCGCGTCTGGTAATAGGGTGAGTTGGGTTTGTATGCCTGTATTTTGATGTGCTTGTGTGGCGTTTGTGTTGTGGTGTTGGCGACGTTGTTCAGCAGAGATAAAAAGTGCTAAACGGCGCGTCATTTCAAGTTGTAAGGCTGGATTGTCGTTATCTGAGAGGCTCCAAGCAAAGCCTGAAGGGTCTTTCTCTGAGAGGTGGTCATATTGGGGTTCTTCTACTGCTTGTGTGTAAAGTAAGGTTACTTGGGTGGTGGTTGGGCTGACTTTGCTAAATTGGATGCGGTAGCGGTCGCGCTCGCCACTGTCGCTAATAAATTCGACTAAACTTCCAATAAAACCACTTAATCCTGCTGAGGGAGTATTGGCGCGGTTTTCTAGCCAATCTGTTTGCATGATGCCGAGGCTAGGTTCTTGAGTGGTTAGGCGGATACCGTTGTTATCCCAATAGCGTTTGACAAGTTGCCAAGTGGTGGTGGCGTCGTTATTAACCAGTAAATAAGGCAGTGTACCATTTGTTTCAATTACTTCTACACCATAAAGCTCGGGCAACACTTCAATATAACCTCGACTGTTGCGAATGGCGTTATCTTGTTGGTAGGCTTGATAGCTGGCGATAATGTTGGGATTAAAATCAGGGATGATTAGCTGGTCATCAATGGCAGCGCTGGAAAGGTTGGGCGGAATTTCTAGTTGTTTGCCTACGCTACTTTGACGGTAATCAGGGCGTCTATCGGGGATTGCGTCCCGAATATTGCCTGTACAGGCGCTAAGAGCCAAGGTGCTAGAAAGTGCAGTTAGAGTGATAATAAATTTATTCACAGGATTACCTTTTTTATCGTGTGGCTTGAAAAGGCGGTTATTCTATAGGATTTTTGCCTGCTGTAGAGCTTTTTCTACGATGGATTGATGCTCTTCATCCAGTTCAACGAGTGGCAGGCGAATGCCATTGTCAATTTTTCCCATGCGTTGCAATGCCCATTTTACAGGCATGGGGTTGGTTTGAGTAAACATGGCCTCATGCAAGGTTGCAATGCTTTGATTAAGCGCCAAACAGGCGGATTCATCGCCTTTGAGTCCTTTATCGATGAGGTCATGCATTTGTTTGGGCGCAATATTAGCGGTAACGGAAATGACGCCATCAATCAGTCCACTGCACACAGCGCGAGCGCTAATGCCGTCTTCTCCACAAAGAATTGAAAAGTTGCTTGGGCGTGGGAAATGTTGGCGCAAAATTTCAAGGCGTTCGTAGGTGCTGGCTTCTTTAATGCCGACGATATTTTTGATTTTAGCCAGTTCAACGACAGTTTCAGGGAGCAGGTCGCATGATGTCCGCCCAGGGACGTTATAGAGTAATAAAGGAAGTGGCACAGATTGCGCAATTTGTGAAAAATGACGGTATAAGCCACTTTGTGGGGGTTTGTTGTAATAGGGGACAACTTGTAATGTGGCATCGCATCCGCCCTGATAAGCAGAGAATGTTAGGTCAATCGCTTCTTTGGTAGCATTAGCGCCTGCACCTGCAATAACAGGGACGCGCTTATTGACGCACTCAACACTAAAACGAATCACTGCTTTATGTTCATCATGGCTTAAAGTGGCGGATTCTCCCGTGGTGCCAACCGATACGATGGCATCAGTGCCTTGTTGGATTTGCCATTCAATAAGGGTTTCTAATGCTTGCCAATCAATTGTGCCGTCTGCGCTCATGGGGGTGACTAGGGCGACCATAGAACCTGTAAACATATTTTTCTCCTATAATTTGCTGTCATGGTATGCGTTTTGTGGCATAAAAATCAAGCTTGAATACAGAGAGGAAAAAGCGCGATATTTTTATTATTAGGCGTTAAGATATCATCTTTTTTTTAATTAAATTGTGAGGATATATGGCAAAGCAATCAAAACTTGATTGGGAAGAATTGGCTAAATTGGAAGTAGCAAGCACTGACAATATAAATTTCAAAATGGGGGATTTGCTTGGGCGGTGGTGTGTGATTTATTTCTATCCTAAGGACTTAACCTCTGGATGCACAACAGAAGGGCAGGATTTTAGAGATTATTTTGCTGAATTTGCATCGCTTGGGGTGGATATTTATGGGGTGTCGCGTGATAACTTGAGTTTGCATGAAAAGTTTAAGGAAAAACATGATTTCCCTTTTGCTTTGTTGAGTGATTCTGAAGAAAAATTGTGTCAGGCTTTTGATGTGATTAAAGAAAAGAAAAATTTTGGCAAGACTTATATGGGGATTGTACGCAGTACATTTTTGCTTAATGCTGAGGGTGAGGTGGTCAAATCATGGCGCAATGTGAAGGTTAAGGGGCATGTGCAGGCGGTACTTGAGGCGACTCGTGAGTTAAAAAAGGATTTGTTGGATTAACGTTTGGTGGCGTAAATAGGATAAGAGTCGCCATCCCATTGATGTTTATCATCAGGAATAAAGACCAGCGCATCGCCGTTGTGGTTGGAAACAATCCAGCCACCTGGCACGGCGCTACGGTATAAATTTGGTACAACTTTGTTTTTACTTTTAAGGCGTTGCCAAGTCAAAGTTGGGGTAGTTGAATCAAAAAGGTTTAAGAATTTCATGCTTCTGTTTGGTCTTTATTGTGTTTTTTAAAATGGATGAGCAGGATTGAGATGGCTGCAGGGGTAACACCTGAGATGCGCGCGGCTTGCGCGATGTTTTCTGGTTGTACTTTTTGTAGTTTTTCCGCTACTTCTGCCGAAAGGCTGGTAACTTGGCGGTAGTCGTAGGGAATGGGTAATTTTTGTTGTTGGTGTTTTTGAATTTTTTCAACTTCGAGTTGTTGGCGGCTGATATAGCCAGCGTATTTATTTTGAATTTCTACTTGCTCAATAACGCTAGGTTTTAGGTCGGGATTTTGTGAAATAGCGCCGAAGTCGATAAGGCTTTGGTAGTTGATTTCAGGGCGCTTTAAGAGTTCCTGTGCGCTAATGGATTGTTTGAGTTCGGGATATTGTTTGGGGTTGACTAGGGTTTGTGCAAGTTGCTGTTGGGTGTGTTCAATAGCATCGAGTTTGGCGCATAGGGTTTCATAGCGATATTGGCTAACCAATCCTAGTTGATGCCCAATTGGAGTGAGACGGGCATCAGCATTGTCTTCTCTTAGAAGTAGGCGGTGTTCAGCGCGTGAGGTAAACATGCGGTAGGGTTCGCTAGTGCCTTGGGTAATCAGATCATCTACTAATACACCAAGATAGGCTTGGTCGCGCAAGGGATACCATGGGTCTTGCTCTTTAATGCGCAGCGCGGCATTGAGTCCAGCAAGAAGTCCTTGAGCGGCTGCTTCTTCATAGCCTGTTGTGCCGTTGACTTGTCCTGCAAAAAATAGGTTGCGAATGTGTTTGCTTTCCAGATGATGATAGAGACCTTGAGGATTAAAAAAATCGTATTCGATGGCATACCCTGGGCGAGTGATAAAGGCGTTTTCTAGTCCTTTGATGGAGTGGATGTATTTAAGCTGTGCTTCAAAAGGAAGGCTGGTAGAGACGCCGTTTGGATACAGTTCGTTAGTGGTGAGGCTTTCGGGTTCGATAAAAACTTGATGGCTGTTTTTATCGCTAAAACGCATGACTTTATCCTCAATCGAGGGGCAGTAGCGAGGGCCGCTGGCATGAATGACGCCACTATAAATAGGGGATTGATCAAGATATTGGCGGATGATGTCGTGCGTTTGTTCGTTGGTATGTGCGATATAGCAAGAGACTTGGCGTGGATGTTGGTTGATGTTGCCTAGATAGGAAAAGACTGGGCGCTCTATATCGCCAGCTTGTTCGGTTAACATAGAAAAATCAACACTGAGCGCATCTAATCTTGGGGGGGTGCCAGTTTTTAGGCGAGCGACGTCAAAAGGGAGGTCGCGCAATTTTTCTGCCAAATCAATCGCGGCAGGGTCGCCTGCTCGTCCACCTGAGAAACCATTTAATCCAACGTGGATTTTACCGCCCAAGAATGTGCCAGCGGTAATGACAATACAATGTGCATAAAAATCAATTTGATGCTTGGTGCTTACGCCACAAACTTGATCACCTTTTAAAAGAAGGTCGGTTACAGGTGATTGGAAAATATCCAAATTCTCTTGATTTTCGACCATGCTGCGAATAGCGCTACGATAAAGATTACGGTCAGCTTGCGCGCGGGTAGCGCGAACAGCGGGACCTTTGCGACTATTAAGCGTGCGCCACTGTATGCCGGCTTGGTCAGCTGCTTTTGCCATAAGACCATCTAAAGCATCGATTTCTTTAACAAGATGACCTTTGCCAATACCGCCAATGGCTGGATTGCAACTCATTTGTCCGATGGTTTCGATGTTGTGCGTAAGTAATAAAGTAGAGACGCCCATACGTGCTGCTGCACAAGCGGCTTCTGTGCCTGCATGACCGCCGCCAACGACGATAACATCATAGTGTTTTGGATAATTCATGGCGCAAGATAAGGAGTTAAAAGGGGCGCTATGATACGTTGTTCAATAAGTGTTTTCAATGATTTTGCAGGGCTTATAGTTAAAGAATCTGTATTAAATGAGCGAGTAG
Source organism: Rappaport israeli (assembly GCF_001888055.1). Classification (GTDB taxonomy): domain Bacteria; phylum Pseudomonadota; class Gammaproteobacteria; order Cardiobacteriales; family Cardiobacteriaceae; genus Rappaport; species Rappaport israeli. The sequence continues at coordinate 56,461 of NZ_LXHZ01000027.1, forward strand.
GCGGCGAATAAGGTTGAGTAAAAATAAAGCGGCTATAGGAGAGAAATCTAATCCGCCAAAAGAAGGGATTAGGCGACGAATGGGAGCGAGTAGCCACTCGTGGCAACTGAGCATGATTTGCATGACACTTTGACGAGGATTGGTTTGTAACCATGAGCCGATGACTGCAATAATCATGCTGTAAAAAACAATATCAATCCAAGTGTTTAAAAATAAAAATAAAAATACCAAATTTTAAACCAAGAGCAAGGTTATGCAGTAGCCCAATGCCAACTAGTATTGAAAGCAATAGGGCGACGAATAATGCGGAGAGGTCGTAGCGTTTAGTGCGAAAAAGAGCGCGAAAAGGTAAAACGATGGGATTGGTGAGTTCGTTAAGCTTTAAGACAATGGGGTTGACTCCAAGACGGTAAAGATTAACGTGAAAACGTACGATAAATACGCCAATAAATAATTTAATGAAAAAAATAAGTATGGACATCATGGTTACCAATCCTTTGTGAGGTCATCTTTTAACGCGCGATTTTTTTCTATTGTGGCGGTAAAGGTATTACGAACCAATGTGTCTATGTCGTGTGATTCCATGATTTTAATGCCTTCGGCGGTTGTGCCTCCTGCAACAGCAATTTTATCGCAGAAGTGTTTAAAACTAGGGGATGGGTCTTCGCTTTCTAGAGCAAGCGTCGCAGCGCCCATGGCGGTAACGGAAAGAATGTCAAAAAGTTCGTCTGCCTCAAAACCAAATTGTTCACCAGCTTGTGCCATAGACTGCATAAAACGAAACATAAAGGCTAGTCCGCTCCCTGATAGGGCAATAATGCCATCAAGCTGGATTTCATCGTCTAACCAAATGATAGAACCAGCGCTGTTGAAAATAGATTCAATGAGCGCCTCATCTTCCTCTAGGAGGTCAATATCGCTATAAAGTGCTGTAAGACCTGCTTGTTTTTCACTAGCAATATTCGGCATGGCTCGCACAATTAGCGCATCCCCTAGGATTTTGCGGTAGTCTTCTAATTCAATTCCAGCGGCTAGGGTGATGATGAGTTTGTCCTCTAAATTATATTGGCTTAATTGCGTTAGTACGTCGTGCATCTGCTGGGGTTTGACTCCAAGAATAATAACGTCGCTATCATGAACTAAGGCGGCGTTATCACAATGTGCGCGAATGTTAAATTGTTTGCCTACCGCTTGAGCATGTTCTGGGGTTTGGCAGGTGGCGCTCAGGCAATCGGGCGTGATGTTGGTTTGTTCGTCTGTTAAGATTGCTGAAAGGATGGCGCGATTCATATGGCCTGCGCCTAAAAAACCGATATTGGGGTGGCTCATTTGTACCTCTATTTTTAAAAAAAGTATTTTAACAGTTATGGGGGTTATTTTAAGTTAAAATGTTTTTCCTTTGGCGCAAGGCGTCAAAACTGAATTATTCTAATTGAATTAGGGAGTAGTTATGGCTGAAGCGATGAACTTAGATGACTTGTTACGATTTTGTGCACAACAAAAAGCCTCGGATTTGCATTTAAGCGCAGGGTTACCGCCAATGGTGCGGGTGGATGGGGATATTAAGCGTATTAATGCCCCTGTTTTAGAGACAGAAGATTTGCGCGATATGCTTTATGGCATTATGACCGATGAGCAAGTAAAAAACTTTGAATCCGATTGGGAAGCGGATTTTTCTATGCAATTGCGTGATGTTGCGCGCTTTCGTGTGAATGTGTTTAATCAAAATCGTGGGATGGGTGCGGTATTTCGTACTATTCCTAGTAAGGTTTTGACATTAGAAGAATTATCTGCGCCAGAAAAATTTAAGGAATTAATTGAAGTGGCGCGTGGATTGGTGTTGGTAACAGGCCCAACAGGTTCGGGTAAGTCTACTACTTTGGCGGCTATGCTCAATCATATTAATGAAACGAAAAGCGAGCATATTCTGACTGTAGAAGATCCGATTGAATTTGTGCATGAATCAAAAAAATGTTTGGTCAACCAGCGTGAAGTGCATAGAGATACCCAGAGTTTTGCCAATGCTTTGCGTGCCGCACTGCGGGAAGATCCAGATATTATTCTTGTAGGGGAGATGCGGGATTTGGAGACCATTCGTTTGGCGCTAACCGCGGCAGAAACTGGACACTTGGTTTTTGGAACCTTGCATACTAGTTCAGCTGCAAAAACTATTGACCGAATTATCGACGTATTCCCAGGAGATGAGAAACAGTTGGTGCGCTCCATGTTATCAGAATCTTTGCGTGCGGTTGTAGCACAAGCATTGGTTAAAAAAGTTGGCGGTGGACGGGCTGCAGCGCATGAGGTGTTGGTGGGAACTTCTGCGGTTAAAAACTTGATTCGTGAGGATAAAGTAGCGCAGATTTATTCAATGATTCAAACAGGTTCACAACATGGAATGCAAACGCTTGACCAAAGCTTGCAACGCTTGGTGCAACAGGGCGTGATAGACCGCGCTTCAGCAGCAGGTAAAGCAAATGACCGTAATTTGTTTATTTGAGTGAGTTTTAATTTAATTTAGTCACCGAGAGATTTTATGGATATTGATTCCCCAGATGTTGCGCGAAAGATTTTTGAAAAATTAGCGCATTTTGCTATTGAGAAAAAAGTATCGGATATTTTTATTAATTCTAATCAAAATGCCGCGGTTAAAATCGATGGGCAAATGATTTATTTACAAGATTTTTTCTTTGATGAGCAGGGAGTGTATTACTTTTTAGAAGCCATTGCTCAGCCTCAGTCGATTCAGCAGTTTAAAGACACGCACGAGCTCAATATGATGATTGAGATTAAGGGGTTAAGTTATTTTAGGGTGAATGTCTATATGCAGCGCAATATGCCTGGATTTGTTATGCGGACAATCCCTACTGAAATTCCTGTGTTTGAAGATTTAAAATTACCCTCTATTTTGGCAGAATTTTCTATGGCAAAGCGGGGGTTGATTATTCTTTGTGGCGCAACGGGAACGGGAAAATCGACTACTTTGGCTTCGATGATTGACTACCGCAATCGCCATAGTCAAAACCATATCATCACTGTAGAAGACCCGATTGAGTTTATGCATAAAAGTAAAAAATCGGTGGTCATTCAGCGTGAGGTGGGCATTGATACGGAGTCTTATGGGGCAGCTTTGAAAAACTCTCTGCGTCAAGCGCCTGATGTGATTATGATTGGTGAGATTCGAGATAGTGAGACTATGCAATATGCGATGCATTTTGCTGAAAGTGGGCACTTATGTTTGGCAACAATGCATTCTACGAATAGTCAACAAGCCATTGAGCGTTTGTATAACTTTTTCCCAAGAGAGTTGCGTAAGCAGTTGCAAGTAGAGTTGGCGCATAATTTAAAGGCTATTATTACTCAGCGTTTGTTGCGCCGTGCTGATGGTCAGGGGCGGATTGTATCTATGGAGATGATGCACAACACACCTTATATTGAACATTTGATTCATGAAGGGGAGTTGCACAAACTCAATGAGGCGATGAAGCGAGGCAATGAAGAAGATGGGGTGGTTACTTTTGATGAAAGTTTGTTTCGTCTGTATGAAGATGGCTATATCAGCTATGAAGAGGCGAAAAACTATATTGAGTCAGAAAATGACTTCCGCATTATGTTGCGTGCGCACAGTAAGCGTCCATTGCCCAAAGAGCTAGCCAGTAGTGGGCAGTCGTTTAAAGTACAAGATGATGCGGCGCTTGAGCAAGAAATGCTTAAAAAGCAGCGAGATGAGCTTAAAAAAATGCGTGAGTTACGTATGCAAAATATAAATAAGTCTTAAATTCTAATTAGTTATGACGCTTTATAACGCTGCTGACCTTGAGGTGTTAAAGGGGTTAGACCCCGTTCGTCAACGCCCTGGAATGTACACGGATACCACACGTCCGAATCATCTTGCTCAAGAGGTGCTTGATAATAGTGTAGACGAGGCATTGGCGGGGTATGCCAAAAATATTGAGGTGGTTTTGCATGCAGATGGTTCGCTATCTGTGCAAGATGATGGGCGCGGTATGCCAGTAGATAGTCATCCTGAGGAAAAAATTAGTGGGGTGGAGCTGATTTTAACGCGTCTACACGCAGGGGGAAAATTTAGTCGCAAAAACTATGCTTTTAGTGGCGGGTTGCATGGTGTTGGGGTGTCGGTGGTGAATGCGCTCTCTAAATGGTTGGTGGTGGAGGTTATGCGTGAGGGTTGGTTGTATCGGATGCGTTGTGAATATGGTGAGGTGGTTGAACCATTAGAAGCGGTTGAGAAAATCCCTAAGCGACGCCGTGGAACGCGTCTTCATTTTTCACCTGAAGCACGCTATTTTGATAGCGTGAATTTTTCTTTGCCTAAATTAAAGCATTTGCTTAAGGCAAAAGCGGTGTTGTGTGCAGGATTGCAGATTGATTTTTTACATGAGGCGAGTGGTGAGCGCTTATCGTGGCGTTATGAGGATGGTTTAGCGGCGTATTTAAAAGAGCAGATACAGGGTGAGGTTTTATTACCTGAGCCTTATATTTTGAATCATCAAGATGAGATGGGGGAGTTGTCGGTGGCGCTGACATGGGTTACTGAACCTTTGGGGGAGGCGGTGGGGGAGAGCTATGCCAATTTGATTCCCACAATTGCTGGGGGGACGCATGTTAATGGTTTGCGTACGGGTTTGGTGGAGGCGTTGCGGGAGTTTTGTGAGTTTCGGCAATTATTACCGCGAGGTGTGAAACTTGCGCCTGAGGATAGTTGGCATGGTTGTCAGTATGTGTTGTCGGTTAAAATTCCTGAGCCACAGTTTGCCAGTCAAACAAAAGAGCGCTTGAGTTCACGCCAGTGCGCAGGATGGGTAAGCGCGGTGATTAAGGACAAATTCAGTTTGTTTTTAAATCAATATCATGAGTTGGGTGAAGCGTTGGCGCAGTTGGCATTGCAACAGGCGCAAAAGCGGTTGCGCGCTAGTAAACAAGTGGTGCGGAAAAAGTATAGTAGTGGTCCTGCCTTACCAGGAAAATTAGCCGATTGTGTGAGTCAGGATTTGGCGCAGACAGAATTATTTTTGGTGGAGGGGGATTCCGCTGGGGGCTCAGCGAAGCAGGCGCGCGATCGTCATTTTCAGGCAATTTTGCCGTTGCGCGGTAAGATTTTAAATACTTGGGAGGTGGATTCTTCTGAGGTGATGGCTTCTCAAGAGGTGCATAATATTGCTGTGGCGTTGGGGGTTGACCCAGATTCTTCGGATTTATCTGATTTGCGCTATGGCAAAATTTGTATTTTGGCGGATGCAGATAGTGATGGTTTACATATTGCGACGTTGATTTGCGCGTTAATGGTGCGTCATTTTCCACAGGTGGTGCGTGCTGGGCATTTGTATATGGCGATGCCGCCGCTCTATCGTTTGGATGCAGGTAAGCGGATTGAATATGCTTTGGACGCTGGGGAGCGTGATGCGCTGATGCAAATGATTCGTCGCGATGGTTTTAAAGGCAATATTAATGTGACGCGTTTTAAGGGGTTAGGGGAGATGAATCCGCCTCAATTGCGCGAAACGACGATGAATCCTGATACACGTCGTTTGATTCAATTGCGCTTAAATGAGTCGGGTGATTTGCCTATTTTGGATATGTTGCTGACTAAAAAGCGGGCTAATGATAGAAGACGGTGGATTGAGACTTATGGTAACCGCGTTCAGACAACGCATTCTTTAGAAGATTAAAGGTTGGGGCTTGTGGAAGAATTTTTTAGATGTTGAGGCGTTTAGCGAGAAGGCGTATTTAGATTACGCCATGTATGTGATTTTAGACCGCGCGTTGCCTCATATTAAAGATGGGCTAAAGCCTGTGCAACGACGGCTGATTTATGCGATGTCAGAATTAGGGTTATCAGCACAATCAAAATATAAGAAATCAGCGCGCACGGTGGGGGATGTGTTGGGTAAATATCATCCGCATGGCGATAGTGCCTGTTATGAAGCGATGGTGTTAATGGCGCAAGATTTTAGTTATCGCTATCCGTTGATTGATGGTCAGGGGAATTGGGGTAGCGTGGATGATCCAAAATCATTTGCGGCAATGCGTTATACCGAATCACGTTTGACTGCTTATGCTAAATCACTCCTTGCGGAGTTGGATCAGGGGACGGTGCAATGGGTGGATAATTTTGATGGTACGCTCAGCGAACCAGCTTATTTGCCTGCGCGTTTGCCTAATATTTTGCTCAATGGGGCTTCAGGGATTGCGGTAGGGATGGCAACTGATATTGCACCGCATAATTTGCGCGAAGTGGTGAAGGCGTGTTGTGCATTGTTAGAGGATGCGAATTTATCTGATGAGGCGCTATTGGCTTGTATTCCTGCGCCAGATTATCCCACAGGGGGGGAGTTGATTACGCCAAAAGAGGAGGTGAAACAACTCTATCAAAGCGGACAAGGCTCTATTAAATTGCGCGCGACATACCGCATAGAAGAGGGGAATGTGGTGATTGAGCAGCTGCCGTATCAGGTTTCAAGCAGTAGGATTATTGAGCAAATCGCTAAGCAAATGCAGAGTAAAAAAATGCAGTGGCTAGAAGATGTGCGCGATGAATCAGACCATGAAAATAGGGTGCGGGTGGTGTTGATTCCACGCTCTAATCGCATAGATATCGAGTTATTAATGCAACATTTATTTGCAACAACTGACCTTGAGAAAAATTATCGCACGCAATTAAATGTGATTGGTTTGGATGGTAAACCGCAGGTAAAACCATTGCGCGTGCTATTAACTGAATGGCTTTCTTTTCGTAAAGAGAGCGTGCGCAAGGGGTTGATTCATCGTTTGCAACAGGTTGAGGCGCGTTTGCATGTGTTGCAAGGATTGATGATTGCATTTTTAAATCTTGATGAGGTCATTCGTATTATCCGTGAGGAAGAGGAGCCTAAGGCGATATTAATCGCGCATTTTGGCTTGTCAGAGCAACAGACAGAGACAATCCTAAACACGCGTTTGCGCCATTTAGCGCGTCTTGAGCAACTCAATATTCAAGCTGAGCAACAAAGCCTTGAAGATGAGCAAAAAAGTTTACAACAAACGCTCAATAGTGAGGCGAAATTAAATGCCACCATTACGGCACAATTACAACTTGATGCGCAAGCCTATGGCGATGCACGGCGGACGTTGATTGTAGAGCGCAGCAGCGCTACGGCGCTAACGCAAGCACAGCTTATGCCGAGTGAGGCATTAACGGTGGTGATTTCTAAAATGGGTTGGGTACGTGCTGCAAAGGGCTATGATGTAGATGGGCAAGCATTGCAATATAAAAGTGGAGATGACTTTGCTTTGCAAACCAATATCCGTAGTAATGCAACTTTAGCGCTATTGGCGCGCAATGGGCAAAGTTATTCGATGGCTGTGCATGATTTGCCTTCTGCAAGAGGATTTGGTGAGCCACTGAGTAGCACTTTAGCGTTAGATGCGCATAATGAGATTGTTGCCATGCAAGCCATTGAAGAAGCAAAAGAATATGTGGTTTGTGCCGATAATGGCTATGGATTTCGGATTTTAGGGCGTGATTTATACGCTAAAACTAAAACAGGTAAAACCTTGCTAACCTTAGGCGTACAGGCGCAGGCTTTGGCGCTATTACTTTTACCAGAGAAGCACTGCCATTTGTTTGTATTGAGCAATGAAGGGCGTGCGCTGTTGTTTTCACCACAAGAATTGCCGTTAATGAGCAAAGGAAAGGGAAATCAGTTGTTGTCTATTAGTAAGAATGCATTTATGCAGGGGGTTAAGTTAACGCAGGCAGTGGTTGTCGGGGAGAATGAGGATATAGTGCTTTATAGCGGAAAACAAAAAATGACGATTAAAGTAAAAGACCGCGAGATATACGACCATGCGCGTGGGCATAAAGGCGTTTTGCTACCAAAAGGCTATCGCCGAGTGGAGCGTGTTGAAGTGGTGGGCTAGTCGATGAAAAAATTAACGATTACAGAGTTGGATAAAACGCTACATGCTTTCCTTGAAGCGGTTAAGCCTTTAGTTGATGAGAAAATTTTTGCGCAAACGCAAGCGGTAACTACTGAATTTGCTGAAGGGGTAGGGGAGGTACTAAACGAAGCCTTGCTATTACATGCGCAGGCAACTGCTGGGTCGTGGGTATTTGATATTTGGCGTGAGCACTGTTTGCTTAATCATGATTCATTGCCACTCTCAAGTAATGTTGGGGTAAAAATAGAATGGCAGGCAACACAAAATGGTTTGAAGCGGTTGGCTTTTTTTACGCATTGCATTGCGCAGGTGCACCGCTTGTATTTTCTAGGGCAATTAGAAGAGCGGTTAAAACAATTAAATTTGCCCTATTCGCCAGAGCCATGGCAAATCTTATTGGGAGCGGGTCGTCGTCCTGATTATCCACAAGATCATTATATTTTTAATCCAGAAAATGCCAAAGGGCGCCATGCCATCGTGTTGTTTAAAGGTAAGGCATGGAAAATGACGCTTATAGATGAAAAAAGTCGTCTTGCTAACCCCGCGCAAATTGAGAAGGTGCTCTATCAAATTCAAAGCAGTGGACACTTTGAACCTGATATTTTATTCACCGCACCCTCTGTTTTACCAACAGAAGAAGCATTAGAAGTGCGAAAACAAATGATTTCACGGGCAGATAATGGACGGATTTGGCAACAAATAGAATCCGCCTTATTTGTTATTAGCATTGATAATGGACATCACAATGATGATGAAGATGCATTACATGATATTAGCTTTGGGGAGGGGGATGGGATTTGGGCGTATAAGCCGTTTAATTATCGCTATCATCTGCAAGATAATCGTTTGTATGTCAATGTAGAACATACTTGGGTTGATGCGCATATTATCGATGAGATTTTGATGGTAGCGCAAGAGCATTATCACCAACAAGCGTTTGCCCGTAAAAATGACTTGCCCGAATATCTTGATGTAGAACTTTTGGATTGGACGATTGAGACCAATACACGCGCTTTAATTAAAGAACATTTGGTGGACTTTCAACGTCGTAGTGAGGCAATGAGCGTTACCATTCATGATATTTTTCTCAGTAAAAACGAAAGCCAATTACTAAAGCAAGAAAATAGCGACGCCATTATTCAATTGCTGTTGCAATATGCGCAAAAGGTAACCTATGGCAGTATCCGCAGTACCTATCAAACAATTGGAACTTATCACGAACATAATGGTTGTGGGGATAACATTCGCACTGTTTCAGAAATTAGCGTAGCGTTAGTAGAGGAAATGTTGCGCAATCAAAGCAATGAATCGCTATTTGCGCGCTATTTAGAAGAGTATCAGCAAAAATTACAGCGCGCAGAGTTAGAGTTAAGTTTGGACTATCATTTGCAAGGTTTGCAAGCGATGGCAGAAGCGCAGGGCTTGGAAGTGGCATTTTTTGAAAATGAAGGATTTAAGCGCTTGCAAGAAAACTTTATAACGACCACCTCTTATGCGCAACAACAAATGATTAGTCATGTAGCCTATGCGCCGAGTTATGATGGTGGTTTGGCGATAGATTATAGTTTGCAAAGAAGCAATATTACCTTTGTGATTACCCATAAGCGCAGTGAGTTGCCTAATGTAACGCAATTCACTCAAGCCCTTCAGTCAGGTCTTAAAAAGCTTTTGCGCTTATTTAACGAAGTAGAGAATAAGCATGTTCCAAGCTATTATCGGCTAGATTAGTGCGCCTTGGATATTCTTTAATAATTAAGTTTTTAGAAAAATATCAGCTTAGGGTAGAGTGAAATTTCCTGCACCGCGGCGCTCATAACGTCGCCATGCTTCAATAATGGCTTTAACAACAGTGGCTAATGGAATGGCAAAAAAAATCCCCAAATCCCCATAATCCCCAAAAATTAATACGGAAATAATGATGGCAACAGGATGAATATTAACCGCTTCAGAGAAAATTAAAGGCGCAATGACATTGCCATCTAAAATTTGAATAATGCTATATAAACCTGCAATCCACCAAAAAGTGCTGTTAATACCAAATTGCATATAAGCAACGGCTAAAATAGGGACTGTTACAACAGTGGCGCCAATATAAGGAATCAGGACGGATAAACCAACCATCAAACTTAGCAATAATGAATATTGTAAACCAAATAAATGTAGCGGAATAAAAGTAAGACACCAAACGACTAAAATTTCTGTGAATTTACCGCGAATATAATTTCCAATTTGAATATCAACTTCTTGCCAAATATCTTGCAAAATTTGTTTATTTTCTGGCAAGAATCGCCCAAGCCAAGTGAGAATAATGGCTTTATCTTTAAGCATAAAGAACACTAAAATTGGCACGAGAATGGCATAGATTAAAGTTGTTAATATGGCAAGAAGGGAAGCAAATAATTTACCGCTAAATAAATTACGACTAAGGCGAGTCAGTTCTAAATTAATATTAGCGATAATTTGATTAATATCTTGCTCAGTAAGTAAATTAGGAAAACGTTGGGGTAGAATTTGTAAGTGTTGTTGTCCAAGTAAAATATATTCGGGAAGGTCGTTAATAAGAGTTTTAGCCTGAAATAAAATGGTAGGGGCTAAAATAAAAAAGATATAAAAAATAAAGCTACTAAAGATTAGAAATACGATACTAACTGCTGCAATACGAGGAATATTAAAGTGTGTGATTTTTTTAATTACACCTTCTAATAAGTAGGCAATGACGACAGCAACAATAACTGGCAATAGCCATTGCCCTAAAATATAAAATGTTAATCCTAATGTGAGAAGAAAAAAGACTAAAGCAACTAATGAAGGGTTGCTTAAAAAACGTTGTAGCGGTTGCCAAAGAGTTTTCATGAAAAATTATATTCAAGCCCAGATAGTTGACTGATAGAGGGTCAACTATCTGGAAAAGTTTATAGATTTTTAGAAGATTCTGAAGGGGCTTCTAATGGCTGATATTGTTCTTTTATTAGAGGCAGGAAATCTCCTTCAAGAGTATTTTTCGCGCTAATTTGATGCACGCTTTGGCGATAAGCCGCTAGGGCAGCACGCGGTTGTTGTTGTGCTTCGAGAATTTGCCCCCAAAGCGCGAACGCCTCAGCGGTTTGCTTGAGTGTTAGCGATTGTTCAATATGTTTGCTGGCAATCTCATAGCGTTTAGCGCGGTAGGCTGTTAGCGCATAGGCATAATGAAAAATGGCATTATCACTAAAATGCCCACTAAGGTTATCAAACAAAGAGAGTTGTTCGTGGGCTTGTGCATTTTCAAGCTGGCTGTATGCTTGAATGAGCGTTAAATCGTGGGTACGTTTAATTTCTGTTGTAAGTAGGCGCTGTGCCTCTTGTGGATGAGCGTTTTCAACTAATGCATTAGAAAATTCGATAATCATTGCAGGGTCTTGACGCACATCTTTAGGCAATTTTTTCCACGCGCTTTCTAATTGAGCATGGTTTTCTTGTTCGGCGGTATCAGTTAAAAGCCTTTGGCATAGAGCGTTTTACGCGCTTCGTAGGCTTGTGTGCCGAGTTGGGATTTAATTTGTGGAAGTAAGGACCATGCTTTTTGCCATTGTTTTTGTGCGGCATAAGTTGTATCTAATAGACTGATAATTTTGATATTTTTAGGTTCGCGTTCATAGAGTTTTTCTAATAGCGGTTGTGCTTTGCCATAGTCTTGGCTATCAACATACATTTGCGCTTCACTTAGATAGGTTAAAGACAATTGTTGTTCGCCAGCTTTTTGTCGCGCTTTAAGTAGATATTGATTGCGGCGCTCATCAGCTTGTTGGTAAGTGGCAGCAATAGCTGCATTTTCATAGAAAATTACAGAATCTTTCCTTAATTCATCATTTAATTTTGCGCCTTTAATGAGATGTTTTTCTGCTTTGCTGTAATGCCCTAAAGCAAGTTCGCTTAGACCTTTATGCAGGTAGGTATGTGCTTTGCGTTCTTTGCGCGTTTGTAGATTGCGCGAAAAGAGTTTGGGTGAGCGCCACACAAAGATAAGCATTTTTAGCAGATAAAGCGCCAATACTGAGAAAACAAAGGATAAAATCAGCCAGACAACTAGATTCATGCTAATTATTTGGTCAGCATAATGAATGACTAACTCAGCAGGGAAGGTGCGGATAAGATAGCCGATGCTAACCGCTGCAACTAAAATCAATAAGGCGATAATAAAGCGAATCATGATTACTCCTGTGTGGCAGCTTGTGTGAAGGCATCTACCAGCTCAGCGAGTGTGGGTAAAGAACTGGTACTATTTTTAAGGGTTTCTATAGTGTCAAGCGCTTGTTTTACACTAGGCTGGGTAGTGTCAAAATAAGTGCTGATGTGTGTTTGTAGGCGTTCAGCGGTTTGTTTGTAGCTTTCTGTGTTATTAAATAATAAGGCATTGCGTGCAAATGCGAGGTCTAAGCGGATATTTTGACGAATGATTTGCTGAAGTTGCCAATTAGCATTAATCCAAGCTAAACCATCATCATCTGCTTTGGTAACGGTGATGGCTTTACTGAGAGTTTTAGAAAGTGCGTTTTTAGCGCGCGTTATCATGTTTTGATTAGACGTTGAAGGGTTTTCTTCACTCGCTGGCGTGGCTTGTGTTGCGGTGGTTTTAAATTCCCATGTGTGGCTATTTTCTAAAATCTCTTCTAGCAATTTTGCTGGTGCGGGTTGCTCTGCAAGAATTTTATATTGTGAGATTTTTTCTTGGATTTGCGCTTTTAACGATGGATAAGGCGCTTGCTCTAAATTAAAAGTGGAAAATTGTGCTTGTGCTTTTTCAAGATATTGCACAACGCCATCTGCTTGTCCAGCAAGGGCAGCAGCATTTGCAAGGTGTAGAAGTTGCAAAACGGGATAGGGGTTAGCGCGTGTTTGGAGTTGGGTAAATTGTTCTTCAATTTCTTGAGCGCGCTGGTTGATTTCATGCACTGCTTGTTGGGCATTTTGCTGAATTTTGCTCGTTTCTTCGCTCAAATCAATTTGAGGATTAGAGGATTGAACGGAGAATTGCTTAAGCGCCTGATTGATTTTTTGTTCGACTTCATCTGCTGTTAAAGTGTGATTGTGTTGATTGAGGCGATTAATTTCATTGTCAATATACGCTTGGATTTGCTCGGCGCTAACAGGCTCATTTTGTTGGGCTTGTAGATGTTCATGAATGCGCTGTTCTAACTTTCATCACTGATTGGTTGGGTTTGTGCAGTGTGCTCAAGTTGAGTGAGGCGTTGTTCTAAGGTTTTTAAGGTTTGATTATATTGTTCGTTTTGATTGCTGAGTGTGGCGATTTGTTGGTTTAGTTCTGTAGCTGTGGGTTGTTGCGTGTCATCTTGAGTGTTTAGATTGTAAACACTGATTGCCAATGCGCCCAGAGCAATGGCAAAGGCAAGATAAGACAGTTTGTTGCTTCCGCCGTTGTTGTTTTGATGGTTGCTGTGGGTTGTATGGTTGTTATTTGTAGGTGGTGGGGTAGGGGCTTTGGGTTTGTCGGTGTTGGGTGGGTTGGATTTTTGGCTTGTTGGATTGTCAGCGATATTTTTAGGTTGGTCTTTGTTTATTTGTTCAGTCTTGGGGGTATGGGTTGATGGGCTAGAGGTGGAGTTGTTCTCAGATTTGGTTGGAGAGTTTAGCTCAGGCGTTGTGCTGGTTTTGGGGGCTGCTTTATGCTCAGGCTCGCTAGGCTTTGCGGGTACAGGGGCATTATTTGGAGAGGTGTTAGGAGTTTTCGTGGGCTCTGGTGTAGTTTTATTTTTAGCTGGTGTGGTTTTGTTGTTATTTTTATTAGGCTGGTTGGGTTGATTTTTTTTCTGGCTCATAGGGTTCTCCTTTGTGTATGCCACCAAGTGATGAGGGCTTCGATTATGGCGTCATCGCTGGCTCGTTGGGCGGAAATTCGCTGTTGAAATCCTAGTTGTTGTGCATAGGCGCTCACGCTTTTGCTGATTGCAACAATAAAAGTGCGGCATTGTAGCAGTTTTAGATGGGAATGCGGATAATTTTGCATAAGGCAATCAAGGGCGGAGCGACTGGCGATGGTGAGGGCATGTGCTTGGCTGCTGTGTTGAATTTGTTGCAAAGTGAAGGTGGCGCAGTGGCGTTGGTAGGGGTAGTGGGTGGTTAGATGATTGTGTTGGCTTAGGGTTTGGCTTAGTAAGAGTCGTCCGTTGGGTGCGGTAATAAGGGCAATGCGTTGGTTTTGGGGTAAAAATACTTAAGAGCGCTTCGCTGTTATAAGGAGCTGGGGCGGTGAGGATAGGGTTGGTGGTGTAGGTTTTAAGTTGTTGGGTGGTTTTTTCACCAATGCTGATGAGTTGTTGGTGGGCTTTAGGGTGGGTTTGGCGGAAGTAATGCTGTACGGCGTTGGCGCTGGTGAAAATTAGGCTATCAGCTTCTTGTAGTTGTTGGTGGTCTTTTGGGGTGAGTTGAAGCGGGAGAAGGCTAAGCAGGGGGAGAGTGCTCACCTGCGCGCCTAAGCTATTGAGTTTGGCGCGAAGGGGGGGAGGTGCTTTGGGTCGCGGGTGTAGCAAACATGCAGTCCTTGAAGAGGCGGTGTCATAGATTTTGTGCAAGGATTTTTGCAGTAACTCAGGGGCGCCTTGCTCAATGAGTTGGTCGGCGAGACGGTGTCCAAGTGCTTCGGCGTTATGCTGGTGGTCTTGTCCTTGAGCTTGGAGAATGGTTTTGCCATCAGGTGTGCCTAGGCGGGTCTGTAGATGAATGCGCTCACCTTCTAATGTGGCGTAGGCGGCAATAGGGACTTGGCAACTGCCTTGTAAGCGGGTATTGATGATGCGTTCAGTGCGTACGCATAAGGCGGTGGGGGCGTGGTTTAGTGTTTGTAGGAGGTTCAGAAGAGCGGGGTTGTCGTGGCGGCATTCAATGCCAATGGCGCCTTGTCCAATGGCTGGAAGAGAGGTTTTGGCTGGGAGAATTTGGCGGATGCGTTGAGCGAGGTTTAGGCGTTTGAGTCCTGCGCAGGCTAGTACGATGGCGTCATATTCCTGATGGTCTAGTTTGGCAAGACGTGTTTGTAGGTTGCCGCGTAGGTCGATGAGTTGGAGGTCGGGGCGCTGGGCGGCAAGGTTCATGCGTCGTCTTAGGCTACAAGTGCCGATGCGGGCGTTAAGCGGGAGCGTTTCTAGGCTGTCGTATTGGTTGCTTACTAGTGCATCAAGTGGGGTGTCGCGCTCTAAGATGGCGGCTAGGGTGAATTCTTGCGGGAGGTCAACGCCAACATCTTTCATGGAGTGAACGGCGATATCAGCTTTATCCTCAAGCATGGCAATTTCTAATTCCTTAATGAATAATCCTTTGCCACCAATTTTGGCAAGCGGTTGATTGAGAATTTTATCGCCTTGAGTGGTGATAGGGATGAGTTCAACGCTTAAATGAGGGTGGTGTTGGCGTAGTTGTTGTGCGACGTGTTCGGCTTGCCAAAGGGCAAGTTTGCTTTGCCGGGTGGCAATGCGGATGTGTTGCATAATTTATGTCCTAAATTTAGGCGAGAGGTTTATTGAGAGGGGTTGGTTGTGATAATTTAGGCGCAGATTCTATAGTTATTTTTCAATAAAGGGAAGAAAGGGAAGGTGGGTTATGTCGGATAAGGCGGTGGTTCAGGGGCAAACAAACAGCGCTTGGGGTGGGCGTTTTCAGGAGTCAACGGATGCTTTTGTGGCGGAGTTTACGGCGTCTGTGGGCTTTGATAAGCGCTTGGCTAAAGAGGATATCACTGGGTCATTGGCGCATGCTAAGATGTTGGTTAAACAGGGGATTTTAACAAATGAGGAGGGGGCGCTAATCGCGCAGGGGCTAGCAGAGATTATGCAAGAGATTGAGGCTGGGCGTTTTGAGTGGTCGGTTGCGCTTGAAGATGTGCATATGAATGTGGAAAAGCGTCTGACAGACAAAATTGGTGAGGCGGGGAAAAAGTTGCATACGGGGCGCTCGCGTAATGATCAGGTGGCAACTGATATTCGATTGTTTATGCGCGGGGCGATTGATGAGGTTTTAAAGGAAATAAAGCGCTTGCAGGGTGGGATTGTTGATTTGGCGGAGCGAGAATATGCCACAATCATGCCAGGGTTTACGCATTTGCAGGTGGCGCAACCGATTACTTTTGGATATCATTTGTTGGCGTGGTATGAGATGTTGGCGCGCGATGTGGGGCGCTTTGTTGATTGTCGCGCGCGTTTAAATGTATCGCCTTTGGGTGCGGCTGCGCTGGCTGGGACGACGTTTGCGATTGATAGGGAGTTTAGTGCGCAGGAATTGGGGTTTTCTGGGGTGTGTGAGAATTCATTGGATGCGGTTTCTGACCGTGATTTTGCGATTGAATTTTGTGCAGCGGCGGCGATTGTGTTAATGCATTTGTCGCGCTTTTCTGAGGAGTTGATTTTGTGGAATTCAGCAGCGTTTGGGTTTGTGGATTTACCTGACCGTTTTTGTACAGGCTCGTCGATTATGCCGCAAAAGAAAAATCCTGATGTGCCAGAGTTGGTGCGCGGAAAAACAGGTCGAGTATATGGGCATTTATTTGCGCTATTAACCCTGATGAAAAGTCAACCACTGGCATATAATAAGGATAATCAAGAAGATAAAGAACCGCTTTTTGATACGCTTGATACGTTGTTGCATTGTTTGCGCGCTTTTGCAGATATGATGCCTGCGCTTAAGGCAAACAAGGATAATATGCTAAGAGCGGCGGCGAAGGGGTTTTCAACAGCGACTGATTTGGCAGATTATTTGGTGCGTAAGGGGGTGGCGTTTCGTGATGCGCATGAGATTGTTGGGCGGAGTGTGCGTTTGGCAATTGAGGCGCAATGTGATTTGTCGGAGTTGGCGCTTGAACAGTTGCAAGCGGTTTCAACCGCTATTGAGGCGGATGTGTATGAATATTTAACGCTTGAAGGGTCGGTTAATGCGCGAAATCATCGAGGTGGTACAGCTCCTCAGCAGGTGTTAGCGCGTGCACAGGCGCTGAAGGCGAAATTAAGAGCGTAAATAGATTTTAACATTAGGAGATGAATATGAATCTTAAAAAATTATGTTTGCTTGTGGCAGTGAGCGCGGTGTTATCTGGTTGTGTAAATCCTAATAATGCGCAGGTACGCAATGCTGCTGGAGGTGCGGTAGTGGGAGCAGCGGCTGGCGTGTTGATTGGTGATAATAAAAAATCTGCAGCAACAGGCGCTGTAGTTGGGGGCTTAATCGGTAGTCAAATTCGCTAATTTTGATATAAGTCATGCGCGCCTACTGTGAAATTCAGTAGGCGTTTTTTTGAGGATTAAAATCTATTGCCAGTGGGTTTGTATGGTGTCCTGCAAATAGATGTTAAAACGTATTGAAAATGGCGCGATGCGTTGGTTAACAGAGAATTTAGTGCTCAGTGAGCCATTTTTTGAGGGTGTTGGCATCTACTGGGGCATAAGGTTGTGACCTTAACTCACTATTGAGTTGCATTCTAAATTTCACAAAATCTTTTTCATTATCAATCATTAAAAAGGGATTGCCATTAAATTGCGCCTCAAGCGTGGTGGTTTCTTCTACGCCGTAATCATGTCCGACCCAAATGTTGGTTTGTTCTGGTAGGCGTTTGATTTTTTGTAAACTGTGATAAAGTTTGTGTACGTCGCTGGTGTCTAAATCAGCGCGCCCACAGCCATAAACGAATAAAGTGTCGCCAGTGATTAAATCCCCTGATAGATGATAACAACAACTGCCAATCGTATGCCCTGGAGTGAGCATAACGCCAATGGCGGTTTGCCCAAGCAAAATTTCATCGCCATCTTGTAATAAGATGGCGTCTTTGGGGCAGTCTTGCCAATGTGGTTGCTCTAATTCGCTAATAAATACGTCAATATCAGGGTGTTGTCTTAAGATGTCATGCACGGCGTTGACATGGTCGTGATGGCTGTGGGTAAGTAAAATGAGGCTAAGAATTAAGCTTCATCTTCAATTACTTCTAAAATGCCTTCAGCGTCCCATGCTGGGTCAACTAGGGCGACATGATTGCTGCCCTTATCCACAATAATATGAATAAAATTGTCGTGGTCTTCAACTTTTAATTGAATAATTTCGTAATTCATAAAAACTCGCTTGGATGATTATTGATTGTGTTGCTTCATAACGCGTGATTTTTGTCTTTGCCAATCGCGCTCTTTTTTGCTCGCGCGTTTGTCATAAGATTTTTTACCCTTGGCAACGGCAAGATTGATTTTAACTCTACCATTTTTCCAATATAGATTGATAGGCGCTAGGGTGTAACCTTCACGCTCAACGGCACCAATTAAGCGATTAATTTCATAACGGTGTAGGAGTAATTTGCGCGTGCGCGCAGGGTCGGCAATGATATGGGTTGAGGCGGAGGCAAGCGGGGTGATATAAGCGCCAAAAAGGAATAATTCACCGTCTTTAATCAGGATATAGCTTTCTTTGATTTGCACGCGCCCTGCACGGAGGGCTTTAACTTCCCAACCCTCTAGCGCAATGCCTGCCTCATAATGGTCTTCTAAGAAATAATCATGAAAGGCCTTTCGGTTGGTGATGATGTTGTTATCGTGCGCGGGTTTTTTTTTGCTCATAGGTTTAGAATGGTTTAGAAGCCGTTTAAAATAGGCGATAGTTTAATAAAAGGACGTTATTGTGCCACAAATTTTCAAATCCAAAAAATTGTTCTATACGCCTAAGCAGATGTTTGACCTAGTGGCGGATATAGAATCCTACCCAGAATTCTTGCCGTGGTGCGCTAGAGCGCGATTAATCGAGCGCAACGAAAATGAAATTATTGGCTCTATTACTGCGCAAAAGGGTGGATTTAATAAATCTTTTACCACACGCAATCACTATGACTACCCAAATTGGATGTCCATCTCTTTGCTAGAAGGGCCTTTTAAGCATTTGCAAGGTCGATGGGAATTTAAATCTCTGCCAGAAGGAGGGTGTGAGGTCAGTTATCAAATGGATTTTTCTACTCCCTTTTTTTTAGCCCCTTTTTTAGCGCCTTTAATGGAGCATATGGGCAATACAATGGTAGATAGCTTTGCTAAGCGTGCTGATAGTGTCTATCAAGGTAAAATCAATGACGCGTAAAACCATTCATATTGAAGTCGCCTACGCTTTACCCGAACGGCAAAAGATTATTGCTTTGCAGGTTTATGAGGGCATTACGATTCAAGAGGCAGTCGCTCGCTCGGGGATTGTACGATTTTTCCCTGAACTCAAACTTGATGAAGCCAGTTTTGGTATTTTTAGTCAGGAGCAATCAAAAGATTATGTTTTAAGAGATGGGGATAGGATTGAGATTTATCGACCGCTAATAGCCGATGCAAAAGAAATGCGCCGCCAGCGGGCACGTAAATAAAACGATTAGCTGGCGACGGCGTTAAAATTATTGATTTGTAGTTTGTTCAACGAGGTCTTTATAAGCGCCATGATTAATCACATTAACATAGCCCATACTTTCTAGCACTTGTCGAGCTAATTCAGCGCGGCGTCCGCTGCGGCAATATAAGTGAATAGGAGTGCTTTTATCGGCTACAACTTGCTCGATTTGCTCACCAATTTCCTCGTGAGAAATATTAATGGCTTGTGGTAGATGCCCTTGCTCAAATTCCTCACTTGTGCGCACGTCAATCCAAACGCCGTTTTCAACCACTTCAGTTGCGCTTTCGTTTGGTGAAGTGGCTGTTTGAGCCTGTGCACTCAAACCTAAACCAAAAGCACAAGCAGTTAAAATAATAAGTTTTTTAAACATAACAACTCCTTTTTTAAGGTTTTAAGAAAATTGAGCAAACAAATCGTTAAGACTTTCGCTCATTGTGGGGTGGGTGAAAATATAGCTGGCTAGTTGTTGATGGGTAAGCCCTTGGCGAATGGCTAAATCCATAAAATTGATAAGCTCATGGGATTGAGCGCACAGTAATTGCACTCCCAATACTTTATCTGTTTTGTTATCAATCACTGCTTTTAATAGTCCATCTGTTTGCTCTAAAATTTTCGCCTTAGGAATGGCATTGGCTTGTAAAACAGCAGTTTTAACTTCATAACCTTGCTCTTTGGCGGTTTCTTCATTAAGCCCTGTAACAGATAAAGGCGGATTGGTAAATACGCTATAAGGGAAAGTGCGACCTTTTGTAGTATAGCTACCATCCCCTAAAAGCTGACTTTTAACGACACGATAATCATCCAGTGAGATATAAGTAAATTGTGCAGAACCAGCAACATCGCCCATAGCATAAATATGTTTTTGGCTGGTTTGTAAGCGCTCATTAACAACAATAGCGCCCTGCTTATCTGTTTCAATATTGGCTTTATCTAAATCCAATCCAGAAGTATTGGGCTGCGCCCTGCAGAGATTAACACCGCATCAGCTAGAAAGTCGCCTTCTTCGGTGTGAATGAGCGTTTGCCCGTCTTTTTCATCAAGAGATTGAATGCGCTGAGAAAATTTAAACTCAATGCCTTGGCGTTGCATGATTTCCAAAAGATTGTTAGCAATGGCGCGGTCTTCTCTGCCAATAAATGTATCAGAGACTTCTAGCACAGTAACTTTACTGCCAAATTGAGCGAACATGCTGGCAAACTCTAATCCAATATAGCCTCCACCAATAATCACTAATTGTTGAGGTTTTTCGGTTAGTTGCATAATGGAGGTGCTATCGTAAATATTAGGCGCGCTCTCAATGCCTTGAATATCAGGGCGGCGGTTGGTCGCACCCGTGTTGATATAAATATGCTCGGCTTGAATAATTTGTTCGCCTTCCTCGGTTTGTACAGCAACTTGATGAAAATCAATAAATCGTGCTTTGCCAGTGATGACAGTAGCGACTTTATCCACCATATCAAAATTAGCTTGATTAAGTTTCTCTATAAGAGAATTTTTCTGCGCAATTGCTTCATTGAGTGGGTGATTGCTTTCTGCCAAGAATTTAAGTTTTTTACTGGGAATGCAGCCAATGTTAATGCAAGTGCCACCATACATTTTTGCACTTTGCTCAACTAAAATGACGCTTTTACCAGCATTTGCAAGCGCTTTAGCAAGCGTTTTACCTGCTTTGCCAAAACCAATAATAAGGTGTTCAATTTGTGTTGGATTCATGAAAATAACCAATTAGATAAATTCAAAGAGCGCAGGATTCTATCATAAGGCGAAAGACTATTTGCATGAACAAAAATCCAATGTGAAAGCAGGAGATGATTGGGATGTTTTATAAACAAAAAAGTTAACAAATTGTTGTGACAATGATTTTATTTTTTATCCTGATTGGGTGTGTGGGTAGGCAGGATATTCTGCAAGAGGATTAAATTGTAAAGTGGGAGAAAGTGGTTATAATGTGGGAAAATTTTCTGGGCTGGTTTGTCTGTTATGTTCCGTGGTTTTTACACACTTTCACTTGATTCTAAGGGGCGTTTGTCTGTGCCTACGAAAGTGCGCGAGCAATTTGCAGAGCAAGAGCAGCAGGAATTTATTCTAACGCTGGATGTGGAGAATAATTTGTTGCTTTATACCTTGTCAGAATGGGAAATTACGGAAAAAAAGCTAATTAAATTATCGAGTTTGCATAAAGCGTCGCGCATGATTAAGCGGCGTCTGATGGCTTATTCCACAGATGTTTCTATAGATAATGCAGGGCGTTTGTTAATTCCTAGTGAGTTGCGCCAAAAACACAGATTGATAAGAAGGTGGTTTTTATTGGGATGGGTAATAAATTTGAGATTTGGGCACAGGAACGCTGGGATAAGGTAACTGAGGAAGATACTCAGGCGCTTTTAGAGCAGGGTGTGGATTTAGAGGGCGAGTTAGAGTTGTTGTCGCTATGAGTGTATCGGAGCATATTTCTGTTTTATTGCAAGAGTCTATTTCGGCGCTAGAGATTAAGCCTGAGGGTTGGTATTTGGACGGAACTTTTGGGCGCGGTGGGCATAGTCGTTTGATTTTAGATTCTTTGAATGAAAAAGGACGGTTATATGCGTTAGATAGAGATCCACAGGCGGCCACAAAGGCTGGCGAGATAGAGGATGCGCGCTTTTATTTTAAACAAACAGAATTTTCTAATATGGCGCATGCATTTCCAGAGGTGGGGCTGGGTTCTTTAGATGGTGTTTTGTTGGATTTAGGGGTGTCGTCTCCTCAGTTAGATGAAGCAGAACGTGGGTTTTCTTTTTCTAAGCTTGGACCTTTGGATATGCGAATGAATCCTGAAAATGGGTTAAGCGCTAGGCAATGGTTGTTGCAGACAGATGAAGCAACGCTGATGCGTGCAATTCGTGATTTAGGCGGTGAGCCTCATACGATAGCAAGGCGTATTGCGCGCGCCATTATGGCGGTTAGAGAGCAATTGCAGACGACGCTTGATTTGGCGAGAGTGGTGCAAGAGGCAATGCCTAAAAAATTACAAAAATCAGGCTATCATCCAGCAACGCAGACATTTCAAGCGATTCGGATGATGGTTAATGATGAGGTGGGGGAGATAGAGCGCGCTCTGAGCGCGGCGACAAATTTATTAAAATCTAACGGGATTTTGGCGGTGATTACTTTTCATGGTGTGGAAGATGCGCTAACAAAGCGTTTTATTCGCGCGCAAGAGGGGGAGATGTTGCCCGCTGAGATTCCAGTGGCACAGGGGCGACGAAATGCGGTATTGCGTTTGGTTAATCCTGTCATTAAACCATCAGCTCAGGCGGTGGCGGACAATCCAAGATGTAGAAGTGCTCGATTAAGGAAGGCGGTAAAATTATGAAGGGGATAGTATGAAATTTATGGTCGTGATATTTATGGCGCTGTTTGTAACTTTAGGGTATTTGGGGGTGAAAACGGTGCAATACAGTCAAAAACAAAGTGAGATGGTTGATGCTGTGCAAGCGCTTAAAAAAGAACGCGATAAAATCAATGCTGAATGGACGCAGTTGTTGTTAGAGCAAAAAATGTTAGCAGATGATGCGGTAATTAATCGCGCGATTCGTGAGGGCTTGGATATGCATTTGCCACAGTCGACTCAGGTGGTGTATTTGAATTAAGTGCGGTAGAGATTATGTCTAGATCAGCTTCACGCTACGGCGCTAGCGCACGGCGTAATGTAGTGATGGGAGTATTGGCAATTTTGGGATTACTGCTGATGGCGCGATTGTTGTATTTGCAAATATACAGCGGTGCGTTCTTGCTTGAAGAAGGGTATAACCGCTCGCTTAGGGTGTTTAAAGAAGATGCGCTTAGAGGGATGATTTTAGACCGCGAAGGGGAGCCGTTGGCTATTTCAACGCCTATTTCTTCGGTTGTGGTTGACCCGAAGGTGTTTTGGTCAACTTTAAGAGGGGATTTTGATAGGCAGCGTGAACGGTGTTTAAGTGATGCGGTACAGGAGTCGTATTGCCAGTGGATTAATAGCCCTGATTTAAATGAAGAGGTTGCGCTGGTGCGCTATCAGTATTTACGTTTAGAGCCTATGGCGCAGTTGTTGAATCTCTCAGTAGATGAGTTGTATCGCACTTTAGAAGAGCGGCAGAAAAGGCGCTTTTATTATTTAAAACGACAGTTGCCGCCAGGGTTGGTGAATGAGGTGGTGGCGTTGAATTTGCCCGGGGTGAGTGGCGAGAGTACCTACCAGCGATTTTATCCCTCTGGGGAGGTGTTGGGGCAAATTATTGGCTTTACCGATATTGAAGACCAAGGGCAAGAAGGGGTGGAGTTGGCATTTAATAGTTGGTTGGCAGGACAACCTGGGCGTGTTCGGTATCTGCAGGGTAAAAATAAAAATACCATCGAGGTGGTTGAGGAGGAGGTGCCAGCTTCGCCAGGTGCGCCTTTGCAATTGAGCGTGGATAAGCGTATTCAATATATTACGCATCAAGTGATGAGTGATGCAATGGCAGAATTTCAGGCGGATTCAGTGTCGGCGGTGGTGGTAGAGGTGAAACGGGGGAGGTGTTGGCAATGGTGTCTCTGCCTGATGGTAATCCTAATAATAGCGCTGAGCGCATTCCTGAGTTGATGAAAAATCGTGTGATTACAGATGTGTTTGAGCCAGGTTCGACGATTAAACCAATTGTTATGGCAGCGGCGCTTGATGCGGGCGTGATTACGGAGAAAACTGTTTTTCCTACGCGAGGGAATTATTATATTGGGCGCAATGTGGTGCGCGATACTAAAAACTACGGCACGCTAGACAGTATTGGGGTGATTCGCAAGTCCTCAAATGTGGGAATGGCGATGATTTCTCAGCGTTTGCCGCGTGAAAAATATCAGTCGTTTATGCAATCAATTGGATTTGGGCGGTTGTCGGGTATTGAGTTTCCTGGTGAGCAGCGTGGGATTATGCACAATCCAAAAAATCTTGGGGATTTTGCGTATGCAACGACGAGTTTTGGCTATGGCATTTCGGTAACGGCTTTGCAGTTGGTGCATGCCTATGCCGCGCTGGCTAATGATGGAGTGCAAGTGCCGTTGACTTTATTAAAGCGTCAGAAAGCTGAGGCGGGTCGGCGGATTATGAGTGAGCAAACGGCGTTGAGTGTGCGCAAGATGCTTAAAGAAGCGGTGTCCAATCAAGGCACAGGGCGTAGAAGTAATACTGAAAATTATACGGTTGCTGGAAAAACAGGAACATCGCACAAAATTATTGATGGGCGTTATGCAAAAAATCGTTATCGTAGTGTGTTTGCAGGTTATGCACCTGCGGATAATCCAAAAATTGCGGTGGTTGTGGTGGTGGATGACCCTAAAAGGGGGGGATATTATGGGGGTGTGGTGGCAGCGCCTTCTTTTGCCAAAATTACTGAATGGTCTTTGAAAATGCTTGGCGTTTTGCCTGATAAAATTGGTCAATCGGGGCATATTGAGCTTGATATTGACCAAGAGGTTTTCGCAAGTGAAGCCAATGAGCTGGAGGCAATTCCTGATGCGCCTATCTGAATTATTAGATGGATTGTTAACGTTAGATGATAATAATGCGCGCGTTGAGGTAAAGCGTCTAACTTTAGATACGCGAGAATTAGATGCGCAGACACTTTTTTTAGCAACGCAGGGGTTACATCATCATGCGTTGGCATTTTTAACCTCACAGCATCAATATGCGCAAGTACTTTATCAAACGCCTTATGCCGATGCGCAAGAGAGCTGGCTGGGGTTTGCGCATTTAAATGAATGTGTTAGCGAAATTGCGGCGCGCTTTTATGGGCGACCAAGCGAAAAAATGACGCTGGTGGGGATTACAGGCACAGATGGCAAGTCGTCTTTGGTGTATTTATTAGCTCAAGCGCTGGATTGCGCGATGATGGGAACTATTGGGATGGGTAAGCTACAAGCTTTAAAACCCAGTTCGCATACCACTATTGATGCACTGGCGCTACAAAAACAATTGGCGCAGTTTTACGCGCAAGGGATTGAGACAGTGGCGCTGGAGATTTCATCGCATGCCTTAACGCAATATCGCGTGGCGGATGTGGCGATAAAAGTGGCGTTGTTTTCCAATTTAAGTCGCGACCATTTGGATTATCATGCCTCTATGGAGGATTATTTTCTTGCTAAGGCTAGTTTGTTTGCGCGCCCTATTGCGCATGCGGTGATTAATATTGATGATGCTTATGGGCGACGATTATTAGATGAGGGGCGAGTGTTTGTACAAGCTAAGGTGTGGGCGGTGAGCAGTCAAACACCCTATCAAGTGCGTCCTGAGCGCGCACAGCATACGCTTTGGGCAGAGAATATCGTTTTGCATGCATCGGGCTTGCGTTTTGATTTGGTTTTAGATGGTGTAGGGCGAAAAAGGGTGGAGAGTGCGCTATTGGCGCGTTTTAATGTAGATAATTTATTAAATGTAGCGGCGACGTTGTTGGCGCTGGGGCATTCGTTGGAGGCGGTGGTTGAGCGGTTGGCAAGCTTGCGCGGTGTGCCAGGTCGGGTGGAATGTTTGCCATTGCCCAATGGGGCGAAGGCGTTGGTAGATTATGCGCATACGCCTGCTGCCTTGCAGGGAGTATTGACAGGGGTTCGCGCTCATGTGCAGGGGCGGTTGTGGGTAATATTTGGTTGTGGGGGCGACCGCGATAAGGGCAAACGTGCGTTGATGGCGGCGGCGGCGGAGCGTTTTGCTGATGCAGTGGTAATTACAGATGATAATCCACGCACAGAAGACCCAATGGCGATTGTTTCAGAGATTATGCGTGGGTTTGAGTGTCCTGAAGCGGTGCAAGTGGTGCGCCCAAGGCAGGAGGCAATAGCCTTTGTATTGGCGCATTTATCGCCTAAGGATGCGGTGGTGATTGCAGGTAAGGGGCATGAGAACTATCAGATTATTGGACAGACGACGTTTGCTTATTCTGATCAAGCGGTGGTGAGGCAGTGGTGTGAGGGGCAAGATGACTGATTGGGCAACGTATTGGACGGCGCAGGCGGTGGTTGAGGCGACGAGAGGGCGTTTGTTTGGTGAGGCATTTTGCGCAAAACGAGTGATAACAGATAGTCGAGCGGTGCAGGCAGGAGATTTATTTGTAGCGCTCAATGGGGAGAATTTTCAAGGGGTGAGATTTGTGGAGCAGGCGCGCGCACGGGGGGCGGTGGCTGTGGTGGTAGAGCATTATCAAGCTGATTGTGCGCTGTCTCAGGTGGTGGTTGAGGATACGCTTTTGGCTTTGGGTCAGCTGGCGCATGCAAGACGGATGCAATCGACAGCAAAAGTGCTGGCTATCACGGGGACGAATGGTAAGACGTCTAGCAAAGAGATGCTAAAGGCGATTTTGAGCGCAAAAGGACAAACGCTTGCCACGCAAGGGAATTTTAATAATGCGGTGGGAATGCCGTTGACTTTGTTGCAATTAACACCTGCGCATGAATTTGTAGTGGTGGAGATGGGGGCAAATCATGCAGGGGAAATTGCCTATTTATGCGATTTGGCACGTCCTGAGGCGGTGGCGGTAACCAATGTTTCAGAAGCGCATTTGGCTGGGTTTGGCGATTATGAAGCGGTGGTGCGTGCAAAAGAGGAAATTTATGCGCACAGCGCAGGCGTTATGGTGGTGAACTTAGATTTGCCGTGTGCGCCGCGGTGGTTGGAGCGCTTTTCTGGGCGCGAGGTGGTGCGTTTTTCTTTGCAGGAGAAGGCGGAGATTTATGCCAGTGAAATTCAAGACAATGGGCGTGTGTTTACGTTGTGGGTTAATGGTGTGCCTTTTGCTGTGCAATGGCAGTTAGAGGGTGTGCATAACATAAGCAATGCGTTGACGGCGTGCGCGCTAGCGTATGCGGTAGGCGTTTTAGGAGAGAAAATGGCACAGGCGCTATCGGGTTTAACGCTCAAGCAGGCGCGCTTAAGTGCTTATGAATTTGGGGTGCATCGGGTCTATGACGATACTTACAATGCCAATCCTGCGTCTTTTAAAGCAGGGATTGAGGTGATTAAAACAGCAAAGAATGCGCTGGTTATTGCTGGAGATATGGGGGAGCTTGGGGAGCATGCCGCTTATTTGCATGCGCAAGTGGGGGCATATGCGCGTGAGTGTGGTGTGGCGGGGTTTTGGTGCGTGGGCGCATTTGCAAAAGATTATGGGCGTGGGTTTGGTGAGAAGGCGTGCGAGTTTGCCAATCAGCAGGATTTGGCGGTGGCGTTAGCGCAATTATTGCAACACCAACAGCCTTATACGGTGTTGGTGAAAGGTTCGCGCAGTGCGAAGATGGAGCGGGTGCTGGCGTTGGCGGGCTTGGATTTTTCTGATAAGGCGGGGGAGTAGAGATGATTTATGCGTTGACCGAATGGTTGAGTGCGTATTTTTCGCCAATAAATGCGCTGACGTATTTAACCACGCGCATTATTTTGGCTGCGTTGACGGCGTTGTTGGTTAGTATTGGCTTTGGCGGCAAGATGATTGTTTTGCTTAAGAATTTACAAATGGGGCAGTATGTGCGCGATGATGGCCCTAAAACGCATTTGGCAAAAACAGGGACGCCAACGATGGGCGGAGCGCTGGTGATTCTCAGTATTTCGCTGGCGATGTTGCTATGGGCGGATTTGACGGTGGCTTATGTGTGGGTGGTGTTGTTTGTGTTGTGGAGTTTTGGTGGGGTGGGGTGGTTGGATGATTATCGTAAGTTGGTGTTGAAAAATCCGCAGGGCTTGCGGGCAAAACATAAATATGCGCTGTTGTCGCTAGCGGCATTGTTAACCGCGATTTGGTTGTATCTTTTGGCGGAGGATGCGGTGCAGACGACGTTATTTTTGCCGTTCTTGAAAAATGTTTCTTGGCAGATGGAATGGTTATTTGTGCCATTGACTTATTTGGTTCTAAATGGGTCGAGCAATGCGGTTAATTTAACAGATGGTTTAGATGGGTTGGCGATTATGCCTGTGGTGTTAGTGGCAGGTGGGTTGGCGACGTTTGCTTATTTGTCGGGGCATGCTTATTTTGCGCAATATTTGCATATTCCTGCGGTTAAAGGTGCAGGTGAGGTGGCGATATTTTGTGCAGCAATTGCTGGGGCAGGGTTGGGGTTTTTGTGGTTTAACGCGCATCCTGCTTTGGTGTTTATGGGGGATGTGGGGGCGTTGGCGCTTGGGGCGGCTTTAGGGGTGGTGGCGGTTATTATTCGTCAAGAGTTGGTTTTGGTGATTATGGGGGGGGTGTTTGTGGTGGAAACGTTGTCGGTTATCTTGCAGGTGGGGTCTTATCGTTATCGTAAAAAACGCATTTTCCGTATGGCGCCTTTGCATCATCATTTTGAGCTGATGGGCTGGCCTGAGACGCGCGTTACCATTCGGTTTTGGATTGTAACGGTGGTGCTAGTGTTGGTGGCGTTGTCTACCTTGAAATTAAGATAAATGGGGGAGTGATGAATGCACAAAAGCTGGCTAAATTAACAGCGTTAGGATTGTCTCAACCAATTGCGGTGGTGGGGATGGGGGTCTCAGGGCAGGCGGTGTTGCAGGCACTGTTGTCTGCTGGTTATGAGGCTAAGGGGGTAGATGAAAAGCGCTCAACACAGAGTATTTTGTCTCTTAATTTAGACGTTGCTGGGGCATTGGCTGAATTCAAAACGTTGATTGTAAGTCCTGGTGTAGATAGGCGGCGACAGGCGTTAATTAGTGTTGCGAAAGAGGTGGCGATATTAAATGACGTGGAGTTATTTGCCCGTTTGGTGGATAAACCTGTGGTGGCGGTGACAGGCTCTAATGGTAAATCCACTGTGGTAACGTTGCTTTATGAAGCGCTTGGGGCGTTAGGATATAAGGCGGTGTTATGTGGGAATATTGGGCGTTCGGTGATTGAGGCGTTTTTTAGTGATGAGGCAGTGGATTATTACGTTTTGGAGTTATCGAGTTATCAGTTGGAACTTTGCCCGAGCTTGAGTCCTTTGGTGGGGGTAATTGTTAATATAACGCCTGACCATTTAGACCGCTACGAGGATTTTTCCGCCTATGCCGAGGCAAAGGGAAATTTGGCAAGACAAGCACAGCATTTGGTGCTAAATGCAGAAGATGCGTATTGTGTGGCGCTTTCAAAGACGTTGGATAAGCCGATAGAGTGGTTTTCTTTGCAAAAAACCTCTCAAGGGGGTGGTGTGCATGAGGGGATGCTCCTTGTGGAGGGAGAAGAGATATTGCCAGTGGTGGATTTGGCGCTTAAGGGTAAGCATAATTATGCCAATGTGTTGTGTGTGTTGTTGTCGTTGCGTGCATTGGGGTTGTCTTTTGCTGAGGCGTTGGGCGCTATTGGCACTTTTGCAGGATTGGCGCATCGGATGCAACAGGTGGCAACGATAGGCGGTGTGCTGTGGATAGATGATTCTAAGGCGACCAATGTAGGCGCAACGGTGGCGGCTTTGGCTGGGGTGTCGGCGCCATTAATTTTGATTTTAGGCGGAGCAGGTAAAGGGCAGGATTTTTCTGAATTAGCGCAGGCGGTGGTAGAGGCAAAGGTGAAACAGGTGCTACTTATTGGGGTTGATAATTGTGCTTTGCAAGAGGCGCTTAAGGAAAAAGCTGTGGCGTTTGTAGTGTGTCAAACGTTGGATGTGGCGGTAGCGCGTGCGCGGGATTATGCGCAAGCAGGGGATTGGGTGTTGTTATCGCCTGCATGCGCGAGCTTAGATCAGTTTAAAAACTATCAACAGCGCGGGCTTTATTTTGCGCAGTTGGCACAAAATGGAGCGGTCGATGTATAAAGTGCGATTAAAACCAAAGATTTTTGACCCTGTAAGCGATTTTCGCAAAATTCAGCGTGAGGGATTAACGCGCTGGTGGAGTATGTCGTTTCCAGATGTATGGTTGATTTTTTCTTGGTTGGCGCTGTTGGCGGTTGGGTTTGTAATGGTGGCTTCTACTTCGATGACGGAAGCTATTTCTAATGGGCAATCGGCTTATTATTACATTGTGCGGCAGATGATTTTTTTGTTGTTGTCGGTGTTGTTGGTGTATGCCTTTGTTTTAATACCGATAAAGCAGGTGCAGGACAATAGTGCGCGAGCATTGGTTGCGACGTTGACGTTACTTTTAATGTTGTATCTGCCTGGGATTGGGGTGCAGGTCAATGGCGCTAAGCGCTGGCTTAATTTAGGGCCATTTAATTTGCAGGTGGGGGAGATAGCGAAGTTGGTGATGATTATCTTTGCTGCAGATTTTCTAAAGCGCCACAATCAGTCGCTAGGAAATAGCTGGAAGCCGATGGTGAAATTATTGACGATTACGGCGATGTTGTCGGTGATTTTGATTAAACAGCCTGATTTTGGGACGACGGTGGTGATTGTGGCGACGGTGTTTGGCATGATGTTTATGGCGGAGGTGAGGCTTCGTTATTTGCTAACGATGAGTGCTTTGGCATTGGTGCTTTTGGTGATGGTGTTGCTATCGGCAGATTATCGGCGGCAGCGGTTATTTAGTTTTCTAGATCCATGGGCAAATCATTTGGATACGGGATATCAGTTGACGAATTCTTTAATTGCTATTGGGAATGGCGGTTGGTTTGGGCGTGGGTTGGGCGAGAGTGTGCAAAAGCATCAGTTTTTGCCTGAGGCGCATACGGATTTTATTTTTTCTATCATTACGGAGGAGCTGGGCTTGGTGGGGGCGTTTGTGGTGATGATGTTGTATGCGTTGTTGGTGTGGCGTGCGTTTGCAACTGGGCTTTTGGCAGATAAGGTGCGGATGCGCTTTTCTAGTTATTATGCTTATGGGGTGGGGCTGTGGATTGCGATTCAGGTGTTGATTAATGTGGCGGTAACCACTGGGGCGATGCCAACAAAGGGGTTGACGTTGCCGTTAATTAGTTATGGCGGTAGTTCAATGATTATGACGTGTGTGGCGCTTGCTATTTTATTGCGCGTCGATGCGCAGGCGCGATTTCAGGCTAAACGTGAAGGGCGGATTTAGGCGATGGTGGCGCAGGATTTTTCAGGTAAAACGGTGGTGGTGATGGCTGGAGGCACGGGTGGGCATGTTTATCCTGCGTTGGCGTTGGCTTTGGCGTTGTCAGCGCGTGGGGCTAGGGTGCATTGGTTGGGCAATGCAGATGGTTTTGAGGCGTCTAGGGTGCGTGCAGCAGGATTTGAATTGCATGATATTGCGGTAAGAGGGTTGCGTGGAAAGGGATGGCGACGGGGATTATCTGCGCCATGGATGTTGGGGCGTGCATTTTGGAGGGCGTTTCAAGCGCTTAGGCAGGTGCAGGCGGATGTGGTGATTGGTTTTGGGGGGTTTGTGTCTGGCCCTGGAGGGGTGGCTGCGAAGGGGTTGGGGATGAAGTTGGTGGTGCATGAGCAAAATGCGCGGATGGGGTTGACGAATCGTTTATTGGCAAAGGTGGCGGATAAGGTGTGGTTGGCTGATGCGCGGGCGTGGTCTGGGGATTGGAAGAAGGCAGAGGTGGTGGGCAATCCTGTACGTGAGGCGCTGGTGTCGGTGCTCGCACCTGAGGTGCGCTTTGCTAAGCGCTCAGGGGCGATTAAGTGGTTGATTATTGGGGGAGTCAGGGCGCTGCAGTATTGAATGAATGTGTGCCAAAAGCGCTTGCGTTATTAGCGCATAAAGAGCGTCCCGAGGTGGTGCATCAATGTGGCGAGGGGGCGCTTGAGCAGACGCGAGCGCGTTATACGGCGCTGGGGGTTGAGGCGGAGGTGGTGGCTTTTGTTGAGGATATGGCGAGTGCTTATGCGCAGTGTGATTGGATGTTGGCGCGCTCGGGAGCGTTGACGGTGGCGGAGGTGGCGACGGTGGGGGTGGCGGCGGTGTTTGTGCCATTTGCTTTGGCAGTCGATGACCATCAAACGGCGAATGCGCAAACGTTGGTGGATTCTGGAGCGGCAGAGTGTGTGGCGCAGGCTGAGTTGGTGCCTGAGCGTTTGGCTGAGCTGATTAGGGCGCATAATGACCGCGGGCGCTGTTTGCAACGGGCAAAATTGGCGCGTAAGCATTCGCAGGCAGGAGCATTGGAGCGTATGCTTGAATCTTTGGAGGGGGTATGAATCAGGGGTTGATGGGAGATTTTGAACCAATGGCGCTTCGTCAAATGCGACGCGTTAAGCAGATTTTTTTTGTAGGCATTGGTGGGGTGGGAATGTGCGCTATCGCGGAGGTGATGCTAAATTTGGGGTATGCGGTGTCGGGCTCTGATTTGGCGGAGTCGGTTAATACACGGCGCTTGCAGAAATTGGGGGCGACTGTTTTTTATGGTCATGATGCAAAAAATATTGAGGATACCGATGTGGTGGTGGCGTCTTCAGCGGTTAATCGACAAAATCCTGAAATTGCTGCTGCAATGGCGCGCGGTGTGCCAGTGATTCGGCGGGCGGAGATGTTGGCGGAGTTAATGCGGTTTCGTTTTGGGATTGCTGTGGCAGGGACGCATGGGAAAACGACGACGACGAGTTTAGTGGCTTCGGTTTTGGCTGATGCGGGATTAGACCCAACGTTTGTTATTGGGGGGGTGTTAACGGCAGTGGGCAGTA
Source organism: Rappaport israeli (assembly GCF_001888055.1). Taxonomy (GTDB): domain Bacteria; phylum Pseudomonadota; class Gammaproteobacteria; order Cardiobacteriales; family Cardiobacteriaceae; genus Rappaport; species Rappaport israeli. The sequence continues at coordinate 89,326 of NZ_LXHZ01000027.1, forward strand.
ATGCGCGCTTGGGGAAGGGGCAGTATTTGGTGGCGGAGGCGGATGAGTCTGATGCGTCGTTTTTGCATTTGCAGCCGCTGATTTCGGTGATAACCAATATTGATGCTGACCATTTAGAGGCATATGGAGGGAGTTTTCATCATCTAAAGCAGGGGTTTGTGCGCTTTTTGCATAATTTGCCGTTTTATGGTTTGGCGATTGTGTGTATTGATGATGAGGGGGTGCGTTCGATTGTGCAGGAGGTGGGGCGTCCATTGGTAACGTATGGGTTTTCTGAGCAGGCGGATGTGCAGGCGGTCAATGTTCGCCAGCTGGGGTTGCAGATGCATTTTGAGGTGGTTGATAAACTTCATCAAACGCATCAGGCGATGGTGTTGAATATGCCAGGTAAGCATAATGTGTTAAATGCTTTGGCCGCGTATGCGGTGGCGCAAGAATTGGCGGTTCCTGTGGAGGCGATTGCAGCTGGATTGGCTGAATTTAAGGGGGTGGGGCGGCGTTTTACTTATCATGGTCGGATTGAACATGCACGCGGTGGGGCGGATATTTTTGAAGATTATGGGCATCATCCTAGTGAGATTGAGGCGGTGTTGCAGGCGGCGCGTGAGGGGTTTGCGCCTAGGCGAGTGGTGGCGGTGTTTCAACCGCATCGCTATACGCGTACGCGCGATTTGTTAGATGATTTTGCGTTGGTGTTAAGTGGCTGTGATGCATTGGTGCTGTTGGATGTTTATTCGGCAGGTGAGGCATTTATTGAGGGGGCGGATTCTAAGGCGTTGGCGCGTGCCATTCGCGCACATCATCAAGTTGAGCCGATATATGTAGAGGATAAGGAAACGCTTAATGAGCGCTTGGCGTCGTTTTTGTTAGAAGATGAGGATGTGGTGATTTATTTTGGGGCAGGGGATGTGGGGCGCTTAGCAAAACAATGGGCGCAGGATTAGGAGGGAGATGAATATGGTAGATGTGGGGCGCTTTGGTAAGGTGGTGGTGTTGTATGGTGGGGATTCGGCTGAGCGGGCGGTGTCGCTTAATAGTGGGCAGGCGGTGTATGAGGCGTTGAAAAATCAGGGGGTAGAGGCGCATTTATTGGATTCTAGGGATAAAATTGCGGTGATGCGTTTGCAAGAGCAAGGCTTTGCGCGGGCGTTTATCGCTTTGCATGGGCGTGGGGGGGAAGATGGACAAATGCAGGCGCTATTAAAATGGCAGGGGTTGCCTTATACAGGGAGTGGGGTGTTGGCGTGTGCGCTGGCGATGGATAAGGTGATGACTAAGCGGTTATGGTCGGGGTATGGGTTGCCTGTTGCGCCTGAGTGTGTGCTGAGTGAAGAAATGGATTATGCGATGTTGTGCGCGCGCTTGGGTGCGGAGGTTTTGGCGGTAAAACCAGCGTTGGAAGGCTCAAGTGTGGGGGTGAGTCGGGTGAGCTCACAACAAGAGTTTTTGCCTGCAATAGAGAAGGCTGGCGGTGTAACTGAGAAAATTATGGTTGAACCATGGATTGTAGGGCGTGAGTTGACATGTGTGGTGTTGGCAGGCAAGGCGTTACCTATCATCGAGATTCGCGCGGCGCAGGAATTTGAATTTTATGATTTTCAGGCAAAATATGAGGCAGATAATACGGGGTATTTTTGTCCTGCGCCTTTAGAGGAGGCGGTGGCGCTACATGTGCAGGAATTAGCTGTGGCGGCCTTTGAGGCAGTGGGAGGGAAAGGTTGGGGGCGAGTGGATTTTATGCTGGATGAGAATAATCGTCCGTGGTTGTTGGAGGTGAATATGGTGCCAGGAATGACTTCACATTCTTTGGTGCCGCTTGCTGCGCGTGCGGTGGGGATGTCGTTTGAGGCGTTGGTGTTAGCGCTTCTTGAGCAGACGCTGGATAAGGATGTAGACCATTATGATTAAGCTGGGGCGACGTCGCTCGGTTAGTCGGGCGCGCGATAGGCATACATTGTGGGATAGGTTGTCGTGGTTGGTCGAGGGGGTCATGCTTGTTACGGTGTTGGTGGCGCTGGTGCTTTTGTTGGCGGTAAGTTATCGCCGTGTTACACAGGAGGCGTTTTTTCCTATTGAGCGGATTTTGTTGGAACAGCCTTTGGTTTATGGTGATGCGCAGGCGCTTTTAAAGGTGTTTCGGGATAATAAGGTGTTGGATTTAACCCATTTGGATGCAAAACAATTGACTGAAAAGATGGAGGAGATTAGTTGGGTTGAAAGTGCTTCGGTGGAGAAAAAATGGTTAAGCTCGATTGTGGTGGATGTGGTGGAGCGTATTCCTGTGGTGCGCTGGGGTGAACATAGATATCTTGACCCCGACGGGGTGGTATTTACCTTGCCTGAAAATCCTGCTTTGCAGGCGTTATTTAAGGTGCAAGGCCCTGAAGGCTATGAAAAGGTCGTATTAGAACATTATCGAATTTTTGAACCATGGCTTTTAAGCTATGGGATTGCGATTGAGTCGGTTACTTTGGATTCGCGTTTGATTTGGCATGTGCGAATTGAAAATGGCGTAGATGTGGTTTTGGGGCGTCATGATTTAAATCAGCGCTTGAAAAAACTGGTATTGGCGTATGAACGAATTATTAAGACTCAAGCGCCTTATATTGAAAAAGTGGATTTGCGCTATCACGATGGGTTTTCAATTTATTGGAAAAAAGGCGTAAAACCACAGTTGGGACATTAGATAAATCGTTGCGTATAAGCGTAAATAAAAAATTAGGGTCTATAGTATGAAAGATGAATTTGTGCGCGTGGCTTTGGATGTGGGGAGTCATGGGGTGCGGGTGATGATTAGTTATTTGGAAGAGGGGCGACCGTTGGAGGTTATTGCGCTGGGCGATGCGCAAAGCAGAGGGTTTAAAAATGGCGCTGTGGTGGGGATTGAGCAAGCGAGTGCGGCCATTGAAGAGGCAATTGCTGAGGCGGAAAAAATTGCGCGTTTGAAGGTGCATTTGGTAGATGTGGCGGTGGGCTCTAGGCAGACTATCGCGATGAATACACAGGCGCATTTGGCGATTAAATCGGGAAAAATTAGTCGTCAGGAGAAAATTCATGCAATTTGTCAGGCTAGGGATAAAGGATTGGAGGGACGCGCTTGTGTGCATGCGTTGGTGCAAACGTATGTGGTTGATGAGCATAGTGGAATTGTTGACCCTGTCGGTATGGCTGCTGATGCTCTTGAGGCGTATGTGCATGTGGTGTCGATGGAGACGTGGCAACGTAGGAATTTATTGCAGTGTGTGCAAAATGCTGGGGTGGAGGTGGGGCGGTTGGTGTTTAAAGGCGTGGCGGTGTCTTATGCTGCGCTGACACCAGCAGAGCGTGATTTGGGGGTGTGTGTGGTGGATATTGGCGCGGATACAATGACTTACACAGTGTGGAGGGCGAATTGTCCTTTATATAGCAATGTGGTTGAGCTTGGTGGGGAGATAATTTCTAGTGAGTTGGCGCTTACTTTAAAAACTCCACGACAATTTGCCGAAGCATTAAAGATAGAAAAAGGTGTGGCGCTGGCGGCGCTGTTGCAAGAGCATATGTTGGAAATTTCTAGTGTGGGTTTGCGTGATAATCGTTTGGTTGAAGCGCAGGAGGTGGTGGATTGTATAGCCAGTGGTTATGTGAAGATGTTGAAATATTTGCGTTATGACCTTGAGCAGGCTGGGTTTTATCATTTACTGCCTGCAGGGTTTGTATTTTGTGGAGGCGCGGTGCAAATGCGTGGTTTTGAGCAGTTGGCGCGCGATTTTCTACAAACGCCAGTACGGGTAGCCTATCCTGAAAAAATTCATGGTTTACCTGAATTCTGGCAAGGAAATCCTGCTTTACATACCGTGTTAGGAATAGCTGCTTTACAGGCACAACCCCTTGAGAATTACGCGCTAGAAAATAGCAAAAAACACAGTATAATAACGCGCTTTAAAGATTTTATGCGTGCGCTCTAATTTGATTGACTTGAGGTTTACATGGCTTTTGAAATAATGGATGAACAAGAAAACACCTCAAAGGTGCTGATTAAGGTAATTGGTGTAGGTGGGGGTGGCTGTAATGCGGTACGCCAAATGACTGATTTTAATTTAGATGGCATTGAACTAATTTGTGCTAATACGGATATGCAGGTGCTACAAAAAAGCCCTATTCAAAATAAATTGCAACTTGGCGTGCAAACTACGCGTGGTTTGGGGGCAGGTTCAAAGCCTGAGATTGGGCGTCAGGCGGCTGAAGAGGATAGAGACCGCATTGAAGAGGTATTACGCGGCGCGGATATGGCATTTATTGCTGCAGGGATGGGCGGCGGTACAGGCACAGGCGCTGCACCTGTGATTTCTTCTATTGCGCGCAAATTAGGCATTTTGACGGTGGCAATTGTTACTAAGCCGTTTACCTTTGAAGGAACGCAACGGATGCGTAAGGCAGAAAAAAGGCATTGAAATGCTTAAAAAAAGAGGTGGATTGCTTAATTATTATTCCTAATGACAGAATTTCAGCGGTGATGGGGGAGGAGGCGACGCTTCTAGGCTCATTTGCAGCGGTGGATAATGTGCTTAAAAATGGGGTAAAAAGTTTGGCAGATATTATTCAGCGCGCTGGTTTGATTAATACTGATTTGGAAGATGTTAAAACCATTATGTCAGAACGCGGTATTGCCATGATGGGGACGGGTGAAGCTGAGGGTGAAAATCGGGCGCAGGTGGCGGTTGATCGCGCAATTTCTTCGCCTTTGTTGGAAAATATTGATTTATCGCGTGCGCGTGGATTGTTGGTTAATGTCAGCGCGAATTCTAATTTTAAACAATCTGAATATCTTGATATTGGTTCATTTGTGGAGAATTTGATTGATACTGAGCGTGCGCATGTAAAAATTGGGGTGTTTCTCGATGATGATTTAGATGATGTGTTGCGCGTAACAGTATTGGCAACAGGGCTTGAAGAGGATGAAGAGCAAGTTGATGATGCCTATGTGGATGTGATGAGCGATTTTGCAGCAGTTAAAAAAGAGCCTCATCAGTCTCTTCTAAGGAGAAAAAGGAAGAACCTTCTAGTGGGATTGATATTGCAAGTATTTTGCGTCGTCGTACGCGCTAGTATGGATGGCGTTCATTATGATAAATCGTCAGTGTACTCTTAAATCAGCTGTGCGTAGCTCAGGCATTGGGCTGCATTCGGGTAAGCGTGTGGATATTGCGCTTTTGCCTGCGCCTGCGAATCATGGGGTGGTTTTTCGGCGTGTGGATTTGTCTCCTGTGGTGGAGTTTGTTGCACAGGCAGATTTGGTACGCGATACGAAATTATGTACGGCGTTATCTCAAGAGGGTGTGCGGGTTGCAACGATTGAGCATTTGATGTCGGCATTGGCAGGTTTGGGGATTGATAATGTGGTGGTGGAGCTTAATGCGCCCGAAGTGCCAATTATGGATGGTTCATCTGCGCCATTTGTCTATTTGATTCAAAAAGCAGGGATTAAAGCGCAAGATGTTGCTAAGCGCTTTATCAAGGTTACTGAGCCAGTTGAGGTACGTGAAGGGGATAAGTGGGCGCGTTTGGTGCCTTATAATGGATATCGCTTGGATTTTTCTATTGATTTTGATCATCCTGTATTTAGACATCGCAGTAAGCATTTGCGCTTGGAGTTTAGTAGTGGGGATTATGTGCGCCATATTGCACGCGCGCGGACGTTTGGATTTTTGCGCGATATTGAGTTTTTACAAAGTCAGGGTTTGGCTTTGGGTGGAAGTCTGGATAATGCGGTGGTGGTCGATGATTTTCGCGTGATGAATGAAAATGGTCTGCGTTATGATGATGAGTTTGTGCGCCATAAAACGCTCGATGCTATTGGGGATTTGTATTTATTAGGGGCGCCGTTATTGGGTTGGTATCAGGGGTATAAATCAGGGCATGATTTGAATAATAAGCTGTGTTTGGCGCTTTTGGCTAAGCATCATTGCTGGCAATATACGACGTTGGATGTTCTAAAAGATGAGGCGTGGATTATTCTTGCCCATCTGATTTGTCTTTGTTTTCTCATTTTGCCTAATTAGGTTTTTCTTTTTATTGAAATAATAGGTTATGGAACTAAATCTTATTTATCAACGCTTAGATGATTTATTGTCGCGGGTGCAGGCGCTTAGGGGGTATCTTTGACTTTGAGCTGAAGTCAGAGCGCTTGGCAGAGGTTAATCGTGAGCTAGAGCAACCTGATGTGTGGAATAATCCTGAAATGGCAGCACGGCTTAATCAGGAGCGCGCAGCTTTGGCGGCTGTGGTGGAGGGACTGGTTGAGTTAGATGAGGGGTTGAGCGATAGCGTGAGTTGATAGAACTTGCGGAATTAGAAGAGGATGAATCGACGGTTAATGTGGTTTTGCAGGATGTGGGACGCTATGAAAAACAAGTAGAAGACTTGGAATTTCGTCGAATGTTTGATGGTGAGCTCGATGAAAATAATGCGTTTTTAGATATTCAATCAGGTTCTGGGGGAACTGAGGCTCAGGATTGGGCTTCAATGTTGTTAAGAATGTATTTGCGCTGGGGTGAGAGTAAGGGATTTGCAACGGAGATTGTGGAGGAATCTCCCGGTGATGTGGCGGGGATTAAGTCGGCAACGGTGCATTTTAGTGGCGAATTCGCTTTTGGTTGGTTGCGCACAGAGATTGGGGTACATCGTTTGGTGCGTAAGTCTCCGTTTGATAGTGGTAATCGTCGGCATACGTCCTTTGCGGCTGTGTTTGTTTCGCCTGAGATTGATGATAATGTGGATATTGAGATTAATCCTGCGGATTTGCGCATTGATGTTTATCGCGCTTCTGGGGCTGGGGGTCAGCATGTAAACCGTACGGAATCCGCGGTACGCATTACGCATCAACCTTCTGGAATTGTGGTGCAATCACAAAATAGTCGCTCACAGCATCAAAATAAAGATACTTGTATGAAACAGTTGCGCGCCAAATTATATGAATTAGAAATGAATAAGCGTAATGCTGAAAGTCAGGCGTTGGAAGATAGTAAGGCTGATATTGGATGGGGCAGCCAGATTCGTTCGTATGTGTTGGATTCACAGCGTATTAAGGATTTGCGCACTGGGGTGGAAACCAGTAATACGCAGGCGGTGTTAGACGGGGATTTGGATATGTTTTTACAAGAAAGTTTAAAACAAGGTGTGAAGGTATGAGTGAAAAGCCAGTAGATACGACAATAGATGGGGCTGAGGTTGAAGCGCTAGAAGAGAATAAATTAATTGCTGAGCGTCGCCAGAAGTTGCACCAGTTACGTGCAGAACGTGCGGTGGCTTTTCCTAATCAAGTTCTGCCAACGCATTCTTGCGCGCAAATTCATGCACAATTTGCCCAAGAGACTGATGCTCAGACGTTAGAAGATGCTGGACGTTTTACTTTGGCGGGGCGTATGTTGGCTAAGCGGGTAATGGGTAAGGCAAGTTTTGCGCAAATTCAAGATGGTAGCGGTGAGCGGATGCAGCTTTATATTGCGCGTGATGCGTTGCAGGAAAGGCGTTATGCGCAGTTTAAGACATGGGATAGAGGCGATATCATTGAGGCTACGGGGTCGTTATTTCGCACCAAAACAGGAGAGTTGTCTCTTAAGGTAGAGGCTTTGGATTTGGTTACAAAGTCATTGCGTCCTTTGCCCGAGAAGTTCCATGGTTTAACTGACCAAGAGGCGCGCTATCGTAGGCGCTATGTCGATTTGATGATTAATGCGCAAAGTCGTGAGGTGTTTGTTATTCGTTCAAAGGTGATTAGTTACATTCGCCAGTTTTTTGAGCGTCGCGATTTTTTAGAGGTGGAGACGCCGATGATGCATCCAATTCCTGGTGGGGCAACGGCTAGACCTTTTATAACGCATCACAATGCGCTGGATATGCCTTTATTCTTGCGTATTGCGCCTGAACTTTATTTGAAGCGCTTGGTGGTGGGTGGCTTGGAACGCGTGTTTGAAATTAATAGGAATTTTCGTAATGAGGGAATTTCTACACGGCATAATCCTGAATTTACGATGCTGGAGTTCTACCAAGCTTACGCCAATTATCAGATGCTGATGGATTTATCTGAGGAGCTTTTGGGTGGGTTGGCGCAAACGGTATTGGGTAGTACGCAAATAGAGTATCAAGGCAGATGTTAGATTTTGGTCGTCCTTTTGCACGCTTGACACTGTTGGAATCTATTGCGCAATATGCGCCTCAATATGCAGATTGCATGCAAGATAAGATGCGTTTAATTGAGGTGTTGAAATCTCAGTTTGGCTTAAAAATCAATGGTGTGCCAGAGATAGGAATGTTGCAGACGATGCTTTTTGAAGAGGCGGTAGAGCATTTGCTTATTCAGCCAACCTTTATTACAGATTATCCTGCGGTGGTTTCGCCATTATCGCGTCGGCGTGATGATTACCCTGAAATTGCTGAACGCTTTGAGTTGTTTATTGGTGGTCGTGAAATTGCAAATGGTTTTTCAGAATTAAATGACCCTGAAGACCAAGCGGAGCGTTTTCAAGTGCAAGCTGCGGCTAAGAATGCAGGCGATGATGAAGCGATGCATTATGATAGTGATTATATTTGCGCCTTAGAATATGGTATGCCTCCAACGGCTGGTGAGGGGATTGGCATTGACCGTTTGGTTATGCTTTTAACAAATAGTGCCTCTATTCGTGATGTGTTGTTATTCCCACTATTGAGAAATGAGTCCTAAGGGGTTGATATGATGTTTGTAAAAAATTACTGGGCGGTTTGGGTGTGGCTTTTTTAGTCAGTGGCAGTGCGCATGCGGAAAAATTTAATTTACCGCCTAAACCAATTAATGTGGTGGGTGCGGTGAAATTAATTGAGGCTAAGGAGGAGGATTCGTTAGCAGATTTAGCACTGGAATATGGTATTGGCTATGAGGCGATGATTAATGCTAATCCTAATGTGGATGAATGGTATCCAAAAGAAGGTACGAAGATTTTAATTCCATCGCGCTATATTTTGCCAGATGTGGCGCATGAGGGGATTGTGCTGAATTTGCCTGAGATGCGTTTATATTATTTCCCGCCTGATGAGGAGGTGGTGTATGTGTATGCAGTAGGAATCGGTCGAGAGGATTGGGCAACGCCTTTGGGAGTGCAGAAAATTACTGAAAAAGTTAAAAATCCTACTTGGACACCGCCAGCTTCTATTCGTGCAGAGCATGCCGCAAATGGCGACCCTTTGCCTGCGGTAGTGCAAGCTGGGCCAGATAATCCATTAGGGCGTTTTAAAATGCGCTTAACCAATCCAAGTTATTTGATTCATGGCACAAATAAACCTGCTGGTGTGGGTATGCGAGTTTCGCATGGCTGTGTGCGGATGTATGACGAGGGGATTGAAGAATTATTCTCTCTTGCGCCTATGGGAACACAGGTGAATATTATCAATCAGCCGATGAAGGTAGGTTGGTATGGAGATGGGTTATATTTAGAATTTCATCCACCTTTAGAAGAGTTTCAGGTGAGTGTGGAGGAAAGTGTGCGTATGGCGCGTGATACGGTGCAAGAGCAGTTGCAAGGTAGCGGCTATCAGGTGAGCAATGATTTAATTGATGCGGTGGTCTATGAGGCAAGTGGTATGCCTATTGAGGTAGCGTATCATTAGTTTGTTTTTCTTTGTAGATAAAAATAAAGCCATCTTCATGATGGCTTTATTTTTATAGAACGGTCAATTTAGCTTTGTTTGCGTTTGCCATCTTCTTTGCGCAAAATTTGATAGAGTTCGTCTTTAATGTGTAATTTTTTGCGCTTTTTTTGTTCAATTTCATCTTCACGACTAGCGCTAACAGGGTCGCTTTCTAGGCGAATAATTTCATCGTCTAGGTCGTTGTGCTCATTAAATAAGCGTGCGAAGTGATTGTCGCTTTGTTTAAGTTCGGAGATGAGGTCGCGATATTCAGGAAACATAATTAACTCCTTTTGTGGTGAATGAAAAATCTATTTTAGCCCAAAATTCGATGAGTTTATAGCAAGGAATACACCGATTTTGGGCGAGAATTTAGCAGCTGTAATAAAGTTCAAATTCAAGTGGGTGGACTTGTAGACGCATGCGTTCAACCTCAGCGCGTTTGATGGCGATATAGGCGTCGATGAGGTCTTGGCTAAAGACTTCTCCTGCTTTTAAGAAGTCTTGGTCAGCCTCAAGGGCATCCAGCGCTTGCTCTAGGGAGAAGGCAACTTGTGGAATGCCACTGGCTTCTTCTGGTGGAAGGTCGTATAGGTCTTTATCCATGGCTTCACCAGGGTGGATTTTATGTTTGATGCCATCTAGTCCTGCCATGAGGAGGGCTGCAAAACAGAGGTAAGGGTTGGCTGTGGAGTCGGGGAAGCGTACCTCTATGCGTCGTCCTTTGGGGTTGAAAATATACGGGATGCGAATGGAGGCGGAGCGGTTGCGCGCGGAATAAGCAAGCATTACAGGCGCTTCAAAATGTGGGACGAGGCGTTTGTAGCTGTTAATCGATGGATTGGTAAAGGCGTTTAGCGCGCGGGCATGTTTGATGATGCCTCCAATGTAATAAAGGGCGATATCAGAGAGTCCGCCGTAGCCATCGCCACTAAAGAGATTATGCCCTTCTTTGCTCAGTGACATATGAACGTGCATGCCTGAGCCGTTGTCCCCCACAATGGGTTTGGGCATGAAAGTGGCTGTTTTACCATAGGCTTCAGCAACATTACGGATGACGTATTTAAGTTGTTGTACTTCATCTGCTTTGCGGGTTAGTGTATTGAATCTGGTTCCGATTTCGCATTGTGCTGTGGCTACTTCGTGATGATGCACTTCAACGGTTTGTCCAATTTCTTCTAATACTAGGCACATGTCAGCGCGTAGGTCGTTAAGGCTGTCGATAGGAGGGATAGGGGAATAACCGCCTTTTTGTGCGGGATGATGTCCGCTTTTGCGTTCATCGATAAGTGTGTTGCTGTTCCAATGCCCTTCGTTGCTATAAATTTCAAATGAGGCTTTGTGTGAGCTGGTTTGATAGGTCATGCTGTCAAAAATGAAGTATTCATTTTCTGGCCCAAAAAAAGCGCTATCCGCAATTCCTGTTGACTTGAGGTAGGCTTCAGCGCGTTTGGCGAGTGAGCGGGGGTCGCGACTATAGCTTGTAGGGTATCAGGTTCGATAATGTTGCAGGTGATGATGAGGGTTTTGTGGTCGCTAAATGGGTCGATGTAGGCGGTTTGCGGGTCGGGCATTAAAATCATGTCGCTGTTGTGAATGCCTTTCCAGCCAATGATGGAGGAGCCGTCAAACATTTTACCTTCTTCAAAAAAATCTTCGTCAATGCTGTTGGCTGGATAGGTGAAGTGGTGTTCTTTGCCGTTGGTGTCGGTAAAGCGCATATCGACAAAGCGTATTTCCTCTTCTTCGAGACGTTTTAAAATGACGTTGATGTCCATGATGGTTCCTTGATGAATATGTGTGAAAAATAGGCGCTATTGTGCTTGAATTTTAGGCGATAAACAATGCAAAAGCGCAACTTTATCGTGAGCGCGAAGCATTTTAAAAGGCTAATTGTCCGTCGCCTAAAGGCTCTTTTCCAGCAATTTGTGCGATAACGTGTCCTGTGCGGATAAGATGATTGCGCGCAAGGGCATATACGATGCCACTGGTGGGCGCAGATAGGGGGGTTGGGGGGTGATTGGGGGTCGTCAATGGAGATGAGTTCAGCGATAATATCGTGTTGTTTGACGTGTTCACCTGCTTTGATATGGAAGTTGAGTAGTCCACTATGTGGGGCGCTAATTCTTGCTACGCCAGAGAGTGGTGTGCCAATGGGGTGAGAGATATGGTCATGGTATTGGGTGGTGGGGTTAGGGGCAATGCTGCCGATGATTTGCAAAAAGTTAAAGAGATTTTGTGCATCTTGATAAGCGTATTTAGCGTTGATGTCGCGTTCTCCGCGTAGTTCAATTGTGCTGGCAAAAGTGGCATTTGGAAGATTAAGATTGAGTTGTTTGGATAAGCGCCACCATGGGCAGGCGTTGGCGTAGTCAAATGCCATGCCAGCTGGGTCTTCTTCTAGAAGCAGCACGCTGGCATTGAGGCTTTTGGCGAGTTGCTCTCCAAGGGATTGGTGGCGTTGATTGACAAAGGCATGAACGCAAGCTTGCGCGTCGCAGTGAACGTCTAGGACGTAATCCGCATCATGCGAGAGGGTTTGGAGAGTTTTGCGCAGATGTTCGCTTTCTAATGTCGGGTGCCAATCATTTAGAGCTTGTTTAAACGCTTGGCGGATTTGTGAGATTTGCTCATTTGTTGAAGCTTGGGCAAGCTTTTGTGGGTCAAGATAGGGGACGGCATGTGTGGCAAGGTCGAAAAATCCACGATTGAAATTGCCACTATAATCAAAATCAAAACGCCCGAGCTGATAACCACCTAAAAATTGTCGCATCCCTAACGGATTGGCAAAGGGTATGATAATAATTTCCCCATAAATACGCGCTTTTTCAAGCATATTATGCAGATGATGAAGCATAAAAATTCCTGGCCATTCGTCAGCGTGCAATGCGGCTTGGATATACACTTTAGGGCCGTGGCGATGCTGTTGATAGCGCCAAATGCTAAGCTCACTGGTTGTACCAGGAGAGCCGCTAGGAATAGTGAGCGTTTGTTTATGCATGAGTTATCCTTAGGTTGAATTAAGCGCTACAATAGCCAACTTTTAGCATAGGATGAGAATTTATGACTGATACTCGTTTTGCGCCCAGTCCTACGGGTGATTTACATATTGGCGGTGTGCGCACGGCATTATACTGCTGGTTGCAGGCAAAAAAAACTCATGGCAATTTCCGTCTTCGGATTGAAGATACCGACCAACAACGCTCTACTCAAGCCTCAACGCAGGTTATTTTAGATGGCTTAGCGTGGCTTGGTTTGCATCATGATGGGGAGGTGATTTATCAAAGTCAGCGCTTTACGCATTATCAGCAAATTATCGCCAAAATGATTGAACAGGGATTGGCTTATCATTGCTGGTGTAGCGCTGAAGAATTAGAAGCGATGCGAGAAGCACAAAAAGCGCGCGGCGAAAAACCACGTTATAACGGTAAATATCGTAATGGCGGCACACCTGTAGAAGGGGTTAATCCTGTAGTGCGATTTAAAAATCCATTATCAGGCGTGGTAACATTTGAGGACAAAGTGCGAGGCACTATTACTATTAGCAATAATGAGTTAGATGATTTTATTATTCAACGTAGCGATGGTAGCCCAACCTATAATTTTTGCGTGGTAATTGATGATGCTGAGCAAGGCATTGATTTAGTCATTCGTGGTGACGACCATATTAACAATACACCCAAACAAATTAATTTATATCAAGCACTAGGCTATGAAATCCCCGAGTTTGCTCATGTACCAATGATTTTAGGAGATGATGGGAAACGCTTATCAAAACGCCATGGCGCAACCAATGTATTAGATTATCGCAATGAAGGCTACTTGCCACAGGCCATATTAAACTATTTAGTCCGCTTAGGATGGTCACATGGCGATCAGGAAATTTTCAGCTTGGAAGAAATGATTGATTATTTTTCTATTAAAGACGTACACAGCGCTGCAGCAACCTTTAACACCGAAAAATTGCGTTGGCTCAATCAGCATTATTTAAAAGAAAGTAGCCCAGAAATACTCATTGAACCCCTGATGCAACAGTTTAGAATGCTAGACATTCAAATTAAGCATGAAAAAGCCAAACAAGCCCTAATACACTACCAAGAGCGCGCCAAAACATTAAAAGAAATGGCTGAAAATATGCGCTGGATTGCACAAGCGCCACAGCATTATCCAGAAAAAGCAGTCAAAAAAGCTTTTAAAGGTGCAGAGAGTAGTCAAATCCTAGATGATATGGCAAATGAATTTGCACAAATGACAGAATTTGAAGCAGATAGTATTCATAAAATCATAGAGCAATATGTTGAAGCAAATAATCTTGGTTTTGGAAAAGTTGGACAACCTTTGCGTTTGGCTATCACAGGTGGCGCACCATCACCTGATTTGCATATTAGTTTAGCGCTTTTAGAAAAAAACGAAGTAATTAAGCGCCTAAATAATGCTATTGCTTATATAGAAAGCATGAAATAAATGTTATCAAAACAATGAATTGTAAATTTCGTTATGAAAAAAACACACCAATAGTTGACAGGGTGCGCGCTTCTGTTAGAATGACGCGCCTTGCACTACGGTGTAGGGGCTATAGCTCAGCTGGGAGAGCGCCTGCATGGCATGCAGGAGGTCAGCGGTTCGATCCCGCTTAGCTCCACCAAGTACAAGACGTTGCGTCCCCTTCGTCTAGCGGTTAGGACATCGCCCTTTCACGGCGGTAACAGGGGTTCGAATCCCCTAGGGGACGCCATTTTACTTCATTTGTAAAATGGCGTTACTCGGACGCAATATAACTTAATACAATAAAAATTGTATCGACTGATGCTTATTCAGTCCCCTTCGTCTAGAGGCCTAGGACATCGCCCTTTCACGGCGGTAACAGGGGTTCGAATCCCCTAGGGGACGCCATCTTATTTTGATATTTGTAGGGATAGAAATATCTGCACTGTGTCTTTGATAGAATTTTTTTAGGAATATAATATTCTATATTTAATTTTAATATATAGTTTGATTAATATGAATATAAAATACCTAGAAATTAAAAATCTGACAGAGTGCTGCCAGATTTTTAATTGATAATACTAGTTATATTTCTTCATGGTTCTTACCAAGGAGATTTACGGTTATATTCCTCGTTGAGTTTTTCAATAATCTCCCTGATTTCTCTAAGCTCTTTACCCTCGCCAAGTAAAATTATTTCCATTTTTCCTAGCCGTTGTATACGAGAGATATCTGCATGTTCATTTTCTTGTAATAGTTTATCAGTTTCATATCTTCCTCTTAGACTAAAAAGCTTTAGAAAAGCTAACTGAGCACTCATCTGTGTAGGATTTGCTCTGAAAATCTTTTTCAATTGTTCTGGGTCATTAATTTTGTTAATTTTTGACCATAACTCTTTAATATTTTTTTCTGCCTGCTTTTGCAGGCTACTAAATATAGCACCGAACATATTTATTTTCTCATGTTGAATAGGGAAAGCTATTCTTTTTTTTTTGCAAGCATAATTTTAATTTTTAAAAATAAGTTTATTATGATGTATTGTATTGTTAATCAATTAGATGATGAGTAATTAAAAGATATGGTGAGGTTATTTTTGTGAGCTGGTTTTGAGTAAATTATAGATATAAGATTGCCAATGGGTGGATAGGGATAGACGGTGGGTTGGGCGGCAGTTTCTAGGACATATTTTGCATTTTGTGTTGCGTTATAGTGGGGGCAGTGGGTTTGCAAACAAGGCTGGGCGTATGGATGGCGATTGATGAGTATGCCGTTTTCATCATAAAAGCGGATATCTAGTGTGCGCCAAGTATTTTTCATCCAAAAACTAAGGGGGCGGGGGGTGTCAAAGATAAAGAGCATGCCGTAGTTTGGGAGTAGGTAGGGTCGGTACATTAATCCTTGGCTTTGTTTTTTTGGTGTGTCGGCAATTTCAACGCGTAGCCAGTTTTGATTGCTATCTTGTAACCAAGCGAAGGTTGTGGCGTGGGTGGAGCTGCTAAGGAAAAATAGCAGCAGTATAAATTTATGGGTAATTTTTTCTCTCAGTTTTCTTTTGATTTCATTTGGCATTTTTCTGTGAGTTATGAGTTGAATGTTTTTTCATCAGGGGTTGATGGATTTAGGTTGTGTTCAATGATTTTCTTTTTGAGGGTATTGCGCGTGATACCGAGCATTTGGGCGCTACAAGTTTGATTATAATTGGTATGGGTTAGGACGTAGCGAATAACGGAGGCTTCCGCTTCGTTGATAATTAGACGGTAGAGTGAGTCGCAGGGTTGTCCGTTGAGGTCTTTTAAGTATTGGTCGAGGCTTTGTTGGATTGCGCTTTGGATGCTGTGGATGGTCATGGTAAGCGTTCCTTTATTGGGGGTTGGAGGCGGTTGATGAGTTCGATTTGTGCGTTATCGCTACTGGCTTGATTTATTAGGGGGCGCCAGTGGGGATAGTTTTGATGATGTTGATAATACCAATGTAGATGTTTGCGTGCAATGTAGAGCGCTTGTTTGCCGTAGAGTTGATGGAGGGCTTTAATGTGTTGGGTGATGGTGGTTTGGCGATGAGTGTAGTGGTTGGGTAGGTTATTGAGTAGATGTTGGCAGTCGGCAAATAGCCATGGATTACCTTGGGCGGCACGTCCTATCATTACGCCATCAAAGTGATAGGTCTGGATGAGGTGTTGGCATTGTTTGGCGCTGGTGATGTCACCGTTGACAATAACAGGAATATTAACGTGCTGTTTGGCATTGGCGATAGCTTCATAGCGTGCTTGTCCGCGGAATTTTTGTGCGCGGGTGCGTCCGTGCACACTTAATAAGGCAATGTTGCTATCTTGAGCGATTTTAGCAATGTTGTGGATATTGATATGTTCTTCATGTGGCCCGATGCGGGTTTTAAGGGTGACGGGGATGTTAACAGCTTTGCTGACGGAAGTTAGAATCTCAGCAACTTTTTTTTCATCACTGAGTAGGGCTGAGCCAGCAAGATGCTTGCCTACAGATTTTGAGGGGCAGCCCATATTAATATCAATGACGTCTGCTCCACGCGCTTGCATGAGTTGCGCTGCTTGTGCCATGAGTTTTGCGTCGCTCCCAACTAACTGGACGATTTTAGGTTTTTTGGGATTATCACCAAAATAT
Source organism: Rappaport israeli (assembly GCF_001888055.1). Lineage (GTDB taxonomy): Bacteria > Pseudomonadota > Gammaproteobacteria > Cardiobacteriales > Cardiobacteriaceae > Rappaport > Rappaport israeli. The sequence goes on from NZ_LXHZ01000027.1 coordinate 106,086, forward strand.
AAGCGGGTTTGAGCGAGGCGGGTATCCATTAGGTCGGGTTTGGCGCTAATCATTTCAGCAACGCTAAAATCAGCTCCTTGCTGTTCACAAATTTGGCGAAAGGGTTGGTCGCTAATGCCTGCCATAGGCGCTAGGATAATAACTGGATTAGGATAGTGAAAGCGCCCTAAACTAAACATAGATGGCTTTTAAAGAAATTATGTTGAGTGAGAGATTTCTATTTCTTGACTGTGTTGCTAGATATTTTTTTAAATTAAAGATGGGGCGGTTTGTTTTGTACTGGATGAAAAAATTAAATAATTTATGAAGATTGTTTTGGTTATAGAAGAATAAATGGATATTGATAAGGCGACCTAAGCCAAGAATGAAGACGATTGTTTTTTCTGCAAGTTTTTCCATGGTTATAGATTCTTTGGCGTGAGTTCTAGTAATATCCAGCCTTCTCGTTCATCGACGCGTTGAATGTGGTAACCATCGTTATAGTGGTTTTCTATGTCATTTTGTTGGCGCTCTAATAACCCTGCAAAGTATAGGCGAGTGCTGGGTTTTAGGTGCTGTTCGAATTGAGGGCGTAGAGCACAGAGGGGTTCTAGAAGAATATTGGCAATAAGAAGGTCAACTTTTGGTGCTTGCTCTGGATTTTTGCATAAATGTATGCGCCCATGGACGTTATTTTTTTCTGCATTATCAGCGCTGGCAATTAGAGCTTGCGGGTCGATGTCAGTTTGCCAAACTTCTTTTGCTCCTGCTAGGGCAGCTGCTATTCCGAGAATACCTGAGCCACAGCCGTAATCATAAACGCTTTTATCGGTTACATTGGCATGGTTGACGAGATAATTTAGGCACATAGCGGTTGAGGGGTGAGTACCAGTGCCAAAAGCAAGTCCAGGGTCTAGGCGTAGGACAATAGCATCAGGGTCTTCAATGATATGTTCACTAGCAGCAACCCAAAAATTAGTTCCAAATTGAATGGGTTGGAAATAATCTAACCAAGCACGCGTCCACTGACTATCGGCAAAAAGTTTATGGGTGATGTTATAGGCGTTGTTTAGTTCTGCGGTGAGCGTAGCTTGTACATTCTCTGGATTGGTTCCTTGGGCAAATAATCCAGTTACTCCTGTCGCTGCCCAAAGAGGCATTTCGCCAATAGGCGGTTCGAATAGTTCGCTATCATCGGCGGCGGTATAAGTGATGGCAATTGCCCCAGCATCGATGAGTGCTTGTTCTAAGCGTTCGCTTTCCAATTCATTGTGTGCAATGAGAGTGATTTCTAGCCAGTTTTGTTCTTTCATAGAATTTTTACAATACATAACCGCCTTTTTAGATTTAAAGACGGTTATTGGGTTAGTTGAGACCTAGTTTGTGTTCTAAATAGTGGATATCCATACCGCCTTCATTAACAGTAGGGTCTTCTAATAAATCTTGATGTAGAGCAATATTAGTTTTAATCCCTTGAATGACAAGCTCTGAAAGCGCAACTTTGCTACGGGCAATAGCGGTAGCGCGAGTATCGCCCCAGCAGATAAGCTTGCCCACCATAGAATCGTAGTGTGGTGGAACGGTATAGCCAGTATATAGATGTGAGTCAACGCGCACTCCTAAACCACCTGGAGTATGAAATTCACTAATTCTACCTGGAGATGGGATAAAGGTTTTAGCATCTTCGGCATTGATACGGCATTCAATGGCATGACCACGTATAACAATATCTTTTTGCGTATAGCTTAGGGGCAAACCACTGGCAATACGGATTTGTTCGCGCACGATATCGACGTTAGTGACCATTTCTGTTACAGGATGCTCAACTTGCACGCGAGTATTCATTTCTATAAAAAAGAATTGCCCATTTTCATACAGAAATTCAAAAGTTCCTGCCCCTTCATAGCCAATGCGTTTGCAAGCTTGTACACAAATTGCCCCAATTTCGGCACGCTGCTCAGCACTAATGTCGGGTGCAGGTGCTTCTTCCATAACTTTTTGATGACGACGCTGTAAAGAGCAATCACGCTCACCTAGATGGATGGCATTACCATGTTTATCAGCAAGAACTTGGATTTCAATATGGCGTGGCTTTTCTAAAAATTTTTCCATGTAGACCATATCATTACCAAAAGCTTGACGCGCTTCTCGTTTGGTCATCGCTACCGCTTCGACAATTTCACTTTCACTACGTACAACGCGCATTCCACGACCACCACCACCGCCAGCAGCTTTGACGATTACAGGATAACCAATTTTTTGTGCAATATGTTTAATCTCATTAGCCTCTTCACCAAGAGGACCATCTGAACCAGGGACACAGGGAATACCAGCTGCTTTCATTGATTTAATGGCTTCTACTTTATCGCCCATAATGCGGATCGTTTCAGCGCGAGGCCCGATAAAAGCAAAGCCTGACTCTTGAACACGCTCAGCAAAATCAGCATTTTCAGATAAAAATCCATAACCTGGATGAATAGCATCTGCATTAGTTACTTCAGCAGCGGAAATAATTGCAGGCATATTCAAATAGCTTTCACTAGAGGCGGCAGGACCAATACAAACTGATTCATCAGCCAATAGAACATGTTGTAGTTGATCATCTGCTTTAGAATGCACGGCAACGGTGGCAATGCCTAACTCACGACAGGCTCGCATAATGCGCAAGGCGATTTCACCGCGGTTGGCGATTAAAACTTTATTAAACATGAGCGCTCCTTATTCGACGATAAATAAAGGTTCGTCGTATTCTACTGGTTGCCCGTTTTCGACTAAGATTTCTACAATTTTTCCACTAAAATCAGATTCAATGCGATTAAACATTTTCATGCTTCAATGATACAAACAGTATCGCCTACTTTAATTTGACTGCCTATGCGGACAAAGTCTTCTGCTTCAGGAGAGGCAGCTGAATAGTAAGTTCCAACCATTGGTGAGCGGATAATATTGCCTTGAATGGTTTTTTCAGCTTGAGTTGCAGTGGTGGTTATGTCTTGGCTTTGCGGTGGGGGTGCTGAGATTGGCATGGGCATAGAATAAGCAGGCGCAGGTTGTGGGTAGTGCGCATTAGGGTGTTGACCTTGTCGATTGATGCGTACAGATTCTTCCCCTTCGGTAATTTCAATCTCTGAAATATCAGAGCCTTCTAGTAACTCAATTAGTTTTTTTATTTTGCGTATATCCATAAAATCCTCTGGGTTAAGTTCTAAATACTATACATCTATCGCTTAAAGGGTTAGCTAGAAAGATGTTTCTCAGCTGCTAGAAGTGCAAGTTCATAGCCAGTACTGCCTAATCCACAAATTACACCTTGGGCTAAATCGCTAAAATAGGAGTGATGTCGAAAGGGTTCGCGTTGATAGATATTTGACAAATGCACTTCAATAAAAGGAATACTAATAGCAGCAAGTGCATCGCGTAAAGCGATGGAGGTGTGAGTGTAGGCAGCAGGATTGATGATAATAAAATCAATCTTTTTTCTGCTTGCCTCTTGTATGCTGTCAATGAGTGCGCCTTCATGATTATGCTGAATGAATTCTAGTTGATGGTTGAAGGCTTTTGCGAGAACGTCTAAGCGAGATTGTATATCGGTTAATGTTTCTAGACCGTATTGCTCAGGCTCACGTTTGCCGAGCAGATTCAAATTAGGTCCATTAATTACCAAAATTTTTGCCATAAGATAATTTTTTCCAAAAGTTTTGCAATTGTGCGCAGAGCATAGTGGTTGTCTATATTGCGCGAAAGATGTGGCATTATAACGCATTTTATGCGCAGTTCTTCAAGAGGTAGCAAATTAATTGCTTGCTATGAGGGTTGGGATGCGTCGTGTTGGGTTGTGTTAAGAGGTTTACGCGGTAATATGTGCGGTTTTGTGGGTTTCTTTGTATGGGTTCTTGGGAGGATTTATGCCGATTTTGATGTTTTTGTTTTGTTTGGGGTGCGGTGGAATTATTGTTATTGATTTTGGTTTCTAGTGCAATTGGGGCTTTGGCAACTATTGGGTTGTTATTATTATCGATTTTTGTAGGGATAGGGATGCTTGCTGGAGAGAAAGAGAAATGGCGCGCGGCTGTTGGTGGGCGAGGGGCTGTGGTGAATTTGGCGAGCGTGTCGCTTAAAAATGGTGCATTTCGGTTGATTGCAGGAATGCTGTTGTTATTGCCTGGGTTTTTAAGTGATGTTTTGGCAATTTTTTTATTGGTGCCACCGTTAAGAAAATTATTAGGGGCGCAGTTGTTGCGGTTATTTAGAATTGAGGCGGTGATGGGTAAGGGGGGCAAATATGGCATGGCTGATTATGAGGAGAATGTGGTTGAGGTGCGAGATAGTGAGGGACGGGTTGTGAATGCGACTTTGGAAGTAAGAGAAAATCGCGATTAATATAATTTGAGTTTTGTTGGTTTGATTTTTGATGTTGGCGATACGTATTTTGCGGATTTTACTGGCGTAGTGTTTATTAATTTTTATGGAGCGGATGTGATGAAAGATTTGGCGTTATTGATGGATTTTTATGAGCTGACGATGGCAAATAGCTATTTTGAGCAGGGAAGACAAGAGGAAATTGCTTACTTTGATTATTTTTTCCGTAGAGTGCCGGATAAGGGGGGATATGCGATTTTTGCAGGACTGGAGCAGTTCGTTGAGTATGTGTTGTCCTTGCGTTTTGATGAAGCGCATATTGATTTTTTGCGTCGTAAGAATATGTTTAGTGAAGGGTTTTTGCAGTATTTGCGGGATTTTTCATTTAGCGGTGATATTGTGGCGTTTGCTGAGGGGACGGTGGTCTTTCCTTCTGAGCCGTTGGTTAGTGTGCGTGCGCCTATTATTGAATGCCAGTTAATTGAGACTTTTTTGTTGTTGTCTTTAAATCATCAGTCGTTGATTGCTACAAAGGCGGCAAGAATTGTAAAGGAGGCAGGAGGAAAACGTGTATTAGAATTTGGTTCTAGACGAGCTCATGGTGGGGATGCGGCAATTTATGGTGCGCGAGCAGCCTATATTGGTGGTGTGAATGGGAGTTCTAATACGGCAAGTGAGTTTAAGTTTGGTATGCCAGCTTCAGGAACTATGGCGCATGCGTTTGTACAAAGTTATGACAGTGAATACGAGGCGTTTTTGGCTTATGCAAAGAGTTATCCTGAGCAGACGGTTTTGTTGGTGGATACGTATAATACGTTAAAACAAGGTGTGCCAAATGCGATTCGGGTGCATCAGGAGTATTTAAAACCTAATGGTTATGCGTTGCAGGCGATTCGTTTGGATAGTGGGGATTTGGCGTATTTGAGTCAGCGGGCGCGTGTGATGTTGGATGAGGCGGGGATGCAGGAGACAAAAATTGTAGTGTCTAATGGTTTGGATGAATATTTAATTAAAGATTTAATGAGTCAGGATGCACAAATTGATGTTTTTGGCGTGGGTGAGCGCCTGATTACGGCACGCAGTGAGCCTGTTTTTGGTGGGGTGTATAAAATTGTGGCGCTTGAAAATCAAGGGCAGGTGGTGCCAAAGATTAAAATTAGTGAAAATGTATTAAAAACAACTACGCCAGGATATAAGCAGGTCTATCGTTTGTATGATGAAAATCATCGGGCAATTGCGGATTTGATTACGTTGCAAGATGAAGTTGTTGATGGTTCTAAGCCATATTTGTTGTTTGACCCCGAGCATCCTTATAAGCAAAAAGAGATTTGCAATTTTACTGCTGAAGCGCTATTAAAACCGGTTATTCTAAAGGGTGAAAAGGTGGCAGATTTGCCTTCTCTTACAGAGATTCGCACCCACGCACAGCAATCGCTTGCAGCGATGTGGCCAGAGGTGCTTAGGCTTGAAAATCCGCATGGTTATTATGTAGATTTATCCCAAAAGCTTTGGCAACTTAAACGGGATTTGATTGAACAAAACACTAAACTTTAGGAGTAGGCGATGGATTTAGAACGTTATGCGCGCTATTTGGTAGATTGGTTAGAGATTCAGCGCAAAGAGTTTTATAAAATGGATGGCTATGTGCTTGGGGTGAGTGGTGGGGTGGACTCAGCTGTAGTGGCGCACTTATTAGCGCGTACGGGAGCGCCTGTGCGAGCGTATCTGTTGCCTAGTCGCTTAAGCGCTGAAAAGGATAAAAGTGATGCGCAGTTGGTGTTGGAGAGTGCTGGGTTGTCAGGGGAGGTTATTTCTATTGCGCCAATGGTGGAGGTTTTTATGCAGCAGTTGGCGGGAAATTTACACCCAGACCCTGAGCGGGTGAATGTGTTAAATGGTAATTTACAAGCTAGGGTGCGGATGGTAACGCTCTTTACGGTGGCGCAAAGTTATCGCAGTATTGTGGTCGGAACAGACAATGCGGCTGAATGGCATACGGGTTATTTTACAAAATTTGGTGATGGTGCGGCAGATGTTGTGCCGCTGGTTCATTTGCGTAAGGAACAAGTGTTTGAATTGGCAAATATTATTGGTGTTCCTCAGAAAATCATTGAGCGCGCACCTAGTGCTGGTCTATGGGCGGGGCAGACGGATGAGGATGAAATGGGTGTTTCTTATGCTGAAATTGACGCGCATTTAAGAGGAGAGGTTGTGAATGAGGCGGCATTGGAGCGAATTGCTTTTTGGCATGAACGTTCGCATCATAAGCGGGTGATGCCGATTCAACCGCTTGCGCCTAGGGAGCAATCTTAGTGCGTGATAAAAAGATATGGGCGCAAGATTCTAGCAATAAGGCGGCGCATGATATTTATAGTTTGTATTTTATCGGCTGGATATGTGGATATTTGGCATTTGTGATTGCCTTTGTTTGGGCAAGTATAAAAGTATATTCGCCTGCTGTTGCGCCACTTTATAAAAGTCATTTTCGTTTCCAGCAATCAATGGCATGGCAGGGATTGCTGGTGTTTTTGTTGTCGGGGGTGATTTGGTATTTTTGTTACCCATTATTAAGCTGGCAGCAGTGGTGGTATGCGCTAGTGTTGGTGGTACTGACTATACTGTTACCGCTATATTGGTGTATTAAGCGTTGCATTATGGGTTTTAATCTCCTGAAAAATGATCAGGCGGTGCGCAATCCTTATACATTTTTATACCCTAAGATGTGATGCTAGTACTTGGTAAAATTAACAGGGATTTCTAGAGTATTTATGGCTATGCACCATGCGAGCTTTCTTTGTATCTATCAAGCATATCTCAACCAATGTTGCGCATGGTTTTAATGGCGCTGTCAAGAGAGACAAAGTGCGTACCGTTGCGAAAAAAGGATTCTAATGGTTGTGGCCACTAAAAAGTTAATAATCCCATCTTCGCTAGGATTAAGGCTGAAATACCAGTTGCGCCATTTATTGGAGTGGTAACGATGCGCCCGCTTGCAGCATTTTATTAATAGCCAGTGTATATAAGATATAAGCACTAGCGCAAAGGCATATGGATGAGTAAACGGGTATTGGGTAAGTGATTTTTGAGTGCGCAAACTTTATAAAAAAGTTGCTTTTTGTCAGGCTCATCTTTAAAATGGCGCGCTTTTAGAAGCTATCTTAGAGAGGAATTGAATGCCAAGTGTAAAAGTTCGTGATAATGAGCCTTTTTGACGTTGCTTTACGTCGTTTTAAACGTGCTTGTGAAAAAGCAGGTATCTTAGCTGAATTGCGTAGTCGTGAGTATTATGAGAAGCCTACGCAAGAGCGTAAGCGCAAACTTGCGGCAGCGGTAAGTCGTAACAGACGCCGCTTGAAAAAAGAAAGAGAACGTTTTGAACGTTTGTACTAAAATTAAATATTAAATATCGTGTGTGATTATGACCATACGTGAACAAGTCAATGCCGCTATCAAAGCGGCAATGATTGCTAAAGACAAAGAGCAATTACAAACTTTGCGCTCGCTCAGTGCTGCTTTTAAGCAAATTGAAATTGACCAGCGTATTGAAATTACAGATGAAGTGGCATTGCGTGAGCTGGTTCGTCAAGTTAAGCAGCGCCAAGAATCAGCAAAACAATTTCGTGAGGCTGAGCGTGAGGCGTTGGCAGAGAAAGAAGAGTCAGAGATTAAAATCATCAGACAGTTCATGCCTGAAGAGATTAGTGAGGATGAATTAAAAGCTCATGTAGATAAATTGCTCGCTTCTACAGATTTACCTAAAACTATGCAGTCTATGGGCGCACTGATGAATCAATTAAAATCAGAGCTTGAAGGTAAGGCAGATATGTCGGTTGTTAGCACTTATCTTCGCCAACAGCTCAACGCCTAAAATAGGCGTTATGGTCTATCAATGACCAAGCATATTCCTAAAAATTTTATTGAACAAATTAATGCGCGCTCAAATATAGTTACTTTAATTGATGCGCGTGTTCCCCTAAAAAAATCAGGCAGTAACTATAAAGCCTGTTGCCCATTTCATCAGGAGAAAACTCCTTCTTTTAATGTCTCAGAGTCTGGACAGTTCTATCATTGCTTTGGCTGTGGTGCCTCTGGTGACAGTATTCGTTTTTTGATGGACTTTGATAATTTGACGTTTCAAGAAGCGGTGGAATCACTTGCTCAGCTTAATGGAATGAGCGTTCCTTATGAAGAAAATACTTCCGTTGTAAGTAATAAAGAAAAAGAATTCTACGAGCTGGGGCTTGCATGTTTGCACGATGCTGCGTTGTTTTATTATCAGCAATTTTATAGTGAATCGGGCGGATTGGCTCGTGATTATTTGCGTAAGCGAGAGATTAAAAAACGTAGTGTAGATACTTTTTTATTGGGTTATGCCCCTTATGGCAATCAATTGCTCGAAGTATTAAAAGATAAATATTCGCTTGATGTGTTGCAGGCGGTAGGGTTGGTTGGGCATAAGGATGGGCGTTTTTATGATTGGTTTCGTCATCGGATTATTTTCCCTATCTTTAATGCTAAAGGTCAGGTGATTGCTTTTGGTGCAAGAGCCTTTGGAGATGAGCAGCCAAAATATTTAAATTCCCCAGAAACGAAATGGTTTAATAAGCGTTACGAGCTTTACGGGTTGCATCAGGCGTTACGTTCTAAAAATAAAGGAAAAACGCTTATTGTTACTGAAGGCTATATGGATGTGATAAAGCTTTGGCAATATGGGTTGACATATTCAGTAGCGGCGCTTGGTACGGCAGTTGGGGATACTCATGTTACTCAGTTAAAAAAACGTGCAGAAAAAGTATATTTTTCTTTTGATGGTGATCAAGCAGGTGAAAAGGCGGCACAAAAAGCTCTAGAAGCTATCTTAAAGCAGTATGATGAGCGTTATCAGTGGCGTTTTATGTTTATGCCTACTGGTGAAGACCCAGATTCTTTATTAGAAAAACAGGGTATTGAAGCATTTCATTCGATTATGGATGGTGCGCTAAAGCCATCTGATTTTTTAATTCGATTGCTTGAAAAGCAATTTGGCGAAACTAGATCAGTTGAAACTAATGCGCGGTTGGCTCAGCAGGTGCAGTCATGGTTGGGTTTTATCACAGATGAGGTTTATCAACATTTTTTGAAAGATGCTTTGAAAAAGCATTTTGCTTTGCCTGATTTGGTGGTTTCAAGAGTAAATGCAAAAACGGTGGGAGCTATCCTACGCCTTTTAAACCCCCTATTCCTAAAGAACGTTCTCTTGAAGCGCAAAGTGTAGAAAAGAAGCTCATTTATTTTTTATATTCCTATCCTCACTGGGCAAAATTAGAGTATCCATGGCGATATGAGGGGAAGATTTTTGAAGATTTATCACTGTTTTGGCAGTTGTGCTATCACTTGCAGTGTTCGGAATTTACGCAAAATCAGGTAAGATTCTTTCTGGAAAAGCAATATGGCCATTTATTGGAAGTTGAGAGTTTGAAGGAATCTTATCAAACTATATCAGAAGAGGATGCCTATAAAGAGTTTAAGGATATATTAATAAAGCTGTCTGAACGTGAAAAAGAAAAGCGGTTAAGACTTGAAAAATTGGGTGGTTAACCCTATTTATTGATGGCGTTGAAATTTATTTAGTTGAGGTTGAGCATGAGTGATAGTGATTTTGAACGTGAACACGATGAAGAAGATGTCGTCGATGAGGTTAAAGAACTTATTGATAGAGGTCGGGAACAGGGATTTTTAACCTACGAAGAAATTAACGATACTATGCCTGAACACTCTCTAGAAGGTGATAAGTTCGAAGAGATTATTTCTTTGATGATTGAGATGGGGATCGATGTTGTTGAGACGGCTTCTGACAGTGAAGATGTAGTTGCACCAGAAGATACAGAAGAATTGCCTAATAGTGTTTTGTCAAATGAGGCAGAGATAGGGCGTACAACAGACCCTGTTCGAATGTACATGCGTGAGATGGGGGTTGTCGATTTACTTACACGCGAGGGAGAGATTGCTATTGCTAAACGCATTGAAGCAGGCTTGAATTCAGTGCAAGAAACTTTGGCGGATTTTCCATTAGCGGTTTCTGCGTTGATTGAAGAATTTCAGCGGATTGAGGAGGGTGAGGGAAAGCTGGGTGATTTGGTTAATGGCTATGGTGACCCATTTGCCGATAAGGAAATAGAAGCTAATGAGGATAATGAAGATATTCAACAAGAAGAGTCTCTTGAGTTAGAAGAAGATATAGATGATGACAGTGCTACATCATCAGTTAATACGACTGATGGCATGACTGAGGCAAGAGAGAAATTGTTAGAACTAGTCGAAATTCATAAAAAACTAATGACCTCGCTGAAAAAAGGTCAAAAACTGAGTAGCAAAAAGAATAAAGCATTACATAATGAAGTTAAATCTTATATGGTCGCATTTTCTTTCCCACAAAGAACAATTGATTTAATGGAGGAAAGGTTAGAAGATCCTGTTGAAGAGATTCGTGCAATAGAGCGTAAACTAATGCGCATTATCATTGATAGGGCAGGTATGCCGCGGAAAAGTTTTGTAAATGAATTCCCAGGAAACGAGACAGATTTAGATTGGGTGTTGCGCCAAAGTAAGCAAAAACGAAAAATATGCTGAAAAGCTAAAAACAATGATTATTGAAATTCAATCTGAGCAAGAAAAAGTTTTTAGATATTGAAAAGAAATACGGCATGGATGTGGCGCGTATTAAAGAAATCTACAAAAATGTTGCAATTGGTAAAGCGCAAGCTAAACGTGCTAAAGAAGAAATGGTTGAAGCCAATTTGCGTTTGGTTATCTCTATTGCCAAAAAATATACCAACAGAGGTCTACAGTTTCTTGACTTAATCCAAGAAGGTAATATTGGTCTAATGAAAGCGGTAGATAAGTTTGAATATAGACGTGGATTTAAGTTTTCAACTTATGCAACATGGTGGATTCGTCAGGCAATTACACGCTCTATTGCCGATCAGGCAAGAACCATCCGAATTCCAGTACATATGATAGAAACAATTAACAAGCTAAATCGTATTTCTCGAGGATTAGTGCAAAAAAATGGTCGTGAACCAACGCCCGAGGAATTAGCTGAAGCAATGGAAATGCCAGAAGATAAAATCCGAAAGGTATTAAAAATTGCCAAGGAACCTATTTCTATGGAAACACCAGTTGGAGATGATGAAGATTCGCATATTGGTGATTTCATTGAAGATGGTAATATCTTATCCCCGCTAGAAGCGGCAACGACGCGTGGATTGAGTGAAGCAACCAATGAAGTCTTAGCTTCACTTACCCCAAGAGAAGAGAGAGTGCTTAGAATGCGTTTTGGAATTGATATGAATACAGACCATACCCTTGAAGAAGTAGGCAGGCAATTTGATGTTACACGTGAACGTATCCGTCAAATTGAAGCAAAAGCTTTGCGCAAATTACGTCATCCGAATCGCTCAGAACTACTTAAAAGCTTCTTGAATGATTAATTTACGAGAATGAGCAAAATAAAAATAC
>NZ_LXHZ01000016.1 GCF_001888055.1 Rappaport israeli
TGTCGCTTTTGATTTGTTGACGCGCTTGGCGGCGTGCTTGCGCGCGTGCTTTGGCGGCTTCAATGGCTTGTTGTTTGTCGGTGTGTTCGGGGGTTGGTGTGTTGGGGGTGTGTGCTTTTGGGGTTGTTGTGCGGTTTTGGCTTGTAATTGGGCGCGTTTGGCGTCCATGCGGGCTTTGCGTTCGGCTGCTTGACGTTCGAGGCGGGCTTGGCGGGCTTCGTGGCGTGCGCGGGCGATTTCGGCGGCGGTGTCTTTGCGTTTGGCTTGGGCGATTGCGCCTTTGCTGTGGCGATAATATTGTACGAGGGGAATGGAGGAGGGGCAGACGCTGGCGCAAATGCCACATTCGATGCAATCAAAGAGGCGGTATTGTTGGAGGCGCTGGTGTTGTTGGTTGCGACTATACCAATAGAGTTGTTGGGGGAGGAGTTCCATTGGGCAGGCGTCGGCGCATTTGGCGCAACGGATGCAGGGTTGTTCGCTGTTTTGTTCGCTTTGCGCGATGGGGAGGAGGAGGAGGCAGTTGGTGGTTTTTTGTACGCCTGCTTGTAGGTGGTTGAGTTGGTATCCCATCATGGGCCCACCAATGATGAGACGGCTGGGGTGGATTTGTCCGCCAGCGTGGGTGAGTAGGTGGTCGATGGGGGTGCCTAGGCGCGCGCGAAAGACTTGTGGTTGGGCGATGGCTTCACCTGTTACGCTTATATAGCGCTCTATTAAGGGTTGTCCGCAGGCTATGGCGTCATAAATGGCTTTGATGGTGGCGCTGTTGTGGCAGATGATGCCGTAGTCGCTGGCGTGCGCATGGTTGGGGATGCGGAGGTTTAAAAGAAGTTCGATGAGTTGGCGTTGGTTGCCTGAGGGGTATTTGGTTGGCAGGCTGTGGATTTCAAGATGGGGGAGGTTGAGGGTTTGTGCGCTTTGTTGTAGGGCTTTGAGGGCTTGGGGTTTGTCGTCTTCAATGCCAATGAGAATGCGTTGTGCGCCGATGATATGGGCGCTGATTTGTGCTCCTTGTAAGATGGCGTGGCTGTGTTCGCGGATTTGTAGGTCGTCGCAGGTGATGTAGGGTTCGCATTCGGCGGCGTTGATGAGTAGGGTGGGGCTTGGATGGCTGAGTTTGCGTGCGGTGGGAAAGCCTGCGCCGCCTAGCCCAACAATGCCACATTGTTGAATGCGGGTGAGGAGGGTTTCGGGGGTGTGTTGGCGGTAGTCGAGGGCTTGGAGGGGGGGGAGGCTGTGGTCGTTGCCATCAGCTTGAATGTGGATATGTAGGGCAGGTTGGTTGGAGGGGTGGGGGTCGCTATGAGGGGAAATAGCGGTGATGATGCCTGAGGTGGGGGCGTGGTTTGGGGTGGCGTAGGGGTTGGTGGGTTGGCTTATGGGTTGGTTTTTAAGGACTTGGTTGCCAACTTTTACGGTGGGGATTTGGCTGTTGCCGTCGCTTTGGCGTAGGCTGATGGTGTAGGTGTTGGCAAGTGGGGGGGCGCTACTGGGTTGTTGGGGTGGACATGGTTTTGTGCGCAGGCAGGTGAAGTCCACCATGAAAGCTGGTGTGGGGGTTGAGGCGTTGGTTGAGCCAGTTGAGTAGGGACATGGGTTAACCTATGGCGTTTTGGGGTGGCGATGAAGAAGTGGTTGGTTGGGGTCGGGTTTGTCCCAAATCCATGGATTGAGGTGGTTGGGGGCAGGTTGCATGATAATGCAATCTACAGGGCAGGGGCGACGCAGAGTTCGCAACCAGTGCATTCTTTGCTGATAACGGTGTGCATTTTTTGTGTGCTGCCTAGGATGGCATCTACTGGGCAGGCTTTGATGCAACGCGTGCAACCAATGCACCATTCTTCGATGATAAAGGCTACTTGCTGGGGTTTTTCTTCGCCGTGGCTGGTGTTGAGGGGTTTGGGTTCTACGCCTAGCAGTTCGGCTAGTTTTTCTACGCCTTCTTGCCCACCAGGGGGGCAGCAGTTGATGTCGGCTTCTTGGTTGGCAATGGCTTGGGCGTAGGGTTTGCATCCTGCAAATCCGCATTGTCCGCATTGGGTTTGGGGGAGGATGGCGTCGATTTTTTCTACCAGTGGGTCGTCGTCGGTTTTAAAGCGTTGCGCAAAATAACCTAATAGTGCACCACATAGGGCAATGAGGGCAATAAGGAGAATAAGCGCGGTTATCATGAGAGCCATCCGCTAAAGCCTGTGAATGCCATGGCGAGGATGGCGGCGGTGATGAGTGCGATGGGGGTGCCTTGAAAGGGTTTGGGGATATCGGCAGCTTCGAGGCGTTCGCGCATGGCGGCAAATATAACGAGGACTAGGGTGAATCCTAGCGCTGCACCAAGTCCGTAAAGGGCGGATTGGATAAGATTATGTTGATGATTGCTATTTAAAAGGGCGACGCCTAAAACAGCGCAATTGGTTGTGATGAGGGGGAGATACATGCCAAGGAGGCGGTGTAGAAGTGGGCTGGTTTTGGCAATAAATAATTCTGTGAGTCCTACTAAAACGGCGATGGCGACAATAAAGCTAATGGTGCGAAGATAGGGGATGTTAAAAGGGATTAGGAGGTAGGTGTCGAGTAGATAGGCGCTGACGGAGGCGAGTGTGAGGACAAAGGCGGTGGCAAATCCCATGCCGAGGGCGGTGTCGATTTTGCGTGAAACGCCCATAAAGGGGCATAGCCCTAAGAATTGACTTAGGACAAAATTATTAACCAATACGGTGGCAAATAAGATGCTGATGTAGGTTTGCAAGGTTGCCTCAGATGATTTTATTTTTAGGACGCTAAGCGTTTTGAAGGCGTTATTTTATCGTAAATGAATGGGGATTTGGGGATTTGCTTTGTGTGTTGTTTGTAGGTTTTTGCAAGGGTGGGGTAGAATGTGGGTTTGTTGTTTATTGTTGGAGGCGGTGATGGTGAATTTTGATGAGTTGGCGGTGATGGCGGAGGTGGAGGAGATTTGGCGCGTTTGGTGGGCTTTGCGTCGGTCTCTGGAGTGGATAATGAGGATTTGGTGGGCTGGATTGAGCAGTTTTTGCAGGCGCTGGGGTGTGGTGTGTACGTTTGGATGATTGTGGGGGCGGATGAGTTTGTTGGCGCGTGTGGGGGAGGCGGGCGAGGGTGGGGTGGTGTTGTCGGGTCATTTGGATGTGGTGCCTGTGGCGGGGCAGCCGTGGTCGCGTGAGCCGTTTGTGATGTGGCAGGAGGGGGGGCGGTTTTTTGGGCGGGGGGTGTGTGATATGAAGGGCTTTGTGGCGTGTGTGTTGGCGTTGGTGCGGGTGTGGCAGATGGGGGGGTTGCGTTGTCCTGTATATTTGGCGTTTACGCGCGATGAGGAGGTGGGGTGTTTGGGAGCGCCTGCGATGGCGAAGGCGTTGGCAGAGTTGTGTGGGGTGGGGCGGCGTCCTGTGGTGGTGGTGGGAGAGCCAACGCGGATGAATGTGGTGGTGGCGCAAAAGGGGATTACAAATTTTCGCACGTCGGTTCGAGGGGTGGCTGGGCATTCGAGTTTGATTGGGCTTGGGGTGAGTTCGGCGGTGCATGTGGCGTCGCATTTGGTAGTGGGGCTTGAGGCGTTGATGTGGGGGTTGCGCGATGAGGGGAAGGTGGAAGTAGGGTTTGATGTGAATTTTTCGACGTTACACGTGGGGAAAATAGCTGGAGGGGAGGCGGTGAATATTCAGGCGCAGGGGTGTTGGTTTGATTGGGAGCTGCGCCATTTGCCATCGGTGGGGTTAGAAGCGGTGCTTTTGCAGGTGGAGGCGCTGGAGCTCAGTTGATGCGCCGTTTTGAGGGGGTGGTGATTGAGCGTGAGGCTTTGATTGAGACGGTGCCAGCGTTGGCTAATCAGGATAATGCGAGGGTGTTGGCGGTGGTTGGTCGGCAGTTGGATGTGAGAGAGGAGGTTGGGGTGGCTTATGCAACGGAGGCAGGGACGTTTCAGCGTTTTGGGTTTGAGACGGTGATTGTCGGCCCTGGGGATATTGCGCAGGCGCATCAGGCAGATGAGTGGATTGAACGTGAGCAGTTGGTGGCGTGTGTGCGGTTTTTGCAGGGTTTGGTGGCGGATTGTTGCGGGGGGATTTAAGAATATTTGGAGGATGTTTTTTGTGGTTTTGCTTGGTATGATGGCGGTTTTTATTGGTGTTTATTGGGAGGGATGAAGATGTTTTTTAATCGTAAGAAAATTAAGGAGGCGGATTTGGCGCAGCGGTTGAAAGAGGGGACTGCGCGGGTGCGTGATGTGGATATTGAGGGGTTGTTGCAACGAGAGCGAGAACTTGAGGATAAATTCTTGGCAAATACGGCGCTGGGGGAGTTGTTGTTTCAGGCTAGGCGGTTGTTGGCGTTGGTGAAAGCGTATTGGCGCGGGGAGTATCGCGCGGTGCCTCGTTATACGATTGCGGCGGTGGTGGCGGCGTTTTTGTATGTGTTGACGCCGTTGGATTTGTTGCCTGATTTTATTCCTTTTGTCGGACTTTTGGATGATGCGCTGATGTTGTCGTTGTGTTTGCGCTGGGTGGGCAATGATTTGCAGGCGTTTGAGGATTGGCGGTTATCGCGTGGGGATTGGATTGAGGGAGAGTCGCGTTAGGTTTTGCTGTTTTCTACTCTAGAAATTCTAAGAAAAAGACCGTCTTGCGACGGTCTTTTTTGTGGGGTTAGAGTTTGCTGAGGTCTCTTACCGCGCCTTTGTCGGCACTGGTGGCGAAGTGTCCGTAGATTTTCAATGCGGTGGATACTTTGCGCGGCCGCGGCGCGGCGGGTTGCCAGCCTTTGGCGTCTTGTGCGCTACGGCGCGCCGCCATTTCTTCTTCGCTGATGTCCAAACGGATGCTGCGCTCGGGAATGTTGATGTGAATGGTGTCGCCGTCGCGTACCAAGCCGATGGCGCCGCCTGCTGCGGCTTCGGGTGAGGCATGCCCGATGGAGAGTCCGCTGGTGCCGCCCGAGAAACGTCCGTCGGTCAGCAGGGCGCAGTCTTTGCCTAGGCCCATGGATTTCAGATAGCTAGTCGGGTAGAGCATTTCCTGCATGCCCGGCCCGCCGCGCGGTCCTTCGTAGCGGATAATGACGACATCGCCGGCTTTGACTTTGCGTTTTAAGATGCCTTGCACGGCATCGTCTTGGCTTTCAAAAACAATAGCTTTGCCGCTAAAGCGGTGGATGCTTTCGTCCACGCCGGCGGTTTTGACCACGCAGCCGTTTTCGGCGATATTGCCGTAGAGCACTGCCAGTCCGCCTTCTTGGGAATAGGCGTGTTCGATGCTGCGGATGCAGCCTTGCGCGCGGTCGTCATCGACGCTGTCGTAGCGGCAGTCCTGCGAGAAGGCGGTTTGTGAGCGCAGCCCCGCCGGTCCTGCTTTATAAAATTCGATTACTTCCGCATCAGGTTGGTTTTTCAAATCATAATGCGCAATGGCTTCGCCTAGGCTGCAGCTGTGTACGGTCGGCAAATCGGCATGAATCAGACCAGCGCGGTTAAGTTCGGCAAGAATGTTCATGATGCCGCCGGCGCGATGTACGTCTTCGATATGGTAGTCCGGCACATTGGGTGCGACTTTGCACAGTTGCGGAATTTTGCGCGACAGGGCGTCAATATCTTGCATAGTATAAGGCACTTGCGCTTCTTGCGCGGCGGCGAGTAAATGCAAAATGGTATTGGTGGAGCCGCCCATGGCGATGTCGAGAGTCATCGCGTTTTGGAAGGCTTCGTATGTGGCGATGCTGCGCGGCAGGATGCTCTCGTCGCCTTCATCATAATAGCGTTTGCAGAGGGCGACGATTTGGCGTGCCGCTTGTAAGAACAATTGCTTGCGATCGGCGTGGGTGGCGAGTACCGTACCGTTTCCGGGCAGGGATAAGCCCATGGCTTCGGTGAGGCAGTTCATGGAATTGGCGGTAAACATGCCCGAGCAGGAGCCGCAGGTCGGGCAGGCGTTTTTCTCGAATTCGTCCACGACCGCATCATCGGCATTGGGATCGGCGGCATAAACCATGGCATCGACCAGATCGAGTTTATGTTCGGATAATTTGGTTTTGCCGGCTTCCATCGGTCCGCCGGAGACGAAAATAGTGGGAATATTTAAGCGCATCGCCGCCATCAGCATACCGGGGGTGATTTTGTCGCAGTTGGAAATGCAGACCATGGCGTCGGCGCAATGCGCATTGACCATATATTCCACGCTGTCGGCGATAATGTCGCGGCTAGGTAGGGAATACAGCATGCCGTCATGCCCCATGGCGATGCCGTCATCTACGGCGATGGTATTGAATTCTTTTGCTACCGCGCCCGCCGCCTCAATTTCTTTGGCAACCAGTTGTCCCATGTCTTTCAAATGCACATGACCGGGGACGAATTGGGTAAAGCTATTGACCACGGCAATAATCGGCTTTTTAAAATCCGCATCCGTCATGCCGGTGGCGCGCCATAGAGCGCGCGCACCCGCCATATTGCGTCCGGCGGTGGAAGTTTTTGAGCGGTATTGGATTGGGTTTGCCATGAATGCCTCGTGTATTTATAGGGGAATGTCCTTGCCTAAAAGTATTTATGGAATTTGTTTTTTCGGACTTTTGGGTTTGGCTGATGGGCAATTGTAAGCAATTCATTTTCAAGCGTAAAGATAAATGCGTTATGATGGCTTGGAATTGAACAATGGAGAACTAAGATGTCTGAAAATTCTGTGATGACTTTATACACTTATGAGCATTGCCCTTATTGTTTGCGGGCGCGTGTGGCGCTTGGGCTTTTGGGGGTGGACTATGAGCATGTGGTGTTGTTAAACGATGATGAAAAAACGCCTAAGGATTTGATTGGGAAGAAGATAGTGCCAATTTTGCGTCGCGCAGATGGTGAGGTGATGGGGGAGAGTTTGGATATTGTGGATTATGTGGAGGATTATGCGACTAAGCATTTGCAGGCTGCTCCTTTGGTGCGTCCTGCGCGTGAGGCGGTGTTGCAATGGATTGAGCGGGTGAGTGAATATGCTAATTATTTGGTGATGCCTCGGGTGGTGCAGTTGGATTTGCCTGAGTTTTCTACTTCTTCTGCGCGACAATATTTTACGGATAAAAAAAGTGCGCTAATTGGTGATTTTTCTGAAAATTTGACCAATAGTGCAGGGTATGTGGCGCGTTTGAATGAGGATTTGCAGGCGCTTGAGCCGATGATTGGGGAGAGTGAGGGCTTGGAGGTGTGTTTGTTGTTCCCTGTGTTGCGTAATTTTACGGTGGTGAAGGGGGTGCAATGGCCGCAGGCTGTGCGTGAGTATGTTGAGTGTGTGGCTGAAAAAACGGATATTGCGTTGTTTTTTAATGAGGCAATGTAGGTTTTAATGCTTGTTTTAAAAGCGCACTTTTAGGGTGCGCTTTTTTATGCGCGCAGGATGGTTTAGGTGGGGGTTGGGTTGCTGGCGATGATGAGATGGGCATTGTTGGGGCTTTGTAGGGTTAGGGGGGTATTGGCGCTAATAAAGGCGGCTTGTCCTTTCTCAAGGGTGAGGGTGTGCTGTTGGTGGTGGATGTGTGCGCTGCCGCTTAGTGTTAGGAGGATGCTGGCTTCGTGAGCGTGATGTGGGCTTGGGGTGGGGGTGAGGCGCTGGCTGTGTAGGGTGTAGTCGTTAATGGGGCTGGGTAGTTGTGTGGGGTGGTTTGGTGGTTGTTGGGGGCAGGGAGAATGTTGGGGGGTGATGGGGGTGGGGGTCGAGGATGCGTAGGAGTTCGTCTATGTCGATGTGTTTTGGGGTGAGTCCTGCACGTAGGACGTTATTGGAGGCTGCCATGATTTCGACGTTTTGTCCGCTGAGGTAGGCGTGAGGGAGTTGGGCGCGTTGGTAGATGCCTTGCTCGGGATTGAGTTGGACGATGTTAAAGAGGTAGAAGCAAAGCAGTCCAGCATCGAGGTGGTCGGGGTCAATGTTCATGGTGTTTAGGGTGTGATGGAGCCAGTAGTCGGGATTGGTGCTGCGTTGTTGGAGTGGGGGTTGGTCGAGAAGAGGATACAGCCATTGGGCAAGGGTAGATTGGTCGGCGTAAAGAATGTTTTGGTAGGTGGTGGCTAGTCCGTATTGTGTGAGGCTTTGCGCGATGCTATGAAGGCTTGGGCGGGTGTGTAGGGTTTGTTGGATTTGTGAAAGTGGCGCGAAGCCGTGCAGTAGCCAGAAGTCGCTTAGCGCAATCATGGATTCGGGTTTGTGGTTGTTATCTGGGTAGTTGCGTTTGGTATCAGGGAGGTTTTGTTGTTGTTCTTTGATATATCCTTGCTGGGCTTGTGTCTTATTGGGATGGAGTTGGATGGAAAGGGGGCGGGCAACGTCGAGTATTTTTAGAAGGTAGGGGAGGCGGTTGCCAAAATGTTGTCGGGAGGCTTTGCTAAGCGCCTGTGGGTTGTTTTTAAGCCACTGGTTGAGCGGATAATCGCCTTGGGGTGTGTGTAGGGTGGCTGGGGCTTGTGGATGATCGCCATACCAAAGTTCGGCTTTGGGTTGGTTGGTTGTTGGTTGTTTGAGGAGTTGGGCGATGTAGTGTGTGCCGCCCCATGCATAGGTTTGGAGGCTAGGCGTGAGGGAATAAATCATGATTGCTCCTGAGTTGGGATGAGATGTTTTAGGGCTTCTTCGCCTGTAAAAAAGGCGGCGGCTTTTTCAAGGTCATCAATATGGGCTATGGGTAGAATCAGATTAAGCCCTGTGTCTAGCGTTAGGAGAAGTACGCCATCTTCTGAAAGGCGCATGGCTTGTATTTGTGGGTAGCGGTAGTAGCGTCCGCCTGCGGTGAAGCCGTGTTGTTTGAGTCGCCAGCGTGGGTAGCGTAATCCTTGATACAACACTAGCGCTAATAAAAGTATGAGTGCAATGAGGGTGGGTTTGTCTTGGCTGTGGGTGAATTCGTAGCTTAATGCAGAGAGAAGAATTAAGGAAAAAAATAAACTATCTACAAGGCGTCGTCTTAGGCGGACGCTTACGAGTGTTTTGCCGTGTCTGTTGGCTTGTATGGGTCCGTCGTAGAGTAGGAATAGGCTGTAGCCAAGTACGAGAATAAAAAGGATAAAAGGTGTGAGTGACATGGTAAAAGATAAAAAGAGGCGCACTTTATTCAGTGCGCCTAGATAGATTAGGCTAAGAAGCGGAAGTGATAGCCAAGGATGCCAATGCCAAAGATGGCGAATATGAGCCAAAGAGGATTGACGTTTTGCGCAAAAGATACATGCACAGGAAGGTTAATCCTAAGGCTGGCAGTCCTGGCATGAGGCTATCTAAAACGCTTTGCACGGTGCTTACTTGGGTTTCACCGAGTTGGTTGGTAACGCTGGAAAGTACAAAGGGGATGTTTATACTCGTCCATTTGTTGACCAAAGCGCCCATGATAAAGAGTCCAAGAATTGAGGCGGCTTCGGTAACTTTTTGTAAGATACCGCCTCCCATATCAGAGACGATTTCAAGGCCTTTGCTGTAGCCGTATTTAATGCCCCAATAGCGCACGATTAGGCGTAAGGCATTAAAGAGGACGAAAAATAAGATAGGGCCTAAAATGCTACCAGTTTGGGCAATTCCTGCCCCTAATGCGGCAAAGACTGGACGCGCGGTTCCCCAAAAAATCGGGTCACCTACGCCTGCAAGTGGCCCCATTAGTCCAACTTTTACACCATTAATGGCTGCATCATCAATAGGTGCACCATTGGCGCGCTCTTCTTCCATGGCAAGGTTTACACCAAGAATAGGAGCGGTCATAAAAGGCTGGGTGTTGTAAAACTCTAGATGGCGTTTGATGGCATCTTTGCGCTCTTGGCTGTTTTCTGGGTAGAGGCGGCGAATGGCTGGGACAATGCCAAAGGCGTAGCCTAGTCCTTGCATGCGCTCGAAGTTCCATGACCCTTGCAGGAAATTAGAGCGCCAAAAGCAGGCGTTAATATCAGATTTGCTAAGGCGAATTTTATTGCCTTGATTGGTGGTGTGGTCTAGATTTTGTGTTTGGTTATTCATGGCTTTTTCCTTAATCAAGTTGGTCGTCTAGGTCGTTATTGCTTGTAGTAGCTACGGGAGCGCCTAGGCTTTGTTTGTGATATTTGGGGTGCATTTGAATGTAGAAATAAGCAAGTGCTACGCCTAATACCCCTAGAGCAACGAGGTTGAAGTTGGTAAATGCGGCGACGACAAAACCTACAAAGAAGAACATCATTAAATGCCGAGCGCGCATCATGTTAATAACCATGGCGTAACCTACGACAACAATCATGCCTCCTGCAACATTTAATCCGCCTGTAACAACATCAGGAATGCTGTCTAAGAGTTGGCGCACAGTGTCTGTGCCAACAGTATAAGCAACGATTACTGCTGGGATGGCAATACGCATGGCTTGTAAAATTAGGGCGCTTAAATGTAAGAAGGTGATGCTGGAGAGGTTTCCACTGCTAACGGCTTTATCTGCGGCATGTTGAAAACCGATGGTTAGAGTACGAACAAGAATGGTTAACACTTGTCCAGCAGCGGCTAAAGGAATAGCAAGCGCGATGCCTGAACTAATATCTTGTCCACCAGCAATCACTAAGATTGTTGAGATGATTGAGGCAAGTGCGGCATCTGGTGCAAGGGCTGCGCCGATGTTCATCCAGCCTAGGGCAATCATTTCTAATAAGCCACCAACCATGATGCCTGTGGTCATATCGCCTAAAACCAATCCTGTGAGGGTACAGGCAATGAGTGGGCGGTGGGTTTGACCTTCATCCAGAATCGAGCCTGCGCCAACAATTGAGCCGACAATGAAGATTAAAAATAGTTGTATGATTGATAATTCCATTTTTATACTCCTTTTTTATTTATAATATTTATCAGCGATAAGCTGAAGAACTGGGACTTTGCGGTCAGAGGCGACTTTGCGAACTTCAAGTTCTATTCCGTGTTTGTCAAGTTCTTTAAAGGCTTCTATGTCTTTGTCGTTGACAGATACGGAAGTATCTAGCATTGTGCGCCCTTCTCTATAGGCCATACCGCCGATATTGATAGACTGAATCGGTACGCCACGGCGTACGAGTTCGAGTGCATCACTTGGATTGGTAAAAAGTAGCATGACTCTATCGTTGGCATACTGTGGGTTATTATAAACGCGCATCATTTTATCAATGCCGACAACGTGGGCGCTTACACCAGAGGGAACAGCTTGTTTGAGCATGGTAGTGCGGGCGGTGTCTTTAACGACGTCATCATTGACGATGATAATGCGGTTAACGCCTGTTTCTTTTGTCCAGCGGGTAGCAACTTGTCCGTGGATGAGGCGGTCGTCAATACGCCAAAGTCCAAAGCTCATATGTGGACCTTCTTTGACTTTTTCTGAGGCTTCTTGACGTAATTTGGCAATGTCTGCACTGACGGCGGGGGCGCTATCTTGCTCAGAGGATTGTGCAGGAGTTGAATGCGCTGGTTGTGCAGGCGCTACTTGTGCATTGCTTTGCTTTTCTGGTGTGCTTTGTAGCGCTGTTTTAAGTGCTTTGATGCCGTCTTTTCCTTCGTTGATGGCTAGTTGAACTAGGGCGCTGAGGTCGTCTTGGTCATCGCGTTCAAGTAGTAATGAAACAAGCATGGGAACGTTGACGCCAGTGATGACTTCGGTTTTGTCTTGTGCGTTTGCAACGGTATTGGCGGCGTTAAAGGGTGTGCCACCCCATAAATCTACGACGATGAGCAAGCCACGTTCAAGATTTAACTTCTGGGTGGCTTGGCGCATTTTTTCTGCTAGGGTTTCGCCATTTTCTCCCGGCATAAAGTCGAGGCAATGGACGTTGTCTTGTTTGCCAATAATCATTTCGGCGGTGGTTAGTAGTGCTTGGGCTGCGTTGCCGTGTGTTACGATTAAAACTGCAATACTCATGGTTCTCCTTGTGTTTTTGTTGGTATTCATGGCGTGTTGCGCTTCTAAAAAGCGCGCTCATCATACGCTGTTTGGCGTTAAAAACCTAACAGATATTTTATTATTTTATGAAGGCGTTAGCGATAATCGGCGTTGTTGTTTGGCGCTTTCAATGGCAAGGGTTAAAACGCGCATGACGTTTAGGGCTTCTTCTGGGGGAATGAGTAGGGGTTGTTGTGCGTTGATAGCGGCGGCGAGGTTTTGGTAGTAGCTTAAAAATTGTCCGCGTTCGCTTGGGATAATGTGGGCTTGTCCGTCTTCGGTGTAGAGGTGTCCGTAGTGTTCGGGGGGTTCGTGTCCAAACTGGGGATGATGGGGGGAGAGTCCGTCTTTGAGTTGGGTTTCTTGTGGGTCGAGATGGTGTTTTTGATAGTGGGCATGTGCGCCTTCTATATGAAAGCGTAGGGTGGGGGCGATGTGGTAGGGGGGAGGTGTGCAGGAGAATGTGGCGGTTTGGATAGTGGAGTTGCACGTGGGCGTAGTCGGTGATTGGGCTGTTAGGACGTAGGGCATAAAAGCTGGCGTCTACAGCTTCAGGGAGTCCAAATAGGCAGAGCGCTTGGTCTATAAGATGTGGTCCTAGGTCGTACCAAATACCGCCGCCTGTTTGATTTTGTTCGCGCCAACGTGGGCGGACGTGGGGGCGGTGGCGATTCCAATGGGATTGAAAGCTGTAGATTTCCTCAAAAACATTGTCGTGGATGAGTTTTTTTAGAGTAAGAAAATCACTGTCTAACCGTCGGTTGTGAAAAACGCTTAGTAGGCGGTTGTGATGTTGGCTAAGTTCGATGAGGTGTTGGGCTTCTTCGAGGGTGAGGGTCATGGGTTTTTCAATAACGATGTGTTTGTCTGCTTTGAGGCAGAGTTTGCTTAGGGGGTAATGATGGTGATTGGGGGTGGTGTTGATGACGAGGTGGGCGTTGCTATGGGTGAGCATTTGTTCAACGCTGGGGTAGCGTTTGGCGTGGGGATGGGCGCTGAGGTTGAGGTTGGTTTGGCTGCTGACGATGGCTGTTAGGCGGTATTGCTCAGGTAGTGCGGTGATAAGGGGGAGGTGGAAGGTTTGAGCGGACATGCCGTATCCGATAATGGCGACGTTTATCATGTGAATTCTCTAAGTGTTTTGAGTGAGGGTGTGGAGTATAGGGATAAGGATTTCGGGCGTTCTGGCAATTATGACTTGTGTGGGGGTGTCTAGGATAGGGCGCTGGAGAAGTTTGGGGTGTTGATGGAGGAGGGTGAGTAGTTCATGTTCGCTTGGATTTTTGGGGCAATAGGTATTGTAGTCGGGGTCGTTGGTGCGGATAAAATCTTTAAGTGAATGCTCACTGCGCGAGATGAGATTTTGTAGGGTTTCGATGCTTGGGGGATGGCTTTGGTAGTCGATGAGTTTTGGAGTGAGTTTGGCTTGTTGTAGGAGCGCTAGGGCTTGGCGCGATTTAGAACAATGGGGGTTGTAGTAAAGTTTGAGCATGGCTTTAAATGGTTTTCGGGAGAAAGAGGTGCTGGCGGTAGTATTGGAGTTCGGCGATGGAGTCGCGGATGTCGTCTAGGGCGAGGTGGTGGCTGTTTTTTTGATAGTTGAGATGTGGATACCAGCGTTTGGCGAGTTCTTTTAAGGTGGAGACGTCGAGGTTTCGATAGTGGAAGTAGGCTTCAAGTTCTGGCATAAGGCGCGCCATAAAACGGCGGTCTTGGCAGATGCTGTTACCGCACATGGGGGAGGCTTGTGCGGGGACGTGTTGTTTGAGAAATTCTAGGGTTTTTTGCTCAGCGCTTTGGGTGCTTTCTTGGCTTTGGCGTACGCGCTGGAGTAGTCCAGATTGTCCATGTTGGCGTTGATTCCATTCATCTAGGTTTTCTAGGATATCTGGGCTTTGATAGATGGCGAGTACGGGTCCTTCAGCGATGAGGTTGAGCTGGGCGTCGGTTACAAGGGTGGCAATTTCGATTATATGGTCGTTTGTGCTGTCTAGTCCTGTCATTTCAAGGTCTATCCAGATGAGGTT
Source organism: Rappaport israeli (assembly GCF_001888055.1). Taxonomy (GTDB): domain Bacteria; phylum Pseudomonadota; class Gammaproteobacteria; order Cardiobacteriales; family Cardiobacteriaceae; genus Rappaport; species Rappaport israeli. The sequence continues at coordinate 13,908 of NZ_LXHZ01000016.1, forward strand.
GTGGGTATTTGACATGGTGAATATGCTGGTTAGAGGGTGGCGGTGGGGAGTCCTGTGCTGAGGTGTTTTCCTAGTCCGTTTTCAATGGTTTCGCGGATTTTTTCAACTTCTTTGCCGCGTAGTTGAATGCCTACACCTGGGGTGCGTTTGCCGATGGGTTTTTGTGGGTTAAGCCAAACAATACGTCCAGATATGGCAAATTTTCCAAGTTCTTCAGGAAGTTGTAGAAATACGAAGACTTCTTGTTCAAGCGTATATTCTTCACTAGTGGCATAAAATAAACCACAACCTTCAATAAAGGGCATGTAGCTTTGATAGAGCGCGCGGGTGTCGTCAAAGTTTAGGCGGATGACGCCTTTTTTGAGTTTGGATTGAGCGCTGGGTTTGGCGGTATCGCTCATGGGGTTAGTCTCCGTGTTTTATGGGTGTTTAATAAGATGCTTTTGACGCTAAGTTGGAGGTTGAGCGCTTGATGCTCGGGGCGTCTTAGGGTGCTTAGGGTAGCATAAAGGGTGTGTAAGGTGTTGAGATTTAGTTGTTGCAATAAGGCTGTGAGGTTGGGGCTATCATGAGGGGCGGGAAGGGGGTGTTGGTAGTGAAGGCTTTGGATGATGTGTTGAATTTGTGCGCTGATGTAATCTAAAAGTAAGGTGGGGGTAGATTGTCTAGGTATTGGAGGTAGTGGGGGTGTTGTTTGGGGTTGATGAGAAATTGTAGGCAGGCGTGTAGGCTTTCTTCTAGGAGAGGTGGGGCGTCGTTGGTTAGCGCTAGGTAGGGGTTGTTGTTGTGGGTGTGTAGGCGGTTTTTTGCTTGTTCGGGGGTGAGGTAATGTTGTTGTGTGAGGTAATCCAGTGCTTGTTGATAGCTGGGATTGTCTAGGGTGAAGAGTTGGCTACGGCTTAATAGTGTGGGCAGGACGGCGCGTCGGCTGGCGGCGCTTAGGAGGAAGTGGCTGTGGGTGGGGGGTCTTCGAGGGTTTTTAAGAGGGCGTTTAGGGCGCTTGGGTGATATTGGTCAATATTGCCTAGATAAATGGCGTGGCGAGGGGCGATGAGGGGGGTGGTGTACAGTTTTTGAAGGAGATGGCGGATTTGGTCGATGCTGTTGGGTTGGTCGTAGTAGTGGCTATCGGGATGGGTGTGTTGGCTGTTGAGATGGCAGGATTGGCAGTGTCCGCAAGGGGGATTTGAATTAAGGCAGAGTTGGTAGGTTGTCCAAAGATGAGCGAGGGCATGGGCATTGTGGCGCTGGGAGTCGATGAGGATTTTACAGCCTTCTGGGGTGTGGATGAGCGATTGGTAGGTGGGATTGTTGGGGCTAATCCATGGCGGGGTGTGCATTATAGGAGGCTCTCGAGGTGGGGTTCGATTTGGGCGAAAACTTGTTCGATGCTGGTGTTGGCGTCGATGTAGATGGCGTCTGTGGTGCGCTGGCGGTGTTGGTAACCATGATGAACGCGTTGAAAAAATTGGGGGGGTTCTTGTTCGATACGGTCGCTAGGGCGGTTACGTTGGTTTAAGCGCTGGTAGGCAAGGGTGGGGTCTAGATGAAATAAAAAGCGTTTATCTGCTTGAAAGCTTCCCATGATGGCGGTTTCAAATTGGGCAATAAGCTGGGGGGTCGAGTTGGCGTCCGTAGCCTTGATAGGCATAGGTGGCATCATTAAAGCGGTCGCAGATAACCCATTTTCCTTGTATAAGCGCTGGCCAGATGATTTGTGTGAGGTGTTGGCGTCTGGCGGTGAGTAGTAAAAGGAGTTCGGCTAGAGGGTCGATGGGGGTGGTTTGGGTGAGTAGGAGGGTGCGTAGTTGTTCGCCTAAGGGGCTGCCGCCTGGCTCTCGAGTGAGGAGGTAGGGGAGGTGGTGCTGTTTTAGCCACTGCTCAATCTGATGAATTTGGGTGGATTTTCCTGTGCCTTCGCTACCGTCTAGGGTGATGAAGCGTCCGCTGTAGTGTTTGGGTGGGGTGTTCATGGTTGGGTGCGCTGTTGTTGGCGATAGTGGGCGACGGCTTTTTGGTGTTCTTTGTAGGTGCGGGAGAAGGTGTGTCCGCCTTCGCCATTGGCAACAAAATATAAGCTGTCGCTGTCATCAGGATGTAGCGCGGCGTGTAGGGATGCTTTGCTTGGTAAGGCGATGGGAGTAGGCGGAAGTCCATGACGGGTATAGGTGTTATAAGGGGTATCGGTGGTGAGCTGGGTTTTGGTTAGGCTGCCTGTATAGTCTTGGGCACCATAGATAACGCTGGGGTCGGTTTGTAGGCGCATGTTTTTTTGTAGGCGACGGATAAATACGCCTGCAATTTGTGTTCGTTCGCTGGCAAGGGCGGTTTCTTTTTCGATAAGAGAGGCGAGGATTAGGGCGTCATAAGAAGTATTGAGCGGGAGGTTGTCGGCTTTGTGTTGCCAAGCATCCTTTAGCGCGGTTTGCATGGCTGTGTGCATGCGTTTTAAGAGGTCAATATCACGGTCGTTAATGGAAAAATGATAGGTATCGGGTAAAAACCAACCTTCTAATGCGCCATCAATATTAAGGCTGTTGGCGATGGTTTGGTTTGGGTTTTGCTCTTGAATAAGGGTGTGCTGAATGTAGGGGTGGGCATTGATGGTCTCAAGCATTTGGGCGAAGGTGTGCCCTTCAATGATGGTGAGAGTGTTTACAATAACATCACCCTGAGTCATTTTATCTAGCAAATCAAGTGGGGTAATTTGGGGGTCGAGGCTATAATCGCCTGCTTGAATTTTTGGGGCAAGATGATTGAGTTTGGCGTAAAGCAATATAGGCCATTGGTTAGAAATCTGTCCATGTTGTTGGAGGCGTTGGGTAATGTGGCGTAGGGTATCCCCACGTTTAACGCTTAAGATATTTTCTAAAGGTGAGCTGTTTTTTTGGTGTGTGATGGGGGTGTTTAGAGTTTGTTGATATTGCCAATAGGCAAGCGCGCCTACAAGAGTAGCGCTTATGAGAATAAATAAAAACAAACGTAAAACTATGCGACCAAGCATAACACTTCCTTTTGGACAATTAATCGGCGCATACGATGGGGTAAATGCTATGGCGTGCTATATTTTTTTGAAAATAAGGCTACCATTGGTGCCACCAAAACCGAAAGAGTTTGATAGGGCAATATTAATAGATTTTTCTTGCGCGATATTAGGAACAAAATTTAAATTAAATTCGTTATCGGGATTGTCGTGATTAATGGTTGGTGGGGCAATGCCATCACGTAAAGCGAGTAAGGTGAAGATGGCTTCTAAACCACCAGCTGCTCCTAAAGCGTGTCCTGTCATGGATTTGGTACTACTGACGGCAAGATTTTTATGATTTGTAAAGGTTTGTTGTAAGGCTCTGGCCTCTGCGCTATCCCCTGCTGGAGTGGAGGTGCCGTGGGCATTGATGTAATCAACTTCTTCGGGATTAATACCAGCGTCTTTAAGCGCATTTTTCATGCAACGTGCTGCGCCTGTGCCATTTTCTAGTGGTGCGGTCATGTGATAGGCATCAGCACTCATGCCAATACCAATAATTTCGCCATAGATTTTGGCATTGCGTGCTTTGGCATGTGCTAGGGTTTCTAATACAACAACCCCTGCGCCATCAGCAAGCACAAAGCCATCACGGTCTTTATCCCAAGGGCGAGAAGCCGCTTCGGGGTTATCATTACGCGTTGAGAGTGCTTTGGCTGCGGCAAATCCTGCAATTCCCATAGGATTACCTGCCATTTCCGCGCCACCTGCAATCATGACATCACAATCGCCCATTTGAATCATGCGCGTGGCTTGTGCGATAGAATGCGTAGCGCTAGCGCAGGCAGTGGTGGTGGCAAGGTTAGGGCCTTGCAGACCGTAGCGAATGGATAAGTTACCAGAAATCATATTGATGATATTTTTTGGCACATAAAAAGGAGAAACGCGCTTTGCGCCTTTTTCCAGAAAATCTTTATAGCCTTCTAGCATGCCGGGTAAGCCGCCAATGCCTGAGCCGATAATAACCCCTGTGCGCTCGGCTAGTGGACTATCTTGGCTAAAATCCAACCCACTGTCAGTAATCGCATCGATTGCAGCAGCGATGCCGTAATGGATAAATAAATCCATTTTGCGTGCTTCTTTTGGATTGAAATAGTTGTTTAATTCAAATCCTTGAACGCTACCACGAAATTTTACCGGCAAATCACTTACATCGTAATCTTGAATGGGGGTGATGCCACTACGTCCATTGATAACATTGTCCCATGCTTGGCTAATACTTGAACCAACAGGACTGACAATACCCATTCCCGTAACGACAATACGGGGAAATTCTTTAAGCTGAGTTGTTTGCATGATACTAGGCTTTAGGTAATAAAAAGCCACAGCAATTTTTACTGTGGCTTTTGGGGATTAGTGTTAAGCGTTAGCGTTGACGTAATCAATAGCTGATTGCACCGTAGTGATTTTTTCAGCGTCTTCGTCAGGAATTTCGCAGTCAAATTCTTTTTCTAAAGACATAACAAGCTCAACTAAATCAAGTGAATCAGCACCGAGGTCATCTATAAAATGCGCTTCGGGGATAACTTGTGCTTCGTCAACGCTTAATTGTTCAGCGATTACTTTAACAACACGTTGTTCAATTGAATTACTCATGGTTTTAAATTTCCTTAGTTAGGTTTAAAAAAGTGATTGTAAAAGGTTTATGCGTTAAATACCAGTGCAAAGTATTAACGCATGGTTTAAAACATGCTCATGCCACCATTAACATGTAGGGTTTCGCCAGTGATGTAGCGCGCTTGGGCAAGAAAGACAACTGCTTGGGCAATATCTTCTGGTTTACCTAAGCTTTGCATGGGAATTTGTTCTAAAAAAGATTTTTTTTGCGCTTCAGGAAGATTGTCAGTCATATCAGTATCAATAAAACCAGGGGCAACGACGTTTACACTAATTCCGCGTGAGCCTACTTCGCGCGCCAAAGATTTAGAAAAGCCAATCAGACCTGCTTTGGCAGCAGAATAGTTGGTTTGACCAGCGTTTCCTGTTAATCCAACAATAGAGGCGATATTGATAATGCGCCCATAACGTGCTTTCATCATATCGCGAATCGCTGTTTTGCAAAGATGAAAAATACTTGTTAAGTTGGTTTGGATGACGTTATCCCATTGCTCAGACTTCATACGCATGAGCAAATTGTCTTCGGTAATGCCCGCGTTATTGACTAAAATGCTCACCGCCCCATAGGTTTGTTTAATGGTATCTAAAACTTGTTCAATGGCTTGAGTGTCAGTAACATTTAGCACCATGCCACTGCCTTTGTAGTTCTGTTCACTTAAGTAATGACTAATATTTTTAGCCCCCTGTTCGCTAGTTGCCGTGCCAATTACGGTAGCGCCTTGCTCGGCAAAGGCAGTTAAAATGGCTTTACCAATGCCACGGCTTGCGCCAGTAACTAAAACGATTTGTGTGGCTAGAGTATCCTCTTGGTTCATGTTCTCTCCAAATGCTGGTCTAAGAAAGATTCAATGGCTTTTAAGTCATTGGGTTGATTAAAAGGAAGATTGGTTAATTCAGGATGAATGCGTTTGTTAAGACCGCTCAATACTTTATTAGGCCCTAGTTCGATACAAAGTTTTACACCTTCTAATACAATATGTTCAACACAGCTAACCCATTGCACAGGTTGGTAGAGTTGTGTTCCAAGTGCACTGATGATGCCTTCTTTGGTTGTACGGGTTTTGGCATCAACGTTGTGAATAACGGGTGTTTTGAGCGGTAATTGCCAATCAACTTTTTCAAGATAAAGCCCAAATTTTGCAGCTGCTGGGCGCATCAGTGCACAATGGGAGGGAACGCTTACGGGTAATTCAATTGCACGTTTAGCGCCAAGCTCTTTGGCAAGCGTTATGGCTTCTTGCACGGCTTGTTTTTCGCCTGCGATAACGACTTGTCCTGGGGCATTAAAGTTTGCTGCTGAGACTGTGTCTGAGATATCACTGCAAAGATGAATTACTTGTTCATCTTCTAACCCCAAGATAGCAGCCATTGCGCCTTTGCCATATTCTACTGCTTCCTGCATCAATTCACCGCGATGGCGGGTGAGCGTAATGGCCTCATTAAAGCTCATCGCTTCTGCTATGCGCAGGGCGCTATACTCTCCTAGAGAGTGTCCGAGTAAAAAGGCGGGTTGGATTTCAGGGAATTCTTGCGTTAAAACGTCATGGCAGGCTTGGCTGGCAGCGAGCAAAATAGGTTGAGTATTGGCGGTTTGGTCGAGTTGTCCTGTGCTGTTATCTGTAACATATGACCAAAGATTAACGCCTAAAATATCAGAGGCTTGCTCAAAGCGCTGTTTTACAATGGGGTAGGCTTGAGCAAGTTCGCTAAGCATAGACTCGCTTTGGGAGCCTTGTCCTGGAAACATAAATGCAATCGACATAATCATTCCTTATGGTTGATTGAAAAACTTGAATTGTTTTAATAAGTGATGATGCTACCACCCCAAGTAAAACCACCGCCAAAAGCTTCTAAAATAAGGTTATCACCACGCTTAATTATTTTATTTTTAATGGCGTAGTCTAATGCCAATGGGACAGAGGCTGCGGAGGTGTTGGCGTGTTTATTTACTGTAACAATGACTTTTTCCATTGGTAATTTTAGATGCTCAGCCGTTGATTTGATAATGCGTAAATTTGCCTGATGCGGCACAAGGAAATCAATGTCTTCGATGCTAATTTGACAGCTTTCAAGCAGTTCATTAACAAGATTAGCAAGCGTGCGCACAGCAACTTTAAAGACTTCGCGCCCTTGCATATGAATATGGGGTGAGCGAGTTTGGCGTTGGCAGGCAGGGGAGCCAATGCCATTTGGAATCCAGAGAAGTTCTTTTTGTTCGCCATCAGCGTGTAAGACTGAGCCGTGAATGCCAGGGGTAGAGGAAGCCTCTAAAATACAAGCGCCTGCACCATCGCCAAATAAAATGGCCGTGCCACGGTCTGACCAATCTAACACATTAGAAAATAATTCTGCACCAACGACTAAAACACGTTTAGCCTGTTTGGCGCGAATAAAATTATCTGCAATGTTTAGAGCATAAACAAAGCCAGAACAAACTGCCTGAATATCAAAAGCAGCAATATTGCGACACCCTAGGCGGTGTTGTAGTTGGGAGGCATTGGAGGGGAAATGGTGTTCGGCAGTAGAGGTGGCAACAATTATTAAATCTAGTTCTCGCGCATTTAAGTTAGCACTTTCAAGCGCATCTAAAGCAGCAAGATAGGCAAGATCGGTACTGCTTTGGTCTTTCGCGGCAATATGACGTTGCTCAATACCTGTGCGAGTTCGAATCCATTCATCAGAGGTGTCAAAATACTGGGTAAGGTCTTGATTGGTGAGTATTTTTTCTGGAAGGTAAGCACCAGTTGCGAGGATTTTGCTAAAGGTCATGGTGGGGGTTTTCCTTCTGTGCTTCTTCATGCTGAATAGATTCAAGAGCATGGCGAATATGAGTCAGTACGCCATTTTTACTTTCTAAATGCGCAATTTTAATGGCATTGGCAAAAGCCACAGGATCAGCATTGCCATGGCTTTTAATGACGATGCCTTGTAACCCTAAAAGACTTGCACCGTTGTAACGTCTAGGGTCAATGCGGTTTTTAAGTCTTTTTAAAATTGGATAGGCTAGTAGTGCGATGAGCTTTGTTACGAGATTGCGTTTAAATTCATATTCGGTGTGAAACTGAATAAACTTGGCAATGCCTTCAATGGATTTTAAGGCGATATTGCCTACAAATCCATCACAGACAACAACATCTAAATTTTGGCGTAAGAAAATATCATTGCCTTCAACAAAGCCAATATAATTTAGGGCACTTTGCTCAAGCAGTTTGCTGGTTTCTTTAATAAGTTCACTACCTTTAATCTCTTCCTCGCCAACATTGAGCAATCCAACTTGTGGATTTGGATTGCCATCAACTGCCTTGCTCACTTCCGAGCCCATGATGGCAAATTGCAATAATTGAGTAGGTTTGGAATCGATATTAGCGCCAAGGTCTAGCCAATGCACATGCCTGTTTTACTGGGTACGGTCGCGCAGATAGCAGGGCGCGCGATGCCCGGGAGCATTTTTAAGATATAGCGAGAGGTGGCCATTAAAGCGCCAGTATTGCCAGCACTTACCACAGCATCCGCTTTACCTTCTTTAACCAATTCAATCGCTCGCCACATAGAAGAATCGTTTTTATGGCGTAAGACGCTGGAGGGAGGTTCGTCCATGCCAACGATTTGCGAGGCATGATGTAGGTTAACGCGGCTTTGGTCTAGGTCGGCAAACAATCTATGGGCAGAGATTTCCTCATGTTTGCCAACTAAGATAAACGTTAAATTAGGGTTTTGCTTAAGGGCTAAAGCCGCGGCACCAAGAGTTGTGTCTAAACCAATATCACCGCCCATTGCATCAATTGCAATGGTTGGTGTTGTTCTAGCGCACATCGCAATTTTATTCTTCGTCTTCGAAATTTTCGACTTCTACAGCGCGAACAATTGCTTGTTTGCCACGATAAAAGCCTTCTTTAGTAACGTGATGGCGTAAATGGCGCTCACCTGTTTGGCTGTCTGTGGATAAGGTGACGAGACTTAGTGAATCGTGTGCGCGACGCATTCCACGTTTTGAGGGGGTTTTACGGCTTTTTTGAACGGCCATGGCTTACTCCTTAGAATTTAATAGTTTTTTCAAGTCTGCAAAAGGTTGTTGGGTGTTTTCAATGCGCTCATCGCGTATTGGGGTTTGCACCACAACGTCCTCAAGCGGTAAGTTACAGTTTTCATGCTTGGCAATCATTGGCATGCTCAGCAAGAGTTCTTCTTCAATAAACCAAGAAAGTTCAATTTCTTCTTGGTCACAAATTAATGTCTCACTGCCATCTAACACTTTCTCCTCTAGGCGCTCATGAGCGATGAGGACATAATCAAAATTAGTCTTTAGAGGGTAGCGCATCGGTTCTAAACAACGCTGACATTGTAGATGTAGCGTTGCGTCAATTTGTCCGCTTAGGCGGGGTTGTTGACGAGAATCGATGTTGCCTTCTAGGCAAAATTCGATTGTATCTTCTTTGGCTAACCACTGTTGCAATTGTTTGGTTTGCATGGCGTTTAGCTCACCTTGGAGGGTTTCGCGGTGTTTGCAAAAAGCCCAAGGGTCAATGTGTTTTGGTAGTGATTTCACAGGATGGCGCATAATACTCTCATGTTTGGGGGCTGTCAAAAATAACGTGCCTAGCTTAAAGCGTAAGCGCGGGCAAAATGCAGATAGACTAAATCTGATATCTCGCGAATGATATTACTGCGTTGGGTAATCCATTGGCTGTAGCTTTTAGTTTTGTGTTGTTTTTCGATGATGGCGGTTAGGGTGTAGGCGACAATGCCACGTGGCTTTGAATTTCAATAATGCCGATATTACCGCACAACATGCTGGTTGAGCCAGTTTTATCATAAATGATGGCAGTTTTGGGGACGAATTGGGTATTAGCGCGGATGCGGTCGTGGTTGGGAATGCTCATTAGGGTTTTGAGGAAGTTGGCGCCAGCGAGTTGGTTATGCCAAAGGGCGTGGAGGAATCGTTCGTAATCGCTGGCACTGGCGCGGTTTTTGTAGGTGCGTCCTTGCGCGGGAATGTATTCTACAATTTGGATGTCGTGAAAGATTTGGGGGGCGTGTTTTTTGAGTATCCATTGCACGCCTTGTGGACCGCCTAGGCGTTTGATGAGGCGGTTAGTGAAGTCGTTGTTGCTGTGGACAATCATTTCGCGCATTTCACTAGTGATTTTGTTATCTAGTGGATAGAGGGTGGGGTCTTTGTAGTGGTGGGCGAATAGGTAGGCTTGGATAATAAGCGGTTTGACCATGCTGGCGGCTTGCAGTGGTTGGTGTTCGTTAATGGAGACGAGTTTTTGATTGCTGTTGAGGTCGGTTACTGCCCATGCGGTGCGTTCGTCGGCGCTTATGCGTTGTTGTTGGCGCATGGTTTGGATGGTGGTGTTTAGGTGATGTTCGAGGGTGGTTTGCGCGCGCGCATGGGCACTAAGTGGGAGGAGTGCGCTAAGCGCGAGGGTGGCGCTTTGTTTTAATAGATGTCGACGGCTGTGGTTCATAGGGTGTGTTTATTGTGTTTATAGGGTTAAATGGGCGGTATTTTAACAAGTTATCTTTTTTTGTTGGTTTTTTTATGTGGAGGTTGTGGGGATTGAAGTTGGGCGCGCCATTGATAGAGGAGATCTTGCGCGGCTTTAGGGCTGAGGTTGTCTAGGTCTAGGGTGTTGAGTTGGTGGAGGATTTTTTGTATTTCGGGGTTGGGCTCTGGCTGCGGTGGTTCGCTGGGAAGAAGGGAGATTTGCTGGGGGTTTGCTGTGTTGGGTTTCAAGTTGGCGGAGTTTTTGTTGTGCTTGGTGTAAAACAGGTTTGGGGACGCCAGCTAGGCGTGCAACTTGTAGACCATAACTTTTGCTGGCAGCGCCTTGTTTGACTTGGTGGAGGAAGGCGATGTTGTCATGGTGTTCGATGGCGCTTAGATGGTAGTTGCTGATATTGGGGTATTGTTGGGCGAGTTGGGTGAGTTCGAAGTAGTGGGTGGCAAAGAGGGTGAGGGCGCGGTTGTGTTGGCTTAGGTGTTGTGCGCTTGCCCAAGCAAGAGAGAGTCCATCAAAGGTGCTGGTGCCACGTCCGATTTCGTCCATGAGAACAAGTGAATGTTGGTCGGCGTTGTGCAGGATGTTGGCGGTTTCGCTCATCTCCACCATGAAGGTTGAGCGTCCGCTGGCGATATCATCGCTTGCGCCGATGCGGGTGAAGATGCGGGTTAATGGTCCAAATTGGGCGCTTTTTGCAGGGACGTAACTGCCTGCATGGGCGAGTATGCTGATGAGGGCATTTTGGCGCATGTAGGTGGATTTTCCGCCCATATTAGCGCCTGTCAGGATGAGGAGTTGCTGTTTGGGGGTGATGGTGAGGTTGTTGGCAATAAAGGGGGTGTCGCTGTGTTGTTCAACGACGGGATGACGTCCTTGCTGGATGTGGATGCCAATTTCTGTGCAGAAGGTGGGGCGGTGGTAGTTGTGGCGCTTAGCGAGTATGGCAAAGGCGCTTAAGACGTCGAGGCTGGCGAGGCTGTGGGCGATTTGGTAGTACCAGTGGCGGTGTTGGTCTAGTTGGGTAAGCAGTTGGTTGTAGAGTTGTTTTTCAAGGTTTAGCGCTTTTTCACGAGCGCTTAGGATTTGTTCTTCTAGGGTTTTGAGTTCGTCGCTGATATAGCGTTCGCTGCTTTTGAGGGTTTGGCGTCGCAACCAATGTTTGGGGGCGTGTTCGCTTTGGCTTCTAGGGATTTCAAGATAGTAGCCGTGAACGCGGTTATAGCCAATTTTTAGGCTGTCAATGCCACTTTGCTGGCGCTCTTGTTGCTGGATTTGTTGTAGGATTTGGTCGCTGTGTTGGCTGAGTTGGGTGAGGTGTTTGAGTTCGTCGTGGTAATCAGGATTAAAAATGCCACCCTCTTTTAAATTAGGGGGTAGGGTGTCGGTCAGTGCGGTTTGTAATAGGGTGTGGATTTGTGGGTTTTGATTGAGGGGGGCGATGAGTTTCGCGATGAGGGGGGCTTGTTGGGCGCTTGATTGTAGAAGTTGGTGGAGGTGGGGGAGTTGGGTTAGGGTGTCGCGCAGTTGTGATAAATCACGTGGTTTGGCGCTGGTCATGGCGATGCGTGTGGCGATGCGCTCAAGGTCGGCGCTGTGTTTGAGGAGGGTTTGTAGGTCGTTGTGGGCTGGGTCGGTTATGAGGGTGGCGACGCTGTCTAATCGCGCGTTGATGGTGGTGTGTTGAGTTAGGGGTTGGTTGATCCAGCGTTTGAGTAGGCGGCTACCAGATGCGCTTTGGCAGTGGTTGATGGTGGCGATGAGGCTGCGTTTGTGTTCGCCGTTTAGGGTGTATTCAAGTTCTAGGTTGCGACGAGTGCTGGCGTCTAAAATGAGGTGGTCGTGGGTTTGTTGGCGTTTTGGGGGGTTGAGCGGGGGGCAATGCTGTTTGTGGGTGTCGTGTAGGTATTGCAACAGGCAGCCAGCAGGGCGTAGGAGTGGGTCATCATCGCTAAAGCCGTAACTTTCAAGGCTTTGCACGGCAAAATGTTGTTGTAGGAGGTGGGTGGCGCTTTTTTGCTCAAAATACCAGTCGGGTTGGCGGTGGGGATGGGGTAGATGGGCGGGGAGGGTAAGGCGCGTGCTTTCAGGGAGGAGGATTTCGCTTGGGCGAAGGCGCTCAAGTTCGGCGTGTAGGTCGATGTCGTTGTGGAGGGTGGTGAGGTGAAAGCGGGCGCTGCTTATATCGGCATAGGCTAAATGATAATGCGGTGGCTCGGGATAAAGGCAGGCTAGGATGTTGTCGCGTTGTTGGTCTAATAGGGCGTCATCGGTGAGTGTGCCCGGGGTGATGATACGGGTAACGGCGCGTTCAACAGGTCCTTTGCTGGTCGCTGGGTCGCCAATTTGTTCGCAAATCACCGCACAGACGCCTTGGGCAACGAGTTTTGCAAGGTAGTTATCTAGTGCGTGGACGGGAACGCCTGCCATGGGAATGGGGGCGCCAGCCGATTGTCCGCGCGTGGTAACGCTAATGCCTAAAAGTTCGCCAGCACGATGGGCATCGTCAAAAAAGAGTTCGTAAAAATCCCCCATGCGATAGAGCAATAAAGTTTCTGGAAAGTCTTTTTTGATGCTTAAGTATTGTTGCATCATGGGGGTGTGTTCGCGGTATGGCATAGGGGGCGGTGGGTTATTTGAATGCTTGGATGCCTGCTAGGAAAATATCTTGGTCGCGGAAATTGGGGTAGTTGCGATGCAGTCCTTTAAGGTGGCGTTCGCTGTGTCCCATTTTGCCGAAGATATGTCCGTTGGGGCTGGTAATGCCTTCAATGGCTAGTTGTGAGCCGTTTGGATTGTAACGGGCGTCCATGCTGGGTTCGTTGGTGTTGGGGTTGGCGTATTGGGTGGCAATTTGTCCTTGGTTGATGAGGGTTTCTAGGATTTTTTCTCCACAAAGGAAGCGCCCTTCGCCATGAGAGAGGCAGACTTCATGCGCTTGTCCAATCTTAAAATCACGCAACCACGGGCTGTGATTATTAGCGACAACGGTGGTGGCAACGCGCGCTAAATGGCGTCCTAGGGTGTTGTGGGTGAGGGTGGCGTCATTTTCTTTTAGGGAGGTGAATGTGCCGTAGGGGAGAAGTCCGCATTTGATAAGGGCTTGGAAGCCGTTGCAAATGCCTAAGATGAGTCCGTCTCTGGCAAGGAAATCTTCGATGCTTTCGCGCACGCGTGCTTCTCTTAAAAAAGTGGCGATAAATTTTCCTGAGCCATCGGGTTCATCTCCTGCGCTAAATCCGCCTGAAAGCGCAAGGATTTGGCTTTGCTTTAGGGTGGTAATGAAATGTTCGATAGAGTGCTGGATATCGCTTTGCTGGCGATTGCATAAAATGCTTTCGCTGACTAAGGCGCCATGGCGACTAAAGGCGCGCGCGGTGTCGAGTTCGCTGTTTGTTCCGGGGAAAACAGGCAAGCAGACGCGCGGTTGGGCTAAGCTTGTGGTGCGACGGTTGTTGGTTGGGATGTTTTGCCCTGTGGCAAGAGCGATTGTTACGCCTTGTTGGGTTTTGCTTGGATAAAGCGGGTAGAGGTCTTTAAGTGTGGCGCTGGCGATTTGATAGAAGGTTTCGATGCTTTCGCTGTGGTTGTTTAAGGTGATTTTGCCGTTGTCGGTGGTATAGCCAAGATGTTTGAGATGAGCGGTAACGCCTAATCCGCCTTTACTGCTGATGAGATACCCTCCATATTCGGCGATAAAGAGGTCTTCTTTATCAATGGATTCGATGTTGACGCCGATGTTATTGCCAAGGTACATTCATAGATGGCTTGTAAGATACCGCCATGGCGAATGCTGCGCACGCTTTGGATGAGCTTCTTCGATGCCTTGAGTAATAAATTGGTTGTTTTTCATAAAAGCGTCAAGATCGGGGCGATTGTGTTCATCTTGCGGACAGCGTAGCCAGTAGAGTTGATGTTCGCTTTGTTTGAATTCGGGGCTCATAACGCGGTTTTTATTGACACTGGCAACGGCAAATGCAATGAGCGTAGGGGGGACGTGTCGGTCGTTAAAAGAGCCACTCATCGAATCTTTTCCGCCAATAGCGGCGCGATTTAGGCGATAAAGCGCATGATGTGCGCCTAATAATGCGCTATAGGGTTGCCCCCAGTGTTCGGGTTTATCTTCTAGGCGGCGGAAATATTCTTGCAGGGAATAGTGAGCTTGACGAGCCTCTCCTCCACAGGCGACAAGGCGTGCGGTAGCTTCTACAACAGCGCACAATCCGCCATGATAGGGGCTCCAACTACTAAGGTCTGGGTCAAATCCATAAGCAAGAATGGAGCGGTGTCGGTTGGAGTGGGGGTTGGGAGGGTGTAGACGCTGGCTTCTGCAGGAGTGCGTTGTAGGCGTCCGCCATAGGGAAGTAAAACAGCGCCTGCGCCAACGCTATGGTCGAAGCGGTCGCCCAATCCGCGTTGGTTGGCGAATTTGAGTTGGCTGAGTTGTTCGCTGAGGGCGTCCACCCATGTTTGTTCTTCTGTAAGGGGTTTTGGGGTGGGGTCAAGTTCGGGGTTGAGGTCGGCTAATAAGACGCGGTCTTGATAGCTGGTTGCGCCGTTGCTTTCTAGTAGGTCGCGCGCTAGGGAAACAACGGTTTCTCCGCGATAGCGCATGGTGAGGGTGTTGCTGTTATTGACAGTGGCAATGACGCTGGCGTTTAGATTTTCTTGCGCGGCGAGTTGTTTAGCAAGGGCAACATCTTCTTCTTGCACAACGATTGCCATGCGCTCTTGTGATTCTGAAATGGCGAGTTCCGTAGCGCTAAGTCCTTGGTATTTAACAGGGATGGCGTCTAAATCAATCTCTACACCATCAGCTAATTCACCAATAGCGACACTTACGCCACCAGCGCCAAAATCGTTGCATCGTTTAATTAGTTGAGCAAACTCTTTTTTACGGAATAGACGTTGGAGTTTGCGCTCTTCAGGAGGATTGCCTTTTTGCACTTCAGCAGCACTTACGAGGAGGGATTGGTCGTGTTGTTGGCGCGATGAGCCTGTAGCCCCCCCGCAGCCATCTCGTCCAGTTGCGCCCCCAATAAGAATGATTTTATCGCCTGCCTGTGGTTGGCTACGTTGGACGTGAGCTTTTGGCGTTGCACCGACCACTGCGCCAACTTCCATATGTTTGGCAAGATAGCCTAAATGGTAGAACTCAACAATTTGTCCGTTTGCCAGCCCAATTTGATTGCCGTAGGAGGCGGCGCCTTCGGCAGATTGTTGGGCGATAAGGCGCTGAGGGAGTTTGCCTACTAGGGTTTGCTCAATGGGTTGGCGTGGGTCAGCACTGCCAGATAGGCGCATGGCTTGGTAGACGTAAGCGCGTCCTGATAAGGGGTCGCGAATCGCCCCGCCAATGCAGGTGGCAGCACCACCATAAGGCTCGATTTCGGTGGGGTGGTTGTGGGTTTCGTTTTTAAATTGCAAAAGCCATGGCTCGCTTTTGCCGTTTTGTTCAATCTCTACAAAAACAGAGCAGGCGTTGATTTCAGCTGAAAACTCAACGTCTTCAAGGTTGCCTTGTTTTTTTTGATATTTGGCGTCGATGGTGGCAAGTTCCATGAGGGTGTAGGGGCGCTGGTCGGCTTGTTCGCCATAGACATGTTGGCGTAGCGCTTGATAGTCAACAAATTCTTGACGCAATAATGCGCCAAAGGCATTTTGCGGGAAAGCAAAGGCGTTGAGTTGAGTGTTAAAGGTGCTATGGCGGCAGTGGTCTGACCAGTAGGTGTCTAGGACGCGCAGTTCGGTTTCACTTGGCGCGCGCTCTAGGCGCTGAAAATGCTGTTGGATAAGGTGTAAATCTTCAATGGTCATGGCGAGGTTGTGTTGGCTATACCATTGTTTTAGCGCGTCTTTATCCAGTGTAATGAAGTTATCATAATACACAGGCGCGCTTGGTTGTTGAGCGCTGGGGCGTTCGGTTAGGGTGAGGATTTTTTCTTGGCTTTCGATGGGGTTGATGAGGTAGTCTTTGATGGCTTGTTGGTCTTGTTCGCTCAATTCGCCATAAAAGAGATAGGCTTGTGCGCTGGTAACGTCGACGCTTTTTAAGCGTTCATCAAGCATGGCAAGGCATTGCATGGCGGAGTCGGCACGTTGGTCAAATTGTCCTGCAAGCGGTTCAATGATGAGGGTAAAATCCGCTTCGGGGAGTTCGCTGTGGATGTGGTCGCTTACGGGGTCGGCAAAGACTTGTTCGCAGGCAAGTTCTATGAGTTCTTCGGGGCAGTTATAGCAGTCGTAGAGATGAATTAGGCGTAGTTTGGTTAAGGTGTTGATGCCAAGAACCGTTTTGAGGGTCTCGCTTAGGGTATGGTGATGGGTAAACTCTGGGCGTTTTTCAAAAAATAGGCGAGTAAAAGTGTGTGATGGCATAGTGTCCTCAAGATTTTTTTGGCAAATTGGCGGATTTTAGCATAATTTTTTGTGTTCGCTTGTGGGGAGATTTGTCGTGGTCTGTGGAGGTTGTGGTGTTACACTAGTTGCTCTTTTTTGTTAATTTGTCTTTCAGGAGGCTTGGATGCTAAATAAAATTAATCTAAATCCGTCTGTGCGTTTTGAACTGCAACAGTATTTGCAAACCCATCAGGTAACGTTGGCGCAGGCGATGGAAGAGGAGCAGATGAATGCGCAGTTGGCGGCGATTTTCCATGCAGGATTGCCTGCGATGCTAAAAATGACGTATTCGCTGGAGAAGATGCAGACGTTTTTTTGGACTAAACGTGAGCTGTTGGTGCGGTATTTGGGGGAGAAGTTAACGCAAAAGGTGGGGGCTAAACCTAAGAAGAAGCGGAAGTAGATTGAGCAATGCAAAGACTTGGGGCGCTGTCGTCTTGTAGTTGTAGGTGGTGGCTGAGTTGAAGGCTGTTTAGGCGTCGGCTGAGTTTAAGTCCGATAAAACTGCCAATAAGGGCGCTGATGAGTTGTAGTCCTTCATTGAAGTTTAGGAAAAATGCGCTACTTAGTCCTATGAAAAATCCTGTAAGAGCTAGCGCGTAGAGGATGGTGGCGGTGCGGTTAAGTAGCGATGCAGGAATTTTTAAATAGGCGGTGGTGTTGGGATGTACAGTGGGATTGGCTTGGGAGTGTGGGAAGCGGTAGGTGATGTTGGCGTTTGGGCGGATGCCTTTAAACCATGGGTTGGCGCCACATCCTTGTCCTTGAGCGCATTTGGGGCAGCTGGCGCGGGGGTCTGCAATTTTAAAGTGGATGTGGTGTGTGTCGATGTGGGTGATGTGGATGGGGAGGGTGTAGTGGGTCATGGCTGGAGTGGTTTTTGAATTTTGGCGATTGTAACGGATAATGCGCGGTTTTGTCGCTTGTGCGTGGTTAATTTTTGTTTGAGGCTGTTATGAAAAAGATGATGTGGGTTTTTTGGGTGGTGTGGTTGTTTTCTCTTGAGGTTTGGGCGCAGTCGGCGTTAACGGTGGAGGTGGTGCTGCCTAAGCAAGAGGTGGTGGAGAAGGTGCATGAAGCGAGTGGATTTGTGCGCGCTAAGGCTTTGGCAAGTGTGGATGCGCGTTTAAATGGGGCGGTGCTTACAGACATTGCGGTTGAGGTGGGGGATGTGGTGGAAAGGGGGCGGTGTTGATGCGCTTTGATGCGGCTATGATAGAGCAGGAGTTGGCACAGGCAAAGGCGCAGTTGGCGCAGGCGGAGGTGGCGTTGCGCTTGGGGGGGCGCAATGCAAAAAGAGCGCAGGAATTGCTAGCAGAGCGGGCGATGAGTGCAATGGAGGCAGAGCAGTTGGTGGCGTCGCGTGATGAGGCGAAGGCGCGTGTGGCGCAGGCTAAGGCGTTGGTTGAGTTGCAAAAATTGCGTTTGGAGTATGCAGAGGTGGTGGCGCCTGTTGCTGGGGTGGTGAGTGCGAAATTGGCAGTTTTGGGGCAGACGGCGACGGTGGGGATGCCACTTTTGCAGATGATGGTCGATGGGGCGTTGCAGTGGCAGGCGGAGGTGCCGAGTGAGTGGCTTTCTGAGGTGGAGGTGGGGACGGCGGTGCGCTTGAAGTTTGATGAAATGGAGGTTTCTGGGGTGGTGGAAAATATTGCGCCAGTGGTCGATGAGCGTTCACGGCGTGGGTTGGTGTATGTGGATTTGCAAGAGACGGCGGGGTTGCGCGCTGGGCTGTTGTTGCGGGGGGAGTTTTTAGTGGATTCTTATGAGGCATTGACTGTGCCTAGTTCGGCGGTAACGATTGAGGATGGCTATCACTATGTTTGGGTGGTCGATGATTCAAGTCGTGTGCATCGTCAGAATGTTGAGGTGGGACGGCGCGATAATCAGCGTGTAGAGGTGCGTGGGGTGGAAGCGCAGGCGCGTTTGGTGATGCGTGGGGGGAGTTTTTGGTGGATGGGGATTTGGTGCACGTGGTGAATCAGTCGCCTACTTTGGCGCGCTAGAGGGGCGGGATTTGAGTTTTTATAAGGTGGGTGTGTGATGAATGTTTCGGCGTATGCGATTCGTAATCCTTTGTTTGCGGTGATGTTGTTTGTGTTGTTGACTGTTGGGGGATTTTTAGTTTTCAGCAGATGAAGGTGCAACAGTTTCCTGATATTGATTTTCCTATGATTGTGGTGACGATAACGCAAGCTGGGGTTTCGCCTGAACAGTTGGAAAATGATGTGGCAAAAACGGTTGAGGATAAGGTGGCGTCCATTGCTGGGGTGAAGCATATCCGTTCGATTGTGCAAACGGGTGTGGCGACGGTGATGATTGAGTTTGAGTTGGAAAAATCATTACAGGAGGCGCTTGATGAGGTGCGTTCGGCGGTTGATGAGATTCGTGGGTCGTTGCCTGTGGAGGCGAATGAGCCAATTGTGAGCAAGGCTTCGACGTCTGGTTTGCCCATTGTAACTTATACGATTGCCGATGAGAATATGGATGCATTGGCGTTGTCTTGGTATGTGGATAATACGCTGTTTAAGCAATTATCCAGTATTGAGGGGGTGGGGGCGTTGAGTCGTGTGGGTGGGGTGTCGCGTGAGATTCGTGTAGAGCCTGACCCTGTGGCGCTAGAAGGTTATGGGGTGAGTATTGTAGAGATTTCTCAACAAATTGATGCTTTGCAACAGGATTTATCGAGTGGGGTAGCGCGTGTGGGCGCGGGTAGGCAGCCTATTCGAACGATGGCAGCTTTAGATAATGCGGCGGCGCTGGCGGATTTGCGTTTGCAGGTGGGTAATGGGCAGACGGTGCGCTTGGGCGATATCGCGCGTATTAAGGATACGCAGGCAGAGCCTTCAACCGTGCGCTACTGGATGGGCGTGAGGTGGTGGGATTTGAGATTACGCGTAGTCGCGGGGCGAGTGAGGTGGCGGTTATGGAACGGGTGGATGCGCTACTGGATAGGTTGGCGGCACAAAATCCACAATTACAGTTTGAGAAGGTGTTTGATTTGGCAACGCCTGTAAAACAAGATTATCACGCTTCTATTCAAATGCTCATTGAAGGGGGGATTTTGGCGGTGGTAGTGGTGTTTGCGTTTTTGCGCAATGTGCGTGCGACTTTTGTGGCGGCAACGGCATTGCCTTTGTCGATTATTCCTGCATTTATTGGCATTTATTGGTTGGGTTTTAGTATTAATGCGATTTCATTATTGGCGTTGTCGCTGGTGATTGGGGTGTTGGTTGATGATGCAATTGTTGAGATTGAAAATATTATGCGTCATTTACGCTTGGGCAAAACGCCTTATCAGGCGGCGATGGAGGCGGCAGATGAAATTGGTTTGGCGGTTGTTGCAACGACGTTTACGCTGATTGCAGTTTTTTTGCCAACGGCGTTTATGAGTGGGGTGATTGGGCAGTTTTTTAAACAATTTGGTTGGACGGCTTCTATTGCAATTTTTGCCTCGCTGTTGGTGGCAAGGTTGCTAACGCCGATGATGTCGGCTTATTTATTAAAACCTGATAGGTCGGTGGAGCCTGAAAAAGGGCGTTTGATGCGTGGATATTTAAAATTGGTGCGCTGGACGATTCGTTGGCGGTGGCTGACGTTAGGGGTAACTTTGGCGCTGTTTATAGGGTCGTTGAGTTTGGGGCGGTATTTATCAACGGCGTTTATTCCCGCAGATGATTTTTCACAATCTAGAGTGCAAATTGAATTGCCCCCTGAATCAACGCTTGAAGATACGCAACAGGTGAGCGAATGGGCGCGCGCGGCGATTGCTGAGATTGATGGGATTGAGCATGTTTATACTTCTATTGGTGGGGCGCATGCGGATTTGGAAAAAGATTCAGGCGGTAGTGGTGAGGTGCGAAAGGCAACGCTAAATTTGGTGTTGGCAGAGCGTGGCACGCGAGCTTTGAAAACTATTATTGAGCGCCAAATTACAAAGGCGCTGGAGAATGTGCCCGGGGCGCGCTTTAGCGTGGGATTGAGTAACGGGGGAGAGCAGAATTATAAAATTGCGCTAACCAGTAATTATCCACAGGCGTTAAAACAAACAACACGGCAACTGATTGATGAATTGCGCACTTTACCCAATGCGTCGAATGTGCGCAGTGATGAAGGTTTGGTGCGTGAGGAGCTTAAAATCTACCTGATTATTTGAAGATGGCGGATAGAGGGATTACAACAGCGGAGATTGCGCGCACGCTTAGGGTGGCGACGTCGGGGGATTATCCATCGATGTTGTCAAAGTTAAATTTAAATCAGCGTCAAATTCCAATAGTGGTAACGTTGCCTGAAAAAGCGCGTGGTGATTTGTCAACATTGCTAGATTTGCAGGTGGTGGGTGCAAAAGGGGCGGTGCGCTTGGGGGATGTGGTGGCGTTGAGTTTTGATTCAGGGCCTTCAGGGTTAAATCGCTATGACCGCAAACGCACGGTAACCATTACCGCAGAGCCAAGAGAGGGGAGTTTGGGGGAATTAATCGCTCATGCGCGCGAATTGCCGACTTTAAAAGCGCTACAAAATACCGCCAATGGTGGGGCATCTAATAAGCGCGTGCAACTCTCTGAGCAGGGACAGGCTGAAAATCTGCGTGAGCTGTTTTCTGGTTTTATTATGGCAATGTTTGTTGGGGTGTTGTGCATTTATGGGGTGTTGGTGTTGTTGTTTAAAAAAGTTTTGCAACCGCTAACGATTCTGATGGCATTGCCATTGTCTATTGGTGGGGCGTTTGTGGGGTTGTTGTTAAGTCAAAGCGCGTTGTCAATGCCTTCGATGATTGGTTT
This sequence comes from Rappaport israeli, assembly GCF_001888055.1. Taxonomy (GTDB): domain Bacteria; phylum Pseudomonadota; class Gammaproteobacteria; order Cardiobacteriales; family Cardiobacteriaceae; genus Rappaport; species Rappaport israeli. The sequence continues at coordinate 35,234 of NZ_LXHZ01000016.1, forward strand.
TATTATGTTGATGGGGATTGCGACTAAAAATTCGATTTTGCTGGTTGATTACGCCATTTTGGCGCAAGAGAAAGACGGATTGTCGCGCTTGGAGGCAATTCTTGATGCCTGCTCTAAACGCGCCCGCCCCATTATTATGACAACAATTGCAATGGGGGCAGGGATGTTGCCGTTAATTCTAGGCTGGGGTGAGGCAGATCCGTCTTTTAGGCGCCCTATGGGGGTTGCTGTGTTTGGCGGATTGATGACCTCTACGCTGTTGAGTTTGGTCGTTATTCCGACGGTCTATACTTTGATGGATGATTTGGGACGTTTGTTTAAAAAGGGATTAGGCGGAATCAGTCAACCCCATGGTGACGCTAAACCAAAGACAGTGGAATAATCCTGATGAGGCGACAAAAAATTGGATTGGGATTGGTTTGGCTGGCTTTATTGGTGTTGTTGGTCAGTTATGCACTTGGGCTGTGGTGGACTCATCAACATGATGGTAGGCGGTTGTTTGCAGGTGGGGTGTTGTTGGTGTTGCCTTTGTTGTATTTTGTCGCGCAGATGCTTGTTGTGCGTGCAAAAACTTTTGTGGCGCTGGCGTTATTAGCGCCGCTGTATTTATTTTATGGGGGTGTGGTATGGATTTGGGGGGATTGGCGCTTTGGTGCGTGGTTGTGTGGCTGGGCGGTGGTGTTGCAGGTGGGGGCGATTTTGCATAATTTTCAGCGTAGGATAAAGCGTAAAGTATCGCGATAAAAGGTGGCGTGGTTCTGATGCTTTTATTGTTCACCATACGCCATTTTAATATCGAGCCTCTCAAGAGAATAAAGTTCGCTGAAACAATCTGCTAACCTTTTGTGGGGATTTTGACTGTAAAAATAGTTTATTTTCTGTTGTTTGAACCCTTTGCGTAGAGAAAAAATTGGGGTGAATTCATGATTTGATGGATTGCGCCTTGGTTTTCTTATCAATGAAATCACCCCCAACTTGTTGTCAAGGCTTGGGGGTGAATGTGCGGTGATTGTCAGCGCAAAGTTTTGGCAGTAGAGAGGATGGTTAGACCTGCCAGTCTTTGGCTTCGTTAAAGCCGAGTTCAGACGGGGTTTGTGGGCGGTTTTGGAGGCTTTGATTATGGGTAAGGCTTAAAATGGCACGTTGTTGTATGGCATGCAAGGCTTGCTGGTTGCTGGCGCTTAGATGCGCTGTGAGCGTAGGTTGTCTAAGGCTTAAATAGTCAAAAGCGCAGGCTAATATGATTTGTGCGTAGTCGTTGCTGTTGGCTTGGAGCTCTGGGGCGCTGTGAAGGGCGCGGATGATGCTTTGCTGAGCACGCTCAATAAAAGGATGTTCAGGTTGGGTTTTAGGGGCAAAATGCTTAAGAGAAAAGGCTTTGACAATTTGCTCAATCAAGCTGTAGGCGTAGGCAAAAAGATTGAGATTGGCTTGATTGTTGGCGTTATTGACAAAAGCATCTGGGTGGAGAAATTGGCAGATAAGGGAGGTTTGGTACAAGGTATGATTGTCATCACTGATAAGAGTGGGGATTTGGGAAAAAGGATTATGAGTGGTGAGGGATTCAGGGTTATCCCATGGGTTGACGAAATTGAGTTTGAGTTGGGTGTGGTTGGCTATTATGGCGGTGATAAGAGTAAGGCGAGAAAAAGGAGAGGTGGGGCTTAGATAAAGTTGCATGATGTTGTTCTTTTTTTGAGAGTTTGAACGATTTTTAGCTTAAAGCGCGCAGTGGATGCTACGCGCTTTTAAAAGATTAAGCGTTGAGTAGGTGGGTAATCGCATCGCGCTCTTCGCGCAATTCTTGCTCAGTGGCGCGCATTTTTTCTTGGCTGAATTCACTAAGCTCAAGCCCTTGCACGATTTCATAATCGCCATTTTTACAACGACAAGGGAAAGAATAAATTAATCCTTTTTCAATGCCATAGGAGCCATCAGAAGGAACCGCCATACTAACCCAGTCGTTTTCAGGAGTGCCTAAAGCCCAAGTGCGCATGTGGTCAATGGCAGCAGAGGCAGCAGAGGCAGCAGAAGATGCACCGCGTGCTTTAATGATGGCCGCACCGCGTTGTTGAACCTCTGGAATAAAGGTTTTCTCATACCATTGCTGGTTGATTTTCTCTTGTACGGGCTGTCCGTTAATCATGGCGTGCGCTAGATCAGGATATTGAGTTGCAGAATGATTGCCCCAAATGGTGAGATTGCTTAGGTCGGTAGTGTGTACGTTGAGTTTATCCGCCAATAAACTTAGTGCGCGATTGTGGTCAAGTCGGGTCATGGCGGTGAAGTTTTTAGGGTTGAGGTCGGGTGCAAAGGTTTTAGTAATAAGCGCATTAGTGTTTGCGGGATTGCCGACAACAAGCACTTTAACGTTGCGATTGGCATGCTCGTTTAGTGCTTGACCTTGTGGTTTGAAAATTGCGCCATTGGCTTCGAGAAGGTCTTTGCGTTCCATGCCTGCGCTACGAGGGCGCGCACCTACCAGTAGCGCATAATCACAATCTTTAAAAGCGATACTGGCTTTGTCGGTGGCGATAATGTCGGCAAGCAGTGGAAAGGCACAATCTTTTAATTCCATAACCACGCCTTTTAAAGCCTCTAGCGCATTAGGAATTTCAAGGAGTTGGAGAATGATAGGTTGGTCTTTGCCAAGCATTTCACCAGAGGCAATGCGAAAAGCCATAGCATAGCCAATATTGCCTGCAGCACCTGTAATACTAACGCGAACGGGTTGTTTCATCGGGGGGTCTCCTCTAGGATTTAAAAAATTTGAGTATAGCAGTTCTTAATTCTCTAACGTAAGGCAATTTTAATGTAAAATGAGCGCTCAATTTATGAAAGGACGCTGTTATGGTTAATGTTAAATTTAATAAATTAGTAGGGCTTATGGCAGGATTTTGCTTGTCAGCGGTATGGGCGCAACAGGCGAATGAGCCTTTGGAATTACAACATGATGTGTTTTACAAATGGCAGGAAAAAGGAATTGCACACTACAGCAAAACCATGCCTAGAGGGGTGGGTAATTATATTATTTTAAATAAATATGGCATGGTGGTGTTTGATTCAAAACAATCAGTAGAGCCTGATTTGTCGCTTACCACTGCCAAAGCAGTGCGCCCAATGCCTCATGATTCTAATGAAATGAATTCTTTTGCACATGAAGAGAATGTTAAAAGCAATAGAACTTTTGAAATGCCCAGTGCTGCTAGGGCTAAAGAGCAAGAGCAAATTATTACACGCGAACAACGCTGTGAAGAGGCGCAAGAGCAGTTGACCACGATTCGTCAAAATGAGGTGATTTATGAGGAAGATAAGGAAGGGAATTTGATTCCTTTGGACCAACAAACAGTCAATGCGCGTAGAGAACAAGCAGAGAATGATATTCGCGAATTGTGTCATTAAGGTTTTGTTCGTAGGTCTGTTTATTGTTAGAGATTAAATTGTTTGGCGGTGCTTTTGGCACTGCCTCTCTTATTTATTGGGTTGTTTTAAATCTTTTTTCATTGTTTTAATTTTTAGGGGATAGCGATGCGTTTGTCGTCATTTTGGTTGAGTACTCAAAAAGAAACGCCAGCGGAAGCGGAGGTGGTTAGTCATCAATTAATGTTGCGCGCGGGGATGATTCGTCAGACGGCAGTGGGGGTGTATTCGTGGTTGCCTTTAGGGCTTAGAGTGTTGAAAAAGTTGAGGCGATTGTGCGTGAGGAGATGAACCGTGCGGGGGCGCTGGAGGTGTTTATGCCGATGGTGCAACCTAACGAGTTGTGGCGAGAATCCAAGCGGTGGCAGGATTATGGCCTGAGTTGTTGCGGTTTTTAGACCGCCATGAGCGGGAATATTGTTTGGGGCCAACGCATGAAGAGGTGGTTACGGATTTAATGCGTCGTGATTTAACAAGTTATAAGCAATTGCCTTTGAATGTCTATCAGATTCAAACAAAATTTAGAGATGAAATTCGTCCGCGGTTTGGGGTGATGCGTGGGCGAGAGTTTTTGATGAAAGATGGCTATTCGTTTCACTTAGATGAGGCGTGTTTGCAACAAACTTATGAGGCGATGTATCAGGCATATTGTCGTATTTTTGAGCGTATTGGTTTGGATTATCGCGCGGTATTGGCAGATAACGGCTCAATTGGGGGGACGGGTTCGCATGAGTTTCATGTGTTAGCTCAAACTGGAGAGGATGATATTGTTTTTTCTCAAGATGGCAGTTATGCAGCCAATATGGAGAAGGCGCAGGCGTATATCGCGCCTGTTGAGTGCGCTGATGCGGGGGTGGAGAAGGTGAAATTTGCAACGCCAGAGTGTGGTTCAATTGAGCAGTTGTGCGCGCAATATGATGTAGATGCGATGCAAAGTGTGAAAACTTTGCTGGTTAAAGGAGCTCAGGAGGGGCAGTTGGTGGCGCTGGTTTTGCGTGGTGGGGATTCTCTTAATGAGGTGAAGGCTGAGCATTTGGATGTAGTGGCAAGTCCGCTGGTGTTTGCTGATGAGGCGGAGGTGCGCGCGGTGGTGGGGGCTGGTTTTGGCTCGTTGGGTCCGTTTGAGTTGGGGTTGCCTTTGGTTGTGGATTATGAGGCGGCGCGGTTGGCGGATTTTGTTGCAGGTGCTAATGAGGATGGGTTTCACTATAAGCATTTGAATATGGCGCGTGATGTGCCTGAGGCGATGGTGGCGGATATTCGTAATGTGATAGAAGGGGATTTGTCGCCACAGACGCGCAGTCCGTTATTGATTAAGCGCGGGATTGAGGTGGGGCATATTTTCCAGTTGGGGGTGAAATATTCTCAATCGATGGGGCTGAAGGTGCCACTGGAAGATGGCGGGAGTACAACGCCTTTGATGGGATGTTATGGCATTGGGGTATCGCGAATTGTGGCGGCGGCAATTGAGCAAAATCATGATGCGCGTGGCATTATTTTTCCACAGGCGATAGCGCCTTTTTCTGTGGCGATTTTACCGCTTAATGCGCATAAATCGGCGGAGGTGGCTGAGGCTGCTGAGAAATTATATGCGCAATTGCTAGATTGTGGGGTTGAGGTGGCGTTAGATGATAGAGGTAAGCGTGCTGGGGTGATGTTTGCGGATATGGATTTGATTGGCGTGCCGATGCGGGTGGTGATTTCTGATAAAACGTTGGCACAGGGCGCGGTGGAGTTTAAATTACGCCGTGAGGAGGAGGCGCAACTAGTGGCGCTTTCTGAGGTAGTTGCGCAGATAAAGGCGCTGATTTAGCGGTTTTTGATGAGAGAGGGGGTGGGGTCGGATTTGTCGTCGTTTCGGTTTTTGCGTCCAGCGGTATTTGGTGCGAGTTATTTGGGCGGGCAGGTGGCGGCGTTGTTTGCCAGTGCTGGGATTCGGGTGCGGTTGTATGACCGCCCGTCGGCAGGCGATGCGAATGCCTTAGCGCGTGGGGTAATTGAGGAGCTGATGTGGCAGAAGCCGTTGCCGTTTGCTGGGCAGGAGGCAGTGTCTTTAATTGATGCGCGCAACTATGGTGATGATTGGGCGTTGTTGAAAGACCATGATTTAATCATTGAATGCCATGAGGGGGATTTTGCGATGCGTCGGGGGATGTTGACGCGTTTGGCGCCTGCTTTGTCTAAAGAAGTGGTGTTGATGACTCTTGCCGATGGCTTGCCTTTGGAGGAGTTTGCGCGGGCGCTTCCTGCTGGGTTGCGTCCGCGTTTTTGTGGTGCGCATTTTTATCGTCCGTCGCGTTTTATGCGTTTGATGGAGTTGTATGCGGGGGTGCGAACGGAGGCGCGTGTTTTAGATGTGGTGCGTGGATTTTTTACGCAGGTGTTGGGGCGTGAGGTGTTGCAGGTGGCGGATAGCCCAAATTATGTGGGCAATCGTTTGTTGGTGTTTTTGATTATGGCAAGTTTTTATCATGCGCAGCGGCTGGGGTTGTCGTTGGAGCAGTTGGAATATTTGACGATGTTTCCAGAGTTTGCTGAAAATAAGGGCATTGTGTCGCGGGTGCGGTTTTTAGGGGCGATGCGGGTGCGGGAGATTTTTGCGCGGGTGGCGATGGCGGATAGGGAGCGTTTTGGGGTGTTGCTTGAGCAATGTGAGATGTTGCAGGCATTTTTGGCGTGTTTGTCTGAGGGTAGGGTGGCGAAGGTGGGGGCTTCTGGGATGGCGTTTGATGTGCAGTTACAAGGCGCGATTGATCGGTGTGATTGGTTGGCGCTTGGGCGTTTGAATTCACATGCGGCAAGGTTTTTATATGCTTTCTGGCGAGATGTGTGGCAATACATGGCTTGGGTGGCTCAAGAGACTGGTTTGGCTGGAGCGGATTTAGATAGGGCTTTGCGCTATGGGATTAATTGGCCGTATAACTTTTATGCTTGGTTTTTGGCTTTCTCTCCTAAGGTGGTGATCGAAACGACAAAGGAGGATGCAAAAAAGGGGGTTGTTGAGTATGCGGTGGGGGATTTTTGGCGTAAAGCGCGACGACAAACGGAGCAAGAGCGTAAGGCAGAGGCGTCATTGTGGTTTGCAGATTCGCAGCTGCTTTTTAAGGAGGCGGTGGGTAGTCGGTGTTGGTTGTATCAGCAATCGATTGTGATTTGGCAACCGCTTGCGTCGGTGGCGGTGTTTGATGTGCAATTATTGGCGGAGTTGTTGCAGGCGTGTGAGTATGCCAAGCGTAAGCGCGCGGCACTTTTGATTTATCATCATGGGCAATCGTTTGGGGTGGCTAGAAATTGGCGGGAGTTTTGCCAGCAAAAAGATGGGCTATGGCAGGCGGAGCAGGATGCGCTGGAGGCGGTGTTATTGGCGCTTCGGATGTTGCCCTCGCCTGTGTTGGTGTCTTTATCAGGGAAGGTATATGACGCGGGGTTTGCCGTGATGATGCAAGCAGATTGTGTGTTGTGTGATACGGAGGTGAGTTGGCAGTTATCAACCATTGGGCAGGGATTGATTTCTTTTGGTGGGGTGTGGTTTGAGTGGCTTAGGCGCTTGCCTGCGGTGGATGAGGCAACGCGTTTGGCACAAATTCATGGGGTGTTGGCAAGAATGGCGATGATGGGAAGTGTGAGCGATGTGCATACGGCTCGGCAGTTGGGGTTGTTGCGTAGTGGGGACGGTTTTATGCTAACACGCGCGATGTTGGAGCAAAAAACGGCGGCTATTGCGCAATCTTGGGTGCATTATCAGGGCGCGAAGGCGGTGCGCTATGGGCAAAAGGGGTTGTCAAAGGTGCAGAGGGCGAAATTAGCAGAGAAAGCTCAGGAATTATCGCATGGACGAGAGCGCTATTTGATAATGTTGGATTTGTTAGGTGAGCAGGTGGCGGGTAGAGCGTTGTCTTTGCGGTTGTTTTTGCAAGATGAATGGCGGGCGTTTAATCAGTTATGCATGCAGGAGGATGAGAATGGGGGTTAAGGCTCAGGCGGATTTAAAAACTAAGGCGCAGGATTTTATAGTAGAAGAGGTTTTAGGCTTTGAGTTATCAGGGGCGGGGGAGCATCTTTGGTGTTGGGTGGAAAAAATCAATGCCAATACGTTGTATGTGGCGCGACAGTGGGCGCAGTTGGTGGGTTGTCAGCGACGCGATATTAGTCATAGTGGGTTGAAAGACCGCCATGCAATAACGCGACAATGGCTGTGTTTGCCAGCAATTTATGGCGATAAGTTGCCTGATGTAGGCGAAGGCTGGCGGATTATTCAGCGCGTGCGTCATCAGAAAAAATTGCGCGTGGGGACGCATCGTTTTAATGATTTTGTGATTAGATTGCGTGAGGTGGCGGGGGATAAAACAGAGATTGAAACGGCTTTGCAGTCGCAAGTACTTGAGGGGTTTGTAAATAAATTTGGAGCACAGCGGTTTGGGCGGGAAAATTTAGCACGCGCGCAACAATGGGTGAAATCAGGAAAACTGCCTAAAAAGCGTGAGGAGCGGTCGCTGGTGTTATCTACATTGCGGGCGTGGTTATTTAATCAACAGTTGGAGATGCGCGAGAGTTTGGGGGTGGTGCGCTCATTGTTGGTGGGTGATAGAGCGATGTTGCGTGGGAGTCAGAGCTATTTTTATATTGAGAAAATAGATGAAGATTTGCAACGGCGCTTAAATGAGGGCGATATTGTGCCCGCTGGATGGTTGGTGGGGAAAGAGGAAAATACGGATGAGGCGACGCCGAGCGCGGATATTCGCGCAAAAGCATTAGAGGATTATGCAGCGGAGGTGGCGTATCTACAGCGCTATGCACAAAGCGATTGGCGGGCGATGGTCGTGCAAGCGCAACAGTTGTCATGGCAGTGGGAAGAGGATAAAACGTTGGTATTGTCGTTTCGCTTACCAAAAGGATGTTTTGCAACGACTTTACTTGAGCAAGTTTTTACTATTCGGGATAGGTCAGTAGAATAATTTTTTTATAAAGATTATGCCTTGTTTGGATGAATAAGTTGCCCAATACAATTTGGATTTTTATTGAAAAAATTTGAGATTGAATTTAATTCAAAACTTAGAATAAGTATAGAAAGAATAAGTATTAAATGATTTTTAAAACTTTCAAAGACTTGCAAGATAAAAATGGCTATTCCAGCAGAGCTACAAAAAGACAGAGCACGTGCGCTGCTATTGCTCAGTAAATCCAGTAACAATATCAATCAGATCGCTAAAGCGCTCAATACACTAAGAGTTGAAAACCAACTCAATGAGGCGCAAGCCTTGCGCTATTTGCAAACGCTTGACTCAATAAAACTGCAACTTAATCTGTTTTGGCAGAAATTTGAGACGGTCTGAATATGATTATTCGGGTGAAAGGCGGTAAAGGCGGAATTGTTGACTATCTGGAAAAGGGCAGAAAGTCAGACCGTGAGCTTTCACGCGATGAATTAGACCAACGTGTGCCATTGAGTGGGGAAATCCAGCAATTATCAGGGGTTCTTGGTTGTTTTAATCCACAAGATAGCGCACAAAAATATTTGCATATCACTTTGTCTTTCAAAGAAGCGTTTGTAGAGGAAGAAGATTTGCAAGCTATTGACCGTGAGTTTCGTGAGTTTATTTTTAGCGCCTGTGCCGAAGATGAGTTTTACTATTACAGCGAGGCGCATCTGCCTAAAATCAAATATGAATTAGATAAAAAAGGCATTGAGCATCAACGTTTCCCCCATATTCATGTGGTTATCCCTGAATATAATATTGCAACTGGAAAACGTGAAAACCCATTGGGTAAGATTACGCTGATTCATCCGTATCTCACGGCGTTTCAAGAACACATCAATGAGCGCTTTGATTTGCAGTCGCCTAAAGATAATCGCCGTCAATTAACTTCAGGGGCTGAAGAGGTAATTAATCGCTATAAAATTCAATCTGATATGCCCATCAACAAAATCAAGCGTCGCTTGTTTGAATTTGTTCAATCTCACCCAGAGATTAGCAATGTAGAAGAATTAGCGGCAAGTATCCGAGCTTTTGGTGTGGGGGTGAAGGTTAGAGATAGCAAAAAATTTGGCGCTAAATATATTAATTTTTCTTTTGACGTAGAGGGTAAGCGCAAAGCAATTAATCTTAAAGACGGGGTTTTTCTAGATGCTTATTTAGCAAGGCGCAATCTTGAACTTGCGCAAGCGCCTGCTTTTTATTGCTTTTCGGCTATCAAACCCATTTGATGATTTACACCCCCAGCAATTACCGCGTTAAAGATTTTCTCCGCTTCGGTTGGGCAATTCTCTTTACCTATGCAGCAGCGGCTTTATTGCTTATTCCGCTGATTTTTCCTTTCCGCCCCGCATCGTTTTAAACTCAAAACGAGAGCGCAAAAAAGCCGGCTTGCAGCCGGCTTTTTTAAAATGGTGATAATTAATCGTCACGCTCTACGCTATGACGTCTAATCTTGCCTGTTTTGGCATCAATTACAATGTCATGCTCCATACCGTTATAATGCACTTCCACTTCAAAACGCGCGCCGCGATATTGGCTGTATTCAAAATCCACATCAGTCACTATACCGCCGCCCGCTGCTTGAATGGCGATTTCCGCCGCTTTGTCATGAGAGATATATTCTCCTTGATGTTGCTGGTAATAGCGTGCGTCGTCATCATAACGATCAGCATATTGAGCAAAGACCGGAGCAGTCAAAACGGCTAAAGCGGCAATCGAAATAAATTTTTTCATCATTTATCCTTTATCACAGTTTAAGTTTAAGATTCTGAATCAAGATTCATTATCAAGATTCATTGCACAAAATTATAAAGCTAATATAAATAAGCAATATTATGCTTTGTTTATAATTACACAATGTTTATTTATCCTTACTTGCTCTGTTCTCGGCAGCGCTTTTATCGCTCTTTTTCCACAAAAATCCGTCATGCGGCGGGCTTCTTATCAGCTGATGGGCAACAAACTTAACCCGTGTTACGCAATCCTGCCGCGATGGCATTGATGGTACGCAGGAGCGGATTGTTGATGACAATCGCCGTTTTAGTGCCTCTGATTATTTAAGACAGCGCATGCATTTAGATTGGTCAGAGTCAAAGGTAATATTAAATCATGTGCTTAAAACACAAATGCACGGCAAAGGACAAAAACAAGCTGTGGCTTCATCGGTGATGTGGCGCCATTTTTGCAAACAAGAACAACAACTCAAACCCTTCAAGCAGGCTTTTTTGCAATACAAATCCGAGCGCAAAGCGATTTTTGCACGCTATCGCTATCAGCGCGATACAAAATACACGTGCGCACAAAATTCAGTTTTATGGCGATTAAATAAAGAAAAACGCGAACAAGCGCTCAAACAACTAGAAAACAACTGGCAACAACAACGAAAAATGCTCAACCTTAAACCGCATGAACGTTATTTGCACTATCTCTATCAACAAGCGCAAAAAAATAATGAGCAGGCGCTCACTGAACTTAATCGCGTTTATCCGAAATGGCAAACGCATCATAGACAAGAAGAGGAAACCATCGTTTTTGAAATCCGTAGTCAAACGAAATATCCTCAACTCTTCAGTACTTTTGACTTTGGTTTAAACACCACCATCAAAAGAAATGGCACAATTGAATATCGCGACCAAAGCAAACACAATAAAGTTGTGATTGTTGATAGCTATCAATCAATCAAAGTGAAAGAGAAAAGCGAAGATGTTTTTAGCAAAGCATTGGTTTTAGCGCAGAGAAGATATGGCACAGATAAATTCGAAATTATTGGGGCAAGTAAAGAAGATTTAGCAGCCATTCAAAAAGCAGTTAATCAGCAACAAGTTAATGTTAAAGTGCTTCAGGTGAAAAACTTACCGCCTAAGACTTCTAGTAAAGATAAAGACCATCAGCGTTAATAGAGAATAATTCTAATGATGGATTAGCCAAAAATTTCGCTATGGCTATCTAAGTAATGCAACTCTACAACATCATCCACTATTTTATAGATTAAAACCAAATCAGGCTTGATATGGCAATCACGAAACCCAATAAAATGACCCGTCAAGGCATGGTCTTTATGAGGGCGTTCAGAAATCTGTGTCAGTTCAATCAAAGGCTCATCACCTTATCTAAGCGCCCGGGGAAATGGATAGACAACTGCATCTATAGTCGGAGAAGTGGAAAAGTAGTACAAGGCGGCGAGCCGCAGACAGTACAGATAGTACGGCAAGGCGAGCCAACGCCGTAATACTTTTTCAATTCTTCGACTATAGACAAAACCTTTGATGCAGATTGGCTGTTAGAGGAACTGAACGAAAGAGCTTGCCAAGCGGTGATTCCACCGACGAGCAAGCGAAAACTGCAACGTGCTTATGACCGGCATATGTGCAAATGGCGTCATTTGGTAGAAAATGTTTTCTGTGATTTAAAGGGGTTTAAGAAGATAGCCATGCGTTCGGAGAAAACAGACAGCTCCTTTGCGGCAAACATTTATCTCGCTGCAACACTTATGGCTTCAAGGTGATTGTCAACAGACCCTAGCCTTGCCCCCACGCCAAGCGGTACGACAAACCGCTCTGCCTTGTCCGCCAAATGGCGAATGGTTGTAGCCTCCAAATGGTCATAATGGTCGTGAGTAATCAGCACAACGTCAATGGCAGGCAGGTTTTGGCGTGTGATTGGGGCTTCTTGAAAACGTGGGGCGATGAGCGGTAGATTCAAGGGGTTGGCGTTGTCAAACACAGGATCGGTCAAAAAGCGTACGTCGTCCAGCTCCAAAATGGCGGATGCATGACCGAGCCAATAGTAGGCGAAGTTTTCAGACTGGCTGAAAGCGATTTGATTTAAATCCACCATAGGCAAACGTCCGTTTGGCGTGTAGCCGTCAAACCGCACAAAACCGCCTTGCCCTGTGGCTTTGTCGGGATAATAGGGCAAATCGGTGGTATAAAGGTTCACAAATTGCCCGTTTTTGTAATAAGACAAATGAGCGAAACGGCTCTCATCGGGCAATCCGCCCAAATTGCGATAGAGCATCACGCCCAAAATGGCGACAATCAAGGCAAGCACGCCCAGCGTGGCAAGGGTGAATTTGAGCAGGCGTTTTAAAATGGGGTGTTTAACAGTCGGTTTCATCGGTTTGGCAAATAAAATAAACCATTAGGGAGTCGACTGTCCTAATGGTTTGGTTGAAAAATGAGATATTATACAAGGTCTTAGATATTAAGGGAAATTGAGAATGGTTATGGGTGGGTATAATTTAGTAGGCTCTAGACTAGCAGGGTGATTGGTATAATTTATTGCAGAAGCAACCATTCGCATTCCTTTAAATGCCATTCGAAATTTTTGCTTACACCGTTAAATTTTGCAAGCCTTCTTTTGGTAAAACTCCAAAAACTTTCTATACCGTTGATGTGTATGCTGCCATGTGCAAATTCGTTTTGTCCGTGATTAACCCGCAAATGCTTACTATAACCCACATCAACCAATCCGCTATACCCACGCCAACTATCAGAATAAATGACGCTGTCCAAGCTGACTTTACCCAGTATAATGTCTTGCAAGGTCTGCTTCTTACAATCAGGAACGATTTCAGTATAAACCTTGCCCTCACGTTCGAATATACCGAATACAGGCTGTTTCAACGTTCCTCTGCCGCGTTTGAGTTTGCTATGAAAGCTTCGTTGCCGCTTGGCGCCAAAATAACTTTCATCGACTTCTATGCTTCCATAGAGTTGTTCCTTAAGTTCACTCTGATGGCGATAGATTTCCTGACGAAAGATGTTGTACCAATGATTGATGGTATTGCGATTAAAACCAGTCAGCAAAGCGGTTTTTGAGGCTTCAATATCGGCACAAAAGTGCCGAATAATTTTTTTGAGCTGATATGTGCTTAATTTACTGTTGTATCTCATTTTTCTAGTCTAACAGAGTGATTCTGCTAGTCTAGAGCCTTTAATGTATCTTACAGATAAATTAAATTTGACTAGCACCATATTTAATTTATCCATAACCAATTACGCAAAAGCATTGGTATGTGGCATTTCACCCAATCATTATCGTTTTGTGAGGCATCAGATTGATAAAATTTTAAACAAAGAGAATGATACTTTGGATTTATACAATCCTATCGGCTGTTGGAATCCAACTTTTAAAGCTTCTTATAATGATATTGCCATTATGGTTCAGTTATCATTAAAAATAATTAATTTAATGATTCAAGAAAGTAATTATCAACATTTTGTCACTCAATGTGATGATAATCTTAATTTAAAGGTTGAGAGGTTTTAATGATTGTGAAAAAATACAAAAACCTACAACTTTATGTTGAATGTACATTAATTGAATTAATGGCGAATTTAGCGATTTATCATTATCCAAATGATAATGGTGGATTTCTTTTAGGTTACTACTCTGACAACCTTACTAAGTTGTATATCAAAGATTTTTTATTGATTGATAAATACGACAGCTCACCTGTTGGGTTTAAGCGTGAATTAAATTTAAAAGTTCATAATTTTGAAAAGATATTCCGAGAAACTGGATTGTATTATATAGGCGAATGGCACAGTCACCCCAATGCAACAGCGTGGTACAGTTTAACAGATTTACAAGCAATGGATAGCATTGCTTCTTGCAATACGGTTCAGCTCCATAATCCCATTCTGCTTATTTTAAGCATGTCCAGTAATAAATTATTAGATTTTAATTTTTTTCTTTTTGATGAAGGTAGGTTAGCTGTTTATGAATAATGTTGATTTATTAGCCTTGTTTCGTGGTATGCAAGGGCAAATGCAAAGCCAATTAAGTACCAATCGTGAATTTATTCATCATCCAGGCTCAAAAGGCGATGCCTTAGAAAATGCTTGGATTGAATGGTTGCAAAGTTATTTACCAAATCGTTATAGTGTAGATAAAGCGATTGTAATTGATTACCACGGAAATACCAGTGACCAAATTGATATTGTCATTTATGATAATTGGTTTACACCATTTATTTTTAATCAAAATGGCTTTAAGTATATTCCTGCTGAAGGAGTGTATGCTGTTTTTGAAGTAAAACCTGATATTCAGGGTAATGTTGGTGATATTAATTACATTAAATATGCAGGACAAAAAATTGCCAGTGTCAGAAGATTGGATCGCACATCAACATCAATGATTAATTCGGGACAAAAGCTACCTGCTCGTCCACTGACAAAAATCATTGGTGGAATTTTAACCACCACCAATTCTTTTACACATAATAACAATGATACTATTGAAAAGCACATCAAGTCTTTAACCGATTTAGAGGGAATTGATTTGGGTTGCATTGTGGATTATGGTAATTTCTTTGTACAATATATAGGAGAAGAAGATATCAATGAGAAAGTAGATTTTAGAAAACGCATCTGTGATTATTATCATAATCGGACTTTTCAATCATTGGAATTTAGCCAGCCTGAAAATTCATTAATCACTTTCTTTATGCAATTGACACGTTATTTGCAACAAGCAATCGGAACAGTGCCTGCTATTGATTTACAGGCATATATGAATACGATTGGAGAAAAAATTGACAATAAAATTTAAGCTAAACTTATTGATTATCATCAGTATTTTTGATTATATAATATTGTTCTAAATAAAAACACCGTTTCCAACTCTGAAAACGGTGTTTCCCTACTCCCCACAAAACAGTATTACCCCTTCAAACTCGCCATATCAATCACAAAACGATATTTCACATCGCTTTTTTGCATACGCTCATAGGCGGTGTTAATGTCTTGCATATCAATCATTTCCACATCTGGCACGATATTATGCTCGGCACAAAAATCCAACATTTCTTGGGTCTCGGCAATACCGCCAATCACAGATGCGGCAATGCTACGGCGACCCATAATCATCGGCACGGTGTTAATGGTTTGTTCCAGCTCGCCCACCAAACCGACCAGCACCAGCGTACCGTCCAAGGCAAGTGTCGGTACATAGGGCTTTAAATCGTGGGTGTATGGCACGGTGTCAATGATGACATCAAAGGTGTTTGCCACCTCAAACGTCTGACCCTCATCGGTGGACAGCACCACACGACTCGCCCCCAAGCGGTAAGCGTCATCGGATTTGCCAAGCGAACGGGTAAAGAGCGTAACTTCCGCCCCCATAGCATGAGCAAGTTTGACCGCCATATGCCCCAGTCCGCCCAGTCCGACCACGCCCACTTTGGTGCCTTTGCCGACTTTCCAATGACGCAGGGGCGAGTATGTGGTAATGCCTGCACACAGTAGCGGGGCGACCGCTTGGGTGTCTAGGTTTTCGGATACTTTTAACACAAAATCTTCGCTCACCACGAGAGAATGTATTTACTCTACAAACTTCACAACTTGCTCAAAAGTTTTGCGTGCTTTGGGTTTAATCTCTTTATCACGATAGCCAAATGTTACCATGACCGACACCGCCCACTCATTTGGGTCAAACAAACCCTCATCTGCCAAAAGCTGGTTCACTTCCTTATAAGCAAAACCCTCAATCGGACAAGAGTCCACACCAATCATGGCAGCCCCTGTCATCATATTGGCAAGTGCGATGTAGGTTTGTTTGCTTGCCCAGTCATACAGACTGCGTTCGCTGTCCAAAATGGCGATGTCTTGTTCTTGGAATTTTTGGTACACCTCCAATGCTTTGGCACGGTCATTACCCATAAGCCTCGTCTGTCCATGATTTCACCAAAATAAGGCGTGTCATAACGGGCATTTTTCTTGGCAAGTATGGCAACAATGTGGCTTGATGTTTCCATGGTCGGAATGCCCCAACAGTAAGGCTTTAACTTTTGGCGTAAATCGGCATTTTGTAACACCAAAAATTGCCAAGGTTCAGACCCTACCGAGCTTGGGGATAAGCGACCCAATTCCAAAATATAGTTAAAATCATCGGCAGGAATTTTCTTATTGCCGTCATACGAGCGAGTAGACACACGATAATGAAAGGCGTTTAAAACATCATCTTTGTTAAAAAATTGCATGGTAAGCTCCAAAATAATGAATGATTATGACAATGTATCTAAACACGATTTTAAGCATGATTAAACAGCCCAAACCGCCCAAAAATACTGTTCATTGCTAAAAAATTTACACAAACCCACGCTCATATTGTCTGGGCACAAACTGCACCTCTTTGCCATCTGAGCGGTTTTGCTGATACTGGGCGTTTAGCACCCAATATGGGTCTCGAAGCAGCCCACGACCTATCGCCACAAGGTCGGCATCGCCCACGCCAAGCACATGGTCAGCCACGGCAGGGTCATCTAGCATGCCCACAGCAATCACAGGTTTGCCTGTGGCGTGTTTGACTTTGCGAGCCAGTGCCACCTGATAGCCTGCATAAAACTCAGGGTGCTTGCCCTCACACAATACGCCATCGCCGCCGCCGCTGACATGAAACACATCTGCCCCAGCTGTTGAGAAGCGTTTGGCAATCTCCACACCATAATCACTGTCAAAGCCGTTTTCGCCATACTCTTGGGCAGAGATACGCACGATTAGGGGCATCTCATCAGGCATGACGGCACGAACAGCGTGAATGACTTGCTCGCCAAACAATAGGTGGTCTTGTCCGTATTCATCGCTTCGTTGGTTGGATTTGGGTGCACAAAACTGGTGAATCAAATAGCCGTGGGCGGCGTGAAGCTCAATCGCATCAAAGCCTGCATTCACCGCTCTTTTGACAGAGTCGGCAAATGCTTGTACCAATGCTTTTATCTCGTCAATGCTCAGCTGCCTTGGGGTGATGAGATTTTGCCCAGCATAGTCAAGCTCACCATAGTGAATGGCAGACGGGGCAACGGCATTTGGCTCATCTTGGGCTTTACGGCCTGCATGGGCGATTTGAATGCCAATTTTCGCCCCTTGTGCATGCACGCTGTCCACCAATTTTTTAAACGCTTGTTCTTGCTCATCATTCCAAAGCCCCAAACAGTTCGCCGTAATGCGACCATTGGCAGCGACATTGGTCATCTCAACGATAATGAGGCCCACACCGCCCACCGCTCGGCTGGTGTAATGGAGCAAATGCCAGTCATTTGGCACACCGTCCGTGGCAGAATATTGGCACATTGGGGGCATGACAATGCGGTTTTTTAATTTAAGATTTTTTAGGCTGATGGGGTTTAGGATTTTGCGAAATGTTGCCATGAGTTTTCTCGGTGTTTAAGATGATGATATTCTGGGGAATTTGTTTTATTATTTCAAATTGATTATTGTGATAAGTAGATATAACCATGACCGATATCCGAACCCTAGACCTAAACCTATTAAAAGCCTTTGTTGTGCTCTTAGATGAGTGCAACGTCAGCCGTTCAGCACAGCGACTGTCCATCACCCAACCTGCGATGAGTGGGATTTTAAATCGCCTGCGAGAGAGTTTTAATGACCCGTTATTTGTGCGGGTTCAGCACGGCATGCAGCCCACAGATAGGGCGATTGAGCTTGGGCATGTCGCTCGGCGTGTCTTAGAAGAGATAAGCGGCATGCTTGCCCCGCCCAAACTAGAACCTGCCAATTTGTCCATGACCTTACGTATTGGGGCGATGGATTATGTGCAACAAATCATCGCTTTGCCCTTGATTTTAAGGCTAAGACGGCTTGCTCCGAATGTCAAAGTTGCCTTATTGCCTGTGCAAGGGCAAAACATCAAGACTTTGTTTGATAAAAACGCCATTGATTTGGCACTGGTTGGGCAGCATCACATCAGTGATGACATGCCTCAAATGCGATTATATGAAGAGCATTATGTTTGTGTGATGAGCAAAATGCACCCCATGGCAAACACCACTTTAACGCTTGATGAGTTTTGCAAATTGCCCTTTGCCATGCTCTCTTATAATGGTGGCGAGTTTCGTGGAGCAACTGACATTGCCTTACAAAAGTTGGGGCGAAAACGCAAAGTGATGGTGTCGGTAGACCACATCTCGCTACTGCCACAGCTGTTGAATGATTCAGATTTGGTGGCAGTATTGCCCAAGCACCTTGCCCAAAGATTGCCAAATGTACGCCTACAAAATCCACCCATCGCCATTGATGGTTTTACCATCATGATGACATGGCACGAACGCACCGAACACGACATGGCTCATCGCTGGCTGAGAAATATTGTGTTGGAAGTGCTGAAATAAATTCAAGTTTGGGAATAAATATGAGAAATCTGCATGACGATGAAATATAGTCGGAGAAGTGAAAAAGTAGTACAAGGCGGCGAGCCGCAGACAGTACAGATAGTACGGCAAGGCGAGCCAACGCCGTAATACTTTTTCAATTCTTCGACTATACAAGAAATACATACTTTTTAATGCTTTATCGCAGCGCTGATTTGGCTGCCTTGCGGTGTAATCAGATAATCGCAGCAATGCATGAAGCAAGGTCGATTAAGCTGTCGCCCATGCCGATGCACATCAAATCAGGGTCTTGCGTGCGGAAGCGGCGCAGGAGTTCTTCAACGGCTTGGGATTTGTCCAGCCACGGCGGCAGTACGGCAAGATTATTGGCATTGAGGTGTAATTGTTCTGCGGGCAGTAGTTGGCTACGCAGGCAGGCGGCGGCTTGCTCCAGATGCACTTGATGTTGGCTGCGCGATTTGACAAGCAGGTAAAAGCTAATGCCCATATCGCTGATGAGGCGGATATGCAGGTCGTCATAAAGGGTGGTGGGTAGTTGCCGCAGGCTGTCGGCAAGTGTCTTTAAGCGGCTGTGGCTGCCGCGGGCAGCATTTTCGCTGCGTTGAAACCAGTCTTCGTCAATACTGCCGTTGGGCAGCAAAATGATGCCGCCGTAATTGATAACGGCATGATGTTTAAAGGCAATATTCACGCGGCGAAAGCTGTCCAAATTGCGTGCGGTAACCGGTATGAGGCGGCTGTGTGTCAGCCAATGTTGCAGCCATTGCTGCTGTTTGCGGTCGGCGTAGGAAATGGGGCTGCCGTTTTGCAAAAAGGCGAGGGCTTGGCTGTCGGCGGTCGGGGATTTCTTGCGGCAGCTGTTAAACAGAGTGTCGTCTAAATCGGTAAATAAAATGATGCTGCTCATAGGAATTCCAGTCGGATGAGTTGCGCGCCCAGTTCTGCGGCACAGGCGCTAAGCGCCGAATTTGCCGCATGCTCATGGCAGATATAGATGCGATCATAGCAATCGGGGGCGGCGAGATTGTAGAGGTAATAGGGGATGCCCTCGTCATAAGGGTCGGCAAAGGCGCGTTTGTGTTGCAGGATGTTCCAGACTTGCGCGGGCGAGCGGGTGCTGGATTGCAGAAAAATCGCGCCGCGCTTTGGGCGGCAAGCCCCTGCGCAAAAAGGGCGGCAGGGTGGATGTATTCGCCTGTGCCTAGTACCAGAACGCGTTCGCCGCTGCGGTGGGCGGCGGCATAATGGGCGATTTGCTCGGGATTGATGTGCAAGGGACGATCTATGCCCGTGCGTCCGCAGCCGCTGTCGATGATTTGCGGTGCTTCCTGGCTTTGGGCTGCCGCCGCAGGCGCCGTGTCAGCAATCGAGGGATGCGGCGTAAAGTGCCAGTCGCCCTGCAAGAGGCTGTGGCGCTGAATGTCTGGCGTGCCTTGTCGGCAAAAATCGGTCAGACAGAGCCAATGCTGCTCGAGCGGCTGCGGCAAATGTCGCTGCAATGCCTGATGTAATTGCTGAAAAGTGCGCCCTGTGGAGAGCTCATCATCAATCAGCACAAGGCGCTGCGCCTGCTGAAAAAGCGCCGATAGCCGCGGCGATGCGGGCAGATGCAGTAATTGACGGCTGGCGTGGCTGTGGCTTTCTTCAAATTCGCAGAGGGCATGCCCTTGCGCGCGCAGGCGGCTGCTGTGCAGATATAGAGCTTGAGCCTGCGGATAGCGCTTCAGCCATGCTTCAAAGACGCCTTGGGCGAGGGCAGTGGCGGTTTCCGCCATGCCGATAAAGAGCGTGATTTTGTCTTCGGGAGCAGGGAGTTTTGCCGCAAGGGATTGATAAATATGCCCAAGCGTTTCGGTGCCGACAGGATAATGCTTGCCCAGCACTTTGCTGACGAATAGAAAAGCGCGTTTGGGATTGTCTCGCGCGCCAATGCCGAACAGCGCATCGGGTGGCAGTTCGCTATGATGAATATTGAGTTGCAGAGTGCCGGTAGGGAGATGATGAGTTTGTTGCATGGTGTTAAGAATAAAAAAATTCAGACAGGCGAAGCTGTCTGAATGTCATCAAGTGGCGGATTAGAGATGCGGCAGAATGCGCGGTACGATTTTGTCCGGTGTGGCGCCTTGGCTGTTTTCGCCGATGGCGTGCATTTTCCATTCGCCGTTGTGGCGGTAGATTTTCGCCATGATTTGCGCGGTGTGCTTGCCTTGCGCGGAGAGGTTGTAGCGCGCGATTTCCTGTCCGTTTTGTCCGTTGATGAGGCGGCAATAGGCGTTTTCCACTTTGCTGAAATCTTGTCCGGTGTAGTTGCTGACGGTAAAGACCAAGGTTTTGATATGCGCGGGAATGCGCGTGAGGGCTACCGCGATTTGCTCGTCGTCGCCGTCGCCTTCGCCGGTGCGGTTGTCGCCGCTGTGTTGGATAGAGCCGTCTTGGCTGCGCAGTTGTCCGAAATAGACGAGATCGCGCAATTCGTTTTGCTCGTCAAATAAAAAGCAGGAGGCGTCCAAATCGATTTCGCCACCGCCGCCAAAGCCTAAAAAGCCTCTTTTTTTGACCGCATCCCAACCTAAGCCCATGACAACGCTGTTTAATTCGCCGCCCGCTTCTTTGGCAAGCGAGATTTTCTGTCCTTTTTCTAAATTGATACCCATTTTAATTCCTGGATTGTGAATTCATCGCGCCCAAGGGCGTGATTTTCATATTACGCGAGCAAATAATGACTTTGCCGCTGCCGGAAAATTTCAGCACTACGCCTTCGCCGCTGGTCATGCTGTTGACGATGTTGCCCAATAGTCCGCGGCTTTGCGAGCCGGTATTGAGCGCGATTTCATAGTGCAGGCGGCTGTCCCATGCCACCACATGACCGTTGTCGATGGTTATGGGATTATCGGGGCTGACGTCAAGCGTAAATAAGGTGCCGTAGCCGCAAACGGCTAATTGTCCTTTGCCGCTGCTTTGCCCGATGAAAAACCGCCGCTGCCGCCGAAGACGGCAGTACCGAGGCTTTGCATTTGCGCGGTTACTGCCACGCCTTCATCGGCGGCAAGATAGGCGCCGTCGGCGATTTTATATTGCGTTTCGCCTACTTTAAGCACTTCAATCGCGCCGGGAAAATTGGGGGCGAGCAGGCAATCGCCTTTGCCGCGCACCGCTTTGATGTGCTGCTGGAAAAAGCTCTCGCCGTTGACCAATTTGCGCGCCAATGCGCTTAAAATCCCGCCCTGCATACGACCGGAAAGCGCTAAGGCGCTTTCCATCATGACCATGGCATTGCTTTCGCAGGAAATGCTTTCGCCTTGCTCGAGGCTGATATGCAGGAAGGGATCGTTTTCGCTCGTAATGCTGAAAATGCTCATAAATTAGACGTTGACGCCGTAATTTTTTGCCAAAGGTCCTAAGCCGCCTTTAAAGCCCTGTCCGATGGCTTTGAATTTCCATTCGCCGTTATGGCGATAAACTTCGCCGAAAATCATCGCGGTTTCCACAGAAGCGTCTTCCGATAAATCGAAACGCGCGATTTCGCTATTGCCGTCGGCATTGATGCAGCGGATAAAGGCGCTGGAAACCATGCCGAAGTTTTGTCCGCGGGCTTCGGCATCGTGAATGGTGACGGAAATTGCGATTTTCTGTACGTCCGCCGGCACTTTGCCTAAATCGATGATGATTTGCTCGTCGTCGCCGTCGCCTTCGCCGGTGCGGTTATCGCCGGTATGTTCGACGGAGCCGTCGGCGGATTTGCTTTGATTGTAGAAAATGAAGTCGGCGTCCGAACGCACTTTGCCGCTTTCATTGAGCAAGAAGGCGCTGCCGTCCAAGTCGAAATCGGCGCCGTCGGTAGCACGCACGTCCCAGCCTAAGCCGATAATCATTTTGCTCATGCTTGGGGCTTCTTTGCTCAAGCTGACGTTACCGCCTTTTTGTAAACTAATTGCCATAGTGTTTCTCCTGTTAGGTTGAGTAAAAAATTAACCGACATTCACGCCGTATTGCTGACACAGCGCAAGCAGACCGCCTGCATAGCCCTGCCCGATGGCGCGGAATTTCCATTCGCCATTGTGGCGGTAAACTTCGCCGAATACCATGGCGGTTTCCGTACTGTAATCTTCGGACAAATCAAAGCGCAGCGCTTCCTGTCCGTTTTCATGATTGACCAAGCGCACAAAGGCATTGCGGACTTGTCCGAAATTCTGGCGGCGGTTTTCGGCGTCGTGGATAGTGACGGTAATCAACAGCGATTTGATGTTTGCCGGCACTTTTTCCAGCTCGACAATCAGACTTTCGTCATCGCCGTCGCCTTCACCCGTGAGGTTGTCGCCGGTGTGTTTGACCGAGCCGCAGGGCGATTGCAATTGATTGTAGAAAATGAAATGGCTGTCGGAAGGCACTTTGCCGTTCTCCGCCGTCATAAAAACGCTGGCGTCCAAATCGAAATCTTGTCCGTCGCTGCTGCGCGCGTCCCAGCCTAAGCCGATTAAAATATGCTTGAGACTGGGATCGGTTTTGCTTAGGGATACGTTTTGACCTTTGCTGAGGCTAACTGCCATTTCCTACTCCTTAGATATTTATTTGCCATTTTTTTGCCTGTGTTTAAAGCATCATCTTGAAACATTGTATCTGCCTTGGCGGATAAAAAGAAGCCGCTTGAAACAAGCGGCCTTGTTTAGGCTTTCGGCGCTGCGTCAAACAAGCGGCCTTGTTTAGACTTTCGGCGCTGCGTCGTCTTCATCTTTTTCAGGGAAAATAAATGAAGCGGCAATGCCGATGGCTAGAACGACTAAGACCACAATCAAAGACGCATTGGGCGAGATGTCCCAGCCGTGATGGAAGATGTGGTTCGTCGCGGATAAGCCGAGCTTAAAGGCGATAAAGAAGAGCAGCACAATCACCGCTTTTTCCAAATGCACCAAATAGCCTTTGAGCGCTTCCAAAACGAAATACATGGTACGCAGACCCAAAATCGCAAACATCATCGCGCTATAGACAATCAGGGGTTCTTTAGAAACCGCAATCACCGCCGGCACGGAGTCGAAGGCGAACATCACGTCTGATAATTCGATGACCGCCAAGCATAAAAAGAGCGGCGTGGCGACCCATGTGCCTTTTTTCAGCGGATGCGGATGGCTGTTTTCAGGGTGTTTGAGGCTTCGCCTGCCAGCTCTAAATGTACGTCGGGGTGCTTGGCGCGCGCGGCGGCGAGTTCTTCGCTATTGAGGAAGAAGTTATGTCCATGCAGGCGCGGCCAGACGGGGAAGTATTTATGCACCCAGCGATAGGCCAAATGCTCGGAATAGTCTTCGTTTTCTTCCTCTTCTTCGCCGCTTTTAAGCATCATCACGGCGGTCCATGCCACGACGATGGCGAAAATCAGTTCTACATAAGGTCCGAGGGCAAGCAAACCTGTGCCGATTGCCACAAAGACCATACGGAAGGCGATGGCGCCGATAATGCCCCAATACAATACGCGGTGGCGGTAGCCGTCTGGCACTTTAAACCATGTGAAAATCGCCATCATGACGAAGAGATTATCCACCGACAGCACTTTTTCCAGCGCATAGCCGGTAAAGAAGAGGCTGGCATAGGCGCTGCCGTGGTGCATCCAGAGATAGAGGCCGAAGGCAATCGATACCAAAATCCAGAAAACCGACCAGATGGAGGCGCTTTTCAGGGACAGGGGTTTGTCATCGCGGTGGGCGTATAAATCCACGATGATGGCGCCGATGGAAAAAATCGCGAAGATTAAGACGGTTTCAATCGGAAAGCCGAGTGAGGGTAGAGCATTGTTTGTGCTCGCTAAAGTCTCGTTCATAAATATCCTGTAAAGAGGGGTGAAAAAGGCAGCCGCCAGAGCGGCGGCTGTTGGCGCGCATTATATGCCAAGCCTTGAAAAAATAACTTACCGTCCTGCCATTTGTACCATGATCAGGCGTCCGCCCTGTCCTTTTTGCAAGAGGATTTGGGCATTGTCTGTGAGTTTGACTTTATCGCCGATGGCAACCGCGCTTTTATTGCCGACGTCATAGAGCTCGGGCAGTCCTTCATTGACTAGCCACCAATCGCCCTGATGCAGCACAAAATAGCCGATGCGTTTGGCGTCTTGGGCGCTGATTTTTTCATTGGGGAAGATGTTGCTGTCGGCATGCCATTTGAACAGCGATTGTCCGCTATAGACCATGATGCGGTGATTATCGGGACGATAGCTGCCGTTGGGCGCGGCGCAATAGAGGTTTAAGACCGGCAGTTTGCCTTGATGCGCGGTGCCGCAGAAGGGGCAATGCGGCCTTCGGCTGTTGTCGAAGGCATACCATTTCTGTTCGCAGCGCGGATTGGCGCAGGCTGAAGCAAATCCACGGTTTTAATCAGGGCGTTTTCCCATTCGTCGGCGGTCGGGCGCAGGGCGGGCTGATGCAGACCGTCGATAAAGGCGCGTTCGAAGAGTTTGGCGATATAGGGCCCGCAGACGCTGTAGGGGATTTTGGCGGTGTCTTTCCAAGGCAGTTCGCTAGGTTTCAAATGCTTACTTTTGATGCGGTTGCTGCTGTCTGTGGGGTGTTCGACAAATAGGGCTTTTTCGCCCATGCTCAGTTCTTCGTCGCGCTGACTGTCGTCGGGGTCGTGGATTTTGTCGCCGCGCAGGGGGTGGCGGTAGAGCAGGTACATGTAAATCAGCACCGCCAAAGCGTGCAAATCGGTGGTGCGGCTGGGCAGTTTGCGCATCGGATCGTCTTTGGATAAATGCGCGGTCGCCACGACTTCGGGGGCGATGAAATCCGGCGTGCCGACCACGGTGGGCGGATGCACGCCCGGCACGACCAAGCCGTCGATGTCAATCAGGCAGGCTTGCCCCGTGATGGGGTCGATGAGGCAGTTTTTATAGCCCAAATCGCTGTGGCTTAGGCCCGCCATGTGCATGCGGCGTACCGCGCGCGCCAGCATGATGCAAACTTTGATGTGCCGCATCCAATCGCCTAATTCGCGTTCGTCTAAAAATTTTTGCCGATTGTTGGCGCTGGCGAACCATTTGCCGTCTTTGTCCTTGCCTTTGATGCCGAGCATATCGTTGTTGCGGCTGCCGTGCTCAAAGAAAAAGCAGGAGCGGTAAAAAGGCGAGACCACGCCCAAGCGTCCTTCATACTCGACCACCGCGATCGGCCAGCAATAGAGGTTTTGCAGATAGTCGCCGCCGGCCTGATTGAAAATGCGCTCGCGGTAGCGTCCTGTAATCATCTCCAGTCTTTCGCGCATCGCCGCATCGGGTTTGTCGCGGAAAAACGCCACGACATAGCTTTTGTCGGGGGCGAACATCACGTCTTTCATGCCGCCCTGTGCTTTGATTTCGTTGATAAATTGAATGGTTTCGCCGTTGCTGGCGGTCAACGTAACGATATTGCTCATGCCGTATCTCCTGTGGCGGCGAGGTAGCGCTTGGGAACAAGCAGGGCGATGCTGCGGTCGTCATGATTGCCGGGCGACCAGAAATGCAGCCATTCTTCAAGGGCGGCGGCGCGATGCTCGGCTTGCAGCGGCGTTTGCAGTTCCTGCCACAATGCCTGCCAATGTTCGGCTTGGGCAAGCTGGGCTTCGGTTTCAAATTTGGGGTCGGAAACGCCGTCGGTCATGAGCAACAGCAGCGGCAATTCCTTACTGATGTGGCGGTAAATGCGCTGCTGCAATCCTGTGCCTTGCACGTATTCGGCGGCTAAAAAACGGGTTTCGCCCGAATAGGCGCCCGAATCGCTTTCGCCCATCAAGACAATTTCCTGCGTTTCGGGGCGGTAAATGCCGATGGCACCGTCGCCTACCCAATAGCTGAGGCTTAAAAATCCGCCTTCTTGCAGCGGCAAGACCAGCGCGATTAAGAGGGTGCAGGACAGACTTTTGAGGCTGACTTCTTCGTCAAGGGCTTGATGATGGGCGGCAAGGGCTTGATAGGCGGCGACGGTAATCAGGGCTTCGGCGGTGGCTTGGCGTTGTCGATTGTCCATTTCCGCCAAGCGGTGATAATTTTGTCGGGTATCCGCCAGCAGTTTGCCGATGCTGTCTCGCACGGCATTGACCGCCAAACGCGAGCCTTCGCGCGAGAAGGCGGCACTGCCGGCGCCGTCGGAAACCGTCAGCAGATAGATGTCTTGCGCCTCGAAATAGGCAAAGGCGATGTCGTCATCGCAGAAGCTGCCGACGTGGGCATGCGAGCGTCCGCGCAGGCGCGCGGCAAGCAGGGCGGCGGCGGCAGTGTCGAATTCGGCATGGGCGCTGTCTGTTTTGGCGAATTTGCCTGCGGGTCGCTGGGCAGGTTTTTCCACAGGCTTTGCGGATTGGGATTGATGTAGAGCTTTTGCTGCGCTTGGCGGCGGTCAGCGAAATAAAAATCTACCTGCACGTCGCCGCTGAGGTTGGGGCTGCCGTGAATGCGGTGCTCTTCGCCGTCCCATAGTAAGCCGCAATCGGGGCGGAATTGCACGTCGATGATGTCCGCGCTCAGGCGGCTTTCATAGGCTTTGCCTTCTTGGGCATTGTGCAGCAAATTGAGGCTGCGGATAGATTGGGCGGCGGGTGGCGGAGCGGTGGCTTTGCTGGGATGAATCGGCATAGTATCGGGGCTGTATTGGTTTTGATGGGAAGTATTGCCGAGCATGGCTTCGGGAGCGGGATTTGCCGCTTCGGTAATGAGCAAAGGTTCGGCGGGCGGCAGGACTGTCTTGTCGAGCGCTTCGGGCAAATCGGTAGGGCTGTGTGCCTCTTGTTCGGATGTAAACGGCATCACATCGGCGGCAATCGTGCTTTCCTGCTTCGGCGAGTCCAAACTGCCGCTGTCATCATCAGCGGGCGGCGCAGCAGTCTGCGCTTGCTGAAATTGCTGCCAAGCCGTCTGCACTTCGGCGAGCAATGCCGCGTGTTCGGAGGCAAAAGCGGCGAATTGTGCGGAATCGAGCAATTGATTAAGCGCGTGTTTGAGAGCTTGGGTATCCATGTTTAACCTCGCGAGCGGGCAATGTCGAAATCGCCTTCGGCGCTGCCCATGTAAATGGTTTGCTGACAGCCGGGGCAGACGACTTCGCCGTCGCCCTCTACGCACAGTATCTGTCCGCAGCTGCAAGTCGCTAAAGCATAAGCCGCGCCGCAATGCGGACAACCGCCGCCGCCTTCCAAATGCGAGGCGGCAATGGTGTTGGCGTTGAGACGCGTATCCGACCACTCGGTATAATCGGCTTCCACAGGGAATACGCCGGTGTAGCGATAGACTTGCGGCGATTGGTTTTTGAAAAAGGGAATGTCGGCAATATCGGGCATGCGCTCGTATTTCATCAAATAAGGCAATTTGGATTTGCTGCATAAGCCGCTGATAATCACATAGTTCTCATCAAGCGCAGCGGCTTCTTCCAATTCTTTGACTAAAGACAGGGCAAAACTCTCATCTTTTTTATGCAAAGACAGAGGCGCGTCTATGCCTAAGCTGCGACTTTAGCTGGAAATGGATTGGGTAATCCAGTCGATAAAACTTTTCAGGCTTTTTTCATCGCTGTTTTCAAGGCGCAGACTGTGGCTGCTGATGCTTTGCAGGACGCTCAAATCCGCATATTGCCCGATGCCGATGCTGATTAGGGTCGCCCGCTGCTGATAATGCTGCTGCCAACGCGCAATGGCGGCGTTCGGATTGTCGGTCGCGCGTCCGTCCGACAGGAAATACACCACCGGTTTCCAATCGCCTTTCTGTTCTTTGCTGCTGCGCTGCACTTGGCGGTCAATCTCATCCATCAAATGATTGAGCGCCGCGCCGATTGAAGTGCCGGCGCCAATCGGCAAACGCGGCGGATAGAAAGCGAATAATTCCACTAAGGGCGCCAAGGTTTTCGCCACTCCGGCAAAAGCAATCACGGATAGATGCACGGTTTCCAAGGCATGCGGGTCTGTGCGTAATTCGCTGATTAAACGGGAAATGCCTTCCTGCATGGCGCGCAGCGGCGTGCCGATCATGCTTTCCGAGACATCGATGACTAAAAAAATAGGTAAGCGGCGCATGTCATTCCTTCTCCTGCGGCTAATCCGATAATTATTTCTTGCCCGCCTGCCAGCGGAAGCCCCAGCCGAAGGCTTGATCGAGTTCTTTGTGTCCGCTGAAATAGCGGTTAATCCGCTCGATGTGAATCGCGCCGCCTTGATTGACCAAGCGCGCAATGCCGCACATCGGGTGGCGTGCATTGCCGTCGGTCAGGCGGGTTTCGATTTCCTGCCCTTGCACATATAGGGTTACGACGCCGTCGGTCGCGTCCCAATTCGGGATACCCTGATAGATAAAGGCATAAATCAGCACTTCATCTATCTGCTGCCATTGTGCGCCGTTTACGTCCAACCATTCGCCCTCTGCCACATCGCCCGTGCGGTCATCGCCGCGCAAATGCACAAAAGGCGCCTGACTCAAACTGCCGAAATTGCCGCCCAAAGCCTGCACGCAGTCTTGCTGTCCGTTTTTCAGCCGCACAAAAGCGCCCAAATCCAAATCAATGCCTTGACTGCCGCCTAAAAGCGATTTGAGAAAACCGCCGCTTTGTGTTTTTGCATCGCCGCGTTGCCAATTCAGATTGATGCGGATTTTTCCGAAATCGGCTTTTTTCTCCAGCGTTAAAGAAGATTTCGCCTTATCTAAAGTGATTTTTTGCAAATTGAGGCGTGGATTAGCCGTCGAGCTGGGGACGGGCGGCGGATTGGGCGCAGGGGCATCATCGCTGATTTCCACGCCGAAATGTTCGGATAGGGGCTTGAGTCCGCCGTTAAAGCCTTGCGCGACAAAGCGGAATTTCCATTGTCCGTTGCGGCGGTAGCATTCACCCAAAATCAGGGCTTTTTCCGTTCTATGGCTTAATTCCACAGGGCATTGCAAAGTGGGGCTGCCGTTTTCTAATACTGTCAGCGATACGCTGCCTAGTTGTGAGACGGGCAGGGCGGCAGAAAAGGCAATGGCGATGCGCTCGATGGCGGCAGGTTGCGCAGCTAAATCGAGGCTGAATTCGCCGCGGCGTTCATTGCCCGAAAAACGGACGCTGCCGTCATCGGATTGTGTTTGTCCGTAGAAAATCATATCACCGTCGCCGCGTACTTTTTGCGTGGCGGAAAGGCGGTAGGCGGCGACATCGATATTGGCGCCGCTGTCTATGCGGATGAGCAGAGAAGAGGCGGATAAATTGGCGTTTGCGCCGGCGACTAGGGTTTGCATAGGGGGTTCTCCGATAGG
The DNA here is from genome assembly GCF_001888055.1 of Rappaport israeli. Taxonomy (GTDB): domain Bacteria; phylum Pseudomonadota; class Gammaproteobacteria; order Cardiobacteriales; family Cardiobacteriaceae; genus Rappaport; species Rappaport israeli. Next base: position 64,992 of record NZ_LXHZ01000016.1, read on the forward strand.
TGATTACAGCACGATATTGATTTCCGGCGGTGGCGGCGGCAGATGATTATCGGCATTGGGATTGCCCACGCTGACGCTGCTGCCCGAGATGGCGGCGGATACCCATTGGAAGAATTTGCCGAATGAGGCGGCATCCATGGTATCAAGGGAAACCACGGTGTCGGTCAATTGTTTTAAATAGCTGACATCAGCTTTCGGGCCTGCCGCGCAGGCAACGATATTGCCGAAGCCGAGTGCTTTCAGCGGCGCAAGGGCTTCGCTATAGACCAGCAAATCCGTGGGCTTGCCGTCGGTCAGCACAATCAGGATGGGGCGCCAATCGCCTTTTTGCTCGGCGGTGCCGACGATGCGGTCGCGCTGCACGGCGGCAATGACGTGTTCAAGCACGGCGCCTAAAAAAGTCGCGCCGCTTTCGGGGCAGACGATTTCGGGCATGACGACTTGTTCTAAAGCAGTCATGGGCAGCACTTCTTTGATGTGGCTGTCGAAGGTAATCACGCTTAAATGCACGCTTTCCAGCGCGTAGGGATTTTGTCTGAGCGCCGCCATTAGCGCCGCCAAACCGTTATTGACCGCCTCAATCGGCTCGCCGCGCATCGAGCCAGAGGTGTCGATGCAGATATAAGTGAGTAATCGTCTGGACATAATTATCAATATTTAAATTAAACTAAATTGTGGTGTTACCAGTTGCTTTAAGTAAAGATTGCCTTTTTTTAAAATATCATTGATTAAGTTTTTATTTTGGTAGTCAATAATGTTTTTTAAATCTTTAAAAGATTTTATATCTAAAAATTGTTTGTTGGGCGAGTGGTAAATGAGAGAGGGGTTTTTATGATTCAACAATTCCGAGATGTTGTTTAAAGATCCGATGCTCTCGCCATCCCATAGAATAAATCCATAATCGGCAATTGTCGCCATTTTCTTATCTTTTTCTGTGTAAAAATCTCTACCTTTTTGATTAGATGGTACAAAGTTAACCTGCCAATTTCCCAAATTATTGCGAAATGTTGTCCCAGAACAAAAAATTTGCACTTTATCATAGCGTTGTTCTGCAAATAATTTTTGAAAAGCCTTATCTGCGCCGTTGGCATCGCCGAGTACAATGTCAAATTGATTTTTAATTACATTATTTATAATTCGTTGGCGGATATCCGCATTTAGTCGGGTGATGCTTCTAGAACCTGAAAAAAAGATAATTGACATAATTTATCCTTTTGTTTTGGTTAATGTAATTGTAAATACATGTTTTGCATGTTGAGTAAATAATTTTTCGGTGGACACTTCCAATGTTGCGCCGCTATCAAATAAATCGTCTAATAAAAGAATTTTTCTACTGCTTAAATCAATATCATCAATTGTAATGCTGTTTTTTAAAATGGCTAATTTTTGCGCTTTGTCTTGAATGTTTTTCAGTGCTGTATGGTTATTTGATTTTCGTAAAATCGGATGATAGGGAATGTTTAAGCTGTTGCTTAATGCTTGTGCAATCAACGGAACAGGTTGATTGATTCGCTCTTGCGTAAATGGCGCCGGCACAATCACGTCAATCGTCTCTAAACCTGAAAAATTATGAATAATACAATCGGCAAGTAATTTGGCATTTTGTGTTTGATTACGATATTTGAGTTGGAAAAGCCATTCGCCAATCATACTGCGTTTGCTTTCAAATTGCGGATGACCTTGTTCGCTGTATCCAAGAAAAATGCTGTTTTGCATGTGGTAATCCAATGCAAAACCTTTTGTCCAATTTCCTATTAATTCTATCATTTAATTTTTTCATTTATTTAGTATCAAATGCCACCGCGACAAAGGCGGTGGCGGGGGATTATAAAACCACATTCAATTCCGGCGGCGGAGGCGGCAGTTCGTCTAAGCCGTTCGGCTCTTTGCCCAGCTCGATTTTTTGGCTGGAGACGGAGATTGAGGAGGAGACCCATTTGAAGAAGCTCTTAATGGAAGTGGCGTCGGCGGTGTCGAGGGATACAACGGTTTCGGTAATTTGCTTTAAGGTGTTGCTGTCTGCCGCAGAACCTGCCGCGCAGGCGACGAAAGTACCGGTTTTGACGCGTTTCAAAGCCTCGATGCCGCTTTGCAGATTATCGGTCGGCGAGCCGTCCGAGAGTAGAAAGATGACGGGTTTCCAATCGCCTTTGGTTTCGGCATTGCCTTTGATGACTTCGCGTTCGATGCAATCCGCCAACAGGCTTAATGCGCCGCCGAGCGCGGTAGTGCCGCTGGCTTGAATATCCGGCACCTGAAAGTTCATCAGTTCGGTAAGCGGTGTGAGTTGGCGCGCTTCGCTGTTAAAGGCGATAACGGATAAATAGGCGGTTTCCAGCGCATAGGGGTCTTGGCGCAGGGCGGAGACTAATACTTGCAGTCCGTTGCGCACGGCTTCAATCGCCTCGCCATGCATAGAACCTGAGGTATCGACCAATAAATAAACGGGTAAACGGCGCATGTTTTCTCCTTGAAATTGAGACGGTAGCAGCCGATTGTAGCCTTGGCTTATAATGATGTAAAGCGTGTTGCCGCCGGCTTTATGCGGCGCACGGCGCTTGTCTGTTTTTAGATGGTGAATATATTTTCGGAGATGCTATGAAGGCGGCGAAAACCCTTGCTCATTATCAGCGTTTGCGCACGCAGGCGGTGTGGCGTTTATTGGCGGCGCATCATGCGCCTGTGATTATCGCTTTATTGCAGACGTATTTATACGATAATGAGCGCAGTTTGCCGGCTTCGGTTTTGCTGGAGCGTTTTGATCGAGATTTGGCTTTACTGCGTGCGCAGGGGGAGGATTTGCCGCAAACGGCTCAGTTGTATTTAAGTGCTTGGCTGGCGGAGGGGTATTTATTACGTTCTTTTCCCGAAGGTGCAGCGGAAGAGGTGTATGAATTATCCGGTGCCGGAATAAACGCGATCCGTTTTGTGATGGGTTTGCTGCAACCGCATGCAAGGGCAACGGAAAGCCGTTTGTCGGTAGTAATTTCGCAATTGCAGGATTTGGCGCAGGATACGGATAAGGATAAATTCCGCCGTATTGATCGTTTGCTGAAGGAACGGGCGCGGATTGATCAGGAAATTGCCGCGATTGAGCAAGGGCAGTTGCGGGTGATGCCCAAGGATCGCGCTGTTGAGCGTTGTCGCGAGATTATTAGTTTGGCTGATGAATTGTTAGGGAAGGTGCGAACAAGTCCCTGATATGAGATCATGTTTGTCATCTGGAGCCATGGAACAGGGTTCATCATGAGTCATCAACTTACCTTCGCCGACAGTGAATTCAGCAGTAAGCGCCGTCAGACCAGAAAAGAGATTTTCTTGTCCCGCATGGAGCAGATTCTGCCATGGCAGAATATGACCGCTGTCATCGAGCCGTTTTATCCCAAGGCGGGCAATGGCCGACGGCCCTATCCGCTGGAGACCATGCTGCGTATTCACTGCATGCAGCATTGGTACAACCTGAGCGACGGTGCCATGGAAGATGCCCTGTACGAAATCGCCTCCATGCGCCTGTTTGCCCGATTATCCCTGGATAGCGCCCTGCCGGATCGCACCACCATCATGAATTTCCGCCACCTGCTCGAGCAGCATCAACTGGCCCGCCAATTGTTCAAGACCATCAATCGCTGGCTGGCCGAAGCAGGCGTCATGATGACTCAAGGCACCTTGGTCGATGCCACCATCATTGAGGCACCCAGCTCGACCAAGAACAAAGAGCAGCAACGCGATCCGGAGATGCATCAGACCAAGAAAGGCAATCAGTGGCACTTTGGCATGAAGGCCCACATTGGTGTCGATGCCAAGAGTGGCCTGACCCACAGCCTGGTCACCACCGCGGCCAACGAGCATGACCTCAATCAGCTGGGTAATCTGCTACATGGAGAGGAGCAATTTGTCTCAGCCGATGCCGCTACCAAGGGGCGCCACAGCGCGAGGAGCTGGCCGAGGTGGATGTGGACTGGCTGATCGCCGAGCGCCCCGGCAAGGTAAGAACCTTGAAACAGCATCCACGCAAGAACAAAACGGCCATCAACATCGAATACATGAAAGCCAGCATCCGGGCCAAGGTGGAGCACCCATTTCGCATCATCAAGCGACAGTTCGGCTTCGTGAAAGCCAGATACAAGGGGTTGCTGAAAAACGATAACCAACTGGCGATGTTATTCACGCTGGCCAACCTGTTTCGGGCGGACCAAATGATACGTCAGTGGGAGAGATCTCACTAAAAACTGGGGATAACGCCTTAAATGGCGAAGAAACGGTCTAAATAGGCTGATTCAAGGCATTTACGGGAGAAAAAATCGGCTCAAACATGAAGAAATGAAATGACTGAGTCAGCCGAGAAGAATTTCCCCGCTTATTCGCACCTTCCTTAAATGTAGACGGTTTAACCGTCTAAAGAGATTGACTGATCCACCCAACTGGCACTCGTATGACTGGTGTAAATAACCAGTTTCTGAGCGGCTTTAGCCTGTAATAAAAGCGTGCTCACCTGATGACTACGCTCTGGATCCAATCCTGTACAGGGCTCATCTAAAAGTAAGATTGGAGGAGAAGAAAAATAAGCGTGAAGCAACATAAAACGCTGTAGTTCACCACCAGAGACATCACAGGCATAGCGAGAGAGTAAGCTAGGAGAGAGGTCCAGCAGTCTTAGTCCGTCGAGTACTGTCTTTGTGGGGACTAGAGCAAACCAATCCACAAGTTTTTCGCGAGGTAGTACGGTAGGATGTTGCCCTACGTACGACATTAATCGTGAGCGTAGAAATGCAAAGTGGGCGGGTGTCATTGTGCTTGGTGTGAACTGCTGATCGTGGGTTCGTATGCACAAGTGTGCCGTTCCTAAGCTTCGACTTCCCCAAATTCGTGAGAGCAAAGTCGATTTTCCTGAGCCTGACGCTCCCCAGATCTGTACGATCTGCCCTGTTTGTGCCGTTATGCGAAGTGGCCCATGATGTATGCCATTGCCTTCATACTGCAAAATCACAGTTGGTTTATTCATTAAATCATTGCCTTAACAAGAGCTTGGGCGATGAGATGCTCAGGCTCAGTAAGCAAACGATCCATAATGGATTCGCTGACGATGCGGCCTTGATCCATCACGATGGCCCGATCAGCAATGAGTCGAGCTAGACGTAAGTCATGAGTCACAAACACCATGGCAGTCTGTGTTTGGTTTCTCAAATTAGAGAGCACATCTAAAAATCTGCTTGAGCGAATGAGTCGAGACCAGCAGTGGGTTCATCTAAAAATAAAATGCTCGGCTGATGGATCATGGCCGCAGCGATTTGTACGCGTTGGCGCATCCCTCCCGAAAAGTTCTTCACTGGCTCATGTAATCGTTCTGGACATAAACCAAGTCGCTGGCCCCATTTTTGTGCTTGTTTGAGTGCATCAACCGCACGGTTGTCACCTAAATCAAAAAGACGACGTACGATATTAGTGGCGGCACTTTGTCTCAGGTTTAGGGTTGTGCTGGCATCCTGAGCCACATAGCCACACGCCCGCCGACGTAAAAGGTTAGTTTGATAAAGACTGGTACGTAGTAAATCCTGGCCTAAAAGGGAAAGAGCCTGACAGTTGTTAGATAGCTGTCGTCCAGCAAGTATATTCAGAAGACTTGATTTTCCAGCACCTGAGGGGCCGACTAAAGCGAGAACCTCGGAAGGATAAAGCTTGAGGTGACAATCCGACAAAATACGGTGCCCAGCTATTTCAAGTGAGATAGCCTGTGCTGTCAGCACGGGATCTGGCAAGCTAAACATGAGCGCGCTCCTTGCATGCTTCGGAGTCGGAACATACCCAATGGGGGGTGTTTGACGTACCAATATTATCCAAATAATGAATAGATGAGCCGCAGATACAACATGCTGTATCGACTTTTTTCAGGCTAGCAGGCAGGTCAACAAAAGCTAAGTTTGCTAAGGGTGTATAGGCAGGCAATGCATAAATTCGTCGCTCGCGTGCGGCGCCAAAAATCTGAATAGCAGGCATCATCGCCATGCGGGGGTTATCCATAGCAGGAATAGGCGACGGTGACATTAAGACCCCATCATTAACAATCACAGGGTGGTCGTATCCTAAGCACGCATCATCTTGTTGCAACCATGTTTCAAATAGAGCGCTTAACACGACACCGTAATCATGATGTGCGTGCCGTGTCAGTGCTTCGGCCGCATCATTAATAAATCCACGTAGAGGGTCAGGTCGAGGAACTTGGTACACCACAATTTGCTCTTCCCGCAACGGGCTTTCAGGGACTCGCTGACGCGTTTGAATGAGAGTAGCCTTTGAGCTTGTTGTCGTAATTGATATGTTTGCCGTTTTAGTAAAAAAATCCGCGATATTCAGGGCATTAACGGTATCATCCGAACCATGATCGACTACCTTTAACGTGTCATTCGGTTCTAATAAGGCAGCGGTAATAGCCATGCCTCCTACCCCCCAACCATAGGCAATGGGTAGCTCAGGAGCTGAGAAAGGTATTTGACGTCCAGGTAGACAGAGTGCTTTTAGGGTTTTACGACGTATTTCTTGTTTGGACGGTAGATCAAGGTAGGCATAATTCATATTTCCTCCTTAGCCTGAACTCGGCGTAAACGCGCTAAATCAGCATCAAAGTCAGAGTAATGAGGTAATTTCAAATGGCTGACATAGCCGGATGCAGCGACTCCGTCGGTATGCATGAGTGCATCACTGGTAGCACCCTCAATTTTAAAGTGCTGATCTACGATTGCCATGGCGACGGCTTTACGCTCGTTAGCTCCAAAAGCAATACCAAAACCCGCTTCTAAATGTGGAGATGAGCTAAAATTTGGAGCCACAGTAGTGCAGGCAGTTAACTCAACCTCACCAATGGATACGGTTAAATTGAGGTCTTCCAGCTCTACGAATATTTCAACGCTCCCTCTCATTAATTGCGCTACATAGGGATGACTCGTTGAGGCTTTACGCAAACTCTCGTAAGCTAATCCAGTTAAGTAGCCTTCTTCGCCACGAGCGAGATGAGCGAGACGCTCGCAAGGATCAGGTAAAGAAGGCAAAACAGTTCGCGTAATGTCTATCGGAGCTTTAGATATTTCGGTGCGGATAAGATCTGCGTACAGTGGCTCAGAGCTAGAGGGCGATGAGGGAGCTGTTATCACTGATTTAGGTAACTCGCACTGAGGGCGAGAGTGTTCTAAATCCATATTCAGTAAGCGGTGGGTGTAGTCGTAAGTGGCGCCTAAAATTTGCCCTCCAGCCAACTCTTTTTGCGTGGCGGAAATGTGGCGACTGTAATGCATTGTTTTTAGATCTATGTTTTGGCTTGAGCCAAAATTGGCTAATTGCGCGCGATGAGCACGTACGAGAAATACCGCTTCGGCAATGTCTCCCTGAGCTTGCTTAAAGGCAATAGCAGCAAAACGTCGATCGTATAAGCCCCCCTCACTCATGATCCGATCAAGAGCTAACGACATTTGTGCCATGATTTGATTAATTTCAATCTCGGGGATTGTGTCGTCGCCTCGGCGACTCCGTTCTACGGCTATACGGGAAGCAGCAATTGCTTGTTCACCACCCTTTACTGGTACGTACATTAAATGATCTCCAAAGTTAAGTGACGTGGTAATACAACCAGCTGCGTGTCAGCGCATAGTAGTAGGTCCACTCCACGCGGGTAATCGGCACGAAAAGCAATATGATCAATGACTACATTTTGATGTAACCCTGAAAAATATAAAGTGTGTGGTTTGTTGAGTCCTGCACCGGTGGCTCGTATAGCAAGCCCCCCGTTTGTAGGTGATATGGCGGCTATTTCCATGACAAGGGTTGCCCCACTTTCAGGCGACTCACGGCTTCCTGCTGGAATATGTTGTAAGTGATGCCGTTGAGAACCTGCAAAAACCCATTCGGGAGTTTGGCTCAAGGTTGCGCCTGTATTCAAAATACGGCTTGTTAATTCCTTATTTTCCACCTCAATAGCTACCGTCGTTTGGCTGTCTAGAAGGCAGTCAACGATGCAATGAATAGCACGCTCTTCTAGTTGCTGTATGCGCATTGGGTAACCAAAGGCATGCAGTAGTCGCCGATAAGTACGCGTCTGCCGATGTAACTCATCGTCATGTCTGTGCTCAGATCGTAAAGGTATTTTCATGATTCTAAGTTTTTTGTGTGGTGTAGAAACGTACAGAAGTAGCAGCCGTCAGCTGCTCCCTCTCAGCCTTTTTTAGCTCTAACTGTTGGCGTATAGGGTGCAGCACCAGCTCACGTTGGTGGGAGGGGGCCGTTTGTAGAAAGGCGTCTAGATAGGCCGCTAACTCCGCTTTGCGTAGATCGGAGCCCAAATGTACTGCGTAACCTTGAATTTTCCCAATAGCGATTACGCAGCGAGTACAAGAAGCCTCACCAAACTGAAATGACACTGAGGCCTTACAAGCTTGTGTATTGAGCTGCACCAACCCCGTTTCAGGGCCAGCGAGTTTTTGTATAGGCACACCCGGATTGTAAGTAGCCCAGATATTTTCCAGATAATCTCGGTTAGCTCGGGCAAGTAGCCCGAGCCAAGTTTGACGTTCTTGATTCATGGCTATGACTTATTACGATAATACGGTAGCGTTGTAAATATCTTCTGCGGGCTGGACTAACAAGCGTTCTACCATTTCGAGCTTCATTTCAGCCAAAATGATCTCTTCTTCTGGTGAGCGGTCTTTCTTGCGTGCTAACTGAATGAACTCGGGGCGTACGTGTCCGGGACGGATGGTGATTTCAACAGCGGTGCCACGGTACTCGAAACGGAAGTAATAACGACCACCGGGGGACTCTTCTTCTTCGAGCCCTACTGAGTTATCAACAATGTAGCGACCCTCAGTAAGACCGCGGGTAACAAACTCAATCGCATCTCTACCCCCTGGGCCTCCAAAGGCTGTGACACAGCGAATTTCACGTCGTTCAGGCAAACGACCATTATCTAGCAAGGGCCAGGCTCGCTGCATAACTTTTAGCCCGTGGGCTACACCACCCGGATAACCGGCACCGTGGTATTTTAATAACTCATCAAAGTGGACTGTAAATTCATGTCCATTTTCCAGATAGGAGATTGTATCGTTACTCATTGTATTTACCTTTGTTTAGAGGATAAGAAATGGGCATATCTTGATCCGGTTCACGTATTCCAAAAACCGGGCAGATTGTGCTTTGAAAATGTTCTCCCGTTTGCACCATTAGACGGCGTAGTCTGACGTTGTATAAACGGGATAACTCAGACTCGGTTAACAGCTCATCAGCTGGACCAAATTTAATCTGATCGTTGGTGTGCATCAGCAGTACTTTGTCTGCGAGATGCAGAGCGTGTTGCGGATGGTGAGTGGTAAAAACGACCGAATGGCTACGTACTCGGCGTAACTCGAATAAGACGTTAAGCAATAAGTCCTGATTAGCTAAATCTAAAGCTGAAGCCGGCTCATCAAGTATGAGTACCTCAGCACCAGTAGCTAAAGCACGAGCAAGCAACACTAATTGGCGCTCGCCGCCGGATAGAGAGCCATATAAACGATAAGCAAAATGCCCTCCGCCTACTTTTTCCAATGCTTCAAGAGCTAGCTTACGATCCCGCTGTGAAGGAAGGCTGAACATGGGAAGCAAGGCGGCTCGTGCCATGAGTACCACATCGAGGCAACAATGGTTTTCACTACCGTATTGGTATTGAGGTACATAGCCGATGAGGTGGGGTACCTGCCGTTGTCCTTGATCTAAACGTTGTGAGCCTAATAGAGCTTTTAGCAACGTAGTCTTACCGCGTCCGTTTGGGCCCAAAATGGCCAACGTTTCGCCCTTTTGTACGTTAAAACTTAAATCCTGAAAAATCACACGTTCACTAAAACGTACGCACGCTCCAGTTAAACTGAGATGAGAGGTAAAGACGGTTTGCATGATTAAGCCCTTTCACGTCGACGAGTGCATAGTAAGTACACAAAGACGGGGGCGCCAACTAGAGCTGTGAGTACGCCTAAAGGAATCTCTGCAGCAGTTAAACTACGAGCCAACGTATCAGTCAAAATCATGAAAGTGGCACCCAGCATAAGACTCGTGAAATAGAGCCGGCGGTGATCTTCGCCTACTAACATACGAGCAAAGTGTGGGATTACGAGTCCTACCCACCCCACTACGCCCGATGCGGTTACGCAGGCGCCGATAATGATAGAAATCAACGCGAAGACGACCATCCGGGAGCGTGCAACATGGATGCCAAACGACTTAGCTTCGTCGTCACCCATAGCGAGTACAGCAATGCGATAGCGCATTCTATTCAGTAGGTAAATGCTGGCAATGAGTATAGGAGCAGTTTGTGCAAATTTTTCCCAACTCGCCGTTGCAAAGCTTCCCATCAGCCAAAAGACGATGGCAGGTAAACTCGTTTCTGGATCCGCGGCATATTGAACTAACGAAATACCTGCTGCAAATAAAGCATCAATAACAATTCCAGCAAGCACAATAGTCATCAAAGTACGACCCGCCATATTTGAAATCAGCACTACTAAAAACAGAGCAGCAAATGCTGATACAAACGTAGCCCCCATCAGTAGCGGCCCCCCTACTCCAGCCAAAATTGCCAGTGATCCTCCTAATGCTGAACCTGAGGATAAACCTAGCACTTTAGGTGAAACGAGAGGGTTACGAAATAAGGTTTGTAAGGCTACCCCGCAGATGGCAAGCCCAGCCCCACATACTCCTGCCAATAATATGCGCGGCAAGCGTACATTCAAGATCACCAACGCATCCATATGCTGTGAGTTATCACCTCGTAAGGCTGCATATAGGATGGCTACAATCTCATCTAGCGCTACGCTGTATCGACCTACTGATAGCCCGATTAGCACAGTCGCTATAAGCAGTAGGGACAAAAGAGGCCAATGACTAGCACGCCAAGTGCTCAGGGTAACTGGCTCAACCATTTCTGAGGACGAGTGAATCGATCGCATATATTTGTTCATTGTTTACGAAACACTTGATAACCGTGACTGTCGCCGTTCATATCAATACGCAGAATTCGATCTATCTGCTCATCCGATAGGTCAAAGTTATAAAGTAATTTGAAGCCTTCTTTTAATTCGTGACGTAGGTCAAAAGAGAAAATATCGGGATGAGTAAGATTGGCCAGCCACATCCATGTGTAGGGGCTTTCATGGGAAGCACTATCCCAGATATATCCACCTTGAGGTGTCTTATAAACGCGTTTTTGTACGGCGGCATTTAAGCGAGAAAGTAATGGGTCGTCGTATATCGCTTCTAATCCAGCATCCGTCTCTGCTGCGGAAAGTAAGATAATATCTGGGTTCCATTCAAGAATCTGTTCCACGCTAACAGTGCTTTGTACGCCAACTCCTTGAGCTACATTTTTAGCGCCAACCAGCTCGATGAAGGTTTGTTGATAACTTTTCTCACCAGTAGCAGTCAACTTGGATTTGGCAGAGCGCAAATGCAAAATGCTTGGTGTTGCATGAAAGCCTACTTGTTTTAAACCAGTAGTAATTTCACTTTGTACACGGTCACGCCAATCAATAAGCTTTGACAGTTTTTCAGTATTACCCGTGATATCAGCCACCATTTTCATATTGGCTCGGGCCAGCTCTTCTGTACCCGCATTGCCACCGCCTACCATTAGAGCAACGGGCAAACCTGCATTGCGAAGTGGAGCTACGATATCATCGCCGCGCTCACCCCACTGGATGACTAAATCCGGTTTAAGTTCTGCGATGGCCTCTACGTTGGGCATCCAACCACCGTTTTCCGACAAAATGTCACTGGGGATATCAACAGCTTCAGGAAACATAACGCTCATCATACCGCTCTTAAAGGCTCGTTTAGAGCCCTCATTCATACCCACTAACAGCTCGGTAGAACCATCTATTGCGATGAAGGTAGCTGCAGCTGGATTGGGCAGAGTAATGATACGTCTAGGAGGGGCTTTTAACTTAATTTCCCGTCCGGTTACATCAGTAAAGTTAAATTCTTGCGCTGACAAGTTACCTGATAACAAAGTTGTCGCTACTAGCACGGCAAAGCAACGGGGTATTGAGGTCATAATCCCTCCTTAGGAATTAGATTGAATATAATTTTGATTAAAAATATTATAGCCAGTTTTTCATCAATTGGAATCGAATGTTTATGACGGTGCGTGAAGTAATTTCGAACAAGCTAGCAGCAGTGTCTGTGCGTGACTTGCTTTTAGTTGAGGCCGTCGCAATGAAACGTAGTTTTCGTTATGCGGCCATAGACATGGGTATTTCGACCTCGGGCTTGTCTTATCAAGTAAAAAAAGTAGAGGAAATTCTCGGACAGCCCATTTTTGAAAGGGGGAGTAAAATAACACCCACTGCCTTTGGAAAGGAAGTTTTAGACTTAATCGCCGTAATTTTAGAAGGCGTGACTCGGCTTGAGGGGTTACGTGATGATGGCTTAGCTCTTCCCTTTGGGCAAACCTTACGTATTGGAGTGATTTCCTCACTGGCACCGGATAACTTGTTACGGATTATCCAGATTTGTGCTCACCGTTCAGGTAAAACTAAAGTCGAGTTGGTTAGTGGCAAGCATCAAGGTCTGTTACGGCGTTTACAGAACCGTGAAATTGATTTGCTAATTAGTGCAGCACAGTCGGTTCCTGAGGGGATGGCATATACAAGCTTATTCAAGGAACACTTTGTCTTACTAGTGCGAGCCGATAAACTTCAGCCTGAACTCCATCCTCTTATGCTCTGTGAGCCTGGATTACTACCACTTAGCGAGGATGATTTTGTTCCATCGCTAATTACTGAAGGCTTAAGTAAATTATTAAGCTCCGGCTTGACTCGTACATATGGCCTTGGTGTTGAGCATCGAATGGCTTTAGTTGCCGCAGGTTATGGTCATGCATTATTGCCGTATGGCTGGGTAAGAGATGTACATTTACCGGATCATTTAGCAGTGATGGAGCTTCCTCCCGCTTTATCGGCAGAGCGTGAATTAGGTTGCTTTTGGCGTCACTCATACATGATGGGGAGTCAAATTTCTCAGGCTTTTAGTGAAGCATGGTAATGCATGTTTCTGATGCGGGAGTATTTAAGATTTTACTGAAAAAAGGCATTGTGCATCAAGGTGCGCTTACGCATTGATTTTGTGGTCTGCAAACATTCGGATCAGCCTTCGAGCGTCATCATGCTTGACGCTCGTTGTAACAGATAAGCAAGGAAAGGCAATTCCTGTCGCTTTGAAAGTACTCTTGATTTTTTTCCAGTTGCGCTCGTCGGGAGGAATTCGACATAGCGCAAGTGCCGGTAATGGTGCCAACTTACTGATTTAGTGTATGATGGTGTTTTTGAGGTGCTCCAGTGGCTTCTGTTTCTATCAGCTGTCCCTCCTGTTCAGCTACTGAAGGCGTGGTGCGTAACGGTAAAAGTACTGCCGGACATCAGCGCTATCTCTGCTCTCACTGCCGTAAAACATGGCAGCTACAGTTCACTTACACCGCTTCTCAACCCGGTACGCATCAGAAAATCATTGATATGGCCATGAATGGCGTCGGATGTCGCGCCAGTGCACGCATTATGGGCGTTGGCCTCAACACGGTTTTACGTCACTTAAAAAACTCAGGCCGCAGTCGGTAACCTCGCGCATACAACCGGGCAGTGATGTCATCGTCTGCGCTGAAATGGACGAACAGTGGGGCTACGTCGGTGCTAAATCACGTCAGCGCTGGCTGTTTTACGCGTATGACAGGATACGGAGGACGGTTGTGGCGCACGTATTCGGTGAACGCACTCTGGCCACGCTGGAGCGTCTTCTGGGCCTGCTGTCGGCCTTTGAGGTCGTGGTATGGATGACGGATGGCTGGCCGCTTTATGAATCACGCCTGAAGGGAGAGCTGCACGTAATCAGCAAGCGATATACGCAGCGCATTGAGCGGCATAACCTGAATCTGAGGCAACATCTGGCAAGGCTGGGCAGGAAGTCACTGTCGTTCTCAAAATCGGTGGAGCTGCATGACAAAGTCATCGGGCATTATCTGAACATAAAACACTATCAGTAAGTTGGAGTCATTACCCATAAGTCTAATATGGCAACAGTTTCTATAATCGCGTTTCGCGAATCCGTGATATGAGCACCAATGTTGACAGTGCCACTTACCACTACACAACTTCATATCGCGTCTACTCTATTGCTAACACTTTCGAGTGATCCGTACCAGCAAAAGTGGACACTTCGCTAAGAAAGTCTGGGGTCAAGTCTTGCAACGTGCACAACGTGCTTGACCTGCCCCCACGATTAGATACAACACTCAGTTAGTAACGTCGGAATCTTCATTCTCAGAATGACCCTTTCTCCAGCCCGCTGCAAATTCAGACGGTGTCTGATAATTCAGCGTGGAGTGCGGGCGGCATTCGTTATAATCCTGCCGCCAGTCATTAATAATTTTCCTAGCATGAACGATATCGCTGAACCAGTGCTCATTCAAACATTCATCGCGAAATCGTCCGTTAAAGCTCTCAATAAATCCGTTCTGCGTTGGCTTGCCCGGCTGGATTAAGCGCAATTCAACACCATGCTCAAAGGCCCATTGATCCAGTGCACGGCAAGTGAACTCCGGCCCCTGGTCAGTTCTTATCGTCGCCGGATAGCCTCGAAACAGTGCAATGCTGTCCAGAATACGCGTGACCTGAACGCCTGAAATCCCAAAGGCAACAGTGACCGTCAGGTATTCCTTTGTGAAATCATCGACGCAGGTAAGACACTTGATCCTGCGACCGGTGGAAAGTGCGTCCATGACGAAATCCATCGACCAGGTCAGATTGGGCGCCGCCGGACGGAACAGCGGCAGACGTTCTGTTGCCAGCCTTTACGACGTCTTCTGCGTTTTACGCCCAGGCCACTGAGGTGATAAAGCCGGTACACGCGCTTATGATTAACATGAAGCCCTTCACGGCGCAGCAACTGCCAAATACGACGGTAGCCAAAACGCCTGCGCTCCAGTGCCAGCTCAGTGATGCGCCCTGATAAATGCGCATCAGCAGCCGGACGGTGAGCCTCATAGCGGCAGGTCGACAGGGATAAACCTGTAAGCCTGCAGGCACGACGTTGCGACAGACCGGTCGCATCACACATCAGCATCACGGCTTCCCGCTTCTGGTCTGTCGTCAGTACTTTCGCCCAAGAGCCACCTGAAGCGCCTCTTTATCCAGCATGGCTTCGGCAAGCAGCTTCTTGAGTCTGGCGTTCTCTTCCTCAAGCGACTTCAGGCGCTTGACTTCAGGCACCTCCATACCGCCATACTTCTTACGCCAGGTGTAAAACGTGGCATCGGAAATGGCATGCTTGCGGCAGAGTTCACGGGCGGGTACCCCAGCTTCGGCTTCGCGGAGAATACTGATGATCTGTTCGTCGGAAAAACGCTTCTTCATGGGGATGTCCTCATGTGGCTTATGAAGACATTACTAACATCGGGGTGTACTAATCAACGGGGAGCAGGTCATGCTTTGGCAAGGTCTGCTTTTGGCACATAAGAAATATTCAGAAATTTCGAATACTACATTAGCTCACTCACTTTACTGCAAAAACCGTAACCAACGTTTTCATTGAGTCACCCGAAACCATAACAAAGTGCATTTTGCTACCAACATGCTGCCAAAACTCGGCCTCTTGTGCATATTTTTTGGCTTTTTGGATAGAGGCACTTTCTGGTAACTGGGTTTTAGTTAGCCTTGGGCATAGCAGCTTTGTGCACAAAGCCTTCCAAGGATGCTTAGGTACACCGTCTGAAAGCCGCATTTAATCCCGATGTGCGGCCCTGTGGCTGCGTAAACAGGTTAATGGTGATTGGTTCTTGCAAACCACATGCAAGTTCTATCAGCGTTTCAGTCACGCTCCGAAAGGTACACGGTTATCCTGATAAGGTGTGATCCCTCTGACAATCTGATGACGTCACTACGCTCCGCTTGTTGCTGTATCACCAACGGGGCTTTATGGCTGCAATTGTCTAAATCAGAGGGTTGCACAAGTTATACTCGAAAGTTAATCTGAGATAAATCTTAGATTGCCAGAGGTCTCTTGATGTTTTCAAAATCAAATCGAACATACAAGTATGGCGACCAACCGATAAGAATCACTACTGTGCGAGTGGTTGAGGAACAGTTCAGAGGGGCGGCAACTGCTAAGCAAGTGGATGATTACCTTAGAGGAATATTCCCACACTATAAAGATGATACCCGCCTTAACCTAATAGTTAACACGGTTAATTGCAATCGGAGCTATTGGAGTTTCAACAAAACAGCCAGACGCACAGGTGATGTGACTCATCGCCATCATCAATATGATCGATTATTCAAGCGCGGAAACATTTTTGAAATCTATCAACCCTCTATTCATGGCATATGGGAGTTATATCAGGATCAGCAAGGAAAATGGTGTTACCGTCAAGTGAAGTCGGAGTTTGAAGAAGTAGTAGAGGCTGCTGCTAAATTACCCTCATCTACACGGAAACAGATTTTAGCAACGGAAAGTAAAACTCCAGTGCTAACCGAAGTAACAACACGAGTTTATAAGCGAAGCCCGTATGTAGTTGCCGAAGTTCTTTTAAGGGCTAAGGGTAAGTGCCAAAGCTGTAAGCGTGATGCGCCTTTCTTGAAAGAAGATGGTACACCATTTCTCGAAGTTCACCACATTGAGTGGCTTTCTAAAGGCGGGGAAGATTCCGTGGAAAATGCTATAGCATTGTGTCCTAATTGCCATAGGCAAGCTCATTATGGTGCTTTAGAATTAGTGGCGGTTAACAAGCAAGGTTGAACATAACTTCCCGATAACCTCGCCACGCTCAGTGGCGATATAATAGGAGGCCTTACGAGTTAGGTACGACTCTTCGAAAATCCAGATGATGAAATTTCGGGTGATATTTATATAGATCTGGAACATCTCACAAGCCAACCAGCTAGGACGGGTAGACATTTTCTTGTGTGTTGTAACTACTTACTCAAAGCACGTTTATCTTCCCTCGATTTTACAGCACTACTAATTGTCCCTCGACTACAGGCCATAATTTTCTGAACCTGGCTCCAAGAACTACCGCTATCGAGCAACCGATTAATTGCATCGTATCGAGCCTGATTGACCTGACGCCCCTTATATTTTCCCTCCTTTTGAGCTTTATTAATCCCCTGCCTTTGACGTTCCCGGCGTTGTTCATAATCACGACGAGCCACAGCAGCCAGCATATCAAGCAACATATCGTTGATTGCAGCAAACATGCGACTATCAAAATCATGGCTCGCTGAAGCAATCCAGGTTGTCGGTACGTTGATGGCCATCACTCGAATATCCTTCTGGCGAATCAACTTCTTCAGGCTGTTCCAGTCTTCACCAGTTAAGCGTGAAAGCCGATCAACATCTTCAATGAGGAGAATATCGTTCTGTCGGCAGTCGTTCAGCAGTCTGAATAATTCCGGTCGGTCGAGCCGCGAACCAGATTCATTCTCGATGTAGTAATTGCAGATGTTAAGGCCACGCTCATCAGCAAAGCTATCGATCGCAGCGAGTGCGCGAGAAGCGTCTTGTTCAGATGTTGAGGCGCGTAAATAAGCCCGGACAAAGCTTTGCGGTACGGTATGAGTCACAATGTCGAACCAGTTCAATTTAGGTTATTAAAGCATAACCATATAGTACCTGTTTCGCATGGTATTTTAAAGGCATACTCTAAAAGAACCAAAAAACAAATAATGAGTAGATGTGACCTTGTCACTACACACTCATAAACTCAAACACTCATATACACAAGACAACTCAAATGAGTAGATACTCCTTAACTCATATACACATAAACTTATATTAACCTTTACTCATACAAAGAGTATGATGAACTCAAAAACTCACAGGAGTAATTGAGTAGACACACAATTGAGGATTTGAGTATGAAGGTGATCTCATTTCTGAATCCGAAAGGGGGTTCAGGTAAAACAACTGCCGTAATCAACATAACCACTGCATTGAGCAGGAGCGGATACAACATTGCTGTGGTAGATACAGATCCACAAATGAGCCTGACGAACTGGAGCAAAGCGGGCAAGGCAGCATTTGACGTATTTACAGCAGCATCTGAAAAAGACGTCTATGGAATCCGAAAAGATCTGGCGGACTATGACTTTGCTATTGTGGACGGGGCAGGTTCACTCTCAGTAATCACCTCCGCAGCCGTCATGGTAAGCGATCTGGTAATTATCCCTGTCACCCCCAGCCCTCTGGATTTCTCCGCAGCAGGAAGCGTCGTTACTGTTCTGGAAGCACAGGCTTACAGCCGCAAAGTTGAAGCCCGCTTTCTGATCACCCGTAAGATAGAAATGGCAACCATGTTGAATGTGCTTAAAGAAAGTATCAAAGACACCGGTGTTAAAGCATTTCGTACAGCTATTACACAACGTCAGGTTTACGTGAAATCAATTCTTGATGGCGACAGCGTGTTTGAATCCAGTGATGGTGCTGCAAAAGGTGAAATAGAAATCCTTACAAAAGAGATAGTTAGAATGTTTGAGTAATTACACATTTACTCATATAATCAAATAAGTATAAAAACCGGAGTAGCCTGAATGTCACTTGAAAAAGCGCATACGTCAGTAAAAAAAATGACCTTTGGTGAAAACAGAGATCTGGAACGAGTAGTAACAGCACCAGTATCATCTGGAAAAATCAAACGTGTTAACGTTAATTTTGATGAAGAAAAGCACACTCGGTTTAAGGCTGCATGCGCCAGGAAAGGTACATCAATCACTGACGTGGTGAACCAGCTTGTAGATAACTGGCTCAAAGAGAACGAATAATTGGAAGCCGAAGCGAACAGACAGGCCGACGCAAAACAACTGTTCTCAAAGCAGCCCTGGCTATGTACAACAGCCAATAGTTACTTGATTCTGCAAAACTTAGGGAAGGTGCGAACAAGTTCCTGATATGAGATCATCATATTCATCCGGAGCGCATCCCAGAGGGACATCATGAGCCATCAACTCACCTTCGCCGATAGTGAATTCAGCACTAAGCGCCGTCAGACCCGAAAAGAGATTTTCCTCTCCCGCATGGAGCAGATTCTGCCATGGCAGAATATGACCGCTGTCATCGAGCCGTTTTATCCCAAGGCGGGCAATGGTCGACGGCCCTATCCGCTGGAGACCATGCTGCGTATTCACTGCATGCAGCATTGGTACAACCTGAGCGACGGTGCCATGGAAGATGCCCTGTACGAAATCGCCTCCATGCGCCTGTTTGCCCGATTATCCCTGGATAGCGCCCTGCCGGATCGCACCACCATCATGAATTTCCGCCACCTGCTCGAGCAGCATCAACTGGCCCGTCAATTGTTCAAGACCATCAATCGCTGGCTGGCCGAAGCAGGCGTCATGATGACCCAAGGCACTTTGGTGGATGCCACCATCATTGAGGCACCCAGCTCTACCAAGAACAAAGAGCAGCAACGCGATCCGGAGATGCATCAGACCAAGAAAGGCAATCAGTGGCACTTTGGCATGAAGGCCCACATTGGTGTCGATGCCAAGAGTGGCCTGACCCACAGCCTGGTCACCACCGCGGCCAACGAGCATGACCTCAATCAGCTGGGTAATCTGCTTCATGGAGAGGAGCAATTTGTCTCAGCCGATGCCGGCTACCAAGGAGCACCACAGCGCGAGGAGCTGGCCGAGGTGGATGTGGACTGGCTGATCGCCGAGCGTCCCGGCAAGGTAAAAACCTTGAAGCAGCATCCGCGCAAGAACAAAACGGCCATCAACATCGAATACATGAAAGCCAGCATCCGTGCCAGGGTGGAGCACCCGTTTCGCATCATCAAGCGGCAGTTCGGCTTCGTGAAAGCCAGATACAAGGGGCTGCTGAAAAACGATAACCAACTGGCGATGTTATTCACGCTGGCCAACCTGTTTCGGGTGGACCAAATGATACGTCAGTGGGAGAGATCTCAGTAAAAACCGGAAATAACGCCAGAAATGGTGGAAAAAATAGCCTAAATAGGCTGATTCGATGTGTTTGCGGGAAAAAAATCGGCTCAAACATGAAGAAATGAAATGACTGAGTCAGCCGAGAAGAATTTCCCCGCTTATTCGCACCTTCCTTAGGTGATTTTCGCCGTGTGCGCGATGAGTTTGAGCAGCTCAATCGCGATTTGCGTGAAAAGATTTTAGAAGAGGCGAATCGCGGCGAAGTCTTAGAGGCTTTGTTTGCGGGCATGGATGTGATTAGCGAGAGCGAAGCGGGCAAGACTTTCGCAGCGTTTTGGCGTTTGCTGATTGATCAGGAGCAGTCCAGTACTTTGGAATCGGCGCTTGAGGAGATTATGTCGCGCCATTTCGTAGGCGAGTTAACGAGCCGTGAGCGACAGTTTTTATTGAATTTGACGAAGGTCTTATTAGAACAGGGCGGCGTGGTGCATGATGTGTTGAGTAATTTTGCCGGTAGTTTGCGTCATTTTGTGCAAAGTCGTGAATATTTGGAGTTTCGCCGCTTGAATACGCTTTTGCGTGAGGCGCAGTTGGCGGCTTTGGCGGTAAAAGATAAGGCGCGCGCTATGCAGCAGTTGAATTATCACTTGCATTTAAGCAGCAGTGCGGTGCATTCTCTTTCCCAATGGCGCTTATATGATCCCAGTCAGCAGGCTGATCCTGCGGCGATGCAGGAGGCGGAAGCGGCGACGGTGGATTTGGCGGCAGTCGGCAATTTGCTGGCGCAATCTGAGATTGATTATCGCCGTTTGCAGGAGAATGTGCGTCAGGTGTTGCTCAAGCATTCGCAGGCATCGGTTGCGCAGGTTTTGGAGGATTTTCCGGCAACTCAAGGTTTGGGTAGTGTGCTCGGCTTATTGTCTTTGGCCAGTCGTGACGGAATTAAGACGCAGGAGACGGAAATGGTGCAATGGCAGGGGCAAGATGGTCTGTTGCGCAGGGCAAGGATTGATAAATTGTTTTTTGTGAGAGATAAGCATGGATTCTGAAGAGCAGGCAATTGAGCCGCTATATGTCGGCGATACGGGAGATTTGTGTTTGGAAAGCCGCCGCGCTTTAATTCAGTTGTTGCAGGGGCCGGCATTGGATGCGCGTTATCATGGCAGATTATGGCAGGCATTGCTGCAAGATGAAGAGAATATCCGCCGTTATTTATCGGCTTTATTTTTAGAGTTGATTATTGATACGTCATCACAAATTGCTTTTGTACGTCAGGCGGATACGCAAGAGTTGGAGGCGCCGCGAATGTTGAAAAGTCTGCCTTTGAATTTCGAGGCTTCCGTCTTGCTTTTGTTTTTGCGTCAGCAATTGATTCAAGCGCAGGCGCAGGGGCGGCGGGCGGTGGTATCCGAAAATGAGATTGTGGAATATTTCATGGCTTTTGAGCGCAGCGGCAATACGGATCGGGCTTTGTTTCTCAGACGCATACAGGCAGCGATAGAGAAAATGAAAAAACCGAATATTTTGCAAAAAATTCGCAATAGCGAAGGGCGTTTTGAAATTTCGCCGGTGTTGAAATTGCTCTTTTCGGCGGAAGAGGTTCAAGAGTTGACGCGGCAATATCGGCACATTGCCGCACATCAAGCGCCGGTGTTTGAGGCGCAGGAGAATGCGGATGAGTAGTGCGGATTATAATTTGTCTTTGTTTGAGACCGAGCAATTTAGAATGCGCGCTTTGCAGGTCTATCATTGGGGCACTTTTCATGGCCTGCATCATATTCCGATAAGCGAGAAAGGTTTTTTATTTGTCGGGCGTTCCGGGGCCGGAAAATCCACTTTATTAGATGCCATTTCGGCTTTGCTTGTGCCGCCGCGTTGGCTGGATTTTAATGCTGCCGCGCGCGAAATGGCGCGCAGCGGTCATGATCGGAATGTGTTGAGCTATGTGCGCGGGGCATGGTCGGAGCAAAAAGACGATGATTCGGGGGAAATTGCCACGCGTTATTTGCGCACAGGAACGACTTGGAGCGCTTTGGCTTTGCGTTATGAAAATCCTTCGGGACGCGTGGTGGTCTTGGTGCAGATTTTTGGCTGCGCGGCAATAGCAATAGCAATACCGATGTGCGGCGCGTGTATTTGATTAGCGAGGGCGATTTTGATTTGCGGGCTTTGCAGAGTTTTGCAGAGAGCAATTTTGATCTTCGCAAACTTAAGCAAACTTTTTCGCAGGCTTTTATCCGCGAAGAGTTCAGCGCTTACGCAGAAAGGTTTCGCCATTTATTGGGCATAGAGAGCGAGATGGCTTTGCGCTTGCTGCATAAAACGCAGTCAGCGAAGAATTTAGGCGATTTAAATGTGTTTTTGCGCGATTTTATGCTGGATAAACCGCAAACATTTGCGGTGGCGCAGCGTTTGGTCAATGAATTCGCCGAGTTGAATGCGGCGTATCGGGCGGTGGTGGATGCGCGTGAGCAGATTGCGGTATTGCGTCCCGCAGCTCAGGCGCATCAGGAATATGTTCATCTGCAATCTTTGCGCAGCTATCATGAGCAATTAAAGCAAGGAATTGATATTTATAGCAATCATTGTCGTCGGCAATTGTTGGGCGAAGCGATTGAGCGTTTGATGAAGCGGCAGCATCATCAGCAGCATGTGCAGCAGCAGGCGGAGCAGGAGAAAAATCATCAGGAAGTATTGCTGGAAAATCTCAGATTGCAGCATTTGGCGGCAGGCGGCAGCGAGCTCAGGCATTTGGAGCAGGCGTGCAGGGATTGGGAAGACAAACGGGATAAACGGGTGCAGCAATCGGCGGAATTGCAGAAGATTTGTCTGGCTTTGGATTGGCATTTTCCTAATACAGTAGAGGAATTTGCCCAGCTCAGTGTATCGGCACAGCAAGAAAAAGAAGACTGGAATGCTCATTATGATTCGGAAAACGAGCGCTATATCGCGCTTAAGCAGGCGCTGAATCAAGCCTTGCAAGAGCGGGATTCTTTGCAGGCGGATATTCTGGAGATGCTGCGCCAGCCTTCCAATATTCCAAGAACTCTGCTGACTTTGCGCCGAGAGATGGCCGAGGCTTTGAATGTGCATGAAAGTCAGTTTCCTTTTGTCGGCGAGCTTTTGGAGGTGAAAGCGCAAGAAGCTGCTTGGCGTGGGGCAATCGAGCGTTTGCTGCGCGGTTTTGCTTTGTCTTTGTTGGTAGATGAAGCGCAGTATGCCGGTGTCAATAAATATGTGAATGAGCGGCAATTAGGGCAGCGATTGGTGTTTTATCGCTTAAGCGGAGTCGATAAAAGCCCTTCTTCTTTGCGCTCGACGGATTCGGTATTGCATAAATTGCAGATTAAAGAGCATCCGCATCGTTATTGGCTGGAGCAGCAGTTGCGGCAGCGTTTCGATTATGTCTGCGTTGAGAATTTGGCGGCATTGCGCCAAGCCGAACGTGCGCTTACCCAAGAAGGCAGATTAAACATAATCAGATGCGTCATGAAAAAGATGACCGTCATGCGCTAAATGAGCGCCGTCAATGGGTCTTGGGTTTTGATAATCGCGAGAAATTGGCTTTGTACCAGCAGCAATTGCATCAGCTTGAGGCGGAAATCGAAGCGCTTGAGCAAACGATTGATGGTCTGCAGAAAAAGAAAAAGCAGCAGGAAGAGCGCATGGGTTATTGTCATCGTCTGATGCTGCTAAATTGGCAGGATGTCGATGTATCGAGTGCGGTAAAACATATTGATGCCTTAAATCGGCAGATTGATCGTCTGCGGCAAGATGCACAGCATTTGCAGACGTTAGAAGTGGAAATTGAGCAGCAGCACAGCCGCTATCAGAAGGTCAAAGAGGTTTGGGAGCAAGCGCGGTTGGCTTATTTGCAGATTGAACAGGATTTGGCTAAATATCAAAAGCAATTAGAGCATTTACAGACTCAGGCACTGGCTACATTGCTCCCGCGTGAAAAAGAGGCGCTTGCCGAGCGGTTTCAATCGATTGCCGAAGAGTTGACGCAAGAGAATTTGTCTGAGGTAACTTTGGCGGTTGAGCGGCAATTAAGCGAGGACATCAAAGGGCAGACTAAGCAGATTCATAGTCATGAACGTTTTATTGAAGAATGTTTTGCGGAATTTAAGCGGCGTTGGCAGGCGGAAGCCGGCGATGTGGATGCGAGCTTGGCAAGCGCCGGCGATTATTTCAATAAATTAAATCGTTTGGAAAGTGACGGTCTGCCGGAATATGAGCAGCGGTTTTTTGATTTGCTGCAAAGTCAGAGTCAGCAGAATCTTGCCGCCTTGTCCAGCTATTTAATGCAGGCGCGCAAGGATATTCTGCATCGTATGGAGCTGGTGAATGAGAGTCTGGGGCAGGTGCCTTTTAATCAGCAGGGCGGAGAAAAAAGTTTTTTGAAAATTGAGGTAAAAGACCGCTATTTGCCCGAAGTGAAGGAATTTAGAAAAGATATTCAGCAGGCATTAAGCCATGCTTTTGTGCAGGAATCGCGCGAAGAGGCGGAGGCGCGGTTTTTAATTTTGCAGAAAATCGTGCAGCGCTTATCCGGCACGGAAGCAGAGGCGAAGCGTTGGCGCGAGTTGATGTTGGATGTGCGCCTGCATGTGGAATTTATCGGGCTTGAGTATGATGAGGCAGGAAAGGTGTTGGAAACGCATCGCAGCGGTGCGGCAAAATCGGGCGGTCAGCGGCAAAAATTGGCGGCTACCTGTTTGGCGGCAGCTTTGCGTTATCAATTAGGCGGGCATGATCACGGTTTGCCGATGTATGCTCCTGTGGTGCTCGATGAGGCTTTTGATAAGGCGGATAATGAATTTACCGCCTTGGCAATGAATATTTTCATTAATTTTGGCTTTCAGATGATTGTGGCAACGCCTTTGAAATCGGTGATGACGTTGGAACCCTTTATCGGTGGGGCTTGCTTTGTCGATATTTCCGAACGCAAATATTCTTCCGTCTTGCTGATTGATTATGACGAATCGCATCAGCGGCTGAATGTGCCGGCGGATGCGGCGCAATGAAATTTCCAGACGATGTGCTGAACATATTGCGCCGCCGCTTTGATGCGAATTATCGACAATGGCTGCAACAGGGATTTGGCGAATGTTCCGTATCGCTGGGCTTGCCGAGCGAGCAGAAGGCTCAGCAGGATATGCAGCGTTTTCTCGCTTGGCTGCAAGCTTGGCAGAAATGGCAGGGCGGCGGTGAGTTGCGGTACAGTCAAAAACAATGGAAACATTTGTCCGTGCAAAGATTGCCCGAAAAATTGCTATTCACACAAGCGGAAGCGCTTGCCGCCGCCATAGGTCGGGCAGAGGCTTGGCAAAGCATGAGAAAGCGCTATCAATCCTTGGTGAATCAATGGCGGCAGCTGGCCGGCGTGGCAGCGAAACATATTGAAAAGCTCAGTTCCTATAGTGATGAGGATTTTTTACGTTTGCAGCATTTGCTGCTTTGGCTGATTGAGCATGAGGCTGCTTCGCTTTATCCGCGCCAATTGCCGATTGCAGGCATGGACAGCAAATGGTTAGAAAGTCGCAAGGGATTGATTGTAGATTGTTTGTCGGCTATCCGCGGCGGTTTGAACGAAAAAGATTTCTATGCCTGTACGGGCTTGCTCGCCCCGCCGACACGTTTGCGTATGCGTATTTTAGATGCGAATTTACGCAGGCTGTGCGGCGGTTTAAGCGATATTTCGGCACCGGTGGCAGAAATTGCCGCATTGGCGATTGCGCCGCGGCGGGTCTTTATCGTGGAGAATGTGCAAACCGGTTTGGCATTTACGGATATGCGGCAGACGGTCGTGATGATGGGTTTGGGCTATGCGGTAGATGTCTTGGCGGAAATCGTCTGGCTCAAACAGGCGTATGTGTATTATTGGGGCGATATCGATACGCACGGTTTTGCGATTTTGCACCGCGCACGCACTTATGTGCCGCATTTGCAATCGATTTTAATGGACGAAGCGACTATGCTGGCGCATCAAAGTTTATGGGGTAGGGAAGACAAACCTCATAGCGCGGATGGATTTGAAGGGCTGATGCCGACTGAGCAGTCATTGTATGAGACCTTAAAAAACAATCGTTATGCCCAGCATCTGCGTCTTGAACAAGAGCGGATTGATTGGCATTGGGCTTGGCAGATAATCGCAAATGCCGCAAACATTAAGGAGAATGAATGATGAAAGCCTTTCATGGCAGTTATTTGCCGCATCAGGTGCAATTTTTGCTCAAGCCGATCGAGATGCAATTGATGGAGGACGTGAAAGAAAAAGAGCGTTTGATTCAAACGGGGGCGAAGCATTATAGCGAGATGCTTTCGCCCGAGGCTTTGCCTTCGCCGGCGTATTGGGCTTTGTTCGAACGCGCCTGCGTGCAGCATTTGCCGCAGATGGCGCAGGATTGCCGACAATTGGCGGCTTTGATTGCCCGAGAGCGGCAGGCGCCGGTTTTGGTTTCTTTGGCACGGGCGGGGACGCCGGTGGGCGTGGCTTTGCAGGCGATATTAAGCCGGCATTACGGCTGGCAGGTGCCGCATTTTTCCGTCTCGATTATTCGCGATCGCGGGATTGATGCCAATGCGCTGCGCTATATTTTGCAGCAGGGTTTTGCGTCCGAGCAGATTGTGTTTATCGACGGCTGGACGGGCAAGGGCGTGATTCATCGCGAATTGTGCAAGGCGGTGGCGGATGTTAATCGGCGCGAAGGCGTGAATTTGAGCAGCGATTTGTTTGTTTTGAGCGATTTGGCGGGCGTAACGCCTTTTGCCGCCGGCAGCGAGGATTATTTGATTCCTTCGGCGATTTTAAATGCCTGCGTGAGCGGTTTGGTCAGTCGTTCGATTTTGAATGAACAGATTGGCGCGACGGATTTTCACGGCTGCGTGTTTTTTAAAGAATGGGCGGCGCATGATGTGTCGCAGCGCTTTATTCGGGATTTGCTCAATCACGTGCCGCAGGGCGATTTGCCGCCGGCACAGCCTTTGCCGACCGCGGAAAGGGCGCAGCAGAACCGCGATTTCATTGCCGCCATGCAGGCGGAATTTGCCATCGGTAATGTGAATTTAATCAAGCCCGGCATCGGCGAAGCCACACGCGTCTTATTGCGTCGTCAGCCGCAAAGGCTGCTGCTGCGCGATGCCGATTTGCCCGCCGTGCAACATTTGCGGCAATTGGCGGCGGAAAAGCAGGTGGCGATTGAGATTCGCCCCCGACTGCCTTATTTAGCCACCGCCCTTATTCAGAAAAGAAATCATGATTAATCCTTATCAACTAGGCGCTTCTTTATATGTGCCTGCCATTCACGAGCAATTGCCGGCGATTGCGCGCGGCGACAAGCTCGGCTTTGTGCGCAGCTTGATTTATTGCACCGAAGATGCCCTGCATCCCAATGATTTGCCGCAAGCTTTTGCGCAATTGCAATTATTATTAGATACCTTGCCGGCGCAAGACCGACGGCTGCATTTTATCCGCCTGCGCAATCCGCAAGTGATGCAGGAAATCTTGCAATTGCGCGGTATTGAGAAAATCAGCGGCTTTGTTCTGCCGAAAATAAGTCCGCATAATCTGCATGAGTATGCGCCGCTGCTGTCTTATGATTTTGCCCTGATGCCGACTTTGGAAACCGGCGATACCTTCCTTGAAAGCGCGATGCTGGATTTGCGCCGCCAATTATTGCATCCCGAATGGTTCGCAAGGATTTTATGTCTGCGCATCGGCGGCAATGATTTATTGAGCCTGCTGCACATGCGCCGCTCGCGCAACGCCACGATTTATCAAGGCGCATTGGGCGCATTGATTGCGCGTTTGGTCGGTATCTTCAAGCCCTACGGCTTTTATTTGACTGCGCCCGTATTTGAATTTTTGGAAGAACAGGCATTGCTGGCGCAGGAAGTACAGGAAGATTTGCGCTACGGCTTAATCGGCAAAACCGCCATTCACCCCGAACAAATTCCCCTGATTGAGCGGCATTACCGCGTCTCTGCCGGCGATAAATACCTCGCCGAGCAGATTCTCTCTAGCCAAAGGGCGGTATTTAATGCCGATGCCACTATGCAGGAAGTTAGCACGCACAGCAATTGGGCGCAGGCGGTACTCAAGGCTTGGGCGGTGTATGGGGAGAAATGAGAGGCTGATTAATTCTTAATTTTAGTAGCTTAGGCGCTAAAATTATGGCGGACGGATTGTCGCTAAATGATAAAAAAGATAAAATTACGGTCATTTTCTAATCTTATTTTTGAATCATTCAGGAGACAATATGGCTGCCTACGTATTTCATGTTTATCGCGGCGAAGGGCTTAGTTCATCGATTAATTTAAGCAGCGGTCAAACCGTGCATTTGAAAGCCTTGGGCGATATGCAGTATCAACTGTTGGCAGAGAACGGCAGCCTGATTAATAATCCGGAATTTATTATCAAAGGCAATGATTTATGGATTTTGAAAGAGGGTGTCTCCGAGCCTTTGCTGATTATCGAAGACCATGCGATCACGGCGTATCAAGGCGGCTTTGCAGGCAAGCTCGGTATGGCGGCATAAATCCATAAAACTGCCCGCCTGTTCGCGCGTGGCGCGGTATTCAGGCAAATAACGTCCTGCTTGACGCATCATCCACACAGGAGTTCTTTCTACTTTTTCACCGCGCAGCACACGCAGAAATAGGTCGTTTTGCATAACAATTTCTCTTTTTTGTCGAATAGAACGCAAATCAGCCGCCTTGCAGCGCAAGTCTTGCCAGAAGGCATTATCAAGATTCGCCTTAGGCATTTCAAGCCTTAACACCGCTGATAAGCCGTGCGCCGCTTTATCTGTGATTTTTTCCATCATTATCCCGATATATTTGCCAATATCGGCTTGTCATGAAAAGTATTAAGGTTTAAATGTGTTTGATTTATTTATAAATACAGATTCTTAGAGCAAGATGCTAAGCAATGAAAATATTGAAATGAGAAGTTTTCGTATTGACTTTATCTTATCCAAGAAGGAAGATATGCGCGCTTTTTATTTTCAAAGGTATATTATGCGTAAATTATTGTCTTTGGCGGCGGCTATCGCTGCTTGTGCCGCTATGGCGGAAGTCAAAACCTTTCAAGACGTCATGGGACGCGAAGTCTCGGTCGATGTGCCGGTCAAACGCGCGATTCTGACGTTCTATTATCCGGATTATATTGCCGTTGCAGGGGCGGAGAATTTCAAACATGTGGTCGGCATCTCGCGCGAATTCTGGGAAAAATTCAATCCCGGCAGCTGGGGGCTGTATGTGGAAAAAATGCCGGATTTGGTCAATATCGTCGATGTCGCTATGCCACCAATAATAATTTTTCGACCGAAAAAGCCCTTGCTTTAAATCCCGATGTGCTGATTGTGCCGAAAATCCAGATGGGCGCCTTAGAAAGCGAATTGCCGTATTTTGAAAAAGCGGGCGTGCCGGTGGTGGTGGTCGATTTCAATGATCAAACGGTGGAAAACCACCGCAAAAGCGCGGAAATTTTCGGTATTTTGAGCGGCGAAGAGGCGCGCAGCAAAAAAATCGGCGAGGAATATGCCGCCGGCATTGCCGATATTCAGGCGCGGATAGCGAAAGTCAATGTCGCCAAGCCTAAGATTTATGTGGAATTCGGCAATAAAGGCCCGAGCGAACACAGCTTTACTTTCGGCAAAAACATGTGGGGCGCGATTGCCGAGACGGTCGGCGGCGACAACATCAGCGCGCCGCATATCGAGTCTTGGGGACAACTCAATCCCGAGCAGGTCATCAGCGCGCAGCCTGAAGTCATCATTATTACCGGCACGGAAAATAATGTGGAAACCGCGCCGGAAATCATGGCAATGGGCATTGATATTGCAGAAGAAGATGCGCGCAAACGCTTATCAGGATTTGTCACGCGCGCAGGTTGGACGGAATTGCCGGCAGTAAAAAACCAACGCGTTTACGGTCTGTATCACACCGCTTCGCGTTCTTTAAGCGATTTGGCCGCCGCGCAATTTATGGCAAAAGCCCTGTATCCCGAAGCCTTTGCCGATGTCGATCCGCTGAAAACCTATATGGATTTCCATGCCGATTATTTGCCGATTACACCGAAAGGCACGTTTTTTCTAAATTTCAATAAATAAGAGAAATAAAATCATGGATATTTTTTCTTACTTTCCTCAAATTTATAAGATTGGTTTTTCCCTATTCCTTGCTAGATAGCAAAAAGATCGACAGAAATAAATTAGAGGAAATAGAAGAATATCTCAATATAGAAAGACCTAAACATATAGAAAATAACAGCACTATCCTCACCAGACAGTTTGCTCAAAAGAAAATTCCTATTTTAAATAATCTATCTGTAAATGAATTGGATGATTTAATAGATAAAAAAGAATCTGATATGGATGGGATATTCAATGTTGTTTGGGCTAAAGGCGGTGCATTGATAGGGTTTGGTTATATTGAATACAATTCGGAAGAAGGCAAATATTTGTATAAGAAAAATGGCAATCCTACTACCGCATTAATTGTAGGATTAATAATGATATTTTCTTTATTTTTATATATTGCCTTCCTTTTAAGCAATTATCAAATAACAGATATTGTAAAATTTATTATCCACATCACATTAGTATTTTTATTTGTTACAATATCCACATCTATCCTTTCGTTTTATACTAATTGCAAAAATGCTTATAAAGAATTACAGAAAGATAAATATCGCCATATTTTTGAATAACCAATTTTTTAACCATAGGGAAGCAACCATGCTGAAAAAACTACTGGTCGCGGCAGCTATCGCCGCTTCTTTGGGCACTGCTTATGCAGAAGTGAAAACCATCAAAGACGTACTGGGGCGCGAAGTGAAGGTCGATATACCTGCCAAGCGCATTATGCTCGGCTTTTATTACACCGATTATCTTGCCGTCGGCGGCGAAAAAGCCTTAGATAATGTGGTCGGTTTTTCCAAAGCGGTATGGACGGATTGGACGCCGACTAGTTGGGAAGTCTATAGCAAAGCCCTGCCCAAGCTCAATGAATTGGCGGATGTGGGCGAAGTGGAAGTCGGAACCTTTTCCGTAGAGAAGGTTTTGTCGCTGAAACCTGATTTGGTCATTCTCGGCGAATGGCAATGGCAGGTCTTGGAGCCTGATCTTGAGCCTTTGGAAAAAGCGGGTATTCCCGTGGTAGTTTTGGATTACAACAAAGAGCAATTAAATTTGCATTTGGACAGCACGCGCGTTTTGGGCGAAATTACCGGTCAGGAAGCGCGCGCGAAGGAAATTGCCGATTGGTATGAAGGCGTTGTGAAAGATGTGCATACGCGCGTGGAGAAATCCGGTCAGCCCAAGCCGAAAGTCTATATCGAATTCGGCAATAAAGGACCGGCAGAACAGGGTAACAGCTTCGGCAATACCATGTGGGGACCTTTGGCAGTGCAGGCGATGGGCGACAATATCGCTGCCGAGCATGTGGAATACGCCGGTCCGATGAATCCCGAGCAAGTGATTGCGGAGAATCCCGATGTGGTCGTAATTACGGCACGCGAAACCGAGCTGAAGAAAAATGCCGAAGCCATGGTCATGGGTATCCACATTGACGAAGCGGAAGCGCAGAAACGCTTGGCGGGCTATAAGGCGCGCAGCGGTTGGTCCGAATTATCCGCGATTAAAAACGACCGCCTCTACGGCATTTATCAAGGCGCCTCGCGTACCTTAGCCGATGCCGCTTCCATTCAGTTTATTGCCAAAACCCTCTATCCCGAAGCCTTTGCAGATATTGATCCCTTGGCGACTTATTTGGATTATCACAAAAAATATCTTCCTATTGTTCCTGAAGGTACTTTCTACCTGAAGGCGAAATAAGTATGTCGGCTAACGATCTCTTTGTTAGCACGACTATTGCCAACCACCGCCGCCGTGAAAAGCAGCGGTGGTTGACGCTTATGGCTTTTGCAATAGTTTGTTTTATTCTTTTAGTCTTGGATTTGGCGACAGGTCCTGCCATGCTCAGCCCGATGGAAGTGCTGCGCGCCTTATTCAAAATGGAGGGTGTGGAGCCGATTTCTTTGAATATCGTGCATGATATGCGCCTGCCCAAGGCTTTTATGGCGGTGGTGGCGGGTATGGCATTGAGCGCAGGCGGTGCGGAAATCCAAACTCTGCTCAATAATCCCATGGCAAGCCCTTATACTTTGGGTCTGGCGGCGGCGGCAGGTTTCGGAGCGGCAATTGTGATTGTTTTCGGCAGCTTCGGTCTGCCGCTGATGATTGCCATGCCCTTGGGTGCTTTCTCGATGACGATGATCGCTTCGGGAATTATGTTTTTGTTCGCCTCGATGCGCCGCTTTAGCTCGGCAACCTTGGTCTTGGTCGGCATCGCTCTGCTCTTTTTATTTCAGTCCGCCTCTTCACTGATTCAATACCGCGCCGCACCCGAAGATTCGCAGCGGATTTTATTTTGGCTCTTCGGCACCTTGGAAAAAGCCAAATGGGATACGCTGACAGTCAGCGCCGTAATTACCGCCGTTTGCACCGTGATTTTACTTGCCAATACTTGGCAATTGACCGCCTTGCGCTTAGGCGAAGACCGCGCGGCAAGCATGGGCGTGAATATCCGTCATCTGCGCCTGAAAGTCTTGGTAGTTGTTGCCGTCATGACCGCTACCGTCATCAGCTTTGTCGGCACAATCGGCTTTATCGGCTTGGTGGCGCCGCATGTGGCGAGAATGTTGGTCGGCGAAGATCAGCGCTTTTTCCTGCCGGCATCTATGCTCTGCGGCGCGGCATTTTTATCCGCCGCCTCGGTGCTCTCTAAAATCATCAATCCCGGTGCACTGTTCCCGATTGGCATCATTACCTCCTTTATCGGCGTGCCCTTCTTCTTTTGGATTATTTTAAGCAGGAAGAACCTATGAGCCTTCAGCTTGAACAAGTCAGCATTTTGCGCGGCGATTTATGTATTGCCGATGCCATTTCCTTAGAACTGCAAAGCGGTAAAGTTTATGCCGTGCTCGGCCCGAACGGCGTCGGCAAATCCTCGCTGATTAAAACTATTTTCGGCGACATCGCTTTTCAAGGCGAAATCAGCTTCAAAAAACGCTATCTGCGCAATGAACGCCTCGCCCATTGGCGCAAAACAATCGGCTATATGCCGCAGGATACGCAAATCGACGCCTCATTAACGGCATTGGAAGTCGTACTCTTAGGCAAACTCGACTCTTTAACTTTGCATATCAGCGATGAGCAGCTGGCAACGGCGGTCGAACTGATGCAGACACTCGGCATTGCCCATTTGGCGCAGCGCGATGTGCTGTCCTTATCGGGCGGACAGCGGCAAATGGTCATGTTTGCCCAAGTGCTGCTGCGCGAGCCGGAGCTGCTCTTGCTCGACGAACCCGTCAGCGCCTTAGACATGCACCATCAATGCGTATTGCTGGAGCAAGTGCGGCAATACACACGCGAGCGCAATTTAGTCACCATCATGATTCTGCATGATTTAAGCCTTGCGGCGCAATTTGCCGACGAACTGATTTTATTGGCTCAGGGCAAAATTCAAGCTCAAGGCAGCGCCAGCCACATTTTCCAACGCCATATCATCGAGCGCATTTACCGTGTGGAAACCCATATTTTTACCGACGAAGCCGGCAATACCGCAGCCGTTCTGCCGCGTCGCGCCATTCTTTCCCCCTCACAATAAGGAAAAGCCATGAAAAAAATCTTCTTAGCAAGCGTATTCAGCCTGATAGCCCACAGCGCTTGGGCGGCAAATCATCAAGTCCAAATGCTGGACATCGGTGCGGATAAAGCGCCGATGGTCTTTGAACCGGCAGTATTGCATATCGCCGTCGGCGACAGCGTCACCTTTCTGCCGACCAACAAAGGGCATAACGTGGAAAGCAAAAGCGTGCCGGAAGGTGCGGAGCATTTCAAAAGCGAGCTCGACCAAGAATTCACCGTCACCTTAGACAAAGAAGGCATCTATCTCTACACCTGCCCGCCGCACAGCATGATGAACATGAACGGCGTCATCATCGTCGGCGAGCCTGTCAATTTAGAAGAAAGTAAAGAATACGCCAAAAGCCGCATGGAGCGTCGCGCCATGTCGAATAAAGGACGTTTGATGCAATATCTGGACAGCATCGACAGCCAAGCTGCGGAACAGTCGGCAGAGGCGGACAAAAACGCCGCACCATAATGGCGAACATCTACATCGCCACCTGCCTTGCTTGGCGGCAGGGCAATGCGCTGCTGCAAGCCTTGGCGCAGTACCTGCAAGCCGAGCTCCTTCCTTGGCAGGAAATTATCCCTGAGCGCATCGGCGGCGGCGCCTTGCTGCCGCTTGCCGCTTGGGATTACAGCGAACAGCCGCAAGCCTATTTGGATTGGCTTGCCGCCTTAGAAGCCGCGCAAGTGCGGCTGATTAATCCGCGCGCCGTACAGACATGGAACATCCGCAAAAGCTACCTTGCCGACTTGTACGCCCAAGGGCTACCCGTTACGCCCAGCATCGTGCTATCAGCTCAGCATCGCGCCGACTGGCAAAAGCAGATTGCCGCCGCAGGCTGGGAAAATCCCGTTATCAAACCCCTTATCGGACAAAGCGGCAAAGGCGTGCAACGTCCTGCCCAAATGACTAATCTCAACAGCGCCTATCTGCAAGGCGCATTGTTGCAAGCCTTTATTCATGCCCCTTTCGGCGAAGTCTGCCTTATTTATCTGCAAGGTGAATATTTCCATGCCGTCCACCGCCGTCCGGCGCCTCAAGAATGGCGTGCCAACAGCGCCTATGGCGTTGAAATTCTACCGATAAGTGTTTTACCGCATTGGCGTAAAGCGGCGGATAGGCTGATGCAAGCCCTACCATTTCAGCCTGCCTATGCGCGTATCGACGGACTGATTCAAGAAGATAATGCCTTTATTTGCAATGAAATCGAGCTGATAGAGCCGGCATTGTATTTGCCGCCGGAGCGCATCGGAGAGGCGGCAAAACTCTTGCTACAGTCAAAGAAATCAAAAAGAGTTACAAATCCACAGGAAGTAAAAGAATAGTTTATCGATGCAATCTAAGCGCCAATCCTTGCGTTTACGTTTAAGCCAAGCCCACATTTTCTCGATTGGGTTCAGATCCGGGACCGTATGGCGGCAGCCATAAAATATAGTACCTTAACTTCAAAATGAGACTTAGAGATACACATTTTGTCAGGAGAAGCGCTTAGAATAATCTCATTTTGAAGTTAAGAGACTATATGATGTCCCGCATCTGCAATAAGCTCTTGGGTATCCTGTCTTTTGTGAAAGCTGGCATTGTCCATAATAATGACGCTGTTTTCAGGCAATTGTGTTAACAGCAATTATTCTACCCAACAATGAAATACATCACTATAGTCAAAGAATTGAAAAAGTATTACGGCAAGGCGAGCCAACGCCGTAATACTTTTTCAATTCTTTGACTATATGACCTGATGCCAGCTTGTTCAATGTCATTTGTCTGTAATCTTTTGAGTATGCCATAAGTTTTAGTGTAACTTTTTTTGGATTCTTTGACTATAGAATAATATTTTATGAAGAAATCAACATTGTTTTTATTTGACGCGGCTATTTGAAAAAAATATTATTCCAATGTTGTAATTGGCAACATCATATAGAAGGAGGATACCTCATGACAATGAAAGCAGCATGTTGGTATGGTAAAGGCGATATTCGGATTGAAGAAGTCGATATTCCTAGTCCGAAAGCACACCAAGTTAAAATTGCCGTTAAATATACAGGCATTTGCGGTAGTGATTTACATGAATATCTTGGCGGTCCGATTTTTATTCCGGTCGATAAACCTCATCCTTATTCTGGACAACAAGCACCACTGATCATGGGGCATGAATTTTCTGGTGAAATTGTCGAAGTTGGCTCGGACGTACATCATCTCAAGGTAGGTGATCGTATTACCGTAGAACCCATTTTGGCGGAAAACGGTTTAGTGGGGCAGTATAATCTTGATCCTAATTTAGGTTTTGTAGGGCTTGCTGCTGACGGCGGTTTTGCCGAATTTTGTGTAGTAGATGCGCAATTGGTACATCAATTACCGGAAAGCATCGATTTTGAACAAGCTGCATTAACCGAACCCGCAGCAGTTGCCTTATATGCCGTGCATCAAAGCAAAATTAAAGCCGGCGAAACTGCTGCGGTATTTGGTTGTGGACCCATCGGTTTGCTAGTTATTGAAGCCTTGCGGGCAGCAGGCGCTTCAGAAATTTATGCTGTCGAACTCTCTGCGGAACGTCAAGCCAAAGCTAAAGAATTAGGCGCTATTGTTCTTGATCCTCAAAAAGATGACGTAATCAAAACTATTAAAGACAAAACTAATGGTGGCTGTGATGTTTCATTTGAAGTTACAGGCGTACCGGCGGTATTACAGCAATCAATCGAAGCTGTAAAAAATGACGGTATGGCAGTCATTGTCAGTATTTGGGAACAAGAAGCCAGTATTCATCCTAATGAAATCGTGATTAAAGAAAAAACAGTAAGAGGTATCATTGCCTATCGTGAAGTTTTTCCTGCCGTATTAAAACTCATGGAAAAAGGGTATTTCTCAAAAGATGTCCTTGTAACTAAAAAAATCCAATTGGCTGATTTAGTCGATGAAGGATTCGAAGCTTTAGTGAAAGAAAAAAGTCAGGTAAAAATATTAGTTTCTCCTAAATAAAAACATCTAAAAAACGCCGCAAAATGCGGCGTTTTTTATTGCATTTTCAATCAATTTTCTTGCAGGTAGAAATTCCTAGCAAGCGCCATATCGGGCAAAAGCTGATGGCTGCGGTAGCGATAAAAATCGCCCCTAAATAGCCCCACCAGCCAATCGTACCTGTTGCCGCTAAAACCACCAGCAACAAACCTAAAACGCCGCGTGCAATACGTTCCATTTTTCCAAGATTACAAGGCATAAGGATTCTCCAGATATGAATTAACGATTCCACGGCATACGCGCCAATAAACGCGCTATGCCACAGTAGCCGGACAGACCTGCAGAAGCAGCCCTGCACCGACCATTCCTGATAAATACATGAATGCCGGCGCGACAGTCGGCTCAATATCACGCCCAGCAAGACCAAAACGCCGGCAATAATTTGCACTTGGCGCATAATATCCAGTTTTAACAAGTCATGGGATTTAGCATTCAATCCAAGGAAAAAAATACATGTTTCCATGCCCAAAATCAAGCGCATCATCTGCACGATATGGATTTGCACATCATTCATGCATTTCTAACCATTCCTTTAATGCATTATTAATACGGGTTTGCCAGCCCTTACCTCCTGCTTTAAATTGTTCAACCACCTCAGAATCTAATCGGATGGTGGTGATAGTCTTTGTAGCGTCTTGCTTTGGTCTTCCGCGACGCAATAATTTTTCACCCTCGTATAAATCCGCACGCAAGAAAAAATCATTGCCAAGCTCTGGAGCATCATCTTCTAAGTGCATGTTTGAATTTTTTACATTCTCGTTCATTTGCTTTCCTCATAGAAATAATTCGTCTGTGAGTTGGGGTTTGGGCATTATCGTATTAACAAAAAATACCTTGGTCAATTTCTTGATTTCCCCAACCCTCTTTGTAGATAATGCGCTTACCGCAGCAAACTCTGCGGTCAGGATTAGCCTCCTGCAATTCACAAAGCGCACAACGCTTTTACAGCGCATTTTTTACGCCCAGATTTTATCTTGTTATGGCGGTGTGCGCAGGAGAACCCTCGGGTTCGCCGTTTTCTTACTGAGCGGTAGTTCCAATCCTGTGTATGCTGTCGCCCTCTTGTTTGGAACCAATGGCGGCAGTTATCCTCAACTCAGTAAGGAGACTGCTATGTCTAATCTATATATTATCCTTGCGCGTATTCACGCCTTTATATTCTCTAAGCAAAACCATGGCGTTGTCTTTGCTAACGCCCCCATCACACGCTTAACCACCCACAAGCTCAATCCCCGCTTTGTACAAGCGATGCTCAAGGAGGTGGCGTGATGAATCTTTATTCAACCATACTGTTCCTAACGCTCTCACCTCTACTGAGATTGATGACTTGATTGAGGGGAGCTTGGCGCTATTAGACGCGCTCAGTGTCGCTCTTGACCATCCTTTCGACGCTATGTCGCATAACTCTGCGCCTCTTTTGCTTAACGTCGTTATTCATAATTTGAATATCGTCTTTTCTTACTATGATGAATTAGAGTGTGAGTGTATAAAAGGAGAGGGCGATGAATAATGATAGCGTCAAGCAACCTTATACGATTGTTCAGGAGAATGGGATTGAGACTTAGAGATACACATTTTGTCAGGAGAAGCGCTTAGAATAATCTCATTTTGAAGTTAAGAGACTATAATTTGGGTATCGCTTTGCACTTTTTCCGATGCTTTTGATAGCTGCTGTGCGCCGAATTCGCTCGATATATAGTCGAAAAATTGAAAAACGGACACAAGATGGTGAGTCATAGACGATAGAGAGGTATGAAAAAGAGAAGTAAATCTGTAACTCTTTTTAAATTCTTTGACTATGCTTTGAGTGCATGCTTTTTTAGCTCACGGGAAATGGTGCTGCAGCTCCGCCCTAATTGTCGGGCAATCTCGGACTGTTTTTGCCTTGAGCGAGCAGAATCATTATGCTTTCCTGTTCTGAAAGTGTAGGATGTCGGTAAGAAGCGTTCATTTTAGAGTTCTTTTTTGTTGGGGAACAAAATTATACTCTATTATGAATGCTTCTTTTTTTTGCACTTGGATTATAAATTCAGGAACAAAAAACGTAGTAAATAATAACGGTTTTGATAAATGTCAATAGCAAAATATTTACAAAAACATTATCATTTACAAGCCAGTTTGGCATTGTTATTTTTATGGGAGATCCAATATGAAAAAATTACTTCTTGCAGCAAGCGCTGCATTAATTATGCAAGCCAGTTCCGCACATGGCGTTTGGGTAACACCTCATTTTGGTGAATTATCCGTAGTTTACGGCATGGGCGTTGCAGATGATGCTTATGGAGAGGAAAAATTAGCGTGGGTCAATGGTTATGACGAAAAATTTGCCACCAGCGAAGTCGTGGTAAGCAAAAAGCCAAGCCATAGCACCATTGATGCTAAAGATGCAGCCGTGTTAACTGTATTCTTCAATAATGGTTTTTGGGAGAAAGGTGAAAATGGTCGCTGGAAAGAAGTCGCAGAGAAAGATATCAGCAAACCAGTAGATACTTCTACTTCTCTTAAATATAACATTTCCGTATTAAAATCATATCAAGCGAAATGAAGCCGTTTGCAGAATTACCTGTACAAGTTATTCCTGAACAAGATCCTTCAGCGGTGAAACAAGGTGAGCAGCTTGTCGTTACGGTTTATGTTGATGGCAAACCTGCTGCAGACGTGCCTGTTACTAATGATTACATCAATAATTTTGCGGAAAAACAAAAAACAGATAAAGACGGTAAAGTGACGTTGACCGTGCGTAATGACGCATTAAATGTAATTGCTGCACTGGTAAATCACCCAACGCCTGATGATGCCAAAGCGCATTTACAACGTAGCGTAGCAACCTTATCTTTCAAAGCCGCAAAAAATGATAATTCATCATTCCTAACCATTGATTCACATCAATGCAAAAGGTACTGTTTTTCAAATAGAATTTCTTTTTTCTGCTCGTAATAGTTCGAAGAAGTGGAAAAGTAGTACAGGGCGAGCCAACGCCGTAATACTTTTTTAATTCTTCGGCTATATAAGGCGGCATAAGCGGATTTGCCACAATAAACCCGCTCGGGGATATCGGTTTTGAATTCCGCATCTCCGATAAAAACAACGTCAGAATGAATTTTTTCTCTCGGAATGGCTAAGAGATCGGCAATTGCCTGATAATGTTTGTAATTTTGATGTGGCGGATTTTGAAAGCGGTATTTTTTTCCCTTGAATTATCAAACCAAGTGCAATAGTTTTTAAAAGTAAACTTCATAAGGTGTTTTCCAGCCTAAACACTTTCTCGGTCGTAGGTTTAATTTGTCAACGACCGATTGAATATAATCATCGCTCCACCGGTTTATATCCTGTTGCTTGGGTCAACGGCATGGCTAATAAAACATTACGCACCTTATCAGATGACATGAAATCAAAACTGGCTGATGGCATTGTGATACTGGCAAGCGTCTATACGGCAGACGGTGAAGACAAAATCGCCATGACCGCAAGCG
Source organism: Rappaport israeli (assembly GCF_001888055.1). GTDB lineage: Bacteria > Pseudomonadota > Gammaproteobacteria > Cardiobacteriales > Cardiobacteriaceae > Rappaport > Rappaport israeli. The sequence goes on from NZ_LXHZ01000016.1 coordinate 105,121, forward strand.
TGGGCAAACACTTAACAGGCAAAATCAAAGTAGGCGACATCATCAAGCACCTAAGCGAAAACTTAGGCGGCAAAGGCGGCGGCAAACTAGACTTTGCCCAAGGGGGTGCAACCGATGTGGCGAACCTGCCAAAACTGATGACTGACTTGACAGATTGGATTGGGGAGAAATTGAGTTAAACTTTACCCATATTGTCTTTTAATCAGCAAATGCCACAATGGAGATTGCAAACTAAAATGTGTGCATGTTTGCCTAACATTGCAATATATGCACACATTTTTTAATTATGCGTAAAATATTGGCTTATAACTTCTACTTTATAAACAGCTAGGCAATCCCCCATTTTAGTTTGAGCTGCTTATTTCAAGTTGAGAGTGGGGTATTTAATATGATTTTATACAAGAGAGGTTTTTTATGGATAGCAATATTCAAAATCAACTGGAACAAACATTACAATCTGATAGTAGAGTTTGGGTAAACAATGACAGTAACGAAACAAGTATTTTAGCCAAAAATATCCTATTGGATTTGGTGGAAAAAACTGACCCGATCATTATCGGTTTGTTATTGAGTAATGATGATTTAAAACGCCATTTTTTTGTAGAAGTGAATGGTGTTTTGGTGTTTAAATTGCAGGATTTTCGTTTTTTCTTGGACAAACACAGCGTCAATAATTCCTACACAAAATACGCCAACCGCATTGGTTTGACGGACGGTAGTCGTTTTTTGAAAGACAGTTCAGATATTGTGTTGGATTTTCCGTTTAAAGATTGTGTATTAAATGGCGGACAAAGCACCGAAGAAGGCGAAGAGATTTATTTTAAACGCAATAACAGCCAGCCAGCCAGCCAGCCAGCCAGCCAGCCAGCCAGCCAGCCAGCCAATTATACACTAAATTAACCCGAAAAAGGAAAGAAATCTTTTTTAATCAAACGCTTGCTTTTGATGAAATTGACCGACTTTTTGACGCAAAAGCATTCTCAAAATTCTCTCGCTATACCGCAGACGGCAAACAAGCCGTTGGCGAAATCAAACGCCATTCAGACGGCTTTTTAAAAGGCATACCAGCCGAAAATATCATTATCAAAGGCAATAATCTAATAGCCCTGCATTCGCTTGCCAAACAGTTTAAAGGCAAAGTGAAGTTGATTTATATTGACCCACCGTATAATACAGGCAATGACGGTTTCAAATACAACGATAAATTTAATCATTCGTCATGGCTTGTGTTTATGAAAAATCGTTTAGAAGTTGCCAAAGAATTGTTAAACGATGATGGGGTGATTTTTGTTCAAATTGATGATAATGAACAGGCTTATTTAAAAGTGCTGATGGACGAGATTTTTGGGCGTGAGAATTTTATTGGAACAATTCCTCGCTTAACCTCTGCACAACGCCCTTCACAAGAAAAATATTTCTCCATTAGTCATGATTATCTTATTTGTTATGCCTTTAATAAAAACTACACCTTTAATGCAATTATTGAAAGAGACTTTTCGCAAGAAATTTTTCAAGATGAAATTGGCAAATTTTTTAAAAATGATACAAGCCCCATTCTAGCATCGGCAACACAAGGTTATTCAAAAGGTGGGGATTATGATATTGAAGTAAATGGCAAAATCTATCAACCAGTTGATTCAAAAGGCAATAGACGTCGTTGGCTTTGGACAAAAGAACGAATGGAAAAAGCTATTGAATTAGGAATTGTAGTAGAAACAAAAACAACTTTAAGAGTAAGAAATTATATAGATAAAGAATTTGCAGTCAAAACAAACACAATGATTGATAAAAATCCAAATTTATCAATGACTACTTATGATTTAATGAATTCAAATTATGTCAATAATATTGGCACAAGCGAACTTACAAAATTAGAAATTAATGGTTTTAGTTTTCCAAAACCTGAAAAACTTATTAAACGAATTATTGAATTAACAACCAAACCAAACGACATCATCCTAGACTACCATTTAGGCAGTGGCACAACCGCTGCCGTTGCTCACAAAATGAACCGCCAATATATTGGTATTGAACAAATGGATTATATTGAAACACTTGCCGTTGAACGCTTGAAAAAAGTGATTGATGGCGAGCAAGGCGGTATTTCCAAAGCCGTGAATTGGCAAGGTGGTGGCGAGTTTGTTTATGCCGAGCTTGCTCCATTTAACGAAACCGCAAAACAACAAATTTTGGCTTGCGAAGATTCAGACGACATCAAAACTCTGTTTAATGAATTATGCGAACGCTATTTCCTAAAATACAATGTGAGCGTAAATGAATTTAGCCAAATTATTGAAGAGCCTGAATTTCAATCTTTGCCATTAGACGAACAAAAACAAATGGTGCTTGAAATATTGGATTTAAATCAAATGTATGTTTCATTATCTGAAATGGATGATGAGCAATTTTCAGCTTGCTTAAATGATGATGATAAAGCGTTAAGCCGTGAATTCTATCAATCAGCAAAAAATCAAGCGGAGAAAAAAGATGGCGAATAATAAAATTTTGTTTGAAGTGATTGAAAATGAATGTAAAGCGGTTAAAAAATACAAGCCTGAATTACTTGAAATGCCTGAATTTATGTCCAAAAACTTAAAATATGATTTTTTTGAATGGCAAAAATCCGCCCTTGAAAACTTTTTGATTTTTGACCGCATGTCAGAGCTAGACGATTTCCCTGATTTAAAAAATAAGCCAACGCATTTGCTATTTAATATGGCGACAGGGGCAGGAAAAACGATGATGATGGCGGCGTTGATTTTGTATTATTTTGAAAAAGGGTATCGGCATTTTCTGTTTTTTGTGAATCAAAATAATATCGTGGATAAAACGGAAAATAATTTTATTGACCCGACGCACGCAAAATTTTTATTTAACGAGAAGATTTTGCAGGGCGATACGGTAATTCCCATTCGCAAAGTGGAAACATTTAGCCCACATTCAGACGGCATTGAAATTAAATTTACCAGTATTCAAAAACTGTATAACGATATCCACACCGAGCGAGAAAACCAAACCACATTGGCGGATTTGCACAAATTGAACCTTGTGATGCTGGGCGATGAAGCACACCATTTAAATGCTCAAACCAAAGGCAAAAAACAAGGCGAGTTGGATTTGGAAGTGGAATTAAAAGCCAATGCAGGCAATGCCGAAATTGAACGCAAAGGCTGGGAGCATATGGTTTTGGAATTGTTACTCGATAAAAATGGCAATCCCAGCGAAAATGTGCTGCTGGAATTTACCGCCACGCTGCCTGAAAATGCTGACGTGCAACAAAAATACGCTGATAAAATCATCACAAAATTTGGTTTAAAAGATTTTTTGCAAAAAGGTTATACTAAAGAAATCAATTTGGTATCCAGCACACTGGACAAGAAAGAGCGGGTGTTGCACGCTTTATTGTTTGCCTGGTACCGCCATCAAATCGCGTTGAAATACGGCATTGCCAATTTTAAGCCTGTGATGTTGTTTAGAAGTAAGACGATTGATGAATCAAAATCGGATTATTTGGCATTTTTAAATTGGGTAGAAAATGTGCAAGCGGATGATTTTAAGTTTTTAGATACATTTTCAATGAGCTTAAACGATAGCGATAACGCCAACGAACAAGGCAAAACCCGTACCGAACAAGCCCTAAAATTTATGCAGGAAAATGGCTTTGAGTTTGCACATTTAGCAAATTGGGTGAAACAAAATTATCAAAAACACAATGTCATTATTACCAACTCCGAAACCAACAAAAGCAAAACCGAAAAAACCGACAGCGAAACGGAAAAATTGCTAAATAATTTGGAAGCAGCTGATAATCCGATCCGCGCCATTTTTACGGTGGATAGATTAACCGAAGGTTGGGACGTTTTAAATTTGTTTGATATTGTGCGTTTGTATGAAGGGCAAAACGGCGGCGGTTCAAATAAAAAATCAGGCAAAACGGCTACCGCTACCGTATCGGAAAAGCAGTTGATTGGTCGTGGCGTACGTTATTTTCCATTTGCGTTTGAAGATAAACAGCCGAATAAACGCAAATTTGACAACGACATGCAACACGAATTACGTATTTTGGAAGAATTGTTTTATTACACGCACGATGAGCAATCTCGCTATATTACAGAACTGAAAAACGAGTTACGAAAAGATGGTTATTTGCCTAAAAAAGACGATGATAAGGTATTGGCAACATTTAAACTCAAATCTGAATTTGCCGATAATAAGGATTTTAGAGAGTTGTTAATTTGGGCGAATAAAAAAATCCCCAATCCCAATGCTAAAAGTAATAATGCAGACAGCCTAAAAGTCAATCCGCAAACACTTTCATTCCAAATTCACGGCAATCAACTGTTGCAGGAAATGCAATTTACAGCCGATGAAAATGATGAAACAGCCCGACAAATCGGCACACAAAATAATTTTACTCAAACCATAAAAATGAGTGAAATGGAACGGCACATTTTCAATAAAGCCTTGCATATCAAAGGAAAAAATAGTCAATCTTTATTCCATTTTGACCGCCTGCAAAGCAAACTCAACATTCAAAATCGCAATGAATTACAAAATAACTTGTTAAAAGATTGGCAAATTGAATTTTTGGGATTAGAGCAAGATAAACAGATTCACCCAGATGACAAACTTGCAGGCTGCCTGAAAATCTTGGAAATGGTTGAAAAACATCTGAATGAAAGTGATATGCCGTTTATCGGTACAAAAGAATTTACGCCTAAAAAATTGTGGAAAATTTTCGGCACACCAAAAACAAAAATGGGTCAAAAAAGATGATGTAAAAACTGCTATTGCCATGCAAAATGATTGGTATGTGATGGATAATTTTGCTGGAACGAGTTTGGAAGAAGCGTTAATTCAATTTATTTCAGAACGTTTGGGCGATTTAAAATCTCAATATGACATTAATTTAATCCGTAACGAAGAAGTATTTAAATTGAATAACTTTGCTAATGGCGAAGGATTTATGCCCGACTTTATTTTATTGCTGAAAGATAAACAAAAATCTTCTTCCAATGGTGTGGATGGCTTTTTGCATTACCAAATTTTTATCGAACCCAAAGGTGAGCATTTAGTGGAAACTGATAGGTGGAAAGAAGAATTTTTAGAAGCCATCACAGCAGAATATGGCAAGGATAAGATTCTGCAAAAAGATACGCCACATTATAGGCTAATCGGACTTCCATTTTTTACAGAGAAAAAATATATAGAAGGAAATTCTTTATTTGAGGAAAGGTTTAAAATTTTATATTGTTAATAGATTAGAGCCTACAAAACCCATCATTATTTGTTTAAGGATTTTTCATCCTTGTGATGCACTAATGGTGGGGTTAGTCTTAGTTATTTAAATATTTCGCTTTGTTTTTGATTAGAGCTCATTGTCAATGCCCTTTTATGAGCACAAATCGTTTATCAGCCTATTATCAAAACACAGCCTTTCGTTTTAATCACATTGTCAAGCACATCTATCTGATGGCATACCCAGCACAGACAAAGGGCAATCCAAATGACAAAGATGACAAAGATGACAAAGATGGCAAAGATGGCAAAGATGGCAAAGATGGCAAAGATGGCAAAGATGGCAAAGATGGCAAAGATGGCAATCACACCAACCAAGAGGTCATGGACGAGCGGGGCAAACCGTAAACAGGGCATCATAACAGCGAGCTGGCTTTGGACATTGGTCAAGCCGATTGGTATGCGTATAGCGAAAACTATGGCACCAGTGAAGAAAAACACTTTGTGCGATTTATTGACAGTCAAATTGATGCCCTAAAACAACAATACCCAACGGCAGAGATTTATCTGATAAGAAATGAGCTAAATTATTATCTGTTTAGCCCAAAAGACGGACGCAGGTTTAGCCCTGATTATATGATGATTATTAATGATGTAAGTGGCAAAACAAAATACCCCCAAAAATACCCCCAAAATAGGCGTTACATAACGTTACTAAGTGATACTCAATGTTAGCTAACGATACAAATTGACACTCAAAAATTAAGATTGCTTACTTAAAAAAAGTGCTTATATTTCTTGCAATTGGGGTTGAATTTAAGCCTGTTGCTAAAAAAAATCCAAAAAAAACACCGCGATAGCTGCGGTGTGTATTTTATATGCTTGGCGCGCCCGGAAGGATTCGAACCTCCGACCGCCTGGTTCGTAGCCAGGTACTCTATCCAGCTGAGCTACGGGCGCGTCGTTTGCAAGTCGCGCATTATGCTGATTTTTATAAAGGCTGTCAACCTTTATTTGAAAAATAATTTTTCAACGGATGAGTTAAAATATTTCCTTATAAAAATTAGCTATATAATTTATTTGATAATTAAACAACTTTGCTTTTCTCTGGGTAAAAAATTAGAGGTTGTTCGTTGTGTTGTTTTGCTTGAGGGTGTTCTGCAGATTTTTCTGGTACAAGCCAAGAGGTTTTTGCACTTGTATGCTCTTCTAATTGGGCAAAATCAAATAATTCTGTATCAAGAAGATGTGAGGGTTTTACTCGCGTTAGAGCAGAAAAGATGGTTTCTAGGCGCTGAGGATGGTTTTTTTCCCATTCTAGGAGCATTTCTTTAGCAATCTGGCGTTGCAGATTATCTTGTGAACCGCAAAGATTACAAGGGATGATAGGGAAGGCTTTATATTCGGCATATTTGGCGATATCTCGTTCATCGCAATAGGCTAAGGGGCGGATGACGATGTGTTGCCCGTCGTCGCTTTTGAGTTTTGGGGGCATGGCTTTGAGTTGTCCACCAAAAAATAGATTTAGGAAAAAGGTTTCCATGATGTCAAAGCGATGATGCCCCAATGCAATTTTTGTCATGCCGTGTTCTTTAGCATAGGTGTAGAGTAAGCCTCGACGTAAGCGCGAACAAAGTGAGCACATGGTTTTGCCTTCAGGGACTTTCTCATTAACGATGCTGTAGGTGTCGCTTTCGATAATATGATAATCCACGCCTAGATTTTTAAGATATTCGGGGAGAATATGTTCTGGAAACCCCGGTTGCTTTTGGTCTAAGTTAACAGCGGTTAAATGAAAGCGTACAGGCGCGCTTTTTGTAGTGATAGCAATAAATCGAGCATAACATAGGAGTCTTTCCCTCCAGATAGGCAAACCATAATGTGGTCATCTTCGCGAATCATTTGATAATCTTCAATGGCTTTGCCGACATTTCGGCGTAGGCGTTTGTGGAGTTTGCGTTGTGTTAGGCTCATGATTTTACCGTGTTTTATTTTAAAGATGCGCATGATAGCAATTTAGAATGAAAAAAATAAGTATAATTTTCTTGACAGGGATTAAAAAATAACTAAAATGTCGTACTTGTTTTAAACAAAGCCGGAGTAGCTCAGTTGGTAGAGCAACTGACTTGTAATCAGTGGGTCGCGGGTTCAACTCCTGTCTCCGGCTCCATTTTTTAAGCCTTGATAAAGGGCTTTTCTTTTGTCTAATCAATTGATTGATAGCGTTCTGTTTTGATTAATATCAAGATGACGCTATATTTCGATAAGGGTTAGTGCATAGATTTGAAAGCGGTGAGTTATTGCTCACCGCTTTTTTTATTAATGAATTTACAATACAAAACGGCTTAAGTCTTCGTTTTCAGAGATGTCGTTTAGGGTGTGGTTGACGTAATCGGCATCAATACGCACGATTTCGTTGTCGCTTTTATCAGCAGCTTCAAAAGATAGTGATTCGGTTAGGCGTTCCATGAGGGTGTGTAGCCGTCTTGCCCCGATATTTTCGGTGGTTTTATTCACATGGTAGGCGATTTCAGCAAGGCGATTAATGCCATCCTCACTAAACTCTATAGTTAAGCTTTCAGTGGCAAATAGCGCTTTGTATTGTTTGATAAGGCTGGCGTCGGGTTCTGTAAGAATGCGTTTAAATTCATCTACGCCAAGGGCATTTAATTCAACTCTGACGGGCATTCTGCCTTGTAGTTCAGGGATTAAATCGGAGGGTTTGCTCAGATGAAATGCGCCTGAGGCGATAAATAAGATATGGTCGGTTTTTATCATGCCATATTTGGTTGAAACGGTTGACCCTTCTACTAAGGGGAGAAGGTCGCGTTGTACGCCTTCGCGGGAAACGTCGGCTTTGCCGTGGTCGCTACGAGTGGCGACTTTGTCAATTTCGTCGATAAAGACTATGCCATTTTGTTCGGCATTGCGCAGGGCTTGTTGTTTAATATCATCATCAGAAACGAGTTTGTCAGCTTCTTCATCGGCTAGGGCGATGAGTGCCTCTGCAATGGTCATTTTCTGTTTGCGTTTTTTTTGTTTTGCCAAGGTTTTTGAACAGTTCGGAGAGTTGTCCGCCCATTTCTTCCATTCCTGGTGGGCTCATGATTTCAACCCCAATATTGGTGGTTTCTTGGACTTCTATTTCGATAATTTTGTCGTTGAGCTCTTCGCGTAGGATGCGTTCACGATAGGTTTTGCGTGCAGGATTATCTTGAGGGTTTTGTTCACTGTCATCGCTCCAGCTGGTGCGTGTTTTAGCTGGGGGAACAAGAACGTCTAAGACACGTTCTAAAGCGGCTTCACGGGCTTTATGTTGGACGTTTTTACGCGCTTGTTCGCGCTCTAGTTTAATAGACACTTCAGCTAAATCGCGAATGATAGAGTCAACATCGCGTCCAACATAACCAACTTCTGTAAATTTGGTGGCTTCAACTTTAACAAAAGGCGCATGTGCAAGTTTGGCAAGGCGGCGCGCAATTTCGGTTTTGCCCACCCCTGTTGGTCCTATCATTAGGATATTTTTTGGGGTGATTTCACTGCGTAGGGGTTCATCAATTTGTCGACGGCGCCAACGACTACGCAAGGCAATGGCGACAGCGCGTTTGGCTTGTTTTTGTCCGACAATATGGCGGTCAAGTTCTTCTACGATTTCACGCGGGGTCATGTTAATTTCTTGGGTCATGGTTTTATCCTTTTAATTCGTCAGAGACAATGTTGTGGTTGGTATAAACACAAATATCAGAGGCAATGGCTAGGCTTTTTTGTGCGATGGTCAGCGGGTCTAGGTCGCTGTTGTGATAGAGCGCGCGCGCTGCTGATAGTGCAAACATGCCTCCTGAGCCAATGGCGGCTATGCTGTCTTCTGGTTCTACGACATCGCCATTCCCAGAAAGGATTAAAGTGGTGTCTTCATCAGCGACAATGAGCATGGCTTCTAAGCGTCTTAACATGCGGTCGGTGCGCCAGTCTTTAGCAAGTTCAACAGCAGCACGCAATAATTGACCGTCTTGGGCTTCGAGTTTGGCTTCAAAGCGTTCAAATAAGGTAAATGCATCGGCAGTCCCCCCTGCAAAGCCTGCCAGTATCTTGTTGTGATAGAGACGGCGTAATTTGCGTGCGTTGCCTTTCATAATGGTATCGCCGAGAGAGACTTGTCCGTCCCCTGCAATGGCAACATGTCGTCCGCGACGGACGGATAAAATAGTAGTGGAATGTGCGTGAAACATAAAACGTCCTTTTGATTAAAACAATTTTTACGGTATGGGGATGTTTTGACGTTTTTCAAGAAGTGGGGGTGGCGTGAGTGAGTGTTATAGGCATAAAAAAGCGCAACGCTTGGAGCATTGCGCTTATATGAGAATAGTTGGGTTAGTCGATAATGGGAGAAGATAAAATATTAAATCCACCATCAACATAGGTGACTTCGCCTGTAATGCCAGAGGCTAAATCAGAGCACAAGAAAGCTGCAACATTGCCCACTTCTTCAATGGTAACACAACGCTTTAATGGCGCTGTTTTTTCAAATCCTTTTAGCATGGCGCGAAAATCTTTAATACCAGAGGCAGCAAGTGTACGGATTGGTCCTGCGGAAATGCCGTTAATACGAATACCATCTTCGCCCAAATCAGCAGCAGCATAGCGGATAATGGCCTCAAGCGAGGCTTTAGCAACGCCCATTGTGTTGTAATTTGGAATGGCTCTCACAGCGCCTAAGTAGGATAGGGCCAAAGCAGCTGCTTGACGACCTTTCATAAGCGGATAAGCATATTTGAGCAAGGCGGCAAAGCTATAAGCGCTTACATCGTGGGCAATGTGGAAATTGTCTCGCGTTACGCCATCTAAAAATCGCCCTTCAATGGCTTCGCGTGGAGCAAAAGCGATGGCATGAATTAATCCGTCTAGTTCGCCCCATTCTTTCTTTAATTCTTTAAAAACAGCTTCTATCTCTTCTTCATTGCTCACATCGCAAGGTAGGAAAATTGAGGCACCAAAATCACTTTCCCCCATTTTTTCAACACGAGGTTTTAATTTGTCATTTTGATAAGTAAATGCCAGTTCTGCTCCCTCGCGTCGCATCGCTTGCGCAATACCATAAGCAATCGATAAATTACTAGCCAAACCAGTGATGAGAATTTTTTTTCCGCTTAAGAAACCCATAGTAAATCCTTGAATAGAATGTAGCGCCCTATTTTAACTAAGCAGGTAGAAAAGTGCGAATTTTAAAAATTAACCGCAATGCTTGAGAGGTAGAGAGTATCCTTATGTGGGCTTGGGGTCTGTGAAAAACTAATATTTAGTGGAATCAGTCGAGGATGTTAGGCGATTAAGGATGTGTGCTGAGAAAACGA
>NZ_LXHZ01000003.1 GCF_001888055.1 Rappaport israeli
CGGGAGTATTATGGCTACTCAAAAAATTCGTATTCGCTTAAAATCTTATGATCATCGATTAATCGATAACTCTGCTAAACAGATTGTTGAAACAGCTAAACGTGCTGGCGCACAGGTGAAGGGTCCTATTCCTTTGCCTGTGAAAAAAGAGATTTATACCATACTAATTTCACCGCATGTCAATAAAGATGCTCGTGATCAGTATGAGCTACGCACACATAAACGCATTATGGATATTGTTGATCCTACTGACAAGACAGTTGATGCGTTAATGAAGTTAGATTTGGCAGCTGGAGTTGACGTTAAGATTGAATTGCAGTAAAATCAGCGCCCTTTAGAAGGTAAATTCTAGGCGAAGAGGGTTACCCGCCCTCCTCTCGCCTTTTTATGTTAGTGAGGAATCTATATGACAATGGGCTTAGTGGGTCAAAAAATCGGAATGACCCGAATTTTTCATGAGGATGGAAGTGCTTCGGCAGTTACCGTTATCGAGGTAAAGCCAAATGTGGTTTCACAAATCAAAACGCAAGAAAAAGATGGTTACAGCGCTGTTCAGTTGTCTGTTGGCGAGCGTAAAGCCAATCGCACAACTAAAGCTGTGGCTGGACATTTTGCTAAAGCGAACGTTCAAGTTGGTGTGGTAACTAAAGAGTTTCGTGTTGCTGATGAAGAATTGTCAAGCTATTCAGTTGGCAATACTATTAATGTGGCTCTTTTTGAAGAAGGTCAAAAGGTTGATGTTAGAGGGCGTAGTGTTGGTAAAGGGTTTGCAGGCACAATAAAGCGTCACAATTTCAGAGGCCAAAGACAAACGCATGGTAATTCGTTATCCCATCGTGTTCCGGGTTCAATTGGTCAAAACCAAACACCAGGGCGTGTATTTAAAGGAAAAAAAATGTCTGGGCAGATGGGAAATAAAATGCGTAGTACGCAAAATCTCCAAATTGCTCGAGTAGATAGTGAGCGTAATTTGTTGCTCATAAAAGGTGCTGTCCCTGGCTCTAAGGGTGGCTATGTTGTTATTCGTCCATCAATTAAAGCTTAGGAGGTATTGTATTATGGATATTCAAATAAAAGATACATCCGAAGCGGTTTCAGTTGAGGAAAACGTATTTTCTGCTGCTTATAATGAGGCTTTGGTTCATCAAGTGGTTGTTGCTATTTTGGCAGGTGCTCGTGCTGGAACAAAAGCTCAAAAGACACGTTCAGAGGTTTCTGGCGGGGGTGCTAAACCTTGGCGTCAAAAAGGAACAGGCCGTGCAAGAGCGGGAACTATTCGCTCTCCTATTTGGAGAGGGGGCGGTGTAACATTTGCAGCTAAACCTAGAGATTTTAGTAAAAAAGTTAATCGCAAGATGTATCGTGCAGCAATGCGCAGTATTCTTTCAGAATTGATGCGTCAAGAGCGTTTAATTATTATAGATTCCTTTGGCATAAAAGCTCCAAAGACTAAAGATTTCTTGAAAGTTTCTAAAGAGAAAGATTTTGGTAATGATGTCTTGTTGGTCACAGAATCTATGGAAGATAATGTCTTTTTGGCATCCCGTAATATACCGTTAGTTACAGCGGTAGATGTGAAGGCAGTTGATCCTGTTTTATTGCTACGCCATAAGAAAGTGGTTATGGATAAAGCTGCTATTGAAAAAATTAACGAGTGGTTATCATGAAACAAGAACGTATCTTACAGGTGATTCGAGGACCGCATGTTACCGAGAAGTCTTCGTTAGCAACTGAATCTAAGCAGTTGGTTTTCAAAGTGGATCGACATGCGGGGAAAAATGAAATTAAGGAAGCTGTAGAGGAGCTGTTGGAAGTAAAAGTAACAGCAGTTAATACAGTGTTAGTTAAGGGCAAGTCTAAGCGGTTTGGTGCACGTATTGGGCGTCGTAAAGATTATAAAAAGGCTTATGTTAGCCTTGATAAGGCGACTGACATGGAAGCATTAATGGCTGATCAAGCGTAAGGAGTAGAAATGGCTATAATTAAATCTAAACCTACTTCGGCTGGTCGTCGTTTTGTAGTAAATGTCACTAGACCAGAGTTGCATAAGGGACAGCCTTACGCACCATTATTGGAAAAGCAAACTCGTGGAAGTGGTCGCAATAGTGCTGGGCGTATTACAGTACGGCATCGTGGTGGTGGCCATGCACATAAATATCGTATTATTGATTTCAAACGTCAAAAAGATGGAATTGATGCGGTTGTGGAGCGCTTAGAATATGATCCAAACCGAACTGCTTACATTGCATTGGTTCGTTATAAAGATGGTGAACGCCGGTATATTATCGCGCCTCGCAATATGACAGCTGGTGATGTCATCAAAAACGGAGATGATGCTGGAATTAAACGTGGTAATTGTTTACCTTTGCGCAACATTCCTGTTGGGTCACTTGTGCACTGTGTCGAAATGAAACCAGGTAAAGGTGCACAATTGGCACGAAGTGCTGGCGCTTCTGTGCGTGTTGTTGCGCGTGAGGGTAAGTACGTAACAATCGCATTACGCTCAGGTGAACGGCGTCGTATTTTGGCGGATTGTAGGGCTGTTTTAGGTGAGGTTTCTAATCATGAGCATAGCCTACGTAAATTAGGAAAAGCAGGCGCTACGAGATGGCGTGGGGTTCGTCCTACTGTTCGTGGTGTGGTAATGAACCCAGTGGATCACCCACATGGTGGTGGTGAAGGACGTACTTCTGGTGGTCGTCACCCAGTTAGTCCATGGGGACAGCCTACAAAGGGCAAGAAAACCCGTAAGAATAAGCGCACGGACAAGCTTATCGTGTCACGTCGTCGTAATAAGAGAGGTTAAACCATGGCACGTTCATTAAAAAAAGGTTATTTTATCGATTTGCACTTAGCAAAAAAAGTTGATGATGCAATTGCTAATAAAAGCAAAAAACCCATTAAAACGTGGTCTCGTCGTTCAATGATTATTCCTGATATGATTGGTTTGACTATCGCTGTGCACAATGGCAAGCAGCACGTACCAGTCTTGGTTAGTGAAGATATGATTGGACATAAATTAGGTGAATTTGCGCCGACCCGAAACTATCGTGGTCATGCCGCAGATAAAAAAGGTCGATAGGAGTTAATGATGCAAGCAACAGCAAAACTACGTGCTGCACGCATCTCAGCGCAGAAAGCGCGACTGGTTGCCGACCAAATTCGCGGCAAGCATGTAGATGAAGCAGTGGAAATTTTAACTTTTAGTCCGAAGAAAGCAGCTCCGATGATTCTAAAACTGCTTAACTCGGCTATTCATAATGCACAGGAAAATGAGGGCGCAGACATTGATGAATTGCATGTCGCTGAAATACAAGTAGGTGAAGGCATGACTATGAAGCGTTTTCGTGCACGAGCAAAGGGTCGCGGCACGCGAATCTTAAAGCGTACTAGCAATATTTTTATTCGTGTTGAAGAACGTTAAGAGGAGTAAATAATGGGTCAAAAAATACATCCAATTGGTTTTCGCCTCGGCGTTTCTAAAGACTGGGTATCTAAATGGTATGCAGAGGGCGGTGATTACGCTGATTTTTTAGAAAAAGATTACGAGGTTCGTGAGTATATTCGTAAAAAATTAGCACACGCTTCTGTAAGTAAAATTTTAATTGAACGTCCAAGAAATGGTGCGCAAATTACTATTTTTACTGCTCGTCCTGGTATTGTAATTGGTAAAAAAGGTGAGGACATCGAGGTCTTGAAAAAAGAGGTCTCTAATATTCTTGGAGTTCCTACATCTATCAATATTGAAGAAATTCGTCGCCCTGAACTAGATGCTTTTTTGGTTGCTGATAATATTGCAAAACAGTTAGAGCGTCGCGTAATGTTTCGGCGTGCAATGAAGCGTGCGGTTACTTCAACTATGCGCTTAGGTGCTTCTGGTATAAAGGTTGCTATTTCTGGTCGCTTAAACGGTGCAGAAATTGCAAGAACAGAATGGTATCGTGAAGGTCGTGTGCCCTTACATACTCTTCGTGCAGATATTGATTATGGCTTTGCAGAGGCTCATACAACCTATGGCGTTATCGGCGTAAAGGTTTGGGTGTTTGTGGGTGAAAAATTAGAAGGCCTTGAGCTAGATAAGTCTTCTCATGATTTGCCTGATGATAAGCGTAATCGTCGCAAACCTCGCGTACGTCGCAAAGATTAAGGTGATATTATGTTACAACCAAAAAGAACAAAATTCAGAAAACAGCATAAGGGTCGCAACCGTGGTTTGGCACAGTCGGGCAATACTGTCAGTTTTGGAGAGTTTGGTCTGAAAGCCACTACACGTGGACGAATTACTGCTCGGCAAATTGAAGCAGCACGTCGTGCTATTAATCGTCACATTAAGCGTGGTGGTAAAGTTTGGATTAGAATTTTTCCAGATGTGCCAGTAACTAAAAAACCATTAGAAACTCGTATGGGTAAAGGCAAAGGTAATGTTGAGTATTGGGTTGCAAAAGTTCAGCCTGGTACGGTGCTTTATGAGATGGATGGCGTTAATGAAGAATTAGCGCGCGAAGCTTTTCGTTTAGCTGCTGCAAAGTTACCTGTACAAACCGTATTTGAAACACGGAAGGTGATGTGATGAGTCTTAAAGAATTACAGGATAAGGATGTTGATGGTTTGCGTGAAGAGTTGATCTCTTTGCGCCAAGCTCAGTTAAAATTGAAGATGCAAAAAGCAAGCGGACAACTTGAGCAAACGCATCAAATTCGTCAGGTTCGTCGTGGCATCGCTAGAGTCAAGACTTTGCTGATGCAAAAAAATGTGAAGGTATAAAGTATGAGTGAAAAACAAACCATTCAACGTAGTTTGCAAGGGTTGGTTGTAAGTAATAAGGGCGATAAAACAATCACGGTTTCGGTATCGCGTCATGAAAAGCACCCAATCTATGGTAAGTATATTAAACGTACATTTAAATGTCATGCTCATGACGAAAATAATGAATGTAATGTAGGTGATACAGTACGAATTAATCAAAGTCGTCCAATCTCTAAAACCAAAACATGGCGTTTAGTAGAGATTGTTGAGCGTGCGAAAGGCTAAGGAGAACTAAATGATTCAAATGCAATCCCGCCTTGCTGTTGCTGATAATAGTGGCGCACGTGAGGTTCAATGTATAAAGGTATTAGGCGGTTCTCATCGTCGCTATGCAGGTATTGGTGATGTTATTAAGGTATCAGTCAAAGAAGCTATGCCGAGAGGACGTGTCAAAAAAGGTGATGTGTATAATGCTTTAATCGTGCGTACTAGAAAAGGAGTTCGTCGACGTGATGGCTCTCTATTGCGTTTTGATAGCAACGCTGCTGTACTTTTAAATGCAAAATTAGAGCCAATTGGTACACGTGTATTTGGGCCTATTGCACGTGAGTTGCGTGGTGAGAAATTTATGAAAATTATCTCATTAGCGCCTGAAGTGCTTTAAGGAGTAAAAAATGAAACGTATTCAAAAAGGTGACGAAGTAATCGTTATCACTGGTAAGGCTGAGAATAAAGGTCAGCGCGGCGTCGTATTAAAGGTTTTAAATGATAAGGTTATTGTTGAAGGCTTAAATATGGTTGCTAAACATGTCAAGCCTAATCCTCAGTTGGGAGTTGAAGGGGGAATTCAGCGTAAAGAAGCTCCCATTCATATTTCTAATGTCATGCTTTATAATGCGGCGTCTGGTAAAGGCGATCGGGTCGGATTCAAGATTGAAGACGGTAAAAGGTTTCGCATATTTAAGTCTGACGGCAAACGGATAGACTGAGGTATTAATCATGGCTAGATTACAAAAACAATATCGTGAAGAATTGGCGCCAGCGTTAAAAGAAAAGCTTGGATTGTCTAATGTGATGGAAGTTCCTAAATTGGAAAAAATCACTATTAACATGGGCGTAGGTGAAGCGATTAATGATAAAAAAATCATGGATAATGCTGTACGTGATTTAACGTTAATTAGTGGTCAAAAACCGTTGATTACAAAGTCTAAAAAATCTATTGCAGGTTTTAAGATTCGTGATGGTTGGCCCATTGGTTGCAAAGTGACGCTTCGCAGTGCACAGATGTACGAATTTTTAGATCGTTTGATTAATATCTCGTTGCCACGCACACGTGATTTTCGTGGGTTAAATCCAAAATCTTTTGATGGAAGAGGGAATTACACTTTTGGTGTGAGAGAGCAAATTATTTTCCCTGAAATTGATTTTGAAAAAACTGATGCTATACGTGGTATGGATATTACATTCACAACTACTGCTCGTGATGATGAAGGTGCTAAAGCATTACTTGAAGCATTCGGTTTTCCATTTAGAGGATAAGGGAAGTTTATGGCAAAAGTATCAATGATAGAACGTGAAAGTAAGCGACTTAAATTAGTTCAAAAGTATGCTGAAAAACGTCATGAATTAAAAGAAATTATACGTAAGGTTGATCAATACTCTGAAGAAGAACGTATGCAAGCACAAGAAAAATTGCAAAAGCTTCCTAGAGATTCTTCACCAGTTCGAGTTCAACGTCGCTGCCGTATCACAGGCCGTCCACATGCAGTTTACCGTAAATTTGGTTTGTCACGAAATAAATTGCGTGAGCTTGTTATGCGTGGTGAGGTTCCTGGTGTACGTAAAGCCAGTTGGTGATTTTATTTTTAAGTGTTTGGCTAAAATTTAGTCTGATATTTAAGTTCCAGGATCGTGGGAAAACCCATAGATCTGATACTGAAAGGAGTAATTATGTTATCTGATCCAGTTGCAGATATGCTTACGCGTATCCGTAATGCTCAAGCTATAGGAAGATCACTAGTGGTGATGCCTTCCTCCAAGCAGAAGCTTGCGATTGCTGAAGTTTTAAAAGAAGAAGGTTATATTTTATCCTATGAGACAAAAGACGAGCAAAAGCCCGAGTTGACTATTCATCTAAAATATTATCAAGGCAAGCCTGTTATTGAGATGATTAGACGTATCTCTAGACCAGGATTGCGCATCTTTAAAAATAAAGATGAGTTACCTAGAGTTCAAGGTGGATTGGGGATTGCTATTGTTTCGACCTCAAATGGCGTAATGAGTGATCAAAAGGCACGTCAAAAAGGTATTGGCGGCGAAATTATTTGTTACGTTGCTTAAGGAGGAGTTATGTCACGTATAGGTAAGGCCCCGGTAGCAATTCCAAGTGAAGTGAATGTTACGATTGATGGGCAAAAGGTTATTGCAAAAGGTTCAAAGGGTGAATTGAATCTTGTCTTGCATCCCTATGTTGAAGCTGTTCAAGAAGAAGGTTTAGTAAAGTTAAGGCCTGTAAAAGAAACATCTGATCATTGGGCTATGTGTGGGACAATGCGTTCATTAGTCAATAATATGATTCTTGGTGTAAACCAAGGTTATGAAAAAAAATTGCAGTTAATTGGTGTTGGATATCGTGCACAAGCTCAGGGTCAAACACTTAATTTATCTTTAGGATTTTCTCATCCAGTTGTATTTAATGTGCCTGCTGGAATTACTGTAGAAACACCAACTCAGACTGAAATCTTAGTCAAAGGAACTGATAAGCAGCAGATTGGTGAAGTTGCAGCGAAAATTCGTGCTTATCGCCCCCCAGAGCCTTACAAAGGTAAGGGTGTGCGTTATGCTAATGAGCGCGTGATTATGAAAGAAGCTAAGAAGAAGTAAGTAGGTGAGATTATGAATCAAAAGAAAGTAAATCGTATCCGCCGTGGGAAAAGAACGCGCGCAAAAATTCGCGAAAATGGGAAAAATAAGCTTAGTTATTAATAAAACTTACCAACATATGTATGCCCAAATCATTGACGAAAGTGGTGATAAAGTATTAGCAAGTGCTTCTACTTTAGAATCATCTGTCCGTGAAGGTTTAAAATTTACTGGGAATATTGAGGCAGCTGCTAAAGTAGGTACTGCAATTGCTGAAAAAGCAAAATCTTTAGGAATTGAGGAAATTGCGTTTGATCGTAATGGCTTTCGTTATCATGGTCGTGTAAAGGCTTTGGCGGATTCTGCCCGCGAAGCTGGTTTGAAATTTTAAGAGGTTGTTATGGTTCAACAAAATGATCGTCAACAAGATAGTGAGTTTATTGAAAAACTTGTCACAGTAAATCGGGTTACTAAGGTAGTAAAAGGTGGTCGCCAGTTTACATTTACAGCTTTAACAGTTGTTGGTGATGGCAATGGGCGTATTGGTTTTGGTTATGGGAAAGCTAAAGAAGTTCCCATTGCTATCCAAAAAGCCATGGATCAAGCAAAGAAAAGTTTGGTTAAAATTACTTTGACAAATGATACTTTGCAACATCCTGTTATTGGAACACATGGTGCGGCTAAAGTTTTTATGCAGCCGGCATCTGATGGTACTGGTGTAATTGCAGGTGGTGCAATGCGTGCTGTATTTGAGGCACTTGGTGTGAAAGATGTTTTGGCAAAATGTCAAGGAACTCGCAACCCAGGAAATGTAGTGCGAGCAACAATCAATGGGCTTTTAAAAATGAATACGCCTCAGTATGTTGCAGCGAAACGTGGTAAATCTGTGGAAGAGGTGCTCGAAAATGTCCAGTAAACTTAAAGTTACATTGATAAAAAGTCCTGCTGGGCGATTAGAAAACCATAAACTATGTGTGAGGGGTTTAGGTTTGCGCCGTATGCATCATTCGCGTATTGTAGAAAATACACCAGAAAATCGCGGTATGATTAACAAAGTATCGTATCTTTTGAAAGTTGAAGAGGTGTCCTAATGCGTTTAAATGAATTATCACCTGCTGAAGGTTCACGTCAATCACCAAAAAGACTAGGACGTGGTATTGGTTCGGGTCTAGGTAAGACAAGTGGTAAAGGCCATAAGGGTCAAAAGGCACGCTCTGGCGGGTACCACAAAGTAGGTTTTGAGGGTGGTCAAATGCCTTTGCAGCGTCGCTTACCTAAACGTGGTTTTAAAAGTCGCACTAAAGGAAATATTGCACAAGTTAGAACAAGTGAACTCAATCAATTGGCAGGTGAGTCTGTAATTGATTTGGCTTTACTTAAAACCCATAGCTTAGTACCAGTTCATGCCTTAGGTGCAAAAGTATTTTTAAGTGGTAAAGTTGAAAATGCCTTAACTCTAAAAGGAATCAATGTTTCTAAAGGAGCTAAGGAAGCCATTGAAGGTGCTGGCGGTTCAATATCTGAGTAATATAAGGGTTATTTTAATATGGCAAAACCTGCAATCAATCCTTATAAGGAACTAACTTCGCGCTTATGGTATTTGGTTTTTGCATTGATTATTTATAGAGTTGGTGCACATATTCCAGTGCCTGGTGTGGATTTAGCAAGAATTAGAGAATTATTCGAAAGTGGAGAAGGATCTATTTTTCAGCTTTTTAATATGTTCTCAGGAGGAGCTTTAAGTAATGCTTCTTTGTTGGCTTTAGGTGTTGCGCCTTATATTTCTGCGTCTATTGTGATGCAGTTAATGTCGCATATGTATCCTCCTTTAAAAGAATTGCGCCAACAAGGTAGCAGTGGGCAGAAAAAGATTAGCCAATATACGCGTTATTTTACTTTGCTGCTTGCACTTATTCAGGGATTTGCCATATCAAGGACTGTCGAAGCACAGGGGATGACTTTAATTTCAGGACCAGCATTCTTAGTGACAGCTACTATTGGTCTCGCCTCTGGTGCATTGTTTATGATGTGGTTGGGTGAACAGATCACTGAGCGTGGGATTGGAAATGGTATTTCCATGCTGATCTTTGCAGGAATTGCAGTAAATATGCCTGCAGGTATTGCAAACTTGATTGAACAGGCAAAAGTTGGTGATATTAGTTTTGGCCGATTTTTTATGACTCTTGCTATAATTATCGGTTTATTTGCTTTGATTGTGACAGTTGAACGTGCGCAAAGACAAATAAAAATTCATTATGCTAAAAGACATGGTATGCAGCAAGGGATTGGTGAGCGCTCACATTTGCCATTAAAAATTAATATGGCGGGTGTTATTCCAGCAATTTTTGCTTCTGCAATCATTACATTGTTAGTTTCTGCGTTGTCGTTAGGAAATAACTTAAGTGGTTCTGTTGGTAGATATATTTCTGATATTGCTGCTGGTTTTGCACAAGGCAGTTGGTTGTATATTGCTACATTTTCATTGCTGATTATTCTGTTCTCTTTTTTCTATACAGCTATGATGTTTGAAAATAGAGAATTGGCAGATAACTTGAAAAAATCAAATGCTTTTATTCAAGGACATAGACCAGGGAAACAAACAGCACAGTATTTGGATATGGTACAAGAATGCTTAACTTTGGTAGGTGCTTTTTATGTAGCATTTGTTTGTGTTCTCCCATCTATCATGAATATAGGCTCAGCATCCTCTCATGTATTATTTTTGTTTGGTGGAACTTCTTTATTAATTGCTGTGGTCGTTGCAATGGATTTTGTCTCACAAGTGCAGTCTCATTTGATGTCAAAAAATATGACTCACTTATGAAAAAAGCAAATATTTCTGGTTTTGGCGGACAATACCACCGTTGATTATTTCAAGAAGTATAAAAAGTTAGCACATCTGTAAAAAATGTGCAGCAAACTCTAAGTTATCCCTTATTGTGGTATGCTTGTTTTTGCAGTGGCATATGTCACAAACAACGTCTTGTAGGCGTTGACAGTAAGTTGATTTATCTATAGAATTTCGAACCTTTATTTTTAGGAGTATTTATGGCTCGTATTGCTGGTATTAATGTACCTACGAATAAACATGTCGTGGTTGCGTTAACCTCAATTTATGGTATTGGTTCTGCTCGTGCTCGTGACATTGTTGCAGCAGCAAACGTAGAACCCGATAAAAAAGTTCGTGACCTAAGTGATGCAGAAGTTGAAGCTTTGCGTCAGGTAGTAGGCGAGTATCAGGTAGAAGGCGATTTACGTCGAAAAGTTTCGATGGACATCAAACGTTTGATGGATTTGGGTTGTTATCGTGGATTACGCCATCGTCGCTCTTTGCCAGTTCGTGGTCAACGCACTAAAACTAATGCGCGCACCCGTAAAGGTCCGCGTCGTCCAATTAAACGTTAATTAAGAGAGTAAGTTATGGCTAAGGCTGCTGGTAAACAAAAAAATGTTAAAAAGAAAGCAAAGCGTGTAGTGGTGGACGCCGTTGCGCACGTCCACGCATCATTTAATAACACAATCGTGACCATTACTGATGGTCAGGGTAACACGCTTTCATGGGCAACTGCCGGTGGGTCTGGTTTTCGCGGTTCAAGAAAAAGTACTCCGTTCGCTGCACAGGTGGCAGCAGAACGTGCAGGGAATGCAGCCAAAGAATATGGTGTGCAAAACCTTGACGTGAATATCAAAGGACCTGGTCCAGGACGTGAGTCTGCTGTACGTGCTTTGAATGCAAATGGTTTTAACATTCATAGTATTACAGATGTAACTCCTGTGCCACACAATGGTTGTCGTCCACCTAAAAAGCGTCGCGTATAATTATTCGGAGTAGAGAATGGCTAGATATATTGGACCTAAGTGTCGCTTAAGTCGTCGTGAAGGGGTAGACCTTGAATTAAAATCAGGGGTGCGCCCATTAGAATCAAAATGCAATTTAAATGCAGCACCTGGTCAGCATGGTGCGCGTCGAGGTCGTTTATCAGACTACGGCGGTCAGCTGCGTGAAAAACAAAAGTTAAAGCGTATTTATGGCGTATTAGAGCGTCAGTTTCGCAACTATTATAAAAAAGCGGCTTCTCAAAAAGGTTCTACAGGTGAAAATTTGTTGAAGTTGTTAGAGCAACGTTTAGATAATGTGGTTTATCGTATGGGCTATGGTGCAACACGTGCAGAAGCGCGACAGTTGGTTTCTCATGGTGCGATTGAGGTAAATGGTCAGCGTGTAAATATTGCTTCTTATCAGGTGAAAGCTGAGGACGTTGTTGCTGTTCGTGAAAAATCTCGTAAGCAATTGCGTATTCAAAGTGCGCTAGAAATTGCTTCTCAACGTGGATTTGTTGAGTGGGTTGAAGTAGATACAAGTAAGATGACAGGTCAGTTTAAACGTGTTCCTGAGCGAATTGATTTATCAGCTGATATTAACGAGTCACTTGTTGTTGAGCTTTACTCGAAATAACGTCAGTCTTGAATTTATTTATTTATAGAGGGCGTTTAAAATGGCTTTATCAGAACTTTTAACACCGCGTATTGTGCAAATAAAGGAACTTGCTCCTAACACGTCGCGTGTGACTTTGGAACCTCTTGAGCGTGGATTTGGTTATACATTAGGAACAGCGCTACGTCGTGTCTTGCTGTCTTCATTAGAAGGTGCAGCGGTAATTGAATGTGAGATTGATGGTGTTGACCATGAATACTCTGCGATTGAAGGCGTTCGTGAAGACGTGGTGGACGTAATGTTAAATCTTAAAGGGCTTTCTTTAATCATTCATGAAGGTGAGCGTGCTGAAATGCATTTATCTGCTAATAAAGCAGGTGAAGTTAAGGCAGGTGATTTTAATGCACCTTCTAATATTGAGATTGCTAATCCTGAGCATATTATTGCGCACTTAACACAGGATGTAAGTTTTCGCATGCGTGTCGTTGTGGAGAAAAATCGTGGTTATCGAGTAGTTAATGCTGAGACTGTAGAGTCTGTTTCTCCGGGTGTATTGAGATTGGATGCTTCTTTCTCACCAATTAAGCGTATTGCCTATCGCGTTGAGTCGGCTCGTGTTGAACAGCGTACAGACTTAGATAAGTTGATTATCGATATTGAGTCTAACGGTACAATTAGTCCTGAGCAAGCAATCCGCCAAGCGGCAACTATTTTGCATCAACAAATTTCTGTTTTTGTTAATCTTGAGTCAACTGATGAAGAGTATGAGCAAGAAGAGGTAGTTGAGGTTGACCCAGTATTGTTACGTCCGGTGGATGATTTGGAACTAACAGTTAGAAGCGCAAACTGTTTGAAAGCTGAAAATATTAATAACATTGGTGATTTAGTACGTCGTAGTGAGATGGAGTTGCTGAAAACTCCGAATTTAGGTAAAAAATCTCTCAATGAAATTAAGGAAGTTTTAGCTTCTCATGGTTTAGAACTGGGTATGGATATTGATAACTGGCCACAAAATTAAGCAATTTGTAGCTGAGAAAAATTTAGGAGTATTAAAATGAGACATAAACTTGCCGGTCGTAAATTTAACCGGACTAGCGCTCATCGTAAGGCGATGTTTCAGAATATGTCGGTTTCTTTAATTGAACATGAGCTGATTAAAACAACTTTGCCTAAGGCAAAGGATTTACGTCGCGTGATTGAGCCAATGATTACGCATGCTAAAAATCATGACGATGTTGCTGGTCGTCGTATTGCCTTTTCGCGTTTGCGTGACCGTGCTGCGGTGCAGAAGTTGTTTGCTGAGCTTGCACCACGTTATAAAGAGCGTCCTGGTGGCTATGTTCGGATTTTGAAATGCGGATTCCGCCCTGGTGACCAAGCCCCTATGGCATATGTTGAATTGGTTGACCGTCCGTTGCCAGAGGAAACAGATAGTGAGGCATAAGCAGATGTTTTAATACATTTGGTGTAATTCTAAATATAAAAGGCTAACTTTTTGACAAAGTTAGCCTTTTTATTATGATGGGTTTTTAAAGCTTTTTATTATTTTATGTAGATGCTGATTCTTTAGAGGCGCGCAGGTAGGTAGTGTTTATCGTGTTCATTTAATACATAAATATCGCCGACGTTGATGGGATAGATATTGCCTTGCATATCTTCAACTTCACCACTGCCTGCAATGCAATAACAGGCTTCTAAGTGGTTTTTATACTCTAGCAGGGACTCAGTCGCGCGATAGACGAACTATGGCACACGGTAAATCCCATACCATCGGCTTGGGTGAGTAAGCGATGGCTGGTGTCATTCCCCCAGTTCACAAAGTATTCGCTATAGTCGAAGAATTGAAAAAGTATTACGGCGTTGGCTCGCCTTGCCGTACTATCTGTACTGTCTGCGGCTCGCCGCCTTGTACTACTTTTTCACTTCTCCGACTATATTTTCCACGTCTTTTAAACTGCGTACAAACATGTTCACTCTTATAATTCAATGTTATCTATAATATTAACCTCGGGTTAATATCAGTAAACATTAATATAATCTTGTCTGTTGCGCAATGCAGTGGCGAGAAATTATCAATGATGCCACCAGCATCAGCTGGTGGCGTTGTAAGCGTTAGGCGACTGGTTTTTTAAATAAAGCCAGAGCCAGTGTGCTAGCGCCTGTTCCTAGGGCAATAGCGAGCGCGTATCCTCCTAGATTGATGACAGCGTTAGGAATAAATAATACGAAAATACCCCCATGCGGTGCGCGCAATCCGCATTCAAACCACATACTTAATGCACCAGCTAGTGCTGAGCCTATCATGAGTGCAGGAATGACGCGTAATGGGTCTTTGGCGGCAAATGGAATGGCGCCCTCAGTAATAAAGCTCAAGCCTAAAATTCCTGTTGCTTTGCCTGCTTGGCGCTCTTCCTCACTAAAGCGATTGTGCACTAGGAGCGTAGCAAGGGCGATGGCAAGTGGTGGCGTCATTCCTGCTGCCATTGTCGCTGCCATTGGGGCAAATACATCTGAAGCAATGAGTGCTGTGGAGAATAAATAGGCGGCTTTATTGATTGGGCCACCCATATCAATGGCCATCATTGCGCCTAAGATAGCGCCGAGTAATAGGGCATTAGTGCCTTGCATGTTTTTTAACCAATCTTCTAAGCCAGATTGAATAAAGGCAATGGGTTCACCAATTAAATAATACATTAGCAATCCAACCACCGTTGTGCCCAATAATGGAAGAATAATCATTGGTTTAAGACTTTCTAGCTCTTTGGGCAGTTTGATGATTTTAGACAACCATGCCACCCAATAACCTGCAATAAAGCCTGCTAGAATTGCGCCTAGAAATCCCGCGCCCGTATTTGCAGCGATATATGCGCCCACCATTGCAGGGGCAAGCGCTGTTCTGCCAGCGATTGAATAACCAATATAAGCGCCTAAGATAGGCACAAATAGCGCAAACGCATCTTTCCCAATCCAAAATAAGGTAGCCGCTAGAGTTTGGCGGTATTCCTCTTTATAAATATGAATGCCTTCGGCGCCTAATAAAAATGACCCCAGTGCAAAGCCCAAAGCGATTAATAAACCACCTGCTACTACAAACGGTAGCATATGAGAGACGCCCGTCATTAAATGCTTATAGACCCCTGTTTTTTGCTTATTTGCGCTAGTAGATGTTGAGTGCTCCGCTTGGTGTGGCGTACCTTCTGCAAAAGCTTTTTCAATGACCGCCTGCGCATTGGCAATAGCGGCTTTTGTTGTTGTGCGATACAATTTTTTACCTGCAAAGCGCTGAGCGTCTACATTGGTATCCGCCGCAATAATCACCACTGCCGCCTGTGCAATCTCTTCATCATGCAATACATTTCTAGCGCCGACACTGCCTTGAGTTTCAATTTTTACCGCATATCCCAAGGCTTCAGCGCCTTTCTCTAGCGCTTCCTGAGCCATATAAGTATGCGCCACCCCTGTTGGGCAAGCCGTAACGCCTATGATTAAATCTTTTTGCGTCTTGTGAGATGATGAATTATCTTCACGATGCGCACTGTAGGCATCTGCTGAGGTTGCCACTGCTGATAGCGTCGACAAAATATCTTGAATATCATCAGTCTGAGCCAATCGTTTGGCTGTTTTCTCTTCACTGACCACCGTGCTCAAACGTTTTAAAATTCCCAGATGCTCATTATCTTTCGCCGCAATCCCCACCACTAAATACGCCAACTCACCGTCCTCCCAGTCCACCCCTTGAGGAAATTGCACAATTGCAATGGCCGTTTCATGAATAAAATGGCGGTTTTCAGGGATACCATGCGGAATAGCCACTCCATTGCCTAAATAAGTATTTTCTTGCGCTTCACGCGCCAGCATACTTTGTTCATAGGCAGGGGTTGTTTTTCCATTATTTGCCAATAGTTGAGCGACTTGTGCAATCGCTTCTTGTTTAGAGTTGGCGCGCGCATTTAAGCGAATCAGTTGAGGGGTTAATTGCATCTCTATTCTCCTTCTTAGTACTCTTCTGCAAATTATAAATGTTTTGTTATCTTATAGATAAGATAATTTTCATGATGAAAAATATTAAAAATATGATGATATAAGAAATATCTTGTTAATATCATGGTTTAATTTGGCGGCTTCAAGTATAATTTAGCGCTAAATTTAGTGATTACTAACATTTTTAAACATATATTTATGAAATCTTCTGCAATACAACGTCGTCAACAACTTCTCAAACAACTTACAAACGGCGCAATCTACACACCGGCACAACTTGCTGAGCAACTGGGTGTCTCTATCATGACGATTTATCGTGATTTAAAAGTATTGCAAGCACAAGGTGTTGTGCATAAAGAAAGCGGAGGTGTTTTTAAGGCGCAAGCCAACCCACATCATGCCTTCAATTCATTTTTACCGATTAGCCATCAAGCTGCAAAACAGCCATTGGACGTTTCGCGGCTGCGCATTTAATTGATGAGCAAAAGATTCGCTCATTATTGATTCAGGGACAACGGTTTTAGAATTTGTTAAAGCGTTGCCTGATGTATCCATACAAGTCATGGTTGATAGTTTGCCTGCCTTAAATGCGCTGAGTACTTACCAGCACATGCAAGTGCATGTTATTGGTGGCAAACTCAATATAGACAATGGCATATTTGAAGGCAGTTTAGCGCATGACACCTTAAGCAACTGCCATTTTACTAAAGCCTTTATTGGCACAGATGGCATTGATTTGCGCGCAGGATTAACTACCACCAATACCGCTAACGCGCAACTTACGCGCTTAATGGCAGAACAAGCGGATGAGGTATACATTTTGGCGGATTTATCTAAATTTTATCAACGTGCTTTGGCCAGCATTATGGGCTTTGAACGTATCACTGCCATCATTACACAGCAGGGGGTGAGTGATGAATTTAAAGAATTGTTTTTAAATAAAAATATCAAATTATTTGAGGTGGATTGTTAAAAATAAAATTACTGAGATAGGCAATTAAACATAAATAAAGCTTGTAATGAGAGGATTTAGGGGGAGTTATGGCGGTAGTTTATTATCAGCAGGCGCAGATTTTTAACGGACGGGTGTTGCTAAAAGGGTATAGTTTGGCGGTGGAAGATGGGCGGACGTTGGCGCTCGTGCCTGATGAGTTGGTGGATAAGAATGCGCAGGTGGTGCGCTTGTCGGGAGGAATTTTAACGCCCGGTTATGTGGAGTTGCAGGCTAATGGTGGGGGTGGGGTGTTATTTAATGAGCATCCAACGCTTGCAGGGATTGAGGCGATTTTGGCGGCGCATCGCCAATTTGGCACAGTCGCCATGTTGCCGACTTTTATTACGGATTCGGCGGAGCAATTAGCTTTGGCAATGGCGGCGGTGGCGCAAGGGATTGAGGCGCAGACGGTGGGATTAATTGGGGGGCATTTTGAAGGCCCATTTATTAATGTGGAGAAAAAGGGGACGCATCGTGCGGATTTTATTCGGATGCCTGAGGCGGTGGATTGGCAGATGTTTGCTCGGCGGGATTTGGGCAATAGTTTGGTTACGCTGGCGCCTGAAAAGGTTCCAGAGGGGTTTGTGGCGCATTTGGTGAGCTTGGGTTTTCGGGTGAATGCAGGGCATACGTTAGCGGATGAGCGGGCAATGTTGGCAGCGTTTCATGAGGGGCTGGGTGGGGTTACGCATTTATATAATGCAATGCCTGCTTTTGCAGGACGGTCGTCTGGGGTATTGGCGGCGGCGGTGCGCTTGGGGCTCAATTGCGGAATTATTGTAGATGGGGTGCATAGTGAAGCGGCGGCGTTGCAGGTGGCGTTTAAATTATTAGGGAAGGATTATTTGTCGTTGGTAACCGATAGCATGCATACAATTGGGGCTAAGGGGATTGAGTCGTTTGAATTAACGGGGCAGCGGGTGTTTGTGCAAGGAGACCGCTTGGTCAATGAGGAGGGGTCTTTGGCTGGGGCGCATATTACAATGGAGCGGAGTGTGAAAAATGCGCGTGATTTGATGCAAGTGGGGGTGGCAGATGCGCTGACGATGGCGATTACTACGCCAGCGCGTTATATCGGACGGGCGGATTTGGCGCGAATTACAGGACGACGATTGGCTGATATTTTATATTTAGATGAGGCGCTGTCATTGCAGGCGTTGCCTTGGGTTGAATTGGATTAGATTAGTTGGATTAGGAGGATAAGATGCGTTTTTTGGCATTAAAACGGGGCGCTGATGAGTGGGTGTGTGAATATATTGTGGGGAAGATTAATGCGTTTGCACCAAGTGCAGAGCGTCCTTTTGTGTTGGGATTGCCCACAGGGGGAACGCCTTTGGCGGTGTATCAGCGGTTAATTGAGGCATATCGGCAGGGGCGGGTGAGTTTTAAATATGTGGTTACGATTAATATGGATGAATATTTGGGGCTTGGCGCGGAGCATCCTCAGAGCTATCGTTATTTTATGCAGGAGAATTTTTTTAAGTGGGTGGATATTTTGCCCGAAAATACGCATATTCCAGATGGATTGGCAGAAGATGTGGAGGCTGAGGCGAAGCGTTATGAGCAGTTAATTGCGGATTTAGGCGGTGTGCAGTTATTCTTTGGTGGGGTGGGCAGTGATGGGCATGTGGCGTTTAATGAAGCGGGTTCGTCGCTTGGTTCAAGAACGCGCGTAAAGACGTTGACGCGGCAAACGTTGGCGGATAATGCACGTTTTTTCGATTCTATGGAGGAAGTGCCTAAGTATGCGCTTACGGTGGGCATTGAAACGATTATGCAAGCAAGAGAGGTATTAATTTTAGCCAAGGGGTTAGCAAAGGCGCTGGCGGTAGAGCAAGCGGTGGAGGGTGCGGTAAATGCTTTATGGCCGATTACACGTTTTCAATGCCATGAACGGTTTATTTTAGTATGCGATGAGGCGGCGGCTGGAGAGCTGAAGTTTAAGACGTTGCGTTATTTTGCTAGTACTGAAGGGCAGATTAATCCGCAGTTGCGCGAGGATTTATTGTGCTATAGCGAGGATTAAAGAGGCTTTTATAGGGTCAAAGTATTAAGCGCCATTAAGGCGCTTTTTGTTGCGGGGAATATTTTTTATAAGCAATATTCTAATGCGCTAAGGATGAATTTTTTGCTGGTAGAGAGAAAAATAATGATAATGCGTTTTTCATCAGTTGAGGTGGGGCAATGGCGGGCAAAACATACAGTGTTTCAACGTTAAATCGTAGTGTACGGCAGGCGTTGGAGGCGGATTTTAAGGATATTTGGGTAGAGGGGGAGATTTCTAATTTAATGCGTCCTTCATCGGGGCATTTGTATTTTTCCCTGAAGGATGATGAGGCACAGGTGAGTTGTGCGTTGTTTCGTGGGAGTCAACATAAACTGCAGTTGCCTGTCTTGGAGGTGGCGAATGGGCTGGCGGTAAGGGTACATGCGCGAGTGAGTTTGTATGAACCACGCGGTAATTATCAGCTGATTGTAGATCAGATGGCGCTGGCGGGGATTGGGGCGTTGGAGCAGGCGTTTATTACACGACGCGATGCCTTGCAAAAAGAAGGATTATTTGCCCAAGCGCGTAAACGACCCTTGCCTGTGCGTCCTAAGAGCATTGGGTTGATTACTTCTGCCAGTGGTGCGGCGTTGCATGATGCGTTAACAACGCTTGCACGGCGTAATCCTTTGGTGTCGGTGGTGGTTTATCCGTCTTTGGTGCAGGGGGAATTAGCGCCAGCGCAGTTGATAGCGCAAATTAAGACAGCAAATCGACGTAAAGAATGCGAGGTGTTGTTGCTGATTCGTGGCGGTGGGTCTCTTGAGGATTTATGGGCGTATAATGATGAGGCGCTAGTGCGTGCAATTGTTGCCAGTGAGATTCCGATTGTTAGCGGGGTAGGGCATGAGGTGGATGTAACCTTAGCAGATTTTGCCGCTGACTTACGTGCGCCAACGCCAACGGCAGCTGCTGAACTGAGTTGCGCGAATGTGTCTGAAGATATTGAGGCGCTAAAGTCATGCCAACTTAAGTTACAGCAACAGATGCATTATGCATTAACAGGGCATCAGCAGATATTGGCGCATTGGCAGCAGCGTTTACTAGCGCAAAATCCACAGCGGCTTTTAGAGCGGCAGGCGCAACGCGCAGATGAGTTGGGATTGCGCTTGCAACAGGTCATAGAGCGATCGGTCAAATTAGCACGGGGACAATTAACCCCATGGGCTGAGCGTTTGTCGTTGGAATTATTGCAACGGCGTTTGCAAGCAGCGCAGCGCAATATATTTAATTTGCATGCCTCATTGTTGCGCTTGCAACAACAACGGATGATGCAAGCGCAACAATTGCTACAACATTCTATGCAGGCATTGCACCATTTAAGCCCTCTCAATATTTTAGAGCGTGGTTTTGCGGTGGTACAAAACGCACAACATGAGGTGGTCAGTCAGGCGCATGCTGTACAGACTGGAGAGCGTGTAACTGTGCGCTTAGCGAAGGGGCGGTTAGTCTGTGAGGTGCGTAGGCGCTTAAAATAAAAATGTTTTAAAGATGTGGATTAAATGGGTGGCTTAGCCGAGTTGAGAATAAATAAAAAATGTCTGAATTTTTTCTCAGGCATTTTTTATATTTTTTATACTAGAAACAACTTTCGGGAAGATAATTGAGCGGGAAATTATTATCAGGTGAGCACTGCCAATCTAAACCAATATTAGGAATACTAACCGCTTTCATGCGCAATTGAGTGCTTTTCAGAGCTTTCATGGCGTGGTCGTTAAACATAAGGGTAATGGCGCGTTCATCGGGATTGTCAATAATATTGAGGTCATAATAAGAAGCTTTGGCGTTAAAATTTGAGGTTAATGTTTTGGGAAATATCTTATATTCACGAATATATTGCTCCACATCTTTAGTCGCTAAGCGTAAATCTTCTACTGCTTTTTTAGATTGTTGCAGGGTGCGCCAGTGGTCATAGCCCACATAACCACCCCACGCAATGCCTGAAAATAATCCTAATAGCGCCAATATCATTATCAGTTTTTGCACAGTAAAAGTATTAAAGCAAACGGGCTCAATGCAAGGTGAACTATGATTTTTAGATTTACCATTTTTGCTCTGCACTTGCTTTATCTTGTGATTGGCTTTAGGTGCTACGACCTGAAGCTGTTCAGCGCTGTGTGCATTCTCTGATGCGCTAGTACCCCCTAAATCGACAAAGCCAGTTTGATTAGCAATGGGGTTAGAATTATTGCGCGGGGGGGCAGGTGAAGAGGGTTTTTTAGTCGGAGAATCTGCTATGTCTTTAGGCGTTATAAAGCTATCAAGAGAATCCAATTGTTTTGCATCAATGGCGGTTTTTTTAGCTTCGGGGGCTTTGGCGTTTACTTCGGAATTAAAAAAATCATCTAGTTTGATTTGCTCGGTACATTCATGGGGAGCTTCTTGACAATCTGCTCTATCTGGCAATTCTGCCAAGGCATCGCTAATTTGCATAGAAATGATGTAGTCTTCTTCTTGTGCGGCAATAGTATCATAACGTTCATCTGAGCTAATATTATTGAGTTTTGTAGGCGTTGTTGAAACATCGTTATGTTTGTTGACAGTATCTTGATAATCTGTGAAGAACTGGGATTGTTTTGGCGAGATTTTGCCATTTTTAATCAAAAATTTGTCGTAGTCTTGGCGTTTTTTTTCATCGCTTAAGGTGGATTCAATATTATTTAGGGTAATGTTAAAGCTACCGCTTTGATCTTTACAGCGCAAAATAGCTACAGCAATTCTAACGGTTTCAGAATCTGAATCTGGTTCAATGCCTAAGATTTCATAGTAGTTTTTTGTATTAGCCATATCGTCTTCTACCTTATTTTGATGACTGATAATGCACGATAAATTTGTTTAAAATTAATGCGATATCTTACAATCTCTCTATGACAAAGCAAGCAATATTTTATTTTGGCTTGATAGAGAGTTGTAGGATAGATGTTGAGGCTTACAAGAGAACAAAGATTCATGCTTTATCTTGTTGGAGAGGCAGGCGCAAGGAAAGTCTTGCGCCTAGTGGAGATTAGAGTTGGCGTTCGACGAGTTTGGCTTTAATTTCAGCAATGGCTTTTGCTGGATTAAGCCTTTGGGGCAAGTGTTGGTGCAGTTCATAATGGTATGGCAGCGGTAGAGTTTGAAGCTGTCTTCTAAAAAATCTAGGCGTTTAGCGGTCGATTCATCGCGACTGTCTTGTAGCCAGCGGTGAGCTTGCAATAAGATGGCTGGCCCTAAATAGCGCTCACCATTCCACCAATAACTAGGGCAAGAAGTGGAGCAACAGGCGCAGAGGATGCATTCATATAATCCATCAAGCTTGGCGCGCTCGGCTTCGCTTTGCAGGCGCTCACGTTCGGGCGCAGGGGTTTGGGTTTGTAACCATGGTTCAATGGAGGCATGTTGGGCGTAAAAATGGGTCAAATCTGGCACAAGGTCTTTGACGACGCGCATATGCGGAAGTGGGTAGATGTTGACGTCTTCTTTAATATCATCAATAGCTTTTGTGCAGGCGAGGGTATTGCGTCCGTCAATATTCATTGCGCAAGAGCCGCAAATGCCTTCACGACAAGAGCGGCGCAAGGTGAGTGTGCTGTCGATTTCATTTTTAATTTTTAGCAGCGCATCCAGCACCATGGGGCCACAGTCGTCCAAATCGATTTCGAAGGTATCGGTGCGAGGGTTGGCATTATCACCTGGGTTCCAGCGATAGATTTTAAAGGTTTTGACATTGGTGGCGCCTTCTGGGGCTGGATAATGTTTGCCTTTGGTGATGGTGGAGTTTTTGGGGAGAGAAAATTCGGCCATGGGTTGCTCCTTGGATTTTTTAATAAACGCGTTTTTTGGGTTTGACGTATTCGACTTCGTCTGTGCCGGTGTAGTCATGAACAGGGCGGTAGTCAATGCGGACATTGCCTTGTTCATCAAGCCAAGTTAGGGTGTGTTTCATCCACTGCTTGTCATCGCGTTCGGGATAATCTTCGTGGGCATGTGCGCCACGGCTTTCTTGGCGATTTTCAGCGGCGGTGATGGAGACTTGTGCGCAGGCTAGTAGGTTGGCTAGTTCGAAGGTTTCCACGAGGTCGCTGTTCCAATTTAGGCTTTTATCGCTTACGCGCACACGTTCATAACTTTGATAGATATCAGAAAGTTTGTTAACGCCTTCTTTTAGGCTGTCAGCGGTACGAAAAACGGCAGCATGATTTTGCATGGTGCGTTGCATATTATCGCGAATTTCCGCGGTTGAGAGGTTGCCTTGAGCGTGATGAATGCGGGCGAAGCGTTCTAGTGCTTGTTCAATGGCTGCTTGTGGAATAGGGGCTGGTTTAGAGTTGGGCTGGATGATTTTACGCGCGCGATGAGCAGCGGCACGCCCAAAGACGACAAGGTCAAGAAGGGAATTTGAACCAAGTCGATTTGCACCATGTACCGAGACGCAAGCCGCTTCCCCAATCGCCATTAATCCTGGAACAACAGCATCGGGATTGCCCTCTTTAAGTTGTACCACTTCGCCATGATAATTGGTTGGAATACCGCCCATATTGTAGTGTACGGTGGGGATAACGGGGATGGGCTCTTTGGTTACGTCGACACCAGAAAAGATTTTGGCGGTTTCGGCAATCCCTGGGAGGCGCTGGTTAATAACGTCGCTGCCAAGATGTTCTAAATGTAGATGGATATGGTCATTTTTGCTGCCAACGCCGCGTCCTTCGCGGATTTCTATGGACATGGAGCGTGAGACGACGTCGCGTGAGGCGAGGTCTTTGGCGCTAGGGGCGTAGCGTTCCATGAAGCGCTCACCTTCGTTGTTGGTGAGATAACCACCCTCACCGCGGCTGCCTTCGGTAATTAGACATCCTGAGCCGTAAATGCCTGTGGGGTGGAATTGAGTAAATTCCATATCTTGCAAGGCAAGTCCTGCGCGTAACATCATACCGTTGCCATCGCCTGTACAGGTATGGGCGGAGGTGCAGGATTGCCACGCGCGCCCATAACCGCCTGTTGCCAAAACAACGATTTGTGCGTTAAAAATATGCAGTTCACCGCTGGCTAAATCAAGCGCCATTACCCCGCGACAATCACCCTCTTCCCCCATCAGGAGGTCTGTTGCGAAATATTCAATGAAAAATTCAGCACGATGGCGCAGGGCTTGTTGATAGAGGGTGTGCAACATGGCGTGTCCTGTGCGGTCGGCAGCGGCGCAGGTGCGTTTGGCTTGTCCGCCTTCGCCAAATTCTTTGGTCATACCGCCAAAGGGGCGCTGATAAATTTTGCCTTCTTCGGTGCGCGAGAAGGGCATGCCGTAGTGTTCGAGTTCGATGATAGCAGGAATGGCTTCTCGGCACATGTAGGCGATGGCGTCTTGGTCGCCAAGCCAGTCAGAACCTTTGACGGTATCATAAAAATGCCATTGCCATTTGTCTTCATCCATATTAGCAAGTGCGCCTGCAATGCCACCTTGAGCGGCGACGGTGTGGGAGCGCGTGGGGAATACTTTGGTTACACAGGCGGTTTTGAGTCCTTCTAATGCCATGCCAAAGGTTGCGCGTAGACCAGCGCCACCTGCACCAACGACGATAACGTCGTAGCTATGATGATGAATTTTGTAGTTTTTGCTCATGATTATTCTCAAGGGTTAAATTAGCGCGAGGCGCAAAATGGAGATGCTGGCGATAATAGCGCCGATAAAACAAGCATTATTAATGGCAATGATGGAGAGCCATTTGGTTTTTTCACAATGGACATAGTCTTCTATGACAACTTGTGCGCCCAGTGCGCCATGATAAAAACCTGCTAGCACAAAGGCGAGCGCTAAGGCGCTGTTAAATGGGTTGGCAAAAAAGCTATGTACTTCGCCAAGATGATGCGCTGTGGCGAGGCGAAATAGGGCATATAGAAAATATAGGGCGAGAGGAATGAGGGTGAGGGCGCTGGCGCGTTGATAAATGAAATGTCCTGTGCCGTTGCCCGCAGAACCAAGTCCTTTAACTTTTTTTAGGGATTTAAAAATGCTCATGCGATGTTCTCTATAGGGAAAAAGATAGGATAATCCAAAAAATTAGGTTGACGCTAATGGCGCTGATGGCAACGATGCGTCCGCTTTTTCTGGCTTGATGCAGTTCTAGGTTGTAGCCAAAATCCCACAGTAAATGGCGGATGCCGTTGCAAAAGTGATAAATCAATGCACCGCTACCCATAAACATCACTAAAACAATAAACGGATTGGCAAGGAAATGATTGGCGCTTGCGTAGCTGTCAACGCCACCTGCTGCCATCATTAACCAGCCCGTGAGTATAAATAAGCTTATTAAGGTGCATACGCCAGTGATGCGGTGCAAAATGGACATGAGGGAGGTGAAGTCGGTCATGCGATAGACTTGTAGATGGGGGGATAACGGTCGATTATCAGTTTGCATGATTTGATTGCCTCTTTTTTTGATTAATAAATATTTGCTAGGTGGTGCGTTGGCGGTTGCTATTGTGAGTGCAATGCCAACGTTGAGTTAATAAGTATAACAAAAATTGGCGATAAAAATCTCGCCAATATGTGTGGGAAAGTGGATTATTTTGTAGTGCTTTTAAAGACTTAATGAGAATTATTCTTAATTTTGTGGGTTGGCTAAGGGTGATTAAAAATCAACACAACGTCCTTTGCGTTCCCAATCCCCATAGCGAGTAGCTCAAGTCCTTTTGGACCGCCAATTTCATCGGTTTGGGCTTTTTGGGTGCTTGGGTCGGTGGGGGTTTGGTCGGGGTGTTTGGTTTTTGGGAGGGGTTGGTT
Source organism: Rappaport israeli (assembly GCF_001888055.1). Classification (GTDB taxonomy): domain Bacteria; phylum Pseudomonadota; class Gammaproteobacteria; order Cardiobacteriales; family Cardiobacteriaceae; genus Rappaport; species Rappaport israeli. The sequence continues at coordinate 25,823 of NZ_LXHZ01000003.1, forward strand.
GACTCATGTTTGCTATCCTCTTTATGGGGGGTTAGTTGCTATAATAGCGCGATTTTTAATAGGGGTTCAATGGGGGGAATATGCGAGAAGAGGAGCAGGTGCAGGGTTGGGGGCGTTGTGGGTGAGCGGTGAAGAGGCGGTGGTGTTTTTAAATGGGCAGTTGACTATTAATGTGGGGCGTTTGCAACAGCAGTGGAAGGTGGCGGGCTATTGTGCGCCTTCGGGGAAGGTTTTAGCGGTGATGTGGGTTGTGCCATGGCAACGTGATGGGGTGCAAGGATTTTATTTGCTGATGCCAAATGTGTTGCTGGAGGCTGTGCAGGCGCGTTTGAAAAAGTTTATTTTGCGCAGTCGGGTGAGCTTGGAGGTGGTGGCGTTGTCTATGCGGGTATTAAATTTGGGGGGAGAAAAGGCGTTAGAGTTTGCTTTGCCAGTGGTAGAAGATGAGGCAGGGGGGCTGTGCTTGACGTTTCCTAATGGGGCGGTGGTGTGGTGTGGGTTTGATGAGCAGGGTGCAACTCAGGATTGGCAGGAGTTGCGTGCGCTTTGTATTGGGCTGGGGATGGCGATGGTTTATGTTTCAACGAGTGATGTGTTTGTGCCGCAGATGTTGGGTTTAACGGCGATTGGGGCGGTGGAGTTTGATAAGGGGTGTTATGTGGGGCAGGAGGTGGTGGCGCGGTTGCACTATAAATCTCAGGTACGGCAGCATTTGGGGTGGGCGATTGTGGATAAGATGTGGATAAGGGATTTGCAGGTGGGCGAGGCGCTTTTTTATGAACAGCAAAAAGCGGCGGTGGTATTAGATTGGGTGCAGGGTGAGCAGGGATTTTGGGTGCAGGCGGTGATTCAACAGCGATTTGTGGGAAAGAAACTTGGGCGTAAAGATAAAGAAGATAAGATAATATTTGAATTAAATCATGAAGCTGCAGCATTAAAGGAGGATAACAATGGATGAGAAAAGCATAACGACGCGACAAAAAGCATTGCGGATTAATTTGGATGAGCGCAAATATGGCACGATTGTAGAAATTGGTGCTGGGCAGGAGGTGGCAAGAGAGTTTTTTCGTGCTGGGGCGGCTGCAGGTACGATTGCTAAAACGATGTCGGCTTATGATATGCAGTTTTCTAATGCAATTTATGGGGAGGACGCCAGTGGGCGTTTTGTGTGTCGCTCGCGTTTGTTTGTGATGCTAGAACGTGAGTTTGGTTTGGTGATTGAACGGGTGCGCGATAGTCGCCCCAAGACGTCGACGTTTTTTGCATATGCTGCAACGGTGGCGGCAAAAAGTTTTAATCGTGATCATGAATGCCATGCGTGGTGTGGGATTCGTTTGCAGTTGTATCCTGAGGCGCCGCCAAGCGATATTGTGATTCATGTGCGGATGTTGGATAAAGATGCTAATCAACAACAGGAAGCGCTAGGGGTGGTGGGGGTGAATTTGATTTATGGGGCGTATTATTTATTTGATTCTCCGCGTAAATTGATTGATTCGCTCACAGAGGGGTTGGAAGAGGGGCGTGTGGAGATTGATAGTATTGAGTTTTTTGGTCCGTATTTTGAGGATTTGGATAATCGGACGCTAAATTTGCATTTGATTCGTTCGTGGAAAACGCGCGCGATTATGTTTAACCCTAATGGTAAGGTACGCGTCCCTGCGGAGCTGTTGTATAAGAAAAATGTATTGGTTACACGGGGGTCGTTTAAGCCTTATACTCTCATCAATGCCGATATGATGCAGCAGGGGTTTAAGGAGTTTATGCAAATATCTGGAATTACGCCTGAAAATACGCTGCTTTTAGCAGAAATTACTATGAATCAGTTGGTGGGCAATAATGAAAATATTGAAGAGGACGATTTTGTTGAGCGGGTCGACCAATTAAGTGCGTTGGGCTATCACGTGTTGATTTCTGATTATGTGCGCTATTTTAGTTTGCGTGCTTACTTTCGCCAGTTTACAAAAAAATATATTGGCATGGTGTTGGGGATGGATTCGTTACGACGCATTTTTAATGAGGATTTTTATCGTGGGGTTGAAGGCGGTATTTTAGAAGGATTTGGCAAGCTATTCCCTGATAATACAATTATTTATGCCTACCCTGAAAAAGGAAAAGATGGGCAGGAAGTCAATTATGAAAATATTCAAATTCCTGAGCATTTGCAATATTTATATAAGCATTTGGTGCAAAATGGTTTTATCCGCGGGATTCATGATTCTAATTCAGAGCTATTTGATATTTTCTCGCGTGATGTGCTAAATGAGATTCAGCAAAATATTTCTGGATGGGAAGAGAAAGTGCCAGAGCCAATTGCCGCGTTGATTAAGGAGCGGAAATTGTTTGGTCTTAACAGCCGTTAGCTTAGAATAGTTTGCTATACTCTGGATTAATTGGTCAATATTACAAAGGGAGAAAAAAATGCAGTTTAATACTGAGATGATGATTGCAGCTGTGGTGGGGTTTATCGTGGGGGCGTTGTTGATTTGGCTAATCAGTAGCACTAAACAAAAAAGCGCCTCTGAAAGTCAATCGGCATTGCAAAAAGAAAAAGAGGCGCTACAAAAAGAATATAACCAATACCGTGATGAGGTGAATGCGCATTTTGCGAAAACTGCCGATGCGGTGGACAATCTGACTAAAAGTTATCAGGATGTGTTTGCGCACTTAAGCGATGGGGCGCAACATTTGATGGATAAAGAAGCATTGCAGGCGCAGTTGAAAAAGCGCGAAGGTAAGGCGGTAACGCTGGCGTATTTGGTGGATAAAAACACGCTTAAACAGGTGGATGAGAAATCAGTAGTTTTAACTAAGCCTTCTACACCACAAGAAGGCGTACAAAAAGAAATATTTAAAAAAGAACGAGATGTACTAATTACCGCGCCACAAAAAGAGACGGATAAACAGGCGAATAAGACAGCTGATTCTACAAATGAAACGCCAACAATGCAGGCGACACCAACAAAATACACGCCTGTATCAAATGAGGCGGGCGAAGCAAAAAGCGCTGAAGTAGTGAAAACGCCAGCACAAATTGCAGCAGAAAAAGCAGGATTTTCATTTGACCATATAAATGGCAAAAATACACAGGCGGAAGTCGAGCCTTCGGTTGTGTCTAAAAAAGAAACTGATAAAGCGGTTAATGTTGGTGGCGCTCAGTCAACGCCTAAAGCTGGAGAAGCACCGATAAAGCTGGGGGCAGTAGAGGAAGAAAGTGCGATTGATTCTGTGAAAAGACATTTGCGCAATAACAGTGATAAAACAAACTGAGGAGGGAAAATGCGGGTTTTAAAAGGTTTAGGGTTGGCAATGATGGCGGTGGTTATGAGTGCTTGCCACAGTAGCGCGCCATCTGATTTGCTTGAAAGTGTGAGCGCTAAAGACCATGCAGGAGATCAATGGGTGTTAGAGGCGGGAGTGCTTGCTGGCAAGGCGTTGGATTTGTCTATTCTTGAGGCGGGTAATCGCATTACGCTGACATTTTATGAACAGCAAGCTTTGGTTGGGCAGTCGGCGGTGAATAATTATCGCGTTCCTGTAACGGTGAAGGGGGCTAAAATTGAGCATACTGGACCAGTGATTAGCACATTGATGGCAGCCCCTGTGGAGTTGATGAATTTAGAACATCAGTATTTGCAGGCGATGGAAAAAGTAGCGGAAATTCAACGCAAAGGCGCGCAGTTGGTGTTGGTAGGGGATGGGGTGCGGTTACAGTATCGCGCGCTTTAGGGTTGAGTGTTCAATAATGGCTGTTGTTTAGGCGGTTAAGAATAATCGCCTAAATTTTTTAGTTGGGAGTTAATGAAAATATGCTGGGTTTTCTGAAGTTTGGTGTTTTATATTTTATTGGCGATTTTCTTTCGAAGGTTGTAGGGTTTTTGAAGGTTGTAGATATTCTAGATCATTTAAGTGGGGCATCTGTTATTTGGGCTTTATTCTCAGGGGGGGTGTTTATTGTTCTAAGTAATAAGTTAATAATATCTATCCCTGAGAGAATGATGAGATTGCATTATGTTCTTTTTATCGGAGTACCAATAGTAGTTCTTTTTTCATGTTTGAATACGAATTTTGAACAGTGGTGGCTGGAGAAATTATCAGATGATCATAAGATGTTTTTGGGCATGTTTTTGTCTTCTATTATTGTTTTTGTATATTTGATTTTGGTTGTTATATTTATGTCCGCTTCTCGTTTTCGAGATATCAATAGCAATCCTGCACTTGCTTTCTTATTATTGGTTCCATTTGTTCATTTATTAGTTATTTTAGCGCTGTGTTTTCTTCCTGGGACTGTTGGGAAAAATCAGTATGGGGAAGACCCTAAATTGAAAGGTGTTGAGGCGGAATAATTAAAATGCCTATTGCTAAGTTTGATGGTGTGTTTTAGGTGTTAAAAACCAATGACAGGCTGAAGCATTTTGATATTTTTTAAATTGATATACCCACCGTTTTGGTGGGTTTTTTTATGGTTTTTTATGGGTTTTTTGGGAGTTAGGTGAGCAGTAGGCGCATGAGTTGGGCGCTGAGGTAGCCTCCGATGGTGCCGATGGCGTAGCCTAGGATGCCTAAAAGGACGCCGACGGGTGCTAGTGCGGGGTGGAAGGCGGTGGCGACGATGGGTGCGGAGGAGGCGCCACCTGTGTTGGCGTTGGAGGCGACGCAAAGGAAGAAGATGGGAGCGCGCAGGAGGCGGGCGAGCAGAAGGAGGAGGAGGACGTGGAGGGTAATCCATGCGGTTCCGATGAGAAGGAGGTTGAAATGGGCGGTGATGCCTTTTAAGTTAATTTGTAGTCCGATGGCGGCGATTAGGAGGTAGATGAATACGGTGCCGATTTTGGAGGCGCCGACGTGGTCGAGTTGGCGGGCGCGGGTGAAGGAGAGAGCGATGCCTGCCAAGGTGGTGAGGAGGACGAGCCAGAAGAAGGGGCTATGAAAGCTGTATTGTGCTGCCCAGCTGGTGGTGGCGAAGGTGTTGGCGATGTGGGTGCTTAGGGGGGAGGCAAATCCTGTGATGCAGTAGGTGAGGCTTAGAATGAGGATGAGGTCACGTAGGCTGCTGGGGCGGTTGTGGTGTTGGGCGGTTTGTTCGACGTTGGCAATGAGGGTGTCGAGGTTGGTGGTATCGGCTTTGAGCCAGCGGTCGATGCGTGTGGCGTGGCGGGCGAGGAGGAAGATGACAAATAGCCAGAGGGAGGCGTTGGTGGTGTCAACGAGTATCATGGTGCCAAAGAGGGTGTCGTCGACGTTGTAGAGTTCTTTCATGGCAACTTGGTTGGCGGCGCCACCTATCCAGCTGCCCGCAACAGTGGAAAATCCTTGCCAGAGGGTGTCGTTAGCAAAGAGGCTGGGGTTGATTTGTTTGTATGCCCAAAGTACGAGGGGCCCGCTGATGATAATGGTGAGGCTGGCGGCAAAGAAGAGGATGAGGATTTTCCAACCAAGGCTCAATAGGCGGGGTAGGTCCATTGAGAGGGTCATGAGGAAGAGGGCGGCTGGGAGTAGCCATGTGGCGCAGAAGCGGTAGAGGGTTTGGCTGATGTCGCTGGCGATGAGTCCGCTGGTGTTTAGTGCTGCTGGGATAAAGCAACATAGGACGATGGCTGGGACGATGGCGTAGAAGCGTTGCCAGAAGGGGTGGGGGTGTCCTGCGGTGTAGAAGATGAGTCCGATGATGCCCATGAGGACGCCGAAGGCGAGGGGGAGGGTGGTGATGATTGGGGTCATAGTTGGGGTGGGTTGTTTTAGGAGGCGCTATGATACTATGGCGATTTTTTTTTTGCTAGATTTTTTTTATTGGCTTTGGGAGGTTGTTATGGCGGATTCGGTAGCATTGGGCGCAAGGCAATTTGAGCGCGATTTGTGGGCGCATCAGCAGGAGATTACACAGGCTCTGACGGAGATTGATGGGCAGGAGTTTTTGGTAGATGTGTGGCAAAAGCCTGAAAATGCGCGTGGTTTGGTGGGCAATGGGCAGACGATGGTGTTAAAGCAGGGGGCGGTGTTTGAGCAGGCGGGGGTGAATGTGTCGGTGGTGCGAGGGCAGGCGTTGCCACCGAGTGCGACGGTGCGTCGTCCTGAGTTGGCAGGGTGTGGCTTTGAGGCGATGGGATTGTCTTTGGTTATTCATCCGCGTAATCCTTATGTGCCGACTTCTCATGCGAATGTGCGGTTGTTTGTGGTTAAAAATGCGCAAGGGGTGCAGGATTGGTGGTTTGGCGGTGGGTTTGATTTGACGCCGTTTTATGTGTTTGAGGAGGATGGGCAGTTTTGGCATGAGGTGGCGGCGGCGGTGTGCGCGCCTTTTGGGGTTGGGTTGTATGCGCAGTTTAAAAAGGCTTGTGATGAATATTTTTATTTACCGCATCGACAGGAGACGCGTGGGATTGGGGGGCTGTTTTTTGATGATTTTAATGCGTTGCCATTTGCTCAGTGTAGGGGGTTGGCTAATGCGGTGGCGCGTGGGTTTTTAACGGGTTATGTACCGATTGTTAAGAAGCGGATGGGGTGTGTGTATGGGGCAAGGGAGCGGGAGTTTCAGTTGTATCGGCGGGGGCGGTATGTGGAGTTTAATTTGGTCTATGACCGCGGTACTCATTTTGGGCTGCAAAGTGGGGGGCGTGTGGAGTCGATTTTGATGTCGTTGCCGCCAAATGTGCGCTTTGAATATGATTATATTCCTGAGGCAGGGAGTTCGGAGGCGATGTTGCAGGAATATTTGCAACCTCGTGATTGGGGGGTGGTATGAAGAGGATGACGTTGTTATTGGGCGGAGATTTTGCGCGTCCTATGGGGGATTATGCGCGCGTGGATGAGGTGGTGGCTGTTGATGGGGGGATGGCGCATGCGAGGCGTTTGGCGGTTGTGCCACAGGTGTGGTTGGGGGATTTTGATAGCGCTTCTCAGGCGCTTAGGCGTGAGTATGAGCAGGTGCAACAGTTGGTCTTTCCAACAATGAAAGCAGAGACGGATTTGGTGCTGGCGCTGGATTATGTGCGCGATTTGTGGGGCGCACGCGCTGGGGTGTTGTCGTTGGTGGGGGGCGCTTGGGGCGGAGTTTGACCATACGTTGGGGAATTTTTGGTCGTTGCCAAGGTATCAATATCCTGCTGTTGCTTGGGGGGTGCATAATCATGTGATTTATCTGCCAAGTGGTTATTGTGCGCATTTGCAGGGGGAGCAGGGGGCGCTGGTGAGTGTGTTGGCATTATCTTCTTTATCAGGGGTGAATTATTCGGGGTTGCAATGGGGGCTACAGGAGGCGGAGATTGTCCCGTTTGAGACGTTTAGTTTGCGCAATGCATTGGCAAAACCACAGGCGCAAGTCAGTTGGCGCTTAGGCGATGGCTTGGTGGTGATTGATGCAAAGATTACGCCAAAGATATCTGCGCTCTAGCATGGGAACTAGAGCGCAAGTGGGGGTTGTATGATTAGCTGGATTTAGGGGATTCGGTTTTGGCGTGGTATTCGTCGGTGGTGTGGTCGCTGAAGGGGTTGTCGTCTAACCATGTGCTTAAGGGGATGTCTAAAACGTCGTTTAGTTTGTGCTCTAGGATATCGATGTTGTTGCGATTGAGGTTGAGTAGGTTTTTGGGGGTGGCGAGAACTTGATAGATGCTTAGAAGGTTGTAGTGTTTGATGGCTTTTGTGGGGATATAGCGCGGGGGAGTGTCGGTGGTCATGGTTACAAGGTCGGCATTTTGTAGGCGATTTAAAATGAGATTAAGTTTTTTGGGGGTGGTGTGAATGGCGTTGCTGAGTTCTAAAATAGATGGAGGGGTTTTCGCATTGACAAAGGCGCGCGCAATCTCATTCATTGCCGCAAAGCCAATGAGGAGTTGTTCGTCGGCATACCAATTCTCTTCGCTTTCTGGCGATAGGCTATAAGGCATTTGCACGAGGCTGGCGACTTTGGCGCCCATAAGAAAGAGTAGCCATAAAAAATAGAGCCAAAATAATAAGATGACGATGGTGGCAAAACTTGAATAAATAACAGAATAATTGCTACTGCCTGCAATAAATACGCTAAAGATTAATGAGATGGGATACCAAAGCACTAAAAAGAATATCGAACCAGTAAAAGCGGCGCTCCAGCGGACTTTTAGGTTGGGAATCCATGCATAGGAGCAGGCAATAACAATAAAGACAAGCAATATGGGAAAGGCGCTGGTAAGGATTGAAAAGACGGTGCTGATGCCAGGATATTGTAAGAAGGGTTTAAGCCATGCGGCATCTTTGACGCTGAGCATGGTGGTCATGATTGCACCAATAATTAGTGGAGCCAGTAAGACGGCACTGATGTAACCTGTGAGGCGCGATTGTAAGGTGCGGTTGTCTTCTATTTTCCAAATGCGATTTAGGGTGTCTTCTATTTTTTGCGCAAGATTCATCACAGAAACAAATAAAAAAACAATGCCGACAATCCCTAGTCCGCCCGCTCTTGTTTGTCCAACAAATTCTATAAGATGAGAGGTGACTTGTTCACCAGCACTACCCATCGGTGCGAGTAGTTCGTTAAGCCAAGGCTCTATCAATCCCTCAACGCCAAAACCACGCAAAAGAGCAAAGGCAACCGCTAGCAGAGGAACAAGCGTTAAGAGGGTGATGTAAACCATTGCTTGCGCATCTTCTGGTAGTCGCTCTTTGAGATAAGCGCGGATAAGTGCAAAGGGGAAAAATTTTATCCAGCGCCAAGATTTTGCGCCACGATTATGCCAAAGTGTTGTCCAATATTGATTGATTGACATTTAATGCTCCTTCGTTTGTCTATGTAAAAGCCAAGCTTAAACAGATGGGCTTTTATTGCTAATATTTGGCGCTAGTGTGGTAGACTTTTGCCTCTAACGCGAAAAAAGAGGAAGAATATCATGGCTGATTATAAACATGTATTGTTGGTTACAGATTTGCGCGAGGATAGTGACCAGCTTTTTGAAAAAGCAAAGTTAATGATGGAGTTAGGGGAAAAAATTAAATTAAGTATTTTGCATGTGGTGCAGGAATCGATTTTAACGGCAGGTTATGAAATCGTGCCGATTGTGCCTGCAAGCGATGAATCAGAATTAGTTCAGCAAGCGCGTGGGAAAATTGATGCGCTGTTAACGCGTTTTGCCATCACAACCGATGCGGTTTATATTGAAACCGCGTTATCAACGCGGCGGGGGATTTTAGATTATGTGGAGTCTAATGCGCCAGATTTGTTAATTATTGGTCGACATACGCGTCATGGTTTGGCGGCTTTATTGGGTGCTACCGCAGATGATGTATTGCCAGCGGTTAATTGTGATGTGTTGGTTGTAAAATTAGGTGCGCCGGTTTAATGTCAGTGTTGTTAATTGGTGAGATTAATGCAAAAGCGCTGGCAGATTTACTGGCGCGTTTTGGTTTGCAGGTGCAGTTTGTTAAAAAAGGTGAGCCTATTGCGGGAAGTTATTGGGGGGAGCCTGAGGCTGGATTGATTGCAAATAATTTATATGTGCGCGCGGATACGCCAGTTCACTCGGCATTGCATGAGGCATGCCATTGGATTTGTATGGATGACAAGCGTAAAAAAACAGTGCATACAGACGCTAAAGGCAGTGTGATGGAAGAATGCGCGGTCAATTATTTGCAGATTTTATTAGCAGATGAGCTGGTGGAGATGGGACGTGAGCGGATGTTAGAAGATATGACGGCATGGGGATATAGTTACCGCGAGGGGGATGTGCGTGCATGGTTGTCAGGTGATGCGGCGGATGCTCGGCAGTGGTTGCTAAATGCTGAGATTATTGATGTGGATGATAAGGTTAACAACCTTAAATGTACGTTGGATAATCCTATGGCATACTGAGGCTAATTGTTTGTATTTACTTTAATTTTAAGGAGTTTTTCGATGAAAAAAATATTATTAACGGCAGCAGTAATGGCAGCAATGAGCAGTGCAAGTGCTTATGAATTAAAAAGTGAAGCAGAGCGGGTTGGCTATACAATTGGCGCTGAGATGGGGATAACTGTTCAAGGTTTTATGGGCGATGATGCAAGTGAAAGTATTGATTTTAATGCTTTAATAGTGGGGTTGCGCGATGCTTATGAGCAAAATGAATTGTCCTTATCTCCTGAAGAAATGGAAACTGCTATGCGTAATTTTGCTGAAAAGCGTATGGAAGAAATGCAGAATCGTCAAGAAAAATTAAAAATTGAAAATCTTAAAGCAGGTGAGGAGTTCTTAGCCGCAAACGCTAAAAAAGAAGGCGTGGTAACGACTGACTCTGGTTTGCAATATTTAGTGGTAGAAGAAGGCGAAGGCAGAAAACCATCTGTAGATTCAGAGGTTAAGGCTGATTATGAAGGGCGTTTGATTGATGGCACAGTATTTGATAGCTCTATTGAGCGCGGTGAGCCAGTAACGTTTTATGTAGGCGAGGTTATCAGTGGATGGGCTGAAGCATTGCAATTAATGCCAGTCGGTTCAAAATATCGCTTGTTTATTCCCGCGGAATTGGCTTATGGTGAGGCAGATTTAGGGAATATTCCGCCCAATTCTACTTTGATTTTTGATGTTACATTATTAGAAATTGTCGATGAGGTCGGCAATAGTGATTTTGCTCAACAAGCGCAGGCGACGATTGAAGAGGCAAAAGCCAATGCAGATATGGCGAGCAATCATGCAAAAGAAATCGTTAAAGAGACTAAAGCAGTTCCAACACCTGAATCTACTGTAACTGTGGAAGAGCAACGTGCGATGGAGCAAGTAGGTGAAGAGGCTCAACAAATTAAGTTAGATGCTTCTAAACAAGGTGATGCAACACCTAAGCAACCAGCATTAGACAAAATGGGTGATAACGCGACACAATAAGCGTTTTATTTAAGAGTCCCAACCAAAACCCCCATAGCGTGTGAAGTTATGGGGGTTTTTTATATTGATATTACATAGGGGTTAAATCAATAAAGTTGCTAAAAGTCATATAGGCTTAAATAATCCTTACATCTCTTGATTATAAATTGCGCTGAGAAGGGGGGCGGTTATTTAGGGTTTTGAGTTGATCGCGGATTTCACGCAATAGGGCGATATTTTCAGGCGGTTCAACTTTTTTATTTTCATCTTCGCTTTTAAGCGCTTCTGTGAGTTTATTCATAGGTGTGACGACAAACAAATAAACAGCGATGGCAATTAAGAAAAATTTCACTGTGGCGGTGATAAATTGCCCAATAGGGAAGAGTGTGCCGTTAAAAGTAAAGGCGATATTGTCAAAATTTGGTTCGCCAACCATCACAGCAATCAGCGGATTTATAAAACTTTCTACTAATCCATTTACTACGGAACTAAAAGCCGCACCCATGACAACACCAACAGCTAAATCAACTACATTACCGCGCGCAATAAAATTTTTAAATCCAGATAACATATGCACTCCTGTTTTTTAAGGTCACGCATTATAGATTAAATTGGGAGTGTGTTGTAATTCTTTGCTGTTGATAAAAAAGTATTTAATCTAGTGGATAGAGTTCAGGTTGGAGATTGAGTTTTTGATAATGTTGATAACGTTTGCGAGTGGCGTTAAGAACATTAGGCTCTTGAATAATAATTTCAAAGATGCGTTGACTCCTTTTGGGAATATCGACTTGTGGCTCTAGGCTTAGATTGATAATAATATCGGCTTGGTGAATCCGCTCAGGTGCAGTATAAAGAATAGCGGTAGTATCTTCATGTTGTTGGGCAAATTCACTTAAACAGTGTGGGATGAAACTTTCGGGTTTAAATGCCCAAAGTTGGTGGTTAAGCTCGGTACTTTGATTCTTATCAGCGCATAAAATGGCTACGCGCTGGTTAAGATTTTGTGCTTTTTCGACTAGTTTGCAGGCAAATTGAAGGCGCAAATACGGGTCATTTTTATGTTGGTAAAGATAAAAGCGCACCAGAGGGCGCGCTGTATTGGAATTTATCACAATGAATGGCGGGTCTGAGTAATAATTTCAAGATAGCTACGGCGCAAGGCAAGTACGAGAAAAGCAGGTTTGCCTGTGCCGATATCTTGCCCGTCGATATTAACCACAGGCGTAATGAGTGCGGTAGAGGCGGTCATTAATGCTGCATCAGCTTGCTTTGCCTCTTCGGGAGTGAATTTACGTTCCACTAGAGTTAGCCCTACTTTTTCAATGGCTTTAAATAACCCATGGCGAGTAATACCGTCTAAAATTTCATGGTTAGCGTTGCGGGTGATTAGGCGGTTGCCACGAATAATTGCGGCATTGCTGGAGCTTCCTTCGGTAATATACCCTAAATCATCGACTAGCCACGCATCATCAAAACCAGCATCTTTGGCAACCATTTTTGCCATAGATTGCGCCAGTAATTGAGTGGTTTTAATATCACGTCTAAGCCAACGGATATCAGGTTGCGTCATTACACGTAATCCTTTGCGCACCATAGGGTCATTGGCAATATCGCGCGTTTGCGTAAAAGCAACAATATTGGGGGTTAGGTCTAGAGAAAAGGTAAAATCACGCTCAGCGTTGCCACGGGTAACTTGTAAATAAATCATCCCCTCTTCTAGGGTGTTTTTTTTGATAAGTTCTTGGCAAATTTTTAAAAAATCTTCCTTGGGAAAAGTAATATTTAGCTCCCCTAAAGAGCGAGCCAAGCGACGAATATGGCTTTTGCATCAAGAAGTTGTCCTTTAAATACGGCGATAACTTCATAAACAGCATCCGCCATTAAAAAACCACGGTCAAAAATGGAGATAGTGGCATCGTGTTCGGGTAAATACTGTCCATTAACATAGACGGTGCGAGAGTGATTTTGCATACGAATTCCTAAGATATGGGGTTAATAATAGCGTTAGTATGAACTAGCGCATATTGGGTTTGTATAGTATACCTTTGTCTAAAAAATCTCTAGCATTACGCAACAAAGTTACGCCAATAGTGCACCTGTTATTTTTATTTAAATCCAACAGATTACGCAACAAAACAAGAAAAAAGCATTGCTAAAGTCAAAAAAAAGAGCAAATAAACGGAGACGGAATAAATACGTGCAAACGCAAGATAAAAAACTATGCCTTAACCGTTATTCGGAAAGCTTATTATGAACCTATCAAAATAAATTACAGAAGCTTTGGTACTTAACGATACAATTAACTCAATAATGGAGTTTGTATAAAGTATGAGGAATTTTCCAAATAGATTTTAAAATTCAAATCTATTTGGAAAGGGTGATAATTTTAATAGTGCAAGGATGCTTTGATTTAGTCGATTAAAATTAATTCGTTTACCTCGGCTTGGCGCGTGCGCATAATAACCTCCATCACGCGCTGAGAGGCTTGCTCAGCCGCTTGATAAACGTCTAATCCAGAAAGCAAATTAGCAATCACTGATGCCATAAAAGTATCGCCAGTGCCTTTAGCGTCCGTGTGATAGTAGGGATGCGATTTGACAACTGTGCCTTCATGGGTAGCGACAATATATTGCATCGTCCCTTCTATCCATTCACTTTCAACCGCGCTAGTGGCAATGACCCATTGCGTTTGAGTATTAAGTAGCGATTTTGCCGCTTCTTTAGCTTCTTCAGTGGTATGAATTTTACAATCAAGCAAAAACTCAAGCTCAAAATGATTGGGCGTTAGTCCAGTAGCTAGAGCACATAAATGCTCGCGATATTCAAGTGCCAAACCTTTGTCAACATACAAACCAACATCAATATCGCCCATAACAGGATCAATAAATATAGCAATGTCAGGATAATTTTGGCGTATTTTCCCTAACCATTGAGTCAGGATACGTGCTTGAGAAGGACTGCCTAAATAGCCCAAAATAATTGCGCGGGCTTGTTTTAAAGCTTGTCTTTCTTCTAATCCTTGCAGATAGCCACTAAACCATTCATCACTAATAACACCACCATACATCGTTGGATATAAAGGGGTATTAGAAAGCAAAACTGTTGGAACACCAGCCACTGTAAAGCCGCGTTGTTCTAAAGTAGGGATAGCGGCGCTGTTGCCCACACAGCCATAAATCACTTGAGATTGAATACTGATCACATCAATGGCAAGTGGTTGTTGTAAATGCTGATTATTTTTCATAGCGCTCCTAAAATAGGTGTTGGTTGAGATAATGTTATTTATAACATATTATTAGCAGCTATCATATCTTTTGAAGATAAAAAGATAAAAAGATAAAAAGATAAAAAAGATAAAAAAACGACCGCTTAAAAGCGGTCGCTTGGATTACAAAATTATATGCAATCTTATAAAGCAGCTTTGGCTTTTTCAGCCAAGCTTTGGAAGACAGACTTATTATAAACTGCTAATTCTGCCAACATTTTACGGTCAATAGCGATATTGGCTTTTTTCAAACCATTAATAAAACGACTATAAGATAGACCGTGTAAACGCGCGGCAGCGTTGATACGGATAATCCATAATTGACGGAATTGACGCTTACGGTTGCGACGGTCGCGATAAGCATACTGCCCAGCTTTAATAACCGCTTGATTGGCCACGCGGAAGACTTTGCGTCTTGCGTTGTAATAACCTTTTGCTGCTTTTAATACTTTTTTATGACGCGCTCTAGCTGTAACGCCTCTTTTTACTCGTGCCATTTTTTACTCCTTAACCAATCATTTGCTTAACTGCTTTTTGGTCACTATCGTGAACCATTGTCGTGCCACGTAAATTACGTTTACGTTTAGTCGATTTTTTGGTTAGGATATGGCGCAAATGTGAGTGTGCACGTTTGTATCCATTTTTGGTTTTTTTGAAGCGCTTTGCAGCCCCTCGGTGTGTTTTCATTTTAGGCATAATAAACTCCGCATTGTGTAGTTGCCATGGTTAAAATAACCGCCAATACAAGATTGACGTATGTAATAGAGTAAGTCAGTATAAAAATACTGGCTTACTTAGGCGTGCTACTTTTTGGTTGGCGCCATGACCATAACCATCTGGCGTCCTTCCATACTTGCTTTTTGCTCAACCACAGCTGCCTGTGATAAGTCAGCTTCGATGCGGTCAAGTAACGCACGCCCGAGGTCTTGGTGAGCCATCTCACGTCCGCGAAAACGAACGGTAATTTTGATTTTATCACCATCATTTAAGAAACGGTTCAGGTTGCGTAGTTTGACCTGGTAGTCTCCTTCATCCGTGCTTGGACGGAATTTGACCTCTTTAACTTGAATACGCTTTTGATTTTTGCGTGCTTCTTGTTGCTTTTTCTGTTGCTCAAAGCGGAATTTGCCATAGTCCATAATTCGACAAACCACTGGTGTGGCGTTGCCTGCAACTTCGACTAAATCTAATCCCTGCTCATAGGCAATTTCTAAAGCCTCTTCAACTGATACGACGCCGCGTTGTTCGCCATCGGCATCTATCAGACGAATTTCTTTTTCGGTAATCTCTTCGTTTACCCGTGTCTCGTTTTGCTTAGCTATTGCTAATCTCCTACAATTTGACTTAATTTTTGGTCTTTACGCGCTCAATAATTGTCTTGATTGTATCGTCTATAGATAAGACGCCGAGTTCTTTACCTTCTCGGGTGCGTACAGACAGTGTATTTTGCTCCTTTTCACGCTCGCCAGCTACTAATAAATAGGGGATGCGTTGTAAGGTGTGCTCGCGGATTTTATAGCTAATTTTTTCATTGCGCAAATCTTTTTCACAGCGAATATTATTTTCAAGGAGTTTTTGATAAACCTCACTAACATAATCTGATTGTTTGTCGGTGATGGGCATAACAACTGCTTGGATTGGGGCAAGCCATACAGGCAACCAACCTGCATATTGTTCTATCAGCATGCCGATAAAGCGCTCTAGTGAGCCTAATATTGCGCGATGAATCATGACAGGCGTTTGTTTTTCGCCTTTTTCATCAATGTATTGTGCGCCTAGTCGTCCAGGCATAGAGAAATCTAATTGCACAGTGCCACATTGCCAGCGACGTCCGATAGAGTCTTTGAGGGTAAATTCAATTTTAGGGCCGTAGAACGCGCCTTCGCCAGGTTGGAGGGTGAAGGTTAACCCTTGTTCTTCGAGTGCTTCTTTGAGGGCATTTTCTGCTTCATCCCAAAGGCTGTCTTCTCCTACACGTTTCTCTGGGCGGGTTGAAAGGGCAATTTCAATATCATTAAAGCCAAAATCTTTATAGATTTCAAAAACCATATTATTGCAGGCGATGATTTCTTGTTTCATTTGTGCACGACTGCAAAATACGTGGGCGTCGTCTTGCACAAAGCGACGCGCGCGCATCAGACCGTGTAGGGTGCCTGAGGCTCGTTGCGATGCACAACGCCAAACTCTGCCATGCGGATGGGGAGCTCGCGATAGCTTTTAAGACCTTGATTGAAGATTTGGATATGTCCTGGGCAGTTCATTGGTTTAATGGCGTAATCATGTTCATCGATATGGGTGGTGAACATGTTGTTGCCAAATTTATCCCAGTGCCCTGAGCGCTCCCAGAGACTGCGGTCGATGATTTGCGGTGCCATGACTTCTTCATAACCGTGTTGGCGGAGTTTTTGGCGCATATAATCTTCAACAAGGCGGAAAATTGTCCAACCTTTGCTATGCCAAAAGACCATGCCAGGTGCTTCTTCTTGGAAGTGGAATAAATCTAGTTGTTTGCCGATTTTGCGGTGGTCGCGCTTTTCGGCTTCTGCCATTTGTTCTAGATAGGCATTGAGGCTTTCTTATCACGAAAAGCGACGCCATAAATACGCTGTAAGGGGTCAGAGGTGGCATCTCCGCGCCAGTAAGAGCCAGCTAATTTATTGAGTTTGAAGGCTTTTATATGTCCCATATTGGAACATGAGGCCCACGACACATATCGAGATATTCTTGATGGTGATAAAGTCCGACGGTTTGAATGTCGTTATCAAAATCTTCAATTAGGCGGACTTTATAGTCTTCACCGCGTTTCTGGAATTGGGTTTTGGCTTGTTCGACAGGCGTCCAAACTTTTTCTACGCGGTAGCCAGTTTGCGCTAGTTCGTGCATGCGTTGCTCTAATTGTTCAAGGTCGTCTGGATTGAAGCGATGTTCACTGGCGATGTCGTAATAAAAACCGTTTTCTATAACTGGCCCGATGACCATTTTAGCTTCTGGCCAGAGTTGTTTTAGGGCGTGCCCGAGTAGATGGGCGCAAGAGTGGCGGATAATTTCTAATCCTTCTTCATCGCGCGCGGTGATAATGGCAATGCTGGCGTCTTCCTCAATGGGGTCGCTTAAATCTTGTAGGCGGTCATTGACGCGAATGGCGATGGCGGCTTTTGCCAGTCCTTCACCAATACTGGCGGCGATTTCTGCGCCATTTGTGGGTTTATTGAATTGTTTTTGACTGCCGTCGGGTAGGGTGATGGCGACCATAATTGCTCCTTTTCAGTGTTGACGCTTACCACACGCCAAATGAGGTTATCAGTTAGTTAGGCAAGGCGCGCTATTTTAGCGCTTATGCGTTAGATTACAAGTGCGCGGCATTTGGCGTTAGGATGAGGTTGTCGCGATGTATGAGGGTATCGCCGTGGATTAGGAGTTGGGTGAGTTCGTGGGAATGTTTGCCTATCAGCTGTTGGGTTTCTTGGGCGTCGTAGTTGATGAGTCCGCGGGCAATTTCTTTGCCTTGGGGATTGAGGCAGGCAACGAGTTCACCCCGTGCAAAGTTTCCGCTAATTTGCGTAACGCCAACGGGGAGAAGGCTTTTTTGTGCGCTGATGAGTGCTTGGCTTGCGCCTTGGTCAAGCCAGAGTTGTCCAGCAATTTGTAATTGACTGCCAAGCCATTGTTTGCGCGCTTGTTGCGGGGAGTTGTGGGCAATCAGGAGGGTGCCGATGGGCTCACCTTGACTTAGGCGGGTGATGATATCAGGTTGTGCGCCTGATGCGAGAAGGGTGTGGGTGCCTGAGTGCGCGGCTTTTTGCGCGGCAAGGATTTTGGTAAGCATGCCACCGCTACCGAGTGCGCTTCCTTTTGAATCGGCGATATCAAGTAAGGCGGGGTCGTGTGCATAGGCGGTGGGAATGAGTTGGGCGTCGCTGTGTTGGCGGGGGTTTTTATCGTATAACCCTTGTTGGTCGGTTAAGATGAGATAAGCGCCTGCGCTGACGACGTTGGCAACCATTGCGCCAAGATTATCGTTATCGCCAAAGCGGATTTCAGCGTAGGAGACGGTGTCATTTTCGTTGATAACGGGAATGATGTTAAGTTGGCACATGGTTTGCAAGCTTGAGCGGATGTTGAGGTAGCGTTGGCGGTCTGCGGCATCGTCGTGGGTGAGTAGGACTTGGGCGATACGAATGCCATGGGTGGCAAAAGCTTCTTGCCAAGCGTGAGAGAGTTGCATTTGTCCAACAGCAGCAGCGGTTTGAAGTTGGCTGAGTTCGGTGGGGCGGGTGTGCCAGTTGAGTTGTCCCATGCCAATGGCGATGGCGCCTGAGGAGACGAGTAGTACTTGTTTGTTGGCGCGTTGCAATGTTGCGATTTGTCCCGCCCATTGGCTTAAAACTTTTGGGTCTATGCCTTGTCCATTTTGAGTGAGCATGGCGCTGCCAATTTTAATAACCCAGCGGTTAACGTGTGGAAGTTGTTGGCGGTAGTGCTGGGCGTTGGCGGTTGTGTTAGAAAGCATTGCGACTGTCGTAATCAAGTTGTTCTAGGGTTTGCATGATGTCTTTCATTAGGGTGTCTGTGCCCATAGCGGTTTCAGCGGAGATGCTATAAACAGGGTCTTGCCAGTTGAGTTCGTCGATGATTTGTTGTGCGCGCTCTTGGCGCTCTTCTTCAGCTAGAGTGTCCATTTTGTTTAGCACCAGCCAACGTGGCATGTTGGCAAATTGTTGGTCGTATTTTTCAAGCTCACGACTGACTTGATGAAAATCTTGTATGGGATTTTGCGAATCACTCATATTTGAGCAGTCAATTAGATGTAATAGTAGGCGGGTGCGTGAAAGATGTTTTAAGAATTGATGTCCAAGCCCTGCACCTTCTGCAGCACCTTCAATAAGTCCTGGAATGTCTGCCATGACAAAACTTTGTAGCATGCCAACGCGCACCACTCCAAGATTAGGATAAAGCGTGGTAAAGGGGTAATCAGCAATTTTGGGTTTAGCAGCAGAAACTCGACTAATGAGGGTGGATTTTCCTGCATTAGGCAATCCCAATAATCCCACGTCTGCAAGCAACTTTAGCTCAAGGCGAAGGTAGCGTTCTTCGCCTGCAGTGCCTGGTTTGCTTTGACGTGGAGCGCGATTGGTGGAGCTTTTGTAGCGCGTGTTGCCCAGTCCGTGGAAACCGCCCTGAGCGACTAGGAGGGTGTCGCCTTCTTCAGTAAGGTCGCCTATGAGTTCGTTTGTTTGTTCAACAAAAACTTGCGTGCCGATCGGGACATTGATGTAGAGGTCTTCGCCGCTGCGTCCGCGTTTGTTACGTCCTTCGCCGGGTTTGCCACTTTCGGCTTGAAACTGCGTTCAAAGCGAAAATCAGCGAGGGTGTTTGTGCCTTCTATGGCGCGTAAATAGACGCTACCCCCATCGCCCCCATCGCCTCCATCGGGTCCACCAAATTCAACATATTTTTCACGGCGAAAGCTAACCACACCGTTGCCACCTTTTCCTGCGCGGACGTAAATGACTGCTTCATCAACAAATTTCATGTTTTCTCCGATGGGATGGGGATAAATGATTATATGGCACAGATAAAAAACCCTACGCTAGGAGTAGGGTTTTTATTAGATTTGAGCGCGATTTAAGCTTCAACTGGTTCGATGCTTACATATTTGCGTTTTTTTGCGCCACGAATAGAAAAAACTACTTTTCCTGCTGCTTTGGCGAAAAGAGTATGGTCGCGACCAATGCCAACATTTTCACCAGCATTAAATGGGGTGCCACGTTGGCGAACGATAATGCTGCCTGCATTGACAAGTTCACCGCCAAAACGCTTAACGCCTAAACGTTTAGACTCTGAATCACGACCGTTACGGCTGGAACCGCCTGCTTTCTTGTGTGCCATTGTATGCTCCTAATTATTTTGCTTGTTGGTTTTGTCCGTCGATGGCGTCGATGACAACTTCGGTGTAGTTTTGACGATGTCCTTGTTGTTTCATCGAGTGTTTGCGACGACGGAATTTGAGGATTTTTACTTTTTTATGGCGACCGTGTTCGGCGATAGTTGCACTTACGGTTTTGCCGTCTAAGTAAGGGGCGCCTACGGCGACGTTGGTGTCATCGGCGGCAATGAGTAAAACTTTGTCAAATGCGATGCTGTCGCCTGCTTCACCTGCAAGGGTTTCGACGCGTAGACGTTGACCAGGTTTGACTTTGTATTGCTTACCGCCAGTTTCAATAACTGCGAACATAATTTCTACTCCAAGAAGTTGACGCGAGTGCGCCTTGTTTTACAAAAGCGCGCTATGATACCTGTGTTTTTAAGATAAGACAATAGTTTAACGGGGTTTTATTGTGTGGTTGGTTTTATGGGTTGGGTTTTTCGGTGGGGTCAATGCCAAGGCTTCGTAGCTTGCGATAAAGGTTGGTGCGGTCCATGCCAACTCTGCCAGCAAGTTGGGCGATGTTGCCGTTGCAGTGGCGAAATTGTTCGAGTAGATATTGATGTTCAAAGACTTCGCGCGCTTCTCTGAGGGAGAGATCTTTGGGGATTATTTGCGACCATAGGTTGTCTTGTTGGGGGCTGTTGGTGGGGGTAAGGGCTTGTTTGGCTTCTTTGGCGTCAATTTCTGGGTTGTCGCTGGCGATGAGGAGGCGTTGGACTAGGTTTCTGACTTCGCGGATATTGCCTGACCAGTGGTGTTGGCGTAGGGCGTTTTGCGCGGCAAGGCTGAAATGGCGGTAGGTCATTTGTTCATAGTCGGCAAAATATTGGCTGAAGTGGTCGAGAAGCTCTGGGAGGTCTTCGCTGTGGTCTTTTAGGGGTGAAATGGTGAGGTTGGCAATGGTTAGGCGGTCAAAGAGTCGGCTGTCTAGGCGTTCTTTGAGTAGATGTAGGGGGAGGCGCGAGGCGGCAATGGTGCGGACGTTGACTTTGTGTTTACCGCTGCCATCGCTTGATAATAATCTTGATGTTCGAGGAGGTTTAGGAGGATTTCTTGGATGTCGTTTTTTAAGACGCTGAGCTCGTCAAGGTAAAGTGTGCCGCCGTTGGCTTGGGCAATGAGTCCGCTGCGTTTGTCGTTGCCAATGAGTGTGGGCAGGATGTCGCTGGCTTCCATGGCAGCAAAATTGGCGCTGATAAATGGGGCGTTGGCGCGTGCGCTGTGTTGATGGATGTATTTGGCAAGATGTTGTTTGCCAACCCCTGCATTGCCTGTGATGAGAAGTGGGAGGTCTTGTTCGGCAAGGATTTGTGCGCTTTGGCGCAGTTGTTGGCTGTGTTGGCTTTTGCCAATAATTTGTGCGGGGGGGTTGATTTGTGCTTTGAGGGCTTCGTTTTGTTTTTGTAGGTCGTGTTTTTGTAGGGCGCGCTCGATGGTGAGCATGAGTTTGGCGGTGGAGAGTGGTTTTTCAAGGAAGTCGTAGGCGCCGAGTTTGGTGGCTTCGACGGCGGTTTCTATGGTGCCGTGTCCTGACATCATGATAACGGGCGGGGGGAGTTGGTGTTCGTTTTGCCATTGGCGTAGGAGGCTGATGCCGTCGGTGTCTGGCATCCAGATGTCTAGGAGGATAAGTCGGGTGGTGGGTTTGATAGTGCTGGTGGGCGCTTTCGGCGTTATTGGCGGTGTGAATGCGGTAGCCTTCATCGCTTAGGATGTCTTCTAGGGAGTCAAGAATGCTTTGTTCGTCATCTACGATAAGGAGGGTGGCGTTGGTTTGAGTCATGAGGGCACTCCTAAGTGGGTGGATTTAGAGGGAGGGTGAGGCTTATTTTAGCACCCTCTAGGGTGGTGCTGTGGCCTGCTTGGATGTTGCCGTGGTGTTCGAGGATGATTTTTTTGACGATGGCAAGGCCGAGTCCTGTGCCTTTTTTCTTGCCAGTAACATAGGGTTCAAAGGGGTCTTTGTTAAGGTCAATAAAGCCTGTGCCGTTGTCTTCAATGGTGAGTAGGATTTGGTGGGGTTGGTTTTGGGTGGTGAGGATGATGGTGGGGTTGGCTTGGGTTTCGGTGGCTTCGATGGCGTTTTTGATGAGGTTGTGTAGACTTGACGCAGTTGGGTGGCGTCGGCGTTTAGGCTGGGGAGGTTGGGTTGGAGGTTTAGGGTGAGTGGGGTGTGGGGGTAGAGTTCGCTGAGTTCTTCTAAAAGGGCGTTGAGATTTAGGGGCGCGCGTCGCAGTTCGATGGTTTTGGCAAGGTGGCTAAAATCGCTGACGATGTCTTTTAGGGCGTCAACTTGGTTGATGATGGTTTGGGTGGCGCGGCTGAGGATGTGTTGGTCGTTTGAATCTTGTAGGCGGTTGTGGAGTTTGTGTTGTAGGCGTTCGCTTTGTAGGCGGATGGGGGTGAGGGGGTTTTTGATTTCGTGAGCGAGGCGGCGGGCGACTTCTTCCCAAGCGGCGTTGCGTTGGTGTTGGAGGTAGGTGGTGATGTCGTCAAAGACGATGACGTGTCCGTCGCGGTTGCGTTTGTAGGTGTCGGGGAGGCGGCTGCCGTGGCACATGAGAACTTTGCGGCTGCCAAAGCGGTTGAGGGTTACTTCTTGTTGCCAATTGCTGTAGGTGTTGAGGTGGGGGGCGAGGGCGTGGAGGAGTTCTTCGTAGCTGTCGCTTAGGTGGCTGTCGTTGGTGTGGGCGTGGGGTTGGTAGTGGTGGTGTTTTTGTCCAAGGGTGAGGTCTAGGATTTTTCCTGCGTTTTGGTTGTGGCTTTGCAGTTGTCCTTGGTGGTCTAGGGTGATAACGCCTGAGGTGAGGTTGTCCATGATGGTTTCAAGGTGTGCTTTTTGTTGGGCGAGTTGCTGTTGGGCGTGGGCGTTATTTTCTTGGGCGTTTTTGAGGGTTTGGGTCATGGTGTTAAATTGTTCCCCAAGTTTGCCAAGGTCGTTGTTGGGTAGTCCGTTGATGTGTCCGCTAAAATCGCCGTCGGCAACTTTGCGCGTGGCGTGCATGAGGATGCGTAGGGGGCGGGTCATGTGTTCGCCAAAAAGGATGCTAATCCATAGCGCAATGAGGATAGTTAGTAGGAGTATGAGGGTGAGAACAAGAATAAGGGAGACGGTGATATGGGGTTGTAGGTAGTTAAATCGTTGATGTTGTTGGTAGCTTTCGCGGACGGAGCTGGCTAGGGAGTTGAAGGCTTCGGGCATGGCGTAGACGGTTTGTAGGTAGAAGGGGTCGCGTCCGAGTTTGTTGATGTCGCTTAGGGCGCGGATGATGTATTGGTCGTTGTAGCTGGCAAATTCAAAATATTCTTGCTCTTGATTGACGCGGATGAGGGTTTCAGCGTTGGGTGGTTCGATGGTCATGATGTCGAGGTTTTGGTGGGCGAAGGCGACGATGTTGCCTTGTTGGTCAAAAACGGCAATTTCTAAAGCGCCTGTGTTGCGGCGCATGCCTTCGATGTTGTCTACTAGTTCGCCGTAGGTCATGGGGGCGATGAGTTGGGCGAGGCTGCGGGTGTCGTCCAGTGCATCTTTGGCGCGCATGGTGATGGCGGTGCGGGTGAGTTGTAGGGCGTCGTTTAGAGCACCAGAGACGCGACTGTTGAAGGTTTGCCCAAGGTTGTAGGATAAAAATTGCCAAGAAAAAAAGGCAATGATGCTGATAGGGAGAAGGGTGGCGGTGAGCATGGAGAGGGCAAAGGAGAGGGTAAGGCGTAGTCCGCTGCGCTGCCGGCTGAGGTGTTTGAGTAGGGCGATGATTTGCCAGACGATAACGCCTGTTAAGGCGGTGAGTCCGAGTACGGCAATGATGATTAGGGGGATGTAGTATTTGGCGGTGCTTTGTGGGTGGGTGGCGGCGTAGCTGAGTTGGTATAGCGCTATGAGGGTGGCTAAAATGATGGTGAGTCCCGCGATGAGACTCCACGCTATGCGTTTAAATCCTAGGCGGCGAGCTGACATGTCCACCACTTGCTTGAGAGTTGCCAGTCGCTGTCGTTTAGGGCGCTAATTTGTAGGGCGGCTGGGAGTCGTTGGGGGTCTAAACGAAAACGGACTTTTAAGCGTAGGGCGGTGGTGTTGGAATCGAGAGTGAGTATGGAAAGGGATTGAAGGGTGCCGATGGTTTTTAGGGTTTGTTCTAGTGAGGGTTGGCTTTTGGTTTTGGGGTTGTTGGCGGTGTTGAAGACGAAGGTTTGGGCAATGGGGTTGTAATGTAGGCGGATGGGGTAGAGGTGGTTGGTGGTGTGGTTAAGCCATGGGCGGGTTTGTTCGATTTCAATTTGGTAGTAAAAATAAAGGGCAAGTCCGCTTTTGAGTGCGGTTAGGGGGTCGCTTGGGAGGTTGATGTTGGTGGTGAGGGTGAGGTGTAGGCGGTGGTTTTGTAGGTGGCATTTGCCATCGGTGATGGTGATGGGGGCGCTATGTCCTAGAGAGGTAAATAATAGCGCTAGGAGTAGGGGAAGAAGAGGCAATGGGTTAGTAAGCATGGTTAGAGGGTTTTGCTGAGTAGGGCGTAAAAAAAGCCGTCGCCGTCGTTATCGGGAAGGCGGAGGTGTCCAAAACCTGTGTCTTGGGCGTGGGGGAGGGTGAGCGGTTGCAGGCGGGCGTTGGGGTGTTTGCCGAGAAATTGTTCGATGAGTAGTTGGTTTTCGCGTGGTTGTAGGGAGCAGGTGGTGTAGAGGAGGCGTCCGTTGGGTTTGAGGGTGCGCCAGAGGCTGGTGAGCAGGCGCATTTGTGTTTTGGGAAGGCGTTTGAGGTCGTCTTCGGTGCGCAACCAGCTGATATCAGGATGGCGTCGAATGACGCCGCTGCCTGAGCAGGGTGCATCTAGGAGGATGGCGTCATAGGGGGTGTTTTGATACCACTGGCTGATCTGGCTGGCATCGGCGCTAATGAGTTGGGCTTGGGCTTTGAGGCGGGTGAGGTTGTCGCGGACTTTTTTTAATCGTGCTGGGTCATGGTCGAGCGCGTCAAGGTGAATGTTGGGAGTAAGTTCGAGAAGATGCCCTGTTTTTCCACCAGGTGCTGCGCAGGCGTCTAGGATGCGCTCACCTTCTTTAGGCGCTAAGAGGCTGGCGGCGATTTGTGCAGCGGCATCTTGTATGGAGACGATGCCGTCGTTAAAGCCGTAAATGTCTTGTACTTTAAGTCCGCTGTTTAGGGTGATGGCTTGGGGATGCAGGGGGTTTTTGCGGGCGTCAGGGTGATGGGTAAGCCATTGATCGCGCTGATGGGCTGGATGGAGGCGGATGGTTAAAGGGGGCGCTTGGCTGTAGGCTTGTCCGATTTGTGGGAGGGCGGTTTTGTAGTGGCGCGCCACCCAATCAGGGACGTTGCGGTGTGTGTTGTGATTGAGTTGTTCTGTCCAATAGTCGCGTTCGCGTTGGGTGCGTCGTAAAATGGCATTAATCAGTCCTTTGGCGCGCGCGTTGCCGTTGTGTTCGGCTAGGCGGACGGTTTCGTTGATAACGCCGTGGTCGCCTAGGGCCATGCGCAATAGTTGGTAGAGTCCGAGGTTTAGAATAAGTCCTGCGGTTGGGTCTTGATTTAGCGGTTTGTCTAGCATGCTGTCTCGAATATGGCTAAGGGCGCGCATTTCGCGGAGGGTGCCATAAACTAGGGCTTGATAAAGGGCGAGGTCGGTAGGGCGGATGTTTTTTTTGCTGGGTTCGATTAAAACCGCTAGGGAGCGTTTTTTGTCGATGACTTCTAGGAGGGTGGTTAGGGCGGCTTGGCGTGCGGTGATGTTCATGGGTTAAATCTCAGGCCTGTTAGATGGTGTCCGTGTCGTAGGTCGGCGGCGTGGCATTTGGTTTTGCCTGCCAGTTGAATGTGTTGTAAGCGTAAAATGCCTTCTCCAGTTTGGACGTCAATGCCGTGTTGATGATGGGCAAGGATGGTGCCTACTTCTGCAGGACTGGTGTTTGGATTGTTGGGAAGTGCTTGGGCGCTAAAGATGCGCCAGTTTTGTGTCTCTAGGGCGCTATGCGCGACGGGGTAGGGTTATAAGCGCGGATGTGGCGTTCAATTGTGGTGGCGCTGTGTTGCCAGTTGATGGCTGCTTCGGCTTTGCTGAGTTTGTGGGCGTAGGTGGCTTGGGTATTGTCTTGTGGGGTTGGGGTGTTTGTTTGCGCGAGAATGTGTGGCAGCGCTTGGAGAAGGGTTTGTGCGCCTAGATGCATGAGTTGGTTGTGTAGAGTTTCTGCTGTTGTGGTGGGGGTGATGCTACAAGATTGTTGTAACCAGATATCGCCTGTATCTAGTCCTTCATCCATTTGCATGATGCTGATACCGCTTTGGGTATCTCCTGCGGCGATGGCGCGCTGAATGGGTGCTGCACCGCGCCAGCGCGGGAGAAGAGAGGCGTGAATGTTGATGCAACCTAATCGGGGAAGTTGTAAAAACCAGCTGGGAAGGAGTAGTCCATAAGCGGCAACGATAATCAGGTCGGGTGTGTGGTCAAAGAGGGAGAGCTCTGGTGTGAGGCGTTGGGGTTGAATGAAAGGGAGGTTGTATTGCTGGGCGGTTTGTTTAACGGCGCTTTGTTGGAGCTTTTGTCCGCGTCCTGCTGGGCGGTCAGGTTGGGTGAGTACGCCTGTAACGCGATACTCTGGATGTTGGCAAAGTTGCGCTAGGCTATAGGCGGCAAATTCTGGGGTGCCAGCAAACCATAAAGTGGCAGGGGTGTTGTGCATAAGATTATTGTTCGTTTTGTTGTTTGAGGTGTTTTTGCAGTTTTTTCTCGAGACTTTGGCGTTTTAAGCGCGAGAGGTGGTCGATAAATAAGATGCCGTTTAGATGGTCGATTTCGTGTTGAATGCACACAGCGAGTAGCCCGTCTGCGTCTAATTGATGTGTTTGTCCATCAACATCTTGATAGCGAATGCTAATATCGGAAGGACGCGTTACTTCGGCAAATTGCTCAGGAATAGAAAGACACCCCTCTTGATGGGATTTCTGTTCATCACTTTGGGCAATAATTTCAGGGTTTATTAGGGTGAGTTTGTCCGAGGCGCTAGAGGGGGCGGTATCGTCTAGAGTTTTGGGAACATCCATAACGATAAGACGCTGGTGGATATTAACTTGGGTGGCTGCCAGTCCGATGCCACGCGCAGAATACATTGTATCGTACATTGTGCTAATAATAGTTTTTAAGGTGTCGTCAAATTGAGTAACCGCTTTGGCGACAGTGCGCAGCCGTTTGTCTGGATGAATTAAGATGGAGTATGTATTCATAATGCAGGATTCCTTAAAAAGTTTAGACGCAATGTATAGGCAATGACCTGTAAAGTGGTTATTATACGCAAACAAGAGTATGGATTAAATGCAATTTGATGCAACCTAATGATTTGATTTAAAGGAGTCGTAATCGTGAAGATAAACCCAATACATGGATTGAGTGTGGCTTTGGTGACGGTTTTGGCGGGATGTACGTCGCCAAAAGAAGCTTTCTTAGATGCTAATCGTCAGCGTCCTAGTGAGCAATGTTTGCCATTTGATGGCACGATAGGTCAAGAAAATAGACAGCAGATGGCTGAACAAATGCCAGCTGTTACGAATCATGATGAGATTTTTGGCGATCATTTCCCTATGCAGTATGTGGTGAAAAAAGGCGATACGCTGTGGGATATTTCTAAAAAATTCTTGGCAAAACCATGGTATTGGAAGCAGATTTGGCATGATAATCCGCAAATCAAGAATCCGCATTTAATTTATCCTGGGGATGTGTTGAGTGTGGTTGCAATTGATGGGCAAAAATATGTGTCTATTACTAAAGAGGGTCAAGCGCGTAAAGGGAGGGTGTCTGCGCGCGGTGGCAGTGATTTGCCTGTTGTGAAGTATTCACCGCATGTACGTGAGCAGTCGTTGGCTGATGGTCCAATTAGTATTGCACATGCAACCATTCGTCCGCATTTGATGAAAACAAAAATTTATGCACCAGAAGCCATTAAGGATTTGCCGTTTATTTATGGTGATGCAGGAGATTATTTAACCTTATCAATGCAACATGAAATTTATGCAAAAGGGCTGACGCAATTAGAAGGGCAATATTTTGATATTTATCGAGTTGCACAACCAATTTTTGATTTGGAAAAATATAACCAACCTTCGCCTTATGCCTATGACCCTGATAGAAAGCCTATTGGGTATCAGATGGATTACATCGGCAAGGCGGGATTGGAAAAACATGATTTGGCAAATGATTTAAGCATTTTAAATCCAATTGAGGTTGTGCGTGATATGCGCGAAGGCGATGTTATTGTGCCTGTAGATGCTCGTGATGAAATAATGCAATATTTCCCTCAATTACCCTCTGCCTATTGTAATCGTGGTTATATTGTCAAGAAGACAAACAATTCAACTTTAGCAATTAAAGAATTTGACACCATCATTACCAGCTTTGGTGCAGATAATAATGCGCGCCCTGGAGATGTGTGGAAAATTGCGCGTCCTGGTCCAACGCGGGTGATTAATGGTCAAATCTTGCAAACACCTGATAAAGATATTGGTTATTTAATGATTTATCGTGTTTACAATGATGTGAGTTTGGCATTTGTGCTGGATTCTTCACAAGAAATTTATGAAACTGATTATCTTGTCCGCCCTTGAATGAACAGGATTTAGAGGCTTGGTGTTCGCTTTGGCGGGCACCAAGAGTCGGGGTAAAAACTTTTTATCAGCTTGTGGCGCTTTTTGGGTCGCCACAGGCGTTTTTTCATGCCTCGCAAAAAGAGTTGCGCGGAAAAATGCCAAATGTCGCCAGTGAAAAATATCAGACGTGGCAACAGGCAAAAGGCAGTGGGGCGCAAGATATTGCTTGGCTTAATGAGGGGGAAAGACGCGCGATTATTACGCTTGATGATGTGCGTTATCCGCCACTTTTAAAAATGATTTCTGACCCACCACCTCTTTTATTTGCTTGTGGTGAAATGGATTTGTTACAGCAGGAGCAATTGGCGGTGGTGGGCAGTCGTAATGCCACTCGTCCAGCGCTACAGACAACGACTGATTTTGTACAGGCACTATGCGCTCAGGGTTGGACGATTACCAGCGGATTGGCATTGGGGGTTGATGCAGCGGCGCACCAAGCGGCTTTAGATTGTAAGGGGCGTACTATTGCTGTGGTGGCAACGGGGCTAGATAGGGTCTATCCTGCTAAAAATCGGGCGTTGGCGCATGCAATTGCGCGTGATGGGTTGATTATTTCAGAATTTCCTATTGGTACAGGAGTGCGTAGTGGGCATTTTCCACGGCGTAATCGGTTAATTAGTGGGATGTCGCAAGGCGTTTTGGTTAGTGAGGCATCGCTTAAAAGTGGTTCGTTGATTACAGCGCGCATGGCGATGGAGCAAGGGCGCGAGGTGTTTGCTATTCCAGGCTCTATTCATAATCCTATGGCACGTGGGTGTCATTATTTGATTAAGCAGGGGACAAAGTTAGTTGAAACCGCCCAAGATATTATAGAGGAGTTGCAATATACCTCTTCCTTGGCGCGCAAAAGTACAAAACAAACGCCTGCAAAAAGTAATGCAACCAACTGAAAACACAACGCTTGAAGTAGATGAAAAGATAAAAGCGCCTCAAGAGATCACAACAGAAAATGAAGATGCACAACAACAGGTATTATTGGACTTGATGGGTTATGAGCCGTGGCATATTGACGCACTAATTACGCAAACTCAATTGACGAGTGCGCAAATTTCCGCCATGCTGTTAATATTGGAATTAGACGGCTGGGTGGAGAGTTTGCCTGGTAGTATTTTTCAGCGGATACGTTAAAGAATGGGGAAAATCCATGCGTGAATCGGTTATTGATGTATTGTTTTATCTTTTTGATGATATTTTGCCTGAGCAGAATTCGCATGAAACTGATTTAAATCAGATGGCTTTATGGCTTAGTGAGGCAGGATTTGAACGCGAGGATGTCGGGCGTGCAATGGATTGGTTTTATGAACTAACTCAGCTCAGCGCGCCTGTTGAAACTCTACGACATACTGGTATGCGTGATTATTCTGTGCGCATATTTTCTCCACAGGAGCAATTTTATATTGATGATGAGGGGCAAAATTATTTGCAAGGATTGCTGCGTATGGGGTTATTAGACAATGTATTGCTTGAGAAAGTCATTGAGCGGGCATTGGCGCTTGAGGAAGCGCTCGATGTTATGATGCTTCGCTGGGTTGCTGCGATGGTGGTATTAAATGTCTATGGTGTGAACGAAGAGGCGTTATCTGAGCCTTTACGCGAAGAGTTTTGCACGCCATTAGGAGAACAGCGTTTATTGCATTAAGCGCTAAAGGATAAATAGAAGAATTTTTATGGCTAAACATTTATTGATTGTCGAATCTCCAGCAAAGTCTAAAACGCTGGCTAAATATTTGGGTAAGGATTATGAAATTCTTGCCTCTTATGGGCACGTGCGCGATTTGATTCCGAAAAATGGCGCTGTGGAAACAGAAAATGATTTTGTAATGAATTACGCTGTGATTGAGCGCAATGCTAAACATGTCAATAGCATCGCAAAAACGCTTAAAGAGTGTGATGATTTATATTTAGCGACTGACCCTGATAGAGAAGGGGAGGCGATTTCGTGGCATTTGTATGAATTATTAAAAAATAAAGGCGCGCTAAAAGATAAGAAGGTTTATCGCGTGGTATTTCATGAGATTACTAAAAATGCGATTGAGCAAGCAGTGCAAAATCCGCGTGAGATTGCAATGGATTTGGTTAATGCGCAACAGGCGCGTCGCGCGTTAGATTATTTAGTAGGATTTAATTTATCGCCACTTTTATGGCGAAAGGTTAAACCTGGATTATCCGCTGGGCGAGTGCAAAGTCCTGCGCTTCGTATGATTGTTGAACGCGAGCGCGAGATAGAAGCTTTTGAGAGTGAAGAATATTGGAAAATATTAGCGCAACTTAGCCAAAACAATCACGATTTTCAAGCGCAATTAACTTATTATCAAGGCGAGAAAGTCAAGCAATTTACCTTTGGCAATGAGCAGGACACGCAAGCTGCGATTGCGGTACTGAAAAAACAGGCTAATGGACGGTTAACCGTGATAGAGGTGGTGGCAAAAGACCGTGCTAGACATCCAGCACCGCCTTTTATCACCTCCACTTTGCAACAAGAAGCTGCGCGTAAATTGCGCTTTTCTGCCCAACGTACTATGCGCGTAGCGCAGCGTTTGTATGAGGAAGGTTATATTACTTATATGCGTACGGACTCGGTTAATTTGGCTAAAGAGGCGGTTAGTGCGTTACGTGATTTAATTGCTACACAATACGGCAAGGATTATTTGCCAGAAAAAGAAAGAAGCTATCTAACCAAATCTAAAAATGCCCAAGAAGCGCATGAGGCGATTCGTCCAACAGATGCAACTGTAGAACCACAGGCATTAGCTGGATTGGGCGCAGATGAGCAGAAGCTCTATGATTTGGTGCGCAAGCGTGCGATTGCCTCACAAATGGCATCGGCGGTATTAGAGCAGGTGAGTATTGATTTTGAAGCTGGTGGGTTGGACAATCAATTCCGCGTGAGTGGTTCAACGATTAAATTCGCAGGCTTTATGAGCGTATATCTTGAAGATCAAGATGATGTCAGTGATGAGGTGCAGGCAATATTGCCTAAATTACAACAAGGCGATGTGGTTGCGTTAAACGATATTCTTGGAACGCAACATTTTACGCAACCGCCTCCGCGTTATACTGAAGCGAGTTTGATTAAATCCTTGGAAGAAAAAGGGATTGGGCGCCCTTCTACTTATGCAAGCATTATCAGTACGTTGGTTAGTCGTGAATATGTAGAATTAGAGGCAAGACGCTTTACGCCGACTATCATTGGGAAGGTGGTTAATGATTTTCTCACCAATCATTTTGAGCGCTATGTGGACTATGATTTTACCGCTAAATTAGAAGATAATTTAGATGATGTGTCGCGTGGAGATTTAGAGTGGAAGCCACTATTGCGAGAGTTTTGGGATAATTTTTCACAAAATATTGAGCAGAAGAAAGATATTTCCCGCGAAGAGGTGATGCAGGCACGTGATTTAGGCGTTGATAGCAAAACAGGTAAACCCGTTAGCGCGCGCTTTGGACGCTTTGGGCCGTTTGTGCAATTAGGCAGTAAAGAAGATGAGGAAAAGCCTAAATTTGCCAGCATTCCTGATGATTGGGATATGGAAACAATTACGCTTGAACAGGCGATGGAATTGTTTAAATTGCCACGTAGTTTGGGGAAAAGTGAAGAAGGCGAGGAAATGACGACCAATATTGGGCGTTATGGTCCTTATTTGCGCTATGGTAAAAAGTATGCTGCTTTACCAAAAGACGAAGACCCGCTTACGATTACGCGTGAGCGCGCGCTGGCGTTGATTGAGGAGAAGCGCGAGGAAGAGCGCAAGAAATATATTAAAGAAATTCCTTATGGGGAGGCGCCACTTCAGGTATTAAATGGACGTTTTGGACCGTATGTAACAGATGGCAAAGTAAATGCTTCTATCCCTAAGGCAATTGAGCCTGAGGATTTAACGCTTGAGCAAGCGCTTGATTTGATTGAAAAATCAATTGCGCGAAAAGCAAAGCGAGGCATGGCGACAAAGGGGAAAAAAGACGCTAACGAAAAGAAAGCATCGGCGAAAAAAACCACCAGTAAAAAGACCGCTGCTAAAAAATCGACTGCCAGTAAGGCTAAAGCAAGTACTAAATCTAAGTCATCAACCGCTAAGAATTCAACCGCTAAGAAAAAGAGTAGTGAACAATGAGTGAACAGAAATTAGACGATTTGCGTTATGGATTTGCATTTTTAATGCATGATACAACCCGCCTTATGAATCGTTATTACGACCGACGGGTGAAAATTCATGGGATTACGCGTACGCAGTGGACTTTGTTGACTTATCTTTCGCGCTATGAGGGAATTAGTCAAACAAAATTGGCAGAATATATGGATTTGGCGCCTATGACGTTAACGCGACAAATCGATAAATTAGAGCAAGATGGCTTGTTAGACCGTCGTCAGGATAGTCGCGATAGGCGAACCAATCTAATTTTCTTAACAGAAAAAAGCCAGCTGTTAATGAAAAATATGCATAAAATCGCAAGTGAGGCAAAAGAGGCTGGGTTATGTGATTTTAGTGAGCAGGAGCGCGAGCAGTTTCGTGAATATTTAGTACGCATGCGGCGTAATATGGCAAGCGCATAAAGCTTTGCGACTTATTCTAAGGCGCTTATTCACTTTGCTGGATAAGCGCTAAATTTTTATCTGTAATTTCTGCAATAGGGTAGGCGATTTTTTGCAAACAAAGGAGAGATGAAAACCAAACCAATGAGATAAAAATGAAAGAGAGGTTTTTTGGGGTTAGAAGAGGGCGGCAGGGTTGATAAAACAAATATCTAAGAAAAAATGGCGGACTATAGCAAGTCTTTGGTTGGTGGCGGTGGTGGTGATGTGTTTACTGCCTATGAGTCAGGTGGCGCCAATATCAAAAGAGCTGGCAGGGGGTATGGCGGTGGATAAGTGGGCGCATTTTGGGATTTATTGTATTGCGGCAATATTATGGCGGTTGGCAGGATGTTGTCTGTGGCGAGTGTTGCTGTTTTTATCCCTGATGGGTTGGGGGGTGGAGTGGGCGCAGGGGTTGACGACTTGGCGTAGTGCGCAGTGGGCAGATGGTGTGGCGAATATGTTAGGGGTGGGTTTGGGGTGTATGATGGTTGCGCTTATCCGTTGGGTTGGTTTTTTTACCAAAAGTTAAGAGATAATGTGAGTTTTGATGGGGCAGGGGTAGTTTCTAGACCGCTAAAGCTATTTTAATTTAGGAGAGATTATGGATGATTTTTATCGCGCATCGCGTACCAATTTAGAGAAAGTAGGAGACGGGGCGGTAAGTGAGTCGGTGGTAAAGGTATTATCGACAAGTAGTTCTTGGGCGCGTTTCAATGCGGTGATTAATTCTATAAATTTGGTCTTTACATTATTTTATGTCGCCATGATTCTTTTGAATCTGTTTTCTTCTGAAGTTTCATTGCAAGGGCGTTTGGCGAATGTTTTAATTGATGGATGGTGGGGGGTGGTGTCGATAGTGATTTATTGGTTTTTTGCTAAATCTATGAGTGATTATGCAACTTTGACTAAGCGTTTGTTGGTGAGTCGACAGGTGGAGGCAGATGTGGCGCAATGTTTTGCCCATAGTTCGACGTTTATTAAGACGCTGGAAATAACCTTGTTATTGTTTATCGGGGTTTTTGTTTTGGGTTTGATGACAGCGGTTATTTTGCCGATGTATATGTTGTTTAGATAAGGAGGCTTAGATGAATGCGTTAATTATGGCACAACTGCCGAAGGCGATTTTCTGGAGTCGTTTGACATCGATTTTCTTTTTGGTGATGGCGATTGTTTTAGTTTTATATACCATTATTATTGTTATTTTTGCCAATGGGGTCTTTTCAATAGTCAGTTTGCTTGGTGTGGCAGTGATGGGGGGATTTTTTTGGTTGTTTCGCGCGTATCAATTGGCATGTCAACAGTTATTGGCACAACCAACAAGCGCGCATTTAGAGCATGCTGTGCGTCGGCAGACGTTGATTATTAAGGTATTTGGTATGATTGCATTGTTTGTGATTGTGTTGATTGTGGTGGGGATAGCGCTAGCGATAACTGGTAGCATATATTTTCTCTAGTTCAAACTGATTGGATTGTATAACGTTAGAATAACCTAACCCCGTTATATTAAATAACGGGGTTTTTTAATGATTGATTTTTGCTTAATTGGGAGAGGGTTTAGCCTGTGTTGCGTAGTCCAGCAGCTAGGGCGTTGATGCTGCGAATGAGCGGGTCTTCTACGCTAATCTCTTGCGTATCGTTAGAGGTTTTCTCACGACGGGCGCGCTTGAGTAATTCAATTTGAATGTAGTTGATGGGGTCGAGATAGGCGTTGCGCCATTCGAGTGAGTTGGCAAGTTCGGTTTGGGTGGAGAGAAGTTGGGTTTGTTGTAAAAGGGTGTTGAGGTTTTCTTGAGTGAGGCGATGCTCTTTTAAAATGGTTTGTAAGATATTATCGCGCAACTGTGGGTCGTCGCATAATTGGCTGTAGGCTTGGGCAATGCTGGTTTCTGATTTGGTAAATGCCATTTCAATATTGCTGATAAAGACTTTGAAAAAAGACCAATGCTGGTTCATCTCTTGTAGTAGGGTTTGTTGGCTTGGGGTTAGGCTAGATAAAGCGCTACCAACGCCATACCACGCAGGAAGGGTAAACCGCGCCAGCGACCAACCAAAGACCCAAGGAATGGCGCGGATGGTGGATTTGCTGGGGAGTCCTTTTTTGCGGTGTGCTGGGCGTGAGCCGATATTAAGGAGGGAAATTTCTTGTACGGGCGTGGCTTGAGAATAAAATTGATAAAAGCCTTCGGTGTGGTCGGTGAGTGCGCGGTAGCTTTGTTCGCCAGCTTGGGCGAGTTGGGCAAAAAGGGTTTCATATTGTGGCAGTTGCGCAGGTTGGGCTACAAAGCGACTTGAGCTGGCTTTGAGTGCGCCAGTAATGCCCATGGTGAGTTCAAATACGGCGGTATCGGCGTTGGCGTATTTGGCATAGAGTACTTCGCCTTGCTCGGTAAATTTGATTTGTCCGTGTAATGTGCCAGCAGGTTGGGCGGCAATGGCTGCATGAGTTGAGCCCCCACCGCGACTCACTGAGCCACCGCGACCGTGAAAGAGACGGGTTTTGATGCCAAATTGATGAGCGATTTGGGTGATGATTTGTTGGGCTTTGTAGAGTTGCCACGCGGAGGTGATGATGCCACCATCTTTGGAGGAGTCGGAGTAGCCAAGCATAATTTCTTGGGTATCGTTATCTTGGTTGAGAAGTTGGCGATAGAGGGCGTTGTTAAGTAGGGCAGGGAGGATATGTTCGATTTGTTTTAAATCTTCGATGGTTTCAAAAAGTGGTGCGACAGGAAGGGCGGCGCTGAGTTGTCCTTGCTCATCTAGGGTGCTTAGCCCTGCAAAACGCATGAGGAAGAGCACTTCAAGGAGCTGGCTGGCGTTATTGGTCATGGAGATAATGTAGCTACCGAAGGTGCGCACTCCGACAAGTTGGCGCAGTTTGGCAATGGTGCGCATTAGGGCGAGTTGCTCTTTGGTTTGCTCGCTTAGCTCAGCGTCATATAGAAGCGGTGCGCCACGGGTGCTGAGGAGTTTGGTCAGCCAGTATTGGCGTTGGGTTTCATCAAGGTTTTGATAATCAGGAAGATTGGGGGCGTGAGCGAATATATCAGCGATTACCTCGCTGTGATAGCTGGATTCTTGGCGGATGTCTAACGCGGCTAGATGAAAACCACAGGTTTTAACCAGACGAATGAGGTCAAGCAGAGCGCCGTTGGCGTGGGTTTCGTCGTGTTGATGAACGCTTTGGTAGATGAGTTGTAGGTCTTCTAAGAAGTCCTCAGGGCTTGCGTAGGCATGCTGATGGGCGCTGTGTTCGCCTTGATGTTGGATTAGGGTGTTGGTGGCTTTAACTTTGGCCAAAATGATAGAGAGTAATCGGCGGTAAGGTTCGTTTTGATAGTCTTTGGGATTGTAGGTAAAGATATCTTCATCAAGCTGGCGGTAGTGGTTGATGCGTTGATAAATGGCTGAATCAATATTAACGATGGTATCGCTATGGATAAGGGTTTGGCGTAGTTTTTCTAAGCATTGTTGATAGTGATTTAAAACGGTATCGGCATGCATGAGCACCGCTTGTTCGGTTGTTTGATGGGTAACGTAGGGGTTGCCGTCTCTATCTCCCCCAATCCAAGAGCCAAAAGTTAGAAAGGTAGGGAGGTTTAAAGATTGTAATTCAGGGTAGGTGTCGGCAATGGCGCGCTCAAGATTGCGATAAATTTGCGGAATGGCGCTAAATAAACTGACGTTAAAATAATGTAGTCCGTTATTAATTTCATCATATACCAAAGGTTTACGGGTGCGCACTTCATCTGATGACCATAATAAATCGATGGTTTGAGCAATGGCTTGTTTGGCTTGTTGGTAGGCAGGGCTATCTTCTGGATGTTGGTTGAGCTGTTGATTTTGACGAAAGAGGGATTGTAGGTTATTCATGGTGGTGCGACGGCGCGCTTCGGTGGGATGTGCGGTAAATACGGGGGTAATGTGTAATTGTTCGAGCAGTTCTTGCATTTGCTCTGGGCTAATTTCTCTTGCGCGACAGTCTTGTAGGGTGCGACGAAATGAGCCTTCCCAGCAAATACCGTTTTGCTGGCGTTGGGTGTGTCGTTGTTCGCTTAAAGCGCTTTCTTCGCAAAGATTGGCGAGGGAGAAATAAATAGAAAACCCACGAATGACGTTTTTAAGAGTTTGATTATCTAGCGAGGCGATAAGCTCAATTAAGGATTGTTTGTGTTGGGCGTTGGGTTTGCGCCGTTCTTGGATAAAACCTTGGCGTAGGGTCTCGATGGTTTGTAGGGTGTTTTCACCCGCTTGGCGAGAAATTGCATCTCCTAATAATGCGCCCATTAAACGAATGCGATCTCTTAATAAGTCATGATGAATTGTCATAATATTGCCCTTTTTAAAAACGTTTAGCCTACGCGGGTTTTTGTTGCGCGATAAGCGCTATAAAATACGCACAAATGCATTAATTGCAAGTATAAAAAATATCTCCTTGAGGGATTGTTTGCAAAATATAGAGTTGGATTAAATTCTTTCGTGAGTGTGGTGAAGTTTCTGTTAAAATCGCGCCTTATGTTGTCTTTGAATTAAATCAGAAATCATGGCATTTAAGTTGTCAAGGAAATCAGTATGAGTGACGATACTTTTAAAGAGGAAGCCCTACGTTATCATAGTTATCCGACGGCGGGGAAATTAGCAGTAATCCCTACAAAAACCTTAGCCAATCAACGTGATTTATCTTTAGCCTATTCCCCTGGTGTGGCTTATGCCTGTCAGGCGATTGAACAAGACCCGTTGCAAGCTGATTATCTTACCGCGCGAGGGAATTTGGTGGCGGTGATTTCTAATGGTACGGCGGTATTGGGTTTGGGCAATATCGGTGCGCTGGCAAGCAAACCAGTTATGGAAGGCAAAGGGGTATTATTTAAAAAGTTTGCGGGTATTGATGTATTTGACCTTGAAATTAAAGAAGAAAATGTCGATAAGATTGTTGAAACCATCGCAAGTCTTGAGCCAACGTTTGGGGGCATTAATCTGGAAGATTTTAAAGCGCCAGAGTGTTTTGAAATTGAACGACGCTTGAAAGAGCGCATGAATATTCCCGTTTTTCATGACGACCAACACGGAACGGCAATTATCGCAACCGCAGCGCTTATTAACGCATTACGTATTCAGAAAAAAGAGATTAAGAAGGTGCGCGTGGTTGCATCTGGAGCAGGTGCTGCGGGCATGGCTTGTTTGGATATGTTTATTGCCTTGGGAGTGAGTCGGGATAATATCATTGTGTGCGATTCCAAAGGCCCAATTTATGAGGGTAGAGAAGGCAAATTAGACGGTCGCAAACAAGAGTTTGTCGCAAAAACACAGGCTCGGAGCTTGGCAGAAGCGCTAGAAGGTGCGGATGTATTTTTGGGTGTCTCGCAAGCAGGAGTGTTAGATGCGCAGATGGTTTCAACAATGGCAGATTCGCCACTGATTTTAGCACTTGCCAATCCTGTTCCTGAAATTATGCCTGATGAAGTCCATCGCGTGCGCAAAGATGCGATTGTGGCAACGGGGCGCTCTGATTTTCCTAATCAGGTGAATAATGTGTTGTGTTTCCCTTATTTATTCCGCGGAGCGTTGGATGTGGGCGCGACGGTGATTAATGAGGAAATGAAATTAGCCGCCTGTTATGCTTTGGCAGATTTGGCGCAATCGCCAGCGGGTGAAGAAGTGATTGCCGCCTATGGTGGGGATAAGCTTTCTTTTGGCAAGGATTATGTGATTCCAAAACCATTTGACCCTCGTTTGATTGCCACTATTCCTTATGCTGTGGCAGAAGCAGCGATGTCTTCAGGTGTGGCACGTCGTCCTATTGCAAATATGAAAGCCTATCGCGAACAGCTAGAAACGCTTTTAACCCGTAGTGGGTTTGTTATGAAACCCATTTTAGAGCAGGCTAAAGAGAAAAAACTAAAAGTCGTTTTTGCTGAAGGGGAGGAATTGCGTGTATTGCGGGCGGTGTTGGCATGCTTGCAAGAGGGGTTGTGTGAGCCAATTTTAATTGGCAGACGTAAACGCATTGAAGAGCGCTTAAAAGAGCATTTTTTACCTATTGATTTGGATAAAGATGTAACCCTAATTGAGCCAATGGATAATCCTTACTACACCGAATGTTGGCAGGGGTATCATAAGCTGCGCGCGCGCGAAGGCGTAGGCCCAAATGAGGCGAAAATTCATTTAAATACGCGCCCAACGGTTTTAGCGGCAATGTTGGTTAAACTGGGTCATGCAGATACATTAATTTGTGGCGTGGTAGGGCGTTATCATCGCCATTTGCGTCGCATTTCTGGTATTTTTGGCATGCGTGGCGCACTTTCACAACCCGCGGCAATGAATATGATTATTCACCCGAAAGGCACTATTTTTATAACCGATACGCATGTGCATGAGAATCCTGATGCCGAAGAATTGGCAGAAATTACCATCCGCGCTGCACAAACGGTAGAACGGTTAGGGATTACGCCTAAAGTGGCGTTATTATCGCATTCTAATTTTGGCTCTATGCGCGAATCGCAAAGCTCTATTAAAATGCGTGCGGCATTAAAACGTATTCAACAGCGCCAACCTAATTTGATGATTGAAGGTGAAATGCAGGCAGATAGCGCATTGGCTGAAGAGATTCGTCGTGAGATTTTCCCTGCCAATCAATTAGATGGGACGGCAAACGTGTTGGTGATGCCAAATTTAGATGCTGCTAATATTGCTTATAACATGACTAAAGTAACTTCTGATAGCACAGAGGTCGGGCCAATTCTGTTGGGTTTAAAACGCCCTGTGCAAGTGCTGTTACATACCGCAACGACAAGACGCATTATTAATATGGTGGGTATTGCGGTATTAGAAACCAATGCCTATTATCAACGTATGGAAAGCAAATTGCAGCAAGGCGAGTTGGATTGATTTTATCGCGCAGAATTAAAATAAATTGGGTTTAAAAAGATATGAATGAATTAGAGATTGTTCGTCTGGCCGACTATGAACCGCCAGCTTTTACCACGTTACACCATGATTTAACCTTTGATTTGCAACAAGACCATACATTGGTAACGCATAATCAACAATTTAAGCGTATCCAAGCCAGTGTCGATGAAAATGGTTGGGCGGTTGAGTTGCAAAAACATTTAGAGCTTGATGGTGAGGGGCTTGAACTAATAGAAATTGCCATTAATGACAAGGCATTGTCTGATAATCAATGGCGCTATGAAAATAATAAACTCACGTTATTTAATGTAGCAGATGAATTTACGCTCACCACTAAAGTTAAGATTTATCCAGATGATAATAAGGAACTTTCTGGGCTTTATCGTTCTAATGGCGTGTATTGCACCCAATGCGAAGCGCAAGGTTTTCGCCGTATTTCTTTTGCTCAAGACCGCCTGATGTGTTAGCGACTTATCGTGTGCGCATTGAAAGTGATAGTGAGACTGCGCCTGTACAATTGTCTAACGGCAATTTAGAGGTTGAGGGGACTATTGATGCCAAGCGACATTTTAGTGAATGGACAGACCCACACCCCAAGCCAACGTATTTATTTGCTTTGGTGGCAGGGGATTTAGAGCAAGTCAATCGTCGTATTACTACGCCACTGGGTAAAAAAATTGATTTAAGAATCTATACAGAAGCAGCTTTTATTAAGCAAACTGATTTTGCCATGCAATCTTTGATTGAATCGATTAAATGGGATGAGGAGCGTTTTAATCTATCTTATGATTTAGAGCGCTTTAATATTGTTGCGGTTAGTGATTTCAATATGGGCGCGATGGAAAATAAAGGGCTGAATATTTTTAATACGCGCTATGTGTTGGCAGATACAGAGACCGCTACCGATGAGGATTTTCATAGCATTCGCTCAGTGATTGGGCATGAATATTTTCATAATTGGACGGGAAATCGGATTACCTGCCGTGATTGGTTTCAATTAAGCCTTAAAGAAGGGTTAACCGTTTTTCGCGACCAAGAATTTTCTGCCGATATGGGTGAGCGTTCGATTGAGCGCATTGCTGATGTTAATTGCTTGCGTCGGGTGCAATTTCCTGAAGATGCTGGCCCTATGGCGCACCCCGTGCGTCCTACATCCTACGCTGCGATTGATAATTTCTATACCGCTACCGTGTATGAAAAAGGTGCAGAAATTATCCGCATGATGCATACCATCATTGGTGAAGAGCTTTTTCAAAAAGGCATGGCGTTGTATGTGGAGCGACACGATGGACAGGCGGTGCGGATTGAAGAATTTGCGCAGTGTATGCAAGATGCCTCGGGATTTGATTTTCGTGGGTTGTTCTTTAATTGGTATACCACCAGTGGCACGCCGCATGTGCAATTTACCTCATCTTATAACCAGCGCGAGCGCACCTTTACACTAAGCGCAGGGCAGCAAGTCAAAAAAGTAAATCCAGAATCGGCATTGCTTATTCCTATCCGCATTTCGCTCTTATCGCGCAATGGACGAGAATATAAATTTGAAGATGGGTCATTTAGTCAATTGTTGTTATTGGATAATCGGCGGGGTAGTTGGGTTTTTGAGCATGCAGATTCTGATTTGATTCCTGTGATTATGCATGGTTTTACCGCCCCTGTTCGCTACGAGCATCATTATGAAGATGAAGAATTAGCCGTTATCGTTAATCATGCCAAAGATGGATTTGCGCGCTATGAAGCGATGCAACGATGCTTTTTGCGCCTATTTGAGCAGTCGCTTAAACAGCCTAAAGCTTTGGTTGAAGGAGCTAAAAAGATTGGCAAACTCTGCCAAGAAATTATTGACAATACTCAACGCAGTGCGCAGGAAAAAGCGCTATTACTGGCATTACCAAGCATCAATGACGTGATGGGGCAATTTGATGCGCCTGTAGATATGGATGCGATAACCAATGCCTATGAGCGGGTTTTGCGCTTAGTGGCTTTGAAAATTCGTTTACCGCTAACCAGAGAATTTAAAGCGCACCCCCAACCCGAACAACCGCGTTATAGTGTAAAAGATGCAGGTGAGCGTGCTTTGCGTGGTCTGTGTATTCA
Source organism: Rappaport israeli (assembly GCF_001888055.1). Lineage (GTDB taxonomy): Bacteria > Pseudomonadota > Gammaproteobacteria > Cardiobacteriales > Cardiobacteriaceae > Rappaport > Rappaport israeli. The sequence continues at coordinate 68,050 of NZ_LXHZ01000003.1, forward strand.
TTATCTATCGGTCTTTAACGAGCCTAAAATTCGGCAATGGTTGTTTGAATTATACGAACAAGCCAATTGCATGACTGAGCGCATGAATGCACTACAAGGACTTAATCGATATCATGATGACTGGCGCAGTCAGGCGTTAGATGAGTTTAGTCAACGCTTTGCAGATTATCCGTTGGTGATGGATAAATGGTTTGCCTTGCAGGCGCGCTATGAGGGAGAAGACACGCTCACCCATTTAGAAAAATTGGTCAATGATGCGCGTTTTGATTTAACCAATCCCAATCGCTTTAGGGCGTTGGTGGGGACTTTCGCGCAACAGAATTTATTGCGTTTTCATCATCAAGATGGCAGTGGCTATCGGTTTGTTGCCAGCCAAATTCGGCGTATTTTAGGCATTAATCCGCAGTTGAGCGCGCGTCTTTTAAACGTTTTTGCAAGCGTTGCCAAATTAGATGAGGCGCGTCAGCAAATGGTGGCGCAGTTGTTGCGTGAGTTGTTGACGGTAGAAAGCATTAGTGTGGATGCGCGTGAGGTGATTGAGCGCATTTTAAGCGGTTTAAAATGAGTGTAGCGCCACACCCACTGGATAACTTAGATTCTAGCATTCGCCAAGCGCTTGAGCCTGCATATGAGTTAGCTAGTGGCTGTGCGTCTTTTAAACCAAGCCATGCGCAAACGCTTTTACAACTGCTGATTGAGCTAAAATCTGATACGACCTTGCTTTGTGCTGCTTTATTTGTTCGTCCTTTGCGGGCGCAGGAATTGGCATTAGAAGAGATTGAGGCGGTTAGTAGTGAGGCGGTGGTTGGGGTGTTGCAAGCATTAGAAGATTTAAGCCTCATTGACCGCCTGCATGAGCAGGAGCAGAGCGATTTAGAAAGTTTGCGCAAGATGTTGTTGGCGATTGCCTCAGATATTCGCGCGGTGATTTTAAAGTTATCTTTGCAAGCGCTGTTAATGCGAGAGGTTGAGCGTTTTGACCCTCAAACTCAGCAACGCCTTGCGCTACAAACGCAAGATTTATTTGCCCCACTTGCTAATCGTTTGGGCATTGCGCAACTTAAACTAGAGTTAGAAGATAATGCCTTGCGCATTTTAGAGCCTGATATTTATCAGGAGATTTCGCAAGCCCTAGAAGAAAACCGTGCTGACCGTGAGCGCTATATTGAGCGCATTATTGCGTTACTGCGTCGGGAGTTACAGCAAGCAGATATCCGTATTAATCGCATTTATGGGCGAGTTAAACATATCAATAGTATTTATCTGAAGATGAAGCGTAAACGCTTGCGCTTTGAGCAGGTTAATGATGTGCGCGCGGTGCGGGTGGAGGTGCCAACTAAGGGGGAATGTTATGGGGTGTTGAGTGTGGTGAATGCGTTGTGGCAGCCCATTGCTGAAGAATTTGATGATTATATTGCTCAGCCCAAAGCCAATGGCTATCAATCGTTGCATACGTCGTTAATTGGCCCTGATAATCGGGTGCTGGAGGTGCAAATTCGCACCAGTGATATGCATCAACGCGCTGAGTTGGGAGTGGCGGCGCATTGGCTGTATAAGGAAAAGGGCGCGCGCCATACCAAACAATTTGAGCAACAGATTGAATGGTTGCGACGCATTTTAGAAGGCGGGGACGCGGCGCGTGGGGATGTGGTGTTTAATCAATTTCGCAATGAAGCGTTTCGTGATAGGGTGTACGCCGTTTCTCCACAAGGGCGCGTGGTGGACTTGCCTGAAGGCGCGACGCCACTAGATTTTGCTTATCATATTCATACTCAGCTTGGGCATCGCTGTATTGGCGCGAAACTCAATCAAAAAATCGTCCCCCTCACCACAGCGCTAAAAAATGGCGATGTGGTGGATATTTTGACGCAAAAAGAAGCTAATCCCAGCCGTGATTGGTTAAATGAGCATTTAGGATATTTACAAAGTGGGCGCGCTAAGGCGAAGGTGCGAAGTTATTTTAAAAAGCTAGAGCGTGAGAAAAGTATTGCCGCAGGGCAAGAGATGTTGCAAAAAGAAGCTAAGCGCCTAGATATTCAGTTGAAAACGGAGGATTTGCAGGCGCTGGTGAAAAAATTCAATGTCAATACGATAGATGAATTATTAGCAGCGATTGGTTTTGGGGATGTGAGTGTGTTGATGTTGGTGCATGAATTGCTTGCGCGTCAACCAAAACCATGTGAGAGTTTGGATGAGCGCTTGGCGCGGATTCCGATTAAAGCGCCTAGAAAACAAGCGCGCCAAAGTGTGATTGTAGAAGGGATGGATGATTTGATGATTAACTTTGCCAGTTGTTGTCAACCTGTCCCACCTGCGCCAATTAGCGGATTTATTACGCTGGGGCGAGGGGTGAATGTGCACCGCAAAAGTTGTACTAATGTTCAACACTTAGCCAAAATGCACCCTGAGCGGATGATTGAGGCGCATTGGTCTAATGCCGTTGGTGGGGTGTTTAGCGTGGATGTGGCGGTATGTGCTTTTGACCGCGCGCATTTGTTGCGCGATATTACTCAGATTATCGCCAATGAAAAAAGCACGATTTTAAAAGTGGATTTGCAACAAGATAAACAACAGCAATTGCATGGGCAATTTACCTTGGAAATTGCGGATATGAGCCAGCTTTCGCGGATTATCGACCGTTTAAGTCAGCTTAAGGATATGAAAAAAGTACATCGTGTAAGTCATTAGGGCAATGAGTCGGTCGAAGATGGCTTGAGAAGCCTTATGTTGACGCGCGGATAAAGCGTGAGCACTTAAAACACAAATTTTATATAGAGTTATATTAAAAGGATATTGTTATGAGCAAACAAATCACTTCTTTTGCTAGTCAAGATTTTAGCCAAAACCCGTTATATCATCCGCCAGAAGCGCCTAATTTTGCCGCGATTCGTCCTGAGCATGTGCAGGCGATTGAGGCGATTATTGCAGAGAATCGGCAGGCGGTTGAGGATTTGTTGGCGCAGTCGGTGTTTAGTTGGCAGAATTTTGTTCTGCCATTAGAGCGCATGGAGAATCGCTTATCTAAGGCGTTTTCGCCGATTTCGCATTTGCAATCAGTCTGTAGTAGTGAGCAGTGGCGTAAGGCGTATGAAAAGGTGTTACCGCTACTGTCTGAATATGGCGCGGATATGGCTCAGCATAGTGGGTTGTATGCGGCGTTTAAAAGCATTCGTGAGGGGGCGGAGTTTGCAACGCTTAATGCTTCGCAACAAAAAATTATTGTCGATGCGCTGGAGGATTTTGAGCGCAGTGGGGTGGCGTTGTCTGATGAAGATAAGGCGACTTTTAAAGCGCTAACGTTAAAACTTTCTGAGTTGACGACGCAATTTGCTAATCATGTGTTGGATGCAACGAATGCTTGGCAACTACACTTAACCGATGCACAACGTTTGCAAGGATTGCCTGAGAGTACGCTGGCATTATTGGCGGATTTGGCGCGACAACGTCAGTTGGAGGGGTATGTCTTAACGTTGGATGCGCCTGTGGTGATTGCGGTGTTGACCTATGCCAATGAGCGCGCGTTGCGTCGTGAGGTGTATGAGGCTTATAGCGCGCGTGCTTCAGATAGAAGTGATGAGGGGCGTTTTGATAATCAAAACATTATTCAAGAGATTTTATCGCTTCGACAGCAAAAGGCGCAGTTGTTAGGGTTTGAGGATTATGCGGCGTTGTCGTTGGATGTGAAGATGGCAAAATCACCGCAGGCGGTGATGGATTTTATCGAGGATTTGCTGGCTAAAAGTAAATCCAAAGGTGAGCAAGAGATGGCGGAGGTGCGCGCTTATGCAAAGACGCAGTTTGGATTAGAGCGCGTTGAGCCTTGGGATGTGGCGTTTGTAAGCGAGGCGTTGCAACAGGATAAATTTTCAATATCACAAGAGCAGCTGCGCGCTTATTTTCCTATTGATAAGGTCTTGGAGGGATTGTTTTGGGTGGCGCAGACGTTATTTGCGGTGCGTTTTCGTCCCAATGAGACGTTGAGTGTGTGGCATAAGGATGTGTTAGCATTTGATGTGTTAGATGAGCAGGGGCAGTTGCTGGCGCAGTTTTATTTGGATTTGTATGCGCGCGCGCAAAACGAGGGGGCGCGTGGATGGATGGTGCGGTGTCGCGCTTTAAAGATGGTGCACATTTGCAGTTGCCAGTGGCGTATTTGGTGTGCAATTTTACGCCTGCGGTGGGCGATGCGGTGGCGCATTTAACGCATGATGAGGTTACTACTTTATTTCATGAGTTTGGGCATGGGTTGCACCATATGCTAACGCAAGTGGAATACTATAGCTTGTCAGGGATTAATGGCGTGGAATGGGATGCGGTGGAGCAACCCAGTCAGTTTATGGAAAATTTCTGCTATACCCCTGAGGGGATTGCTGCATTAACGCGCCATCAACAATCTGGAGAGGTTATGCCTGAGGCGTTGGTGGATAAATTGGTGGCAGCGAAAAATTTTCAGTCGGCGATGGCGTTGTTGCGTCAGTTAGAATTTGCCTTATTTGATTTGCAGGTGCATAGCAAGGCAACCGCTGGACAACCAGTCTTAGAGATTTTGCAAGCGGTGCGCGCGAAGGTGGCGGTAACGCCTGAATATGAACACAATCGTTTTCCCATGCAATTTAGCCATATTTTTGCTGGCGGTTATGCCGCAGGATATTACAGCTATAAATGGGCAGAGGTGTTATCAGCGGATTCATTTGCCGCTTTTGAAGAGGAGGGCGTGTTTAATCCTAAGACGGGCGCGCGCTTTCGGAAGGAGATTTTGGCGGTGGGCAGTTCGCGTTCATCAATGGAGAGTTTTAAAGCGTTTCGAGGGCGTGAGCCATCAGTTGAGGCGTTGTTGCGCCATAGCGCAATTGTAGATGAGCGTGTATTAGCGCAGTAATAGATTCAATAAGAGGCAGATATGGCGATTACAAGACGGGATTTTTTAAATGGGGTAGCGTTGAGTGTAGGCGCTGGCTTGTTGCCGTGGCAACAGTTGGCAGCGCAGCAAGGGCGCTACTATCCGCCTATGTTGGTAGGATTGCGGGGCAATCATGAGGGCAGTAATCGCTATACGCATCCGCTGGCGTTTGGGGCGCTTAAAATCGATATTGAGGCGCTACCCATTGAAGAGGATTATGATTTAGTGGTGGTGGGCGCTGGCATTAGTGGGCTGGCGTCGGCGTGGTTTTATCGTCAGAAATTTCCTCAAGCTCGTATTTTGATTTTAGATAATCATGATGATTTTGGTGGGCATGCAAAGCGTAATGAAATGGGGGAGGGGGAAAACTTTCGCATTACTTATGGGGGGAGTGAGTCGCTGGATTCACCTGAGGGGACGTTTAGCGCGGTAGCGAAGGAATTATTGCAATCTTTAGGGGTGGATTACACTAAATTCCATCAGTATTTTCAACAAGATTTGTATGAAAGCCATGGCATGACGGAGGGAATTTATTTTGATGCGGCACATTTTCGCCGAGATGTTGTCGTAAAGGGAGACCCTTATTTTGGAGAAGCGGATGCTGCGTCAGTGGTGGCGCAATTCCCACTTTCTGAAGAAGATAAGGCGGCGCTAACGCAGTTATTTGTCAATCCTGAAAATTATTTTCCTGAGCACAGTCGCCAAGAAATTGAAGCGATTTTAGGGGCGATGAGTTATGAGCACTTTTTGCAACACCATGTGCGGTTGAGCAAATCTGCGCGCTCGGTGTTTCAAGCCTATCCTGCAGATGAGTGGGGGTATCCCTATGATGCTATGCCGCTATAGATGGTTTTCATGATGGCTACCCTGGATTTGACCAGCTCGATTTACCAGAGATTGAGCAAGAAGATGAACCTTATATTTATCATTTTCCTGATGGCAATGCCTCTATTGCGCGGTTATTGGTGCGTTCATTGATTGGCGATGTTGCCTCAGGTAATACGATGGAGGATGTGGTGAGCGCGCAGTTTGATTATGCAAAATTAGATTTGCCCAATAATGCGGTGCGTCTGCGTTTGAATTCTACCGTGGCGGTGGTGCGCAATGAAGAAGATGGGGTGGGGGTGGTGTATTTGCGCCGTGAAGCAGATGCGGATAAACAAGTTCGGGTGCGCGCAAAACATTGTGTGATGGCGTGTTATTACCGCATGATGCCTGCAATTGCGCCACAACTGCCCAAAACGCAACAAGACGCCATAATAGAAAATGTAAAAATTCCTTTTCTTTATACAAAGGTATTAATTAAAAACTGGCAGGCATTTAAAGATTTGGGCGTGCATAGTTTTTATTGTCCAACAGCGCCATATGCGGTGGTAAAACTAGATTATCCCGTGAGTATGGGAGAGTATGATTGTCCACGTGAGCCTGAGCAGGCGATGGTCATTCACATGGTGCGCGCAACAGCACCTTACGGGACGCGCGGCGATGTGCGTGAAATGGCGCAGTTGGGGCGGAAATTAATTTATGGCACAGCATATAAAACATTAGAGCAAGAAGCCATTGCGCAGTTAAATGGGTTATTAAGCCCCGTGGGAGTCAAAGTTGAACCATTGATTGAAGCCATCACCATTAACCGCTGGGCGCATGGTTATAGCTATGAGCCTAAAACGCTGTTTGATGGAACATCCGATATAGAAACACTCAAAACACAAGCGCGCCAACCTTTAGGAAATATACACATCGCTAATTGCGATAGTGGCTTTAGCGCTTATTTGCAAGTGGCGGTGGATGAGGCGCATCGCGCGGTGAGTGAGATGAGTTAGGTTGAAGGACAGGTAATGAGGCTTTGTTGCAGTTAGAAAGAAGGGGGGAGATAGCGCGGTTTAATAAGGTCTGCGAGTTCGAGGTAGGAAAGGGGAATTTCAATATAGCCTTCACCAAAAGAACCTAAAGAATAGGGATTATAAAAAAAGTAATGCCTTCAGTGGTAAAGTAGAACATATTTACCGTCTAATTCTGTGGCACTCTCTCACGTCGCAACTCAAAACCCACCACACAATTACGCTACACCGATAACCATGGTAATAATCCATCCTCTTGTGCCATCAACGCCACTCGCCCTGATAAATCATACCCCCGAGCGCCCCAAAATTACATGCCACTACCCAGCAGAAAACACCTGCGAGTACTCTTCAAACACCGCCTGATCGCCATAGATAATCGACAAATTATCTACCCTAACCGTCACTACCATCTCTCCCCCTTCTCACACAGCCAAGCAAAACCGCCATTTGCCATAGTAATAATGAATTGAAATAAAAAAGATAAAAAGCTTACCCTACTAGCCAAAGAAAAAAAATCTGTTATAATCGCTCGCCACATCTGGGGGCGTTCTTGGATTCGACGGGGATAACAAAGCTCTAGGTGCATGTCGAGAATGAAAGACTCTCGTAAAATTCTTTCAAATATTAGTTGCAAACGAAGACAACTACGCTTTAGCGGCTTAATTCCCGCTTTCACTCACCTAAATTTGTCTGTGGATTTAGACTGAGTGTAATCTACACAGAATCGCGATTGAGCGTGTCTAGCGTTTAATCGTTAAACCAACTAGACTCGCATTTTGGAAGTTTGTTCGTTGACTGAAAAAATGTTAAAACCAAAAACGAACTAAACATGTAGTACCGAAAGTGGCGTATTTGCGGACGGGGGTTCAAATCCCCCCGCCTCCACCAAACCCATTATCAAGCACCATCAAGGTGCTTTTTTTGTATCTTTAAAACCCTTGTTGTTGCTTGGTTTTTACCTCATGGGGGCGCACTGAGCCTCTCCTGCATGCAAGACTTTTTATTGGTGTTTATTATCATGGGGCGGGAAAATACAACTTGCCTTAAAACCCATGTCCTGCGTGGGATTGATGGTTAAAAAACTAACAGCAAGGAAAGATATGGGAAAACTTACGCGCAAAGCTTGCGATAATGCCAAATTATCCAAATTATCCAAATTATCCAAATTATCCAAATTATCCAAATTATCCAGTCCCAGACTCAGCCCTGAAGGCAAGCCCAAGCGCTATGCAGACAGGTAGGGGTTGTATTTGGAGGTTACGCGCAAAGGGAAGTACTGGCGGGGCGCTTATCTTTTTGAGGGCAAGCAAAAGACGGTATTGTTTATAGTTGGAGAAGTGGAAAAGTAGTACAAGGCGGCGAGCCGCAGACAGTACAGATAGTACGGCAAGGCGAGCTAACGCCGTAATACTTTTTCAATTCTTCGACTATAGCATTTTGTTGGATATGCTTTCAAAGCCATTTGCACCCGTTAATAAAATATCTAGAGGCGGGTCAGGATTAAAATCTGATGCCTAGATTTTTTAAATGCTTGGATAAGCGAGGAATTCAGCCTAATTGATTAGGAAAAATCACCAATGATTGGTTTAAAATGAAAACTGATGATTTTTCGCAGGCAGGTAAGGATAGTCAATGAATCAGAAATTACCACCACTTAAGTTGCTTCATACTTCCGACTGGCATATTGGGCGCACGCTTTATGGTAGGAAGCGCTATCAAGAGTTTGCTGCGTTTTTGCATTGGCTGGCTCAGACTATTGAAGAGGAAAAAGTTGATGTTTTGCTGGTGGCGGGGGATATTTTTGATACCAACACGCCAAGCAATCGCGCTCAAGAGCTCTATTACCAATTCCTATGCCGTGTGGCGGTATCATGCTGTCGGCATGTGGTTGTGATCGGAGGCAATCATGATTCCCCATCTTTTCTTAATGCGCCAAAGGCGTTGCTCAAAACTTTAAATGTTTATGTGGTTGGTAGTAGCACGCAATCTTTAGAAGATGAGGTGTTGATGCTTTGTAATGAGCAGGGCGCGCCAGAGTTGATTGTCTGTGCTGTGCCTTATCTTCGCGATAGGGATATCCGCATAGCAGAGGCGGGTGAGAGTATTGAGGATAAGGAACGAAAATTAATAGAGGGCATCCGCAATCATTATGCCACTGTTGGCGCTTTGGCAGAGCACAAGCGCGAAAAACTCGGGAGGGATATTCCCATTGTTGGCATGGGGCATTTATTTAGCGCAGGCGGACAAACCGTTGATGGCGATGGCGTACGCGAACTTTATGTTGGCTCTTTGGCTCATGTTACGGCGGGGATTTTTCCAGTGTGTTTTGATTATTTGGCGCTGGGGCATTTGCATGTTCCGCAAAAGGTGGGCGGTTTTGAAACCATGCGCTATAGTGGCTCTCCGCTACCTATGGGCTTTGGAGAGGCAAAACAGCAAAAGAGCGTTTGTTTGGTTGAGTTTCACAGCACGGCGGCATCTGTACAGCTAATCAATGTACCAGTGTTTCAAAGGCTTGAGCACATCAAGGGGGATTGGGAGGCTATTTCAAACCGCCTTTTTGAACTAGCGACAACGAATGCCCAAGGCTGGCTTGAAGTGATTTATGATGGCAGTGAGATTATTGGGAATTTGCGTGAGCGCTTAGAATCAGCAATTTCTAATACCCAAATGGAAATTCTTCGCATAAAGAATAACCGCATTATTGACCGTGTGTTGGGGCAAGCTGAAGAAGAAACGCTGGATGATTTGAATGTGCATGATGTGTTTAAACGCTGTCTCGCCGTTTATGAAGTGCCTGAAGATCAGCGCGTTGAACTGCTGCAAGCCTACCAAGAAATAGTTTTGTCTCTCTATGAAGATGACGTACAGGCGCAATAAAGAGGCTGCCAATGAAGATATTACAGCTACGCTTTAAAAATTTGAATTCACTGGTTGGTCAATGGCAGATTGACCTGACGCATCCTGATTTTGTATCTGATGGAATTTTTGCCATCACTGGGCCTACAGGCGCAGGAAAAACAACCATTCTTGATGCGATTTGCTTAGCGCTTTATGGGCGCACGCCCCGCCTGAACAAGATTACCAAAAGCGCAAACGAAATCATGTCCCGCCAGACTGGTGAATGTTTTGCGGAGGTAACCTTCCAAACCCAGAGCGGACGTTACCGCTGTTATTGGAGCCAACACCGAGCGCGGAAGAAAGCAGACGGCGAACTCCAATCCCCAAAACATGAAATTGCTGATGCTGATTCTGGCGAAATTTTCGAATCTAAGATTAAAGGCGTAGCGAGCAGATTGAATCGGTTACTGGTATGGACTTTGAACGGTTCACCCGTTCCATATTGCTCGCTCAGGGCGACTTTTCCGCCTTCCTTCAAGCGCCAGCGGATGAGCGCGCCCCAATGTTAGAACAAATCACAGGGACAGAAATTTACAGCCAAATCTCCATTCGTGTGCATGAGCGCAGACGTGAAGCGCGAGAAAAACTAAACCTACTACAGGCTGAAACGGCAGGGATAGTGATGCTTGACCCAAAGCAAGAACAAGAGACCAGACAGACGCTTGAGATAAACAACAAGGAGGAAACAGACCTTACCGCCAAATTCGCTGAAACCCAAAAAGCCATGGACTGGCTGACTACTATTGATGGGTTAAAAAAGGAAATCATTCACCTAAGCGATGAAGCAAATAAGCTACAGGGCGATATTGAGGCATTTAAACCAGAACGAGAAAAGCTCAATCAAGCTTTGAGCGCCGTTTCATTAGATGGCGCTTATGCAACGCTTAGCGCTATCCGTAAACAACAGACAGATGACAGAGCAGGGTTAAAAACAGAGCAAGAGGCGCTTCCTAGGTTGGAATCCTTTGCCAAAGAACAGACCAAGGCACTGAAATTGGCTGAACAACAAACCATTCAAGCTAAAGAAGCGCTGAAGAGCGCCACCCCTATACTGCAAAAAATTCGCGCCCTTGATGAGAAACTTTCTGCTAAGAAAAAAACGCTAGAGCAAGAGAATGAAAGCTATAAAAAGGCAATAATAACAATAGAAGCAGACAAAAAAGCTCAAATTGAAGAACTAGAAAAACGCGCCAAGGCTTACGCGAGCCTAGCTTTTGTAGAAGATTATCTCAAGGAGCATGCACAAGATGAATGGCTAATAAGCGCTCTGGCTGGTGTGGAAGAACAAATTGATGGACTACTTTTTAAACAAGATGAAATCCTGCAAAAGGAGGCAGCTCAAGAAGCGGTTCATACAACTTTGCAACGGGCGATAAAGTCATACGAAACCCATCACAAACAATTGAGCATTTGTAAAAAGGAATTGGGAGATAGCTTAAAACGCCTTGAGCAAAATAAAGAGGCATTAAGCCAATTATTAGGAGAGCGCTTATTGCGAGAATATCGCACCGAGAAAGAAACTTTGCTACGTGAAATGGCATTTTTAACCAAAATTGCGAAACTGCAAGCGCATCGGGCAAAACTAGAAGACGGTAAGCCCTGTCCATTATGTGGCGCGACGGAACATCCGTTTGCGCAAGGCAATCTCCCTATCCCTGATGAAACCGAGCGCAGGATTGAGGCTTTGACCAGCTTGATTAGCAAAGCAGAACATCAGGAAGCCATCATCAAAAAACTAGCAGAAGCCGAGAAGTTAGCCCGTAAGAATCTAACGGAGGCTGAAAAATTAGAGCTAGTAGCGGCGAATGAGCAAACAAGCGCCAAGAAAGCGCTAACCGAGACGCAGGACACTCTGGTAAAACTGCGTGCTGATTTTGCCAAACGCAGGCAGGCTGTTTTAACCAAACTGCAAAATCTTGGAATTACAGATATCCCTAAAACAGATTTTTCATCATTAATCGAACACCTCAAAGCGCGACTGAAAGCGTGGCAGGAACAGGTTAAAAAAAAGGCAGAGATTGAAAAACAAATCTTGGCTTTTGACAGTGAAATAAAGCGACTGGATGCGCTGATTGAAACTCAAAGCAACGCTTTGACTGAAAAACTAGAACGCCTCGACATCTTAGAAAAGGAGTTCACCGCTGGAAATGATGAGCGCAAAGCAATCTATGGTGATAAGAATCCCGAAAATGAGGAGCGCCATTTAATCAAGACGATTTCACAGGCTGAAGATTTTGAAAAACAGCTCAGAGAACGACACCATGAATCCCAACAAAAATGCAATATCGCAAAATCTTCTATCGACACTCTCAATAAACGCATCGAGCAACGCGCGCCAGAGTTAAAAAAACTTGAGACAGAATTCATCACGGCGCTTGCACTTGCAGGTTTTTCAAGTGAAGAACAATTCTTGGCGGCGATACTGTCGCCTAAACAACGAGCAGAGCTGATGAGTAAGGTCAAAAATATAGATGAGCGTCAAACAGATTTAAAAGCCAGACAAAAGGATAGGGAAACACGCTTGGCAAAAGAGATTTCTCACAAGCTTACAGACCAATCATTGGAAGAACTACAAGCGCAACTCAAAGCGCAAGAGGTGAGCCTAAAAGAGCTGAGGGATATTATCGCTGGTCTTAAACACAAATTAAGCGAACATGCGAGCGCTAAAGCGCGAATAAAGGAAAAACAAGTTGCTATCGAAATTCAGGAAAAAGAGCGCCAAAGATGGGAAAACTTACACGAATTAATCGGCTCAGCCGACGGCAAAAAGTACCGAAATTTTGCTCAAGGGCTGACTTTTGAAATGATGGTTGCTTATGCCAACCAACAACTGCAGAAAATGACCGACCGCTATTTGTTAACCCGAGACACTGCTCAGCCGCTAGAGCTTAACGTGATAGATAACTATCAGGCTGGAGAGATTCGTTCTAGCAAAAATCTTTCTGGTGGAGAGAGTTTTATCGTTAGTTTGTCCTTGGCTCTGGGGTTGTCTCATATGGCGAGCCAGAATGTCCGCGTGGATTCATTATTTTTAGATGAAGGCTTTGGCACCCTAGACGAGGAAGCCCTTGATAGCGCCTTGCAAACCCTTACAGGGCTACAGCAAGAAGGCAAACTAATCGGCATCATTTCGCATGTTAGCGCCTTAAAAGAGCGTATTAGCACGCAAATCCATGTAACCCCTAAAACAGGTGGCAGAAGTCAACTATCAGGGGCTGGATGTCGTCAAATCGCCTAAACTTAGCGCAACTGAAATTTTAAAAGAGTGTATATCAAAAAATATTTAAAATGCGCTGAACCATTAACAGCGTTGAAAGCTTTTTTGTTCAAGGCGCAAAATAAGGGGATTCTGTTGTTATAATGTCGTCTATTTTGGCTTAACTGAAGAATGTATGCACCAAGTATTAGCGCGTAAATGGCGACCTAAAAATTTTCATGAGTTGGTAGGGCAGGCGCATGTGCGCCAAGCGCTGATCTATGCGCTTGACCATCAACGTTTGCATCATGCCTATTTATTTACAGGTACGCGCGGTGTGGGTAAAACAACCATTGCGCGCATTTTGGCAAAATCGTTGAATTGTTTGACGCATGGCGTGTCGTCTAATCCTTGTGGTCAGTGTCAGTATTGTCAAGAGATTGAGCAGGGAAGATTTCCAGATTTAATTGAAGTGGACGCTGCCTCACGCACGGGCGTCGAGGATACGCGAGAGTTGCTTGATAATGTGCCGTATGCACCTGTTAAAGGGCGCTATAAAATTTATCTTATTGACGAAGTGCATATGTTTTCAAAAAGCAGTTTTAATGCGCTGTTAAAAACGCTAGAAGAACCGCCAGAGCATGTGAAATTTGTATTAGCAACCACCGACCCACAAAAATTACCTGCCACAGTGTTATCGCGTTGCTTGCAATTTCATCTTAAAAATATGAGCGAAGCGCAGATTATTGCACATGTGCAAACCATTTTAGAGCATGAAGGGGTGGGCTATGAGGATGAGGCGGTGCGCTTGTTAGCACAGGCAGGCAATGGCAGTATGCGCGATGCTTTGAGCTTGCTCGACCAAGCCATTGCTTTTGGACAAGGTAAAATCGCTACCACAGAAGTGGCGAACTTGCTTGGTGCAGTCCCGATTACTCAGTTGCGCGGTTTATTAAAAGCATTGGTTTTAGGCGATGCGCGCGCGTTGCGTGAGGCATTGGCACAGATGGAGCGTTTTCGCCTGATTATAGTGAGGTATTGCGTCGGTTATTAGAGCAGTTTCAGTTGATTACCATTGCTCAGCTAGAGGCGGAGCGTGAATTGGGCGAAGTGGGGGAATTTAATGCAAGTTTGGCGCGCGCCTTGCCTGTGGAGTTGTTGCAGTTGTGGTATCAAATCGCAACCGATACTTGGCGCAATTTGCCATATCAGCCTGATGCGCGTTTAGCGTTGGAGATGGGATTGTTGCGAATGTTGGCTTTACAACCTGTTATGGCAGGGGTGGACATTGCACAAGTACAAGCATTAGAAGAGCCACAAGCGCCAATATTTGCCGAAGATGCGCCAGAATTAACCGAATTGGCGGCGCAGCTAGAAGAGAAGATAGCGACAGGCGGTGAAGCAAAAAAGCCCGCCCATGAGGCGCACTCAGAGGTTGGGGTAGAGCAAGATACAGCGCGCTTTCATGAGACGGATGGGGCGCAAGCGCAAGAAATAGAGGCAACGCAATTGCGCGCAATGCAACCGCAACTACAGGAGCAAGGGCAAGCGCGAACACAAGCGCCAGCGCCTCAGCAAGAAATTCCGCAATCCTTGAATCTTGACAAGAATTCTCCGCCTTGGGAAGCGGAGGCGGAAAATCAAGCGACCGCGCAACACACTTACGCAGTGCGTGAGGGTGATTCTGATGCGCCGATAGCGTCAGCACAAGCACAAGCACAAGCACAAGCACAAGCACAAGCACAAGGGCAAGGGCAAGGGCAAGGGCAAGGGCAAGTGCGAACACAAGCGCCAGCGCCTCAGCAAGAAATTCCGCAATCCTTGAATCTTGATAAGAATTCTCCGCCTTGGGAAGCGGAGGCGGAAAATCAAGCGACCGCGCAACACACTTACGCAGTGCGTGAAGGTGATTCTGATGCGCCGATAGCGTCAGCACAAGCACAAGAACAAGAACAAGCACAAGCACAAGCACAAGCACAAGCACAAGAACAAGAACAAGAACAAGAACAAGAACAAGAACAAGAACAAGAAATAGAGGCAATGCAATCCCACGCGATAGAAGCGCAACCGTCGAGCATTGCAATTAATCCGCCACCGTGGGAGGAGACGGAGGCATTAACATGGGAAGATGAGCAAGAACCGCCAAAGTGGTTAACCGATGTGCCGCCTTTGGATATGGATATGCCTTGGGAGTTGGCGCGTGAGCAAGAAAGCCATGCAGACTTTATGCAAGAGAGGGGGCAGGGGTATTTTCCCAATGATGCAGGGCGTGAGATGTCGCATGTAAGGCAACCTTTAAAGCAAAGCGCCAATAAGCAGGCAGAGCAATCTACGCATTCAAAATCAGCCAGTATGTCTCAAGCAATCGCGCGGGCAGGCGTTCAAGCGGTAGAGGCGCGTTCAAGCGCAAATCTAAGACCAGATGCGGGCGTTCAAGTGGTAGAGGCGCATCCAAATCCAAATCCAAATCCAAATCCAAATCCAAATCCAAATCCAAATACGAGCGCTCAAGCGGTTGCGTTTTCTGCTGGAGGAGAGGGGATTGTGTTAGGTGAGGAGGGGCGAAGATTTGCGAGTTTGCAGGAGTTGTTATCAGCGTGTGTGGCGCGTGCGATGCTTTGGGATGATTTGTTAAAGCAGATGGCTTTGAGTCATGAGGCGTTGATGTTGGCAGAATTTGCTACGCCGAGCGCGTGGCAGGCGCCAGTGTTGACGTTAGATTGTGAGCAGGAGATGGCGGGGTTGATTAGTGATGCGCAAAAGCAGGCGTTGTCTCAGGCGTTGTCGGGGTTGTATTCTGGGGAGCGTTGTGAGGTGGTGCTGGCGTTTAAAGAAGCGGTACAGACGCCGAGTAAGCGTTATTTATTAGCAGCTGAGCAACGAGAACAGGCGGCGAGAGCGCGTTTTTTAGCACATCCGCAGGTGGTGGCGTTAACGAAAACATTGCATGCGGTGGTGGATATGGAGAGTGTTGCGCCTTTAGATGAGGCGTGATTTTTATTATTGATTGGTTTTTATTGAAGTTTTTATTTTAAAAGGAGTCGTTATGTTTAAAGGTGGTTTGGGCGGTATGATGAAAAAGGCGCAGGAAATGCAGGAAAATATGCAGCGCATGCAAAAGGAGTTGGTGCATAAGACTGTGGTGGGGCAGTCGGGCGCTGGGGGGGTGAAGGTTACGCTTAATGGGCATTATGGTTGTGAGCGGGTGGAGATTGCTGATGAGCTTTGGCAGGAGGAGCGCGAGATGTTAGAGGCGTTAGTGGCGGCAGCGGTGAGTGATGCAACGCAAAAGACAAAGGCGCTGGTTGAGGCGGAGATGGCGAAGTTGACGGGGGGCATGAATTTACCAGATGGATTTAAGATGCCATTTTAGGTGCTAGAGGATGTCTTTTTCTCTTTCTTTTGATGAATTGGTGCAGGCGCTGACGTGTTTGCCTGGGGTGGGGGGCAAAAACCGCGCAACGTATGGCGCTTAATATGTTGTTGAAAAAACCTGAGCAGGCGGGGCAGTTGGCGCAGGCGATTGCAAAGGCGTTGACGACGGTGCAGCGGTGCAGGCGTTGTCGTAATTTATCAGATAGTGAGGTGTGCTTGATTTGTAGTAATGCCAAGCGCGATGCGCAGGTGATTTGTGTGGTGGAAAATCCTGATGATGTGTTGGCAATTGAGCAGTCGACGGATTATCGTGGGCAATATTTTGTTTTGATGGGGCATATTGCGCCATTAGATGGGATTGGCCCGCAGGAGTTGGGGTTGGATGTATTAGATGCGCGTTTGGCTGAGGGGGGGATTCGGGAGATGGTATTGGCAACGAATGCGACGCTGGAGGGGGAGTCAACGGCGTATTTTTTGGCTCAGTTGGCGCAAAAACATGGGGTGTTGGCAACGCGTTTGACGCATGGGGTGCCGATGGGGGGGGAGTTGGTGTATATCGATAAACGGACGTTGTCGCTGGCTTTTGCAACGCGCTCGCGCTATCAAGAATGAGATTCTAAAGAGGCGGATAGATGGCTAAGCAATTGGATTTTTTGGTGTTTATTGGGCGGTTTCAGCCGTTGCACCGTGCGCATGTGGCGGTGATTGAGGCAGCGCTTGCTCAGGCACATTCGGTGATTGTGTTGTGTGGTTCGGCAAAGAGTGCGCGTGATTTGCGTAATCCGTGGTCGGTTTTAGAAAGAGAGCGGATGATTCGTGGGGTGTTTGATGCGCAAGACAATGCGCGTTTATGGGTGCGCGGGATTGAGGATGTGCCTTATGATGATGCGCGTTGGGTGGCGCAGGTGGAGGCAACGGTTGCTGAGATTGTGGGAGAGGATGCCAAGGCAAGGGTGGGGTTGATTGGGCATGAGAAGGATGAGAGCTCGTATTATTTGCAGTTGTTTGCGCGTTGGTCTTTTGTGGCGATGGACAATATTGATGGCTTGAATGCAACGGATATCCGCAAGCGTTATTTTGCTTTGCAGGCGCAGGAGGCGGTGGCGGAGAAGGATTTGCCACAGGCGGTGGTGGCGTTTTTAGAGGAATTTCGTCTAAAAGAAGCGTATGCGCAGTTGCAGGCGGTGCAGCAGGCGGTTAGCGATGAGAAGGCGCGTTGGCGCATGCGCCTAAAGAGGCGGTGGCGTTGTGTGCGGCAGCTTGGGTGGTGTGTGGTGAGTCGGTGTTGGTGATGCCTTGTGTGGAGGGGGTGGGGCGTTTGTGGGCGTTGCCTCATAGGCGTTTAAGTCAGGGAGCGCGTTTGTTTGAATCGGCTGTGTCTGCGGTGTTGGCGACTTTGGGCGGAGAGCGTGAGGAATTGGTCGCTCATTTTAGTGGGCAGCGGGTATTTGATGCGCCTAAGCGGGTTGATGGGGTGCGAGAGGTGGTGCAGGTGTTTGGGTTTGAGTTTGCCAAAGAGGCGTTGCCTACACTGCAAGGAGAGGGGCGTTGGCTTGCGCGTGGGGCGCTACAACGTGGGGATTTTTATGCCGATTATTATGATGTGATTGAGCATTGTTGGCGTAAAGGTTTCAATAAATGGTAATTTAAATTTGTAGGTGGTGCGGATGTGGCTTGGGTGGCGGTGGTAGAATAGGGGTTTTAATAATGATTAATTGGGAATGTCATCATGAATAAAGTGTTATTAGAGGTTACTCATCGAATTGTTGAGCGTAGTCGTCCTGTGCGTGAGCGGTATTTGGCGCAGGTTGAATCAGCAAAGAAGGTCGACCGTTTGGGGCGGATGGAGTTATCTTGTACGAATTTGGCGCATGCTTTTGCGGCGATGCCTGAGGCGGCGAAGGAGCGTATTAAGGCTTCACGTGCGCCGAATTTGGCGATTGTCTCTTCTTATAATGATATGTTGTCAGCGCATCAGCCGTTGAAAGATTTTCCACAGTGGATTAAGGAGGCGGTGTTTGAGGCGGGCGCTACAGCGCAGTTTGCGGGGGGGACGCCTGCGATGTGTGATGGGGTTACGCAAGGTCGTCCAGGGATGGAGTTGTCGTTATTTTCGCGCGATGTGATTGCGCAAAGTACGGCAATTGCGTTGTCGCATTTGATGTTTGATGGTGGGTTGTATTTGGGGTGTGCGATAAGATTGTGCCAGGGTTGTTGATGGGGGCGTTGTCGTTTGGGCATTTGCCAGCCATTTTTGTGCCTGCAGGCCCTATGACAAGTGGGATTGCAAATGATGAAAAAGCAAAAACGCGTCAGTTATTTGCTGAAGGGAAGGTTGGACGTGAGGTGCTGTTGGAAAGTGAGGCGCAGTCTTATCATTCAGCAGGGACATGTACGTTTTATGGTACGGCAAATTCAAATCAGATGATGATGGAGTTGATGGGTTTGCATTTGCCTGGCGCGGCGTTTGCTAATCCAAATACGCCTATTCGAGAATTGCTCACGCGCGCTGCAGGAACTCAGGCGGCGAGAATGGTGCGCCCTGATAGTGGGGTAAAACCACTAGGCGAGATGGTGGATGAGAAAACGATTGTTAATGCGGTGGTGGGGTTGTTGGCAACTGGGGGGTCAACGAATCATACATTGCATTTGATTGCGATTGCGCGCTGTGCGGGAATTGATTTGCAGTGGTCAGATTTTAGCGATTTGTCTGCAATTATTCCTTTACTAATGCGGGTTTATCCAAATGGTAAGGCGGATGTGAACCATTTCCATGCTGCTGGTGGGTTGGGATTTGTGATTCGTGAATTAATTGAAGCAGGATTGGTGCATGAGGATGTTTCTACGGTGATGGGGCAGGGGTTGTCAGCTTATGCGCAAGAGCCTTGTATTCGCGATGGGCAGTTAAGCTGGCAAGAGGCGCCAAAAATGAGTGGGGATGAAAATGTGTTGCGCCCTGTAAGTCGTGCGTTTTCAGATAATGGCGGTTTGAAAATGTTACATGGCAATATTGGACGGGCGGTGATTAAGATTTCTGCTGTAGCGCCTGAACATCGTGTGGTTGAAGCGCCTGCAAAAATATTCCACGACCAGCAGTCGCTGATTGAAGCGTTTAATGCTGGGCAATTGAATGAGGATTTTGTCGCGGTGGTGCGTTATCAAGGCCCTAAAGCCAATGGAATGCCAGAGCTCCATCAGCTAACCCCACAATTAACTTCTTTGCAACAACAAGGCTATAAAGTGGCATTGGTTACAGATGGGCGGATGTCGGGTGCATCGGGGAAAGTGCCTGCTGCCATTCATGTTTCGCCTGAGGCGTTATTAGGTGGAATGATTGGGCGTATTCATGAAGGCGATATGGTGCGCATGGATGCTGAAAATGGGGTGTTGGAAGTGTTGGTGAGTGATGAGGAGTTAGAAGCGCGCGAGGTCAGAACGCCTGATTTAAGCGCAAATCAAATGGGAACGGGGCGTGAATTATTTACTGGCTTTCGTATGCTTACCACGCCTGCTGAAGAGGGCGCGATGAGTTTCCCACATCCGCTTTGGCAGAAGAAATAATATTTTGATGGTTTAATTCAATAGGAGAAAAAAATGGCTACCCCACATATTAATGCTGAAAAAGGTGATTTTGCACAAACAGTGCTGATGCCAGGCGACCCGCTGCGTGCAAAATATATCGCAGAAACGTTTTTAACCAATGTGCGCCAAGTCAATGAAGTGCGTGGAATGTTAGGCTTTACTGGTGAATATGAAGGTAAGAAATTATCCGTAATGGGGCATGGAATGGGGATTCCTTCTTGCTCAATTTATGCTAAAGAATTGATTACTGAATATGGCGTAGAGAACTTAATCCGTGTGGGGTCGTGTGGTGCGGTGTTGGATGATGTGAAAGTGCGTGATGTGGTGATTGGGATGGGCGCTTGTACCGATTCACAAGTAAACCGTACGCGTTTTAAAGGCTATGATTTTGCAGCTATTGCTGATTTTGGCTTGACGTGTGCTTTAGTTGAAGCGGCAAAGGCGCTTAATGTACAGGCTAAAGTGGGCAATCTGTTTTCCGCGGATTTATTTTATACCCCTGATGCAGAAATGTTTGAGGTCATGCGTCGTTATCAAATTCTAGGCGTTGAAATGGAAGCTGCGGGCATTTATGGTGTGGCGGCAGAATTTGGTGCAAAGGCAGCAACGATTTGCACGGTGTCTGATCACATTATCAAAGGCGAGGCGACTAGTGCACAGGAAAGACAAACCTCATTTAATGATATGATTAAAATCGCGCTTAATGCAGCGGTTTCTATCTAAAATCCAGTAAAAATTCTCTAGCAATGAAGGTAAGTTTGAACACCAACAAAGCTAGAGAATTTTTTAGAATTTACAAAAGACAATATCAATTTATCATCTATTAAGAGAAGACAATGAAAAATAATCCTTTTGCTTTCATGCGTAGCAAAATTGAAGAAGCGATGCCTGAAGCATTGCGCCCAATTAATGCGGAAATTAAAAGCGCTACACGCCGATTTATTCAAGAACGGTTAAGCGATTTTGATTTGGTACCGCGTCAGGAATTTGAGCAACAACAACAATTACTGGCACAAGCACAACAACGCATTGAAGCACTAGAGAAACAATTAAGCGAACTTACGCCAACCCGTTAGGTTGATGTTTTTAGTTGATGCTTAGAAGTGGGTGGGTCTAAATCCATAGCGTTCAGCGCGTGCGTTAGAGATAGTTAAGTTAAAAGAAACCCCTATTATGATTGGCATAATAGGGGTTTTAGTTTATCTGAAAACTATGCGCTCATTGTTATAAATCGAGCTTTTTGTAGAGCACAGATTTTTTAGTTGGACAAATGATTATCTGATTTCAAAATAAGTAATGACTTTTCTGACGCCTGAAACCCGTCGAGCGATTTCTGTTGCAGCCTTAGCTTCTTGCTCACTCACTAGCCCCATTAAATAAGTAATTCCATGTTCAGTAACGACTTTGACGCGTGTGGGGTCAAATCCTGCTACAGCAACATCCAATAAAGCAATTTTCACTTTTGCTGTCTGTTTGGTGTCATAAGTGCGCTCAGCTAAAGTTGATTTTCGCCCAATAATAAGCTGGTTTTGAATCAACTTAACATAGCCAATTTGTTGCACAATATCAACAGCCCGCGCGCGAATCTGCTCATTAAACACTTCACCTGAGAGTAGCACCTGACCATTATAAGCGGTTACATTGATATGGCTATTATCAGAGACCAAGTCATCGCCAGATAATTTGCCAAAAACCAATACTTCTAAAGTGTTGTCATCAATGACTGTACCTGCAGTGCGACGCTCATGAATAACGCCTGCTGTGGTAGCTGCGCCACCAATTAAAAGCGGTGCGCAAGCTTGGATAAATAGCGCCGAGAGAATGAGTGCAATGGAATGATGAATTTGCATGGTTGACTTCACCTGTGCTGATTTAAAGCGTTAATTATAGACAGTATTGTTATTATTGCCTATCTCTATCTAAATTGTGAGGATAAAGTTTAATTTTTTGATGATATTGGTATGGCGGCATCACTAGTAAGCCTAATTTTTTTGCCAAATACATAAAGCCTTTAGTTATTATCTATGTTTTTATATTAATAATTTACCAAAGCATCATAAAGGTTTTGGGATTTTAATAAAGACTACCTGCTTATCTTAATTTTGCTGGGCAAATATTATTTTTTAGTTTAGCGAGGCGAATGGAGCATAAAAAAAGCGAACCGAAGTTCGCTTTTTTGAGTTCTAGCAAAAAATTGCTTAGAAGTTGTGGCGTACACCAACAACTGCTTGGAAACCATCTTTTTCATTTTTGGTTCTAGTGTAGTTAGCTTCAACCCAAGATTTGGTGCGTGGGCTGAATTTGTACTGATAACCCAATGCTGCTTGAAGAGCATCACTTCTGCTGCTCTTATTGTCAACATAAGCAAGACCAGCACGGAAAGTGCTCGCACCGTTGTACCACTCACCAGCAACATTATAAATTTTAGATTTTGATGAAGCGCTTTGTGCGCCAACGCCTACTTGATATTGGCTAGTTTTGTAAGAAACATTTCCAACTAAGAATTCATCAGAACCGTTTCTTGCGTTAGCAGTACCTTGATATTGTTTGAGGTATGCAGCACTTGCATTGATGCCATTAGCTTCATACAACGCACCAACTTCAAATGCATCAGCACCTTTAGAAGCTAGGTTTTGACCATCTAATACGATTGAACCACCTAAAGTTAAACCAGCAATATTTGGTGATAAGTAGTTAATAGCTTTGCTAACAGTACCTGGAGCATCAATGTCAGCAAGGCTTAGTTGGTTAAAGCCACCACGGAAACCTGTTGCTTCGTCTAAAAGGGTACCTTGCTTACCAAGAGTTAGTTGACCGAAATCACCACGGAAGCCTAAATATGCTTTTTTAGTTGAGTTAAGACCATAGGAGCATTCTTACCATCTTCACTTAATTTAGTAGCATCATCTACACCAAATTCGTACTTGAAGAATGCTTCTAAACCATTTGCTAATACTTCATTCCCTTTAACGCCAATTTTTGCGCTTTTGGTTTGTAAATCCCAGTGGGTTTTTTTAAGGCTGTTTGGTTTTAAGCCATTTACTACGCCATCATTGCTGTTAGCAATAGTTACTGAGTAGCCTAATGAACCATAAAGAGTAGTGCTGTTTTTGCCTTCCACTTTCACTGCTGCGTTGGCAGAAGCGATGCTTCCTGAAACAACAGCTAATGCGATTAATGTTTTTTTCATGTGTGTCTCCAAGTGCTATATATATGCTAAATTTTGTTAATTCGCGGATTCGCCTAATCCGAAGGCAATGATACTTTCTTTTTTGTGTTCTTGCAACATTTTTGTTGCAAGAAACCAACAAGGCACAATTTGTGGTTTTTTCACGACAATTTACTGGGTGTTGTTGGTTAATGGTTTGATTTTTAATTATTTTTACAAAAGCTCTTATCTGCTTTAACAGTAAGATTAATGCAATATTTTTTATTAAGCATAAAACTTAACAACCTATAGGTTGTTTAGATGATGTTAGAGGTGGGGATTAAAAAGTTTTTCGCCGATATCGGGTAGGAGCTGATTGATGTTGTGCTGTTGGTAGCTTTGGCGCCTCGAGAGACGGTAACAAGGCTTACGCCTACCGTGGTGCTGATATCTCGTTGGGTTGTGCCTTGTTGTAAAAGGGCAAAAATTTGTAGGCGCTTGTAAAGCTCTTGTTGTTCTTTGGGGCTTAAAAGCGCCCCTAGGATAGCAGCTAGGCGCTCTTGGTCGGTGGTTTGCTGGAGGAGGGTTAGGAGGTAGTGTTCTGGGGGTTGTTTTGGGGGTGTGATAAGTCATAATAATGATTCTTTTGTAGGTTAGAAGGTTTTGGAAAATTCCAGATAGGCGTTTGTGCTTTGGCGGTTGTCGTAGTAGAAGTGGTTGCTGTCGGTTTTGTTCCAATTTAAGGTCAGTTTTGGGGTGATGCCCCATAGGTGCCAGTCGCGTTTCCAAAGGCTTAAGCTGGCGCTGTATTCTAAATCTTGGCGTTTATGTTCAACAAGAAATGCGCCTGCATATTGGCGTTTGCTTAGGCTGGTGGTGAGGCGGGTGGATAGTCCTTGTGTCCATTCTTGTCCCCAACCAAGATTTAGGCTCGGGCGGGTGTAGGTGTCGGATTTGTTATCAGCATGATGATGATAAACGCCAATGCCAGCAAAATAATAGCGTTGGGCGTTGGCGATATGAAGGAGGTTGCTCCCAAGGTAGTATTGATTGCTATGGGTTTTGTTTTGATTGCTTTTGGTGTGGCTGTAGAGGGCGTTGGCATTGAGTTGCCAGTTGGGGGTTAGCCAATATTGTCCGTTTAGATTGACGCCGAGAGCGGTGGTGTAGGGCTTATTGGCGTAAAAGCGTTGGTTGATGAAGGGGTTAATGCGCAGGTTGTGTTTAAGATCTTGCCAGCCAAGGCTAGTTCCAAGGGTGAGGTTTAGGTTGTTGTAGTTGCTTTTATCCCATTGGTCGCCGTCAATGCTGGCGTTTATGGCGCTGTAATAGCCGTTGGCGTGGGTAAAGGTTTTATCAGCGCTGACATTATAATGAATGCCTTTGGCTTGTTCGCGGGCGGGGTAGCTGCGTTCTGTTGGGCAGAAGTAGTTTGATTCACCCCGAGCGATGGCTTCTTTAATTTTTTGATCGCATTGTTCTTTGGTATTGAGGATGATTTTTTGCACGCTGGGGGCGTTGTTAATATTGTTATCGCTTTGATAATAGGCGCTAAATTCAAAGTTCCATTGTTGTTTTTTTTGTAGGTTGGTGAGTTGTTGTTCGATAAGTTGCTGGATGTCTTCGGGTAGGGGTTCGCTGTGTAGGCGTTGGAGTTGGTCTTGCGCGGCGCTGTCTTGATGGTCGGCGATTAGGGCTAGCGCAAGTTTAAGGCGTACGGGGGGGAGGTTGCTTTCTTGCGCAAGCATTTCGCGGTAAAGGGCGATGGCGTCTTTTAAGCGGTTTTGTTGTTGCGCGAGGTTGGCTTTGGCATAGCGGATAAGCTGTTGGTTGGCGTTGGCGCTATTTTCATAGATATCTAGCAGGGCGCTGATGTTTTCGAGGTTGTTATCAACAATGGCTTGGTCGAGAAGATGAGCGGTTAAATTAGGGTCTTGATAAAGGGCATCTTGAGTTAGGGGTTGTTTAGGCTCCAGAGGTGTGGGTTCGTTAGGATTGTGGGCGTTTTGCGCAAGTGCAGTGAGTGGAGCGAGGGCGGTAAGGAGGAGGAAAAAACGCATGGAATAATTCCTTTTTAGCAGGTAAAGGTGGGCGATTATATCATGCGTTTTTGGTTTTTAGGGGAAGGTGGCGGGTTATTGAGGGTTAATTTTGGGTGTTGTCTTTGCCATAAAATTTTACGCCAATTTTAATTTTTGAGCGTCCTTGAGAGAGGCGGTGTTGGTTGGTGTCGCGTAGGGAGTAAACGCAACCACAATATTCTTGCATATAAAATTGTTCGCGTTTGCTAATTTCAATCATGCGTTGTGAACCGCCTTGTTTGCGCCAGTTGTATGTCCAATATTGAACGTCGGGATAAGGGGCGGCGGCGCGTTCGCCACTTTCGTTGATTTGTTGCATATTTTTCCAGCGTGAGATGCCTAGAGAGCTGGTTATGATGGGAAAACCGTGTTCATGGGCGTAGAGCGCGGTGCGCTCAAAGCGCATATCAAAGCACATGGTGCAACGAATGCCTCTTTCGGGTTCGTGTTCCATGCCTTTGGCGCGCTCAAACCAGTTGTCGGTATCGTAGTCGCAATCGATAAAGGGGACGTTGAATTTTTCAGCAAAGGCGATGTTCTCATCTTTGCGCAGGAGATATTCTTTGCGTGGATGGATGTTGGGATTGTAAAAAATATGGTGTAGTCGATGCCTGAGGCGAGCATGGCTTCCATGACTTCGCCCGAGCAGGGCGCGCAGCAGGAGTGGAGGAGGACTTTTTTATGTCCATCTGGCGGTGTGAGGATTTGGCGTTGCGGTTGGATATTTTGCATAGGAACTCTTTTTTATTGTGAATTTGATTCGGGGTTGGTGTAGTAGGTGCTATTGGCTTCAAGAGGGGTGAGCATGCCAAAGAAGTCGGCAGGAATGGGGCAAGGTTTATTTTCATCAAATAAATAGGTGTTGCCACGAAATTTAATCATTCCGCTACAGGTATCTGCTGGAATAATGGCAGGTTCGTTGGTGGTTTTGGGAATTTGTGCGGTTTGCTGTTCGCGGATAATTTGGCAATGGTTATATTTATGTTTATTTTCATCATCGGCAAAGACAAATGTATTACCATTGCGGCATTGGTAGATGCGTCGGGCAATGACGACGGTTTCGCTTGCATCAAGGGTTTCAGCGGTTACGAGTGTGGGTTGACCGACAAATTGTGGCTCTTCTTCGGATGGTTCGTGAGTGGAGGGGGTTTGCGTTTTAGGGCTGTTTTGCAAAGGCAAGGGGCGCACAGGGGTTCGCTCACCACTGTTTTGGGCATGAGCAGTGGTGATGAGCAAAGCGCTAAGGATAAAGCTTAAGAATTTCATGCAAGACGGCTAAAAATCAATGTGGCATTGGTGCCGCCAAATCCAAAGCTATTAGACATGATGGCTTGTAAAGGCGTTTGGATGTTTTGTTGAATGATGTTTAGCCCTTGAGCATTCTCATCCAGCGTTTCGATATTGACAGAGGCAACCGCAAAATCATTGAGCATCATTAATAATGAGTAGATGACTTCATTAGAGCCTGCCGCACCAAGAGCATGCCCTGAAAGGGATTTGGTGGAGCTTATCATGGGCATGGATTGATTTTGAAAGACTTCGGCAATGGCACTGAGTTCGCGCGTATCCCCTACGGGTGTGGAGGTGCCATGGGCATTGATGTAGTCAATATTGCCAGTGTGGGTTTGGAGCGCCATTTGCATGCACCGCACCGCGCCTTCGCCTGAAGGTTGAACCATATCATAACCATCAGAAGTAGCGCCGTAGCCCGTGATTTCAGCAAGAATGGTTGCCCCGCGCGCTTTAGCATGTTCGTATTCTTCTAAAACAAGCACGCTACCTCCGCCTGAGATAACAAAACCATCACGCGCTTTATCATAGGCGCGGGAGGCTTTGGTGGGTTGGTCGTTGTATTGTGTAGAGAGGGCGCCCATGGCGTCAAAGAGCATGGTGAGCGTCCAGTCAACATCTTCACCACCGCCTGCAAAGACGATATCTTGTTTGCCCATTTGGATGAGTTCTGCACCATGACCAATACAATGCGCGCTAGTAGAGCAGGCGGAGCTCATGGAGTAGTTCACGCCTTTGATTTGAAATGGAACGGCTAAGCAGGCGGCGGTGGTTGACGCCATGGTTTTGGTAACGCCATAAGGTCCAATGCGCTTAACGCCACTTTCTCTTAAGATGTCAGCGGCTTCTACTTGTGCTGAAGGGGCAGCGCCTCCTGTGCCAATAACAATGCCTGCACGCGGACTAGAGACTTGTTCGGGAGTGAGTTTGGCTTGCTCAATGGCTTCTTGCATGGCGATATAACAATATGCTGCAGCGTTACTCATAAAGCGTAGACTTTTGCGGTCGATGTGTGCTTTTAGGTCAATATTGATATCCCCGTGTACTTGTGAGCGCAAGCCTCTTTCCTGATAACTTGGCGCAAAAGAGATACCTGATTTTAGGGTTTGAAGCGCGTTTAAAACCTCGGTTTTGTTGTTACCTAACTTGACACGATACCCATGCCAGTTACGACCACTCGTCTCATGATGTTGTTCTCCTTAGTTGAGAAGAAAAATAAAAATGCTTTCTTTGAAGTTAAAAGTTCTCGGTTTGCGTAAATAGCCCTACCCGTAGATTGTTGCCCGCATAGATGGGTTTACCGTCTACTTCCATAGTGGCATCTGCAATGCCTAGAACAAGCTGGCGCATGATGATGCGTTTCATATGGATGTGATAGGTGATTTTTTGTTACTGGGCAGAACTTGTCCGCTAAATTTAACCTCACCACAACCTAGGGCGCGTCCGCGTCCTTGTCCGCCGCTCCAGCCAAGGAAAAAACCAACCAGTTGCCACATGGCATCTAACCCTAAACAGCCAGGCATGACGGGGTCTCCTTCGAAATGGCAAGCAAAAAACCATAAATCAGGGGAGATGTCGAGTTCAGCGATAATTTCGCCTTTTCCGTAGTTGCCGCCAGTGTTGTTGATATTAACAATGCGATCGACCATCAGCATATTGGGGAGGGGTAATTGGGCGTTGTTTTCACCAAAGAGGTTGCCGTGGGCGCATTGTAAAAGTTCGTCTTTGCTGAAGCTTTGTTTGTGAGTAAGTGCGTTTGTCATGCCTATCCTAATGTTAAATAAACGGTTGTTGAGTTATAAATTCAGAGCCTGTTGGTATTGTTTAAGTAGTTTGTTGTCCAAATTATAAATATCTTGAGCGAATTTAATTTGTCCTTGAGTGTCTGCCCATGTTGTCCAATAGACTAAATAAATGGGCGTTTCATTGGGGGGATTGACCCAACTTTCTTTGCTTTTGTTGGCGGCGGCGCGGATTTTCTCAGGAGTCCACTGGCTATTTTTTAGAAGTATATCAGCAAAATCCATGGGGTCTTGTAAACGTATGCAACCAGAGCTATAAGCGCGGTTGGCGCGGTCAAATAGTTCTTTATTGGGGGTGTCGTGCAAATATATGGCGTGTGGGTTGGGAAAGAGGAATTTTATGCGACCAAGGGCGTTTTGTCTACCTGGTTTTTGGCGTAGGGTGTAGTGCGTGGCGTCGCTGGTATGCCAGTTAACCGCTGAGGGTGAAAGGGTTTTGCCATTAGGGGCAACTGCTTCATAAGTGCCATCAAAGGCGGCGGCGTTTTGGCGGAGTTGGGGGAGTTTGTCGTGCTTGAATATGCCAGGGGGACTGTCCAAGTGGGCTCATAACAACGTGGCGGATGCGGTCAGTAAAAGCAGGAGTGGGGCGGGTTTTGCGTCCTACTACCGCCTTGGTGTGATAAATCACTTGATTGTTATCAAGCATATTAACTTGATAACTGGGGATGTTGACTAAAACATAGGGATTGCCGAGGTCTTGGGGCAGCCAGCGTTGGCGTTCGAGGTTGATGGCTAGTTGGTTGATAAGGTCTTGACGGGTTGTGTTGAGGAGCGCGCGGGTGGCAGGTCCTGCTATCCCGTCGGGGTCAATACCTATATGCTGTTGATAATGTTGTAATTTTTGTTTGAGTTCGGCGTCAAAATAATGATTATTGCCCTCTAGCCCTAATTTCTGGCGCAGTAGTCCAACGGCTGGGTGGGTCATGCCAAGTTTTAAGGTGAGATTAGGGAGTGAGGTTTCAGGGGTTTGGGTGAGGCGTTTTTTAAGTTGGTTGTATTGTTTTTTGAGCGCTTGATAACGGGCGTTGTTGGCATTAAAGCTGGCAAGGCGCTGGGGGTGGTCTTGATGGAGATGAGCGTTGCTGAGATTGGCGATTAGCTCTAGCGGTTTGACTTTAACTGCGTTCCACTCGCGATGGGTTTTTTTGGGGTCGACAATGCCATTAGCGAGATGTTCGGCAAGGGTGAGGTAAGCATCGGTTAAAAGCAGTTCGTAGTTTAGGCGCTCTTCAGGGGTGAGGGTGGAGGGAAGGTTGTTTAGAATTTGGCTGTGGTAATGGGCAGGATTGAGCCCATCTTCTTGGCTTTGCTGGATTAGGGTTAGGAGGGTTTGCGCTTGTGGTTGTAGTTGGTTGTCTAGGCTCCAAATAAAAGGATAGTTCTGAGTTTGGTAGAACTGTTGCACCAGTTCGGGGCGATTTAGGCGGTAGGTTTGACCCTGTAAGTTGGCTTGTTTGGGTGGGGTTTTGACGGCGTTTATAAGCTCATCACGCTGATTGTCGTTTAGCGGTTCAATGCTGGGAATGGTGGGATTGATGTTTTGGCTATCTTCGGGCGGTGCATCAAGCATTTCAAGGGTTTCGTCTGGAGCGAGGTTGTCGCTTACAACAGGCGGTGATTGGTCGAAGGTCTCAAGCGCAGTTTGTACGGTGATGGTTAATGCTTGGGCGTTGGCGTTGGGATTGAGCATCGCCAGTGCAAGAATTGTTGTAATTTTGCAACGACGCGAAGGGGCTATCATACGCTTTTCCTTAAATTTTAATTTAAAAATGCCCTATTTTACGCGTATTTGCAGGCGTTGCCTAGCTAGAGGGTGGTTGTGGTAGTAAAACCACAGGCATTATGGGTGAGGATTGGCAGGGGAGGATGGAGCTGGCATACTGGTGTTGGTGTGAGCGTTATTCAGGGAGTTTTATGGAAAAACAACGTTTGGCGGTTAATGCAAGGCGTGCGCCTTTTTGGCGGCGGTTAACAGCGCTTTTATATGATGCGTTGTTGGTGGTGGCGTGTTTGATGGTGGTGGGGTTTGTGATGGTGGCAGCGAATGCTGGGGAGCGGATTGCGCCACGTTCGCCATTGTTCTACGTGCTTCAAGCGGAAATGTTGCTAACGCCTTTATTATTTTATGTCTATTTTTGGACGTCGCAGGCGCAGACGTTGGGCATGCGCGCATGGCGGTTGGTGGTTATGGATGAAAATGGACAAATGCTGGGCGTGGGGCGCGCAATGATGCGCTGGGGGTTGGCGGTGTTAACGTGTTTGCCTGTGGGGTTGGGGCTTTGGTGGGCGTTGATAGATAAACAGGGACGGTCGTTATATGATGTACTGTCAAAATCACGTTTGTTTTTGGTAGATAAGAATCCTTATTCTTGAATTGTATTGATTATTTTATGGAGGTTTGAGATGTTTTCTGGTTTAAAACAATTACCTGATGACCCAATTTTACGTTTGGGGGCGTTGTTTGATGCGGATGTGCGCGAGAATCGTGTGGATGTAGGCGTTGGGGTGTTTCAAGATGAAAACGGGCATACTGCTATCATGCGCGCGGTTAAAAAAGCTGAAGAGCGCGTTTGGCAACAAGAAGAGAGTAAAAAATATCTCGGGTTGGCAGGTAATTTGCGCTTTAATCGTGCTATGGTGGATTTAGTGTTGGCAGAAGCGGTGGATTCTACGCGCGTGCAGGCGATTCAAAGTGTCGCGGGAACAGGGGGATTGCGCTTGGTGGCGGATGTGTTGGGGCGGATTGCGCCAGAGGCGACGGTGTGGCTGCCCAATCCAACTTGGGGCAACCATAAGGCGATTTTTCAAGCCGCTGGATTAAAAACGCAATCTTATTCTTATTATGATGAGCAAAGTGCCGCGGTGGCGATGCAGGCGCTGTTAGATGATTTGGCGCAGGCGAAGCCTAAGGATATTGTGGTATTGCATGGCTGTTGCCACAATCCAACGGGGGCGGATTTATCTCCTGCACAATGGCAACAGATTGCAGCGCTTTTAAAAGAGCGTCAATTGATGCCAATTGTTGATTTGGCGTATTTGGGTTTTGGACAGAATTTAGATGATGATGCCTATGGGGTGCGCCATTTAGCCTCTGTGGTTGATTATTTATGGGTGGTGGTGTCGTGTTCGAAAAACTTTGGATTGTATCGTGAGCGTACGGGGGTTGTGCTAACAGTTGCGCCAAGCGCGCAAGAAGCGGAACTGGTGCAAAGTTATTTAGCAGCCTCTAGTCGGGCGATGGTTTCAATGCCTCCTAATCATGGCGCAGAAATTGTAGGGGAAATTCTTACTGATGCCGCTCTTTCTCAACAGTGGCGTGATGAGCTGGCAAAGATGGCGGACTATATCAAAATGCGTCGCCAGCAATTGGCTTTGGCGCTCAATCAACTAGATGGCAAGGATTGGTCGTTTATCACCAAGCAACAAGGGATGTTTAGTGTGTTGCCGTTGGGAGAGGCGCGCGTGCAGGCGTTGCGCGAGGATTATGGCGTGTATATGGTTGGCGTTGGGCGGATTAATTTTGCTGGGCTAAAAAGTGAGACGGCGGTTTCGTATGTGGCACAATCTATTGCCAAAGTGCAGTAAATAATCGTTACTTAAACAATGTGTTATTAAATATCACCTAAATAAGACAAAATTAGTCTTGATTTATGTATTGAGAACGATTACTATTAACCACGTCAGATAGCAGGTTATCTGTCACATTGCCTCATGATGATTTACCCCGATTCGTTCGGGGTTTTTTTATGCTCTTAAGCTATGCAAAATACAATTCGTCTTATTCTAAAACGGCATAAATAACGCTTAAATTTATTTTATACTGTGCCTCGATTATTTCTTTGAGTTATTTAACAGGAGCAGATATGAAAAAAACAGCCTTGGTCTTATTGTCAGCAGTGGCATTGTCGGCATCGGCAAATAGTGATATTTCAGAGCGTTTAAGTAATGGTGGGGTATGGACGATTGGTACAGAAGGGACGTATCCCCCATTTACTTATCACGATGAAACGGGAAAATTAACAGGCTATGATGTAGAAGTAGCGCGCGCGGTGGCAAAAAAATTAGGCGTAACGGTAGAATTTAAAGAAACACAGTGGGATAGCATGTTGGCGGGGTTGGATAGTAAGCGCTTTGATTCAGTTGCCAATCAAGTGAGCCTTAATACGCCTGAACGTCAGGCTAAATATGATAAGTCCGAGCCTTATAGCTGGTCGAATGCGGTAGTGGTTGCGCCGAAAAAGGTTACTTTAACCAGCTGGGATGAGATTAAAGGCAAAAAATCAGCACAATCTTTAACCAGTAACTATGGCGAAATGGCGCAAAAATATGGTGCGCAGTTGGTGGGTGTGGAAGGTTTGGCGCAGGCGCTTGCTTTGATTAATCAGGGGCGCGCTGATTTAACCATTAATGATAATTTGGCTATCTTGGATTATTTTAAAGTCAAACCTGATAACGGGCTTGAGATTAAATTACAAGCTGATGACAGTGAAAAAGAGGCGCAGGCATTATTTTTCGCAAAGGTGAAGAAGAAGCGGTGGCTAAAGTGAGTGAAGCGATTAAAGCGTTGCAAGCTGATGGCACTTTATCGCGCTTATCTGAACAGTTTTTTGGTGCTGATATTAGTCAAAAATAACAGGTAAAATAGCGTTCGCCACTTGTCAGAATTATTTGGCAGGTGGCGATTTTTAATGTTTAGAAAGAGAGCGTTATGTTGGTTGATTTACTTGCAAAATTACCTTTTATGACTGCCGATAAAGCAGCGATTGTGACAGACGCTTTTTTGCCAATGGTGAAAGGTGGTTTGTTGTATTCCATACCGCTTGCGATTGTGTCGTTTATTTGTGGGCTTTGTATTGCCTTGGCGGTGGCAATGGTGCGAATTACCCCACGCCACGCTCTTTGGCATAAGCTGTTGTATCGTGTGGCACGGGGCTATGTATCCGCCATTCGTGGTACGCCAATGCTGGTTCAGTTGTTTATTATTTTTTATGGTTTGCCTGCCTTTGGGGTTACGCTTGACCCGTTTCCCACAGCGATTATTGCTTTTTCTTTGAATGTGGGGGCGTATGCGTCCGAGACAGTGCGTGCGGCGATTTTATCCATTCCCAAGGGGCAATGGGAGGCGGGCAGTAGCGTGGGCTTAAGCTATATGCAGACCTTTCGCCACGTGATTTTGCCTCAAGGCTTTCGTGTCGCTATCCCACCGCTATCCAATACTTTTATTAGCCTTGTTAAAGAAACATCGCTGGCGTCTTTGGTGTTGGTTACCGAATTATTTAAAGAGGCTCAAATCGTGGCTTCTCGTACTTATGAATTTATGCTGGTGTATATTGAGGCGGCACTCATTTATTGGGTGATTTGCTTTGTGCTGACCTTGCTACAAAATCGCTTAGAAGCACGCTTTGACCGCCATATTGCCAAATAAAAGGAGTGTTATGATTACAGTAAGCCACATTCAAAAACGCTTTGGCGATAATGCGGTTTTAAAAGGTATTGATTTGACCATACAAAAAGGGCAAGTGATGGTGATTTTAGGGCCATCAGGTTCTGGCAAAACCACGCTGTTACGCTGTTTAAATGGGCTTGAAGTGCCTGATAGCGGTCATATTCACTTTCATGATGGCAGTTTGACGGTTGATTTTGCTGGTAAATTAACTAAAGCTACTTTACAAGCCCTACACAAAAAATCAGGAATGGTGTTTCAGTCGTACAACTTATTCCCCCACAAAACCGCCTTGCAAAATCTCACTTTAGGCCCACTTGTCGCCCAAAAACGCCCTGCCAATGAAATTGAGCGTGAAGCCAAAGCCTTGCTTGCTAAGGTGGGGCTTGCAGATAAGATGGATTTGTATCCGTATCAATTGTCAGGGGGGCAACAACAGCGAGTAGGCATTGCACGAGCATTGGCAATCAAGCCTGAACTGCTGTTATTTGATGAGCCAACCTCTGCTCTTGACCCCGAATTGGTGGCGGACGTACTGGCGACAATGAAACAGCTGGCGGCTGAAGGTTGGACGATGGTGGTGGTAACGCATGAGATTGGTTTTGCACGTGAAGTGGCTGATGTGGTGGTGCTAATGGACGATGGCGTGGTGGTGGAGCAAGGCTCGCCCAAGCAGTTGTTTGAGCATTCCACCCACCCAAGGGTAAGAAGTTTTTTACAGCAAATTCAATATTAAAGATTAACGATGAAACTACTTTTTTTATACGCCAGCACCAATGGGCATACGCGCACCATTAGCCAACACCTAGCCACATACATTAACGCCCAACAGCCTACTTGGCAGATAACCCAACAGCCCATTGAAACAGCGCACACCATAACGCCTAGCGAATTTGACGGCATTATCCTTGGCGCAAGCATTCGTTATGGCAAACATCACCGCGCGGTGAGCGCATTTATTGATCAGCACCAACACACCCTCACGCAACGCCTATTTGCTTTTTATTCGGTTAACCTAACCGCGCGCAAGCCCGAAAAAAACACCCCACAAACCAATCCATATATACAAAAATTTTATCAATCTCTCCCCATCAAACCCACGTTAGACGCCGTATTTGCTGGACGGCTCGCCTATCCAGAATATGCTTGGTATAACAAACTTATGATTTGCCTTATCATGAAACTCACGCACGGGCCTACCAACCTCAGCACCATAAAAGTTTTTACTAACTGGCAGGCAGTTGAGCATTTTGCACAGCGCCTAATCGCACAGCTTACGCAACGATATAGTTGGAGAAGTGGAAAAGTAGTACAAGGCGGCGAGCCAAGTCCGTAATACTTTTTCAATTCTTCGACTATAGAGAAGCCAACCATACGATTATTGATATAATGCAAACCAACCAACCATAAGGAGCGAAAGATGTGCGCAATTGTAGGTATGATAGGGCAAGGGTATGTAAACCAAATTCTATACGACACCCTAACCATACTCCAACACCGTGGACAAGATGCCGCAGGCATTGCTACTTGTGAGAATGGGCGCTTTTTTATGCACAAAGCCAACGGACTGGTGCGCGATGTCTTTCAAGAAAAACATATGACGCGCCTTATTGGGCATTATGGCATTGGGCATGCGCGCTATCCAACCGCAGGCACTTCCTCCTCAGCTGAGGCGCAACCTCTTTATGTAAATTCTCCTTATGGCATTGCATGGCGCATAATGGCAACCTCACCAATGCCGACGAACTCATTAAAGAAATCTATGCGAGCGATCTGCGCCACATCAACACCCGTTCTGATTCTGAAGTATTGCTCAATGTTTTTGCCCATGAACTCCAGCGCCAGCAAGTACTACGCCCTAATCCTGAAGTTTTATTTACCGCAGTGCGCCAAACGCACCAGCGCGTTAAAGGCGCCTATGCTGTTGTTGCCTTGATTAGTGATTATGGACTGATTGCCTTTCGCGATACACACGGCATCCGCCCCGTAATCTTTGGAGAGCGCGAAACGCCAAAAGGCAAAGAATATCTCATTGCCTCTGAAAGCGTCGCCTTACAAGCGCAAGGCTTTCGCATTATCCGCGACATTGCCCCAGGAGAGGCGGTAATTATCACCAAAGAAGGAGAGATTTATAGCCAGCAATGCGCTGATAACCCAAGCTACACCCCATGCCTTTTTGAATACGTCTACTTTGCCCGTCCAGACTCCACCATTGATGGCATTAATGTTTATAAAGCGCGCCTACGCATGGGCGAAAAACTCGCCGAACGCATCTTGCGCGAATTTCCAGAGCACGACATCGACGTCGTCATACCCATCCCCGACACCAGCCGCAGCTCCGCTTTAGAATTAGCCCACCGCCTAGGCGTTAAATTTCGCGAAGGATTTATGAAAAATCGCTACATTGGGCGCACCTTCATCATGCCAGGGCAAAGTCTGCGTGAAAAATCCGTACGCCAAAAGCTCAACGCCCTTGCGCTAGAATTTCGCGACAAAAACGTCTTATTAGTAGATGATTCTATTGTAAGAGGCACAACCAGCGCACAAATCATCCAAATGGCGCGTGATGCAGGGGCAAAAAAAGTTTATTTCGCCTCTGCCGCCCCCCCCGTGCGCTATCCCAATGTTTATGGCATCGACATGCCCACCTTTGAAGAACTTGTTGCCTACCAACGAAATGAACAGCAAATTGCCCAACACATTGGTGCAGACCGCATTTTTTATCAACACCTAACCGACCTACTCGAAGCCGTCCAAGACACCAAACATAGCCTCCCTACAGGATTTGATGCCTCTGTTTTTGATGGTCATTACGTTACAGGCGATATTAACGAAACCTATTTAAAACAACATTTCAAACAACGTACTGACAAGCAACGCCCGCCTAACCCCCATGAACACCGCCATTGACCTCAACAACGCCAACGATTAACCCACCCCGCATGTTCATAGAACTCTACAACCCCAATAATCACCAACCCGCCTATTTACCATCCCCCCACATCATCCAGCCCATCGAACATCCACACCAAGCCAGCAATGCCTACTACCTCACCCTCACAGCCGACGGCTATTATCACCTCTGCGACAACCAACAGCGCCATAGCCCCCTAACCATCGACTTTACCGCCCCCTATTATCGCTACCGAGGCGGCACAGAATGGCTACCCAAAGCCTTAAAAAACCTCCCCCATCCGCACCTAGCCGACACCACCGCAGGCTGGGCGCGCGACAGCTGGCTTTTAGCTTATAGAGGCTTTCATCTCACCCTTTTTGAGCGCAACCCCTACCTACAACTCCTCTTACGTCAAGGCATCAAACGCGCCCAATCCACCCCCAGCATCGCCGCCATTGCAAAGCGCTTAAGCCTAGAGGCGCAAGACGCCATAAACCACCTACAAACCCAAACAACCAGCGCCTATAGCGCCATCTACCTAGACCCCATGTATCCCAACAAACGCAAAAACGCCAAAGTCAAAAAAGATATGCAAGCGCTTCATCAACTCCTTGGCGGCGAAGAGCAAGACGCACAAACCCTCCTCCAACTCTCACGCGCCAAAGCTCAACAGCGCACCATCGTCAAACGCCCCCAAGGCGCTCCCTTACTAAGCCCAGACGCCCCCACCTACCAAATCCATGCTCCCAATACCCGCTTTGATGTGTATAGTACCTTAACTTCAAAATGAGACTTAGAGATACACATTTTGTCAGGAGAAGCGCTTAGAATAATCTCATTTTGAAGTTAAGAGACTATATCAACGCAAAGACGGATAGCACAAAACGCCCAAAACAAAACCGCCCCGAGAAAATCAACCACCAAGCATCAAGCATCGCACCGCACCGCACCGCA
>NZ_LXHZ01000008.1 GCF_001888055.1 Rappaport israeli
TCTGAAAAACAAAGGATTTCCCCAAATGAACAAAAAATATTTCATCAACTATCTTATCTTGCTCTTACCGTCCATCATCATCGGCGGTTTGCTTGCCTATTCAGGCGACATAACAGACGGTTTAAAAATCGGCTTTCTCTCTTTGTTGGGCAACGCATTCATCGCCCTATTCCACAAAAAACGCAGCAAAATTTATCTCGTGCTGGCAATCTTGTGGTACGCCCTATTCCTGCTTCACAGCATGACTTTGTCCGCTACATGGCTGCTGTATAACAGCAAAATCAACGCTTATTTCATCGTTCAATCCATCGCCAACACATCGCTCAACGAAGCCACAGAATATTTCACGCACAGCTTGCCCTATTTAGGTGTCGCCAGTGCCGTATTTGTTGGTTTGGGCGTGCTGAGCTATTTCCTGTTCACCAAAATCTACAACCGCGACTGCCCACTTGTCCAAAAAAACCAAAAAAGCACATGGATTTTGCCGATTATCATCGGTTTGCTGTGCGTAACCGCATGGGCAATCAAACCCATTCGCGCCGTGTCGCCCCCCATTTTTTGGATCAACTACGTCAAATCTATCCAGCAGTTCAAAGCCCAATTGGTTGAACACAAAAACTGGCAACACAACTGGACGCAATACGCCCAACAAAACATCAGCAAGCTATCCAACTTTCAAGAAAAACAAACCGTTATCCTGATTATTTCCGAAAGTTTAACCAGCTACAATTTACATTCTTGCGGCTACCCACGCCACACCAATCCCAATATGTTCGCCGCACAAAACGAACTGACGATTTTCTGCAATGCCTATTCAGGTTATCCGTCCACATTAGACGCAGTGAAATCCATCTTAACCGATGTGCCAGCCGCGCAACCTGAATACGTACCAACCAAAAGCATTCTCGCAGACGCAAAATCCGCAGGTTTCAAAATCTTTTGGCTAAGCAACCAAGACGACAGCTACATCGCCTCCCTATTTGGCGCGTTTACCGACCAAGCGATTTACAACAACAAACGTTCAGGGCGCAGCAGTTTTGCTAAAGATGAAGAACTGTTCCCCTTGGTGAAAAACACGTTGGCAGATAGCGCACCGAAAAAACTGATTGTGGTGCATTTGATTGGTTCGCACCCCAATTATTCCGCGCGATACACCGACAAATTTAAACTATTCCCCACCCAAGACAATGCACAAGAACAGCCCGTTCAAGCGCAATTGGCGCAAATCAACGCCAGCTCGTGGACAAAAAATCTGCGCGATAAATACGACAACAGCGTCGCTTATCAAGATTGGGTGTTCAACAACATTTTCACGATGCTCAAGCAAGACAAAGCTGAATCACGCGGCTTGATTTTCCTGTCCGACCATGGCAATGAAGTGGGGCACGTGAAAGACTTTGCAGGACACAGCTCAACCACGCAAGCAGGTTATCGCATACCTGTGATGTTGTGGCACAACCAACTTGCGTTACCCAAAGGCGCAAACCAAGATAAAGCCATTGATGCCACTCAGTTAGATGATAATTTGCGCTTTATGATTGGGTTACAAGATAAAACTAACACCGCGTTTGTGCCTTGGTGGGTAGATAATTATCAGTTTCCAAGTAATGCTAAGTTTCCTTATTGGGAAAATCCATAAAAAAACACAGCCTATGTTTTGCGATCACAATGTTTCAAATCACAGACATAAGCTGTCAAGATAATATATTGATATATATTTTGTATGTCTTTACGCACTTATCCATCAAATCGATAAAATGGCGCATCATATTCACTGTAGCGCGTTGGCACAAATAAGCGATTGGGGGTTAAATAGCGTGTTAATTGATTTTCGACCCCTAATACACAAGCAAAGAGCGCCATACGCATTGTTACGCCATTATCTGCTTGGCGAAAAATAGCGAGCTGCGACAATTCATCCAAATCTTCGCTTAAATCAAATGCCCCTTCTCGACTATCTCTAGGTAAAGGATGCATAATCACCACTTCTTTTTCTCCATAGCGCGCCACACTATCGCGATGAATGCGCAATGATTCACCATAACTCATATCCTCTTCTTGTGGATTAGCAAAGCGCTCTTTTTGAATACGCGTAGCATAAATCACATCTGCCCCTGCTAACCCTTGCTGTAAATTATCGTATTCATACACCCGATGCCCTGCTTGCTTTAGACGCTCAATCAATACCTTAGGCAAACGCAAATTATCAGGACAAACCAAATGAAAACGAATGTTTTCAAAACATTGCAATAACTTACATAAAGAATGAATGGTTCGCCCATGTTTTAAATCCCCCACCATAGCAATGCTCATGCCATCAATTTTTTTACCTAAGCGTGAAAACTCTTTATAAATCGTGTAGTAATCTAATAATGCTTGTGTTGGATGCTCTCCTGCGCCATCGCCTGCATTAATAATAGGAACTAAAATCCCACGCGCAAACTCAGCGACTGAACCAATATCAGGATGCCGCATGACAATGGCATCTGCGTAGCCTGCAATCACTCGCGCCGTATCGCGCAAAGATTCCCCCTTAGAAATGGATGAAAAAGTAAATCCTGTCGTATCACTCACACTGCCTCCCAATCGTGCAAAAGCAGTATGAAAACTTAGGCGCGTACGCGTAGAGGCTTCAAAAAACAAATTAGCCATTACAGCCCCGCTTAAGACATTACAACGCATTTTGCGCTGTGCAATTGGCTCAACCATTGCGCCCACTTCTAATAAAGACTCCAATTGTGCGCGCTTAAATTGGTCAATAGATAAAACATGCTGTCCCACTAAAGCCATTGATTCCCCCCTTGAGTTGCTAAAAATAAAATTTTTGGCATTATGCCATTTTTTTAGCCTAGAACCGCTCATGATTGCCCTCATACAACGCGTAAACGACGCCAGCGTCCAAATTAACCAGCAAACCATCGCCCGTATCAACTACGGACTACTTGCACTCATTGGCATTGAAAAGCACGACAACGACGCAACCCTCCACAAGCTCGCCCACAAACTCCTAAACTACCGCCTTTTTAGCGATAGCCAAGGAAAAATGAACCTCAACATCCAACAAATTAACGGCGAAATCCTTCTCGTCTCACAATTCACCCTTGCCGCCAACACCCAAAAAGGCAATCGCCCCAGCTTTGATTGCGCCATGGCTCCACAACAGGCTGCTCAATATTTCCAACAATTTTGCCAGCACATTCGCCAACAACACCCAGCCACACAAACAGGAGAATTTGGCGCAAACATGCAAATCAACTTAACCAACGACGGCCCCGTCACCTTTTGGCTACAAACCTAAATTGGAAACACCCATAAAATTGCAGGAATCGACACCAACAACACCAAAATCGACAAAGGCAATCCCATCCGCCAATAATCAGAAAAAGCATATCCCCCTGGTGCCATCACCAACGTATTAGACTGATGCCCAATTGGCGTTAAAAAAGCGCTAGAAGACGCCACCGCCACCGCCATCAACAAAGGCTCAGGCGCATAGTCCATCCCTTCAGCAATCTTCAAAGCAATTGGCGCCGCCAAAATCACCGCCGCCGTATTATTAATCACATTCGTCAGCGCCATCACCACCGACATCAACAACGCCAACATCCACACAGGCGACAACTCTCCTGTCAGCGTTAGTAGCGCCTCAGCAATCAATTGAGAACCCCCAGTAGTTTCTAGCGCACCTCCCACAGGAATCATAGCTGCCAGCAACACAATCACTGGCAAATCAATCCCCTTATAAAAATCCTTCACCGCCACCACACCAAATAACACCATACACAACGCCGCCATCACCAACGCCAACGCTGCGGGCAATATCCCAAACGAAATCAAACCAATCGAAGACAAAAAAATCAAACAAGTGATCAAAATCTTACGTGGACGCTCAAAGCTCAACGCCCTAGCTGCCAACGGCAAACAACCCAACACCCGCAACGTATCTGCCAAACCATCTGCCTTTCCCTGAATCAGCAAAATATCCCCTACAACAAACTTCACCCGACTCATCCGCCGACGCAAACGCTGACCCTGACGCGCCACAGCCAACACATTCAACCCATAACGCTCCCGCAGCGCCAACCGCGACACCGACATCCCCACCAACATCGACTTAGGCAAAACCACCACCTCCGCCAACCTAAGCGCGTCCAAATCCTGTGTTTTTTTCTGCTCTACCCCTTCACCACCCTTCTCAACCACATCCGCCGCCAATTTCACCCCTGTTGATGCCAGCAACACCTTCAACGCCTCCGAGCTCGCCTCAATCATCAAAATATCGCCCACCCGCAACACCTCATACATCGACGGCAACGTCATCCGCCTCTCCCCACGAATCAAAGCAATCACACTAATATCCGCCTCATCCTCCACCGCCGCCAACAAATCATGCAACGTCCGACGCACAAAACCTCCGCCCTCAATAATCACCACCTCCGTCATATACGCCTCAACAGAAAACAAATCCGCATCAGGCGCAGCGCCCCCGCGCTTAGGAATCAACCGCCAACCCACAAGAGAAATAAACCCAACCCCCACCACACAAATCACCAGCCCCACAGGAAAAAAATCAAACATAGCAAACGGACGCCCCGTTGCCTGTTGCAAAAATTGCGACACCACAATATTTGGTGGCGTACCAATTAGCGTCAACATCCCCCCCAACAACGAACCAAACGCCAGCGGCATCAAAAACAACCCAGGAGAACACTCCGAGCGCCGCGCCAACCAAATTGCCACAGGTATCATCAATGCCAACGCCCCCACATTATTCATAAACGCCGAACAAACCGTCACCAACGACGTCAGCGCCATAATCTGCATCACCAAATTCCCCCTCACCCGCAACAATAAGCGCGCAATAATATCCACCAACCCCGCGCTCATCGCCGCCTCAGAAATAATTAACACCGCCGCCACCGTAATCACCGCAGGATGCCCAAACCCTACAAACACCTCCTTCATCGGCACCACCCCCGTTAGAGCCGCCAATATCAACGCCGAAAGCGCCACCACATCATAGCGCCAGCGCCCCCAAATAAAAAACACCAGAGAAAATAAAAATAATTGAAAAAACAATACCTTGTTCAAAAGTTATCATAAGAACATCCTGCAAAAACCCCAAAAAAAAGCGCCTATATAGCCCAAAAACCTGCTAAAGATAGCCACAAACCCTATAAAACAATATGATACCATGCCACCCTAGCAAAATACCCATACCCACCCATGCGCTCTAAAAACCCCCTACACCAACTCCACCCCTATCTTGCCCAACACCGCATCCGCCTAAATCTTGCCTATCTAAGCGCTCTTTTATCTCTTATCCTTCTCATTTTGCAAAATGCCCTACTTGCCAATCTTTTTGCACACTGGCTTAAGCAAAGCGCCCAACCCACCCCCAACCTCATTGACCCACTCACCCCCCTACTACCCTACCTAAGTGCCTGCCTACTTTTGCGCCCATGGCTCAACCACTACCAAACCATCACCCTCCACACCATCAGCCAAAATATCCGCAACAGCCTACGCCAAAAACTCCTACAAACCCTCAAACATCTTGGACCAGAACGCCACCAACTAGGCAGCGACGGCAGCCTCAGCACCCAAATCATCGAACAAGTTGACCAACTCCACCCCTACCTCAGCCGTTACCATCTCCAACAAAAATTTGCCCTCATCACCCCCCTTATCATCCTCATCCTAACCTACTATCACAGCCCACTTGCCGCCTTACTTTTCCTTCTCACCGCTCCGCTCG
The DNA here is from genome assembly GCF_001888055.1 of Rappaport israeli. Taxonomy (GTDB): domain Bacteria; phylum Pseudomonadota; class Gammaproteobacteria; order Cardiobacteriales; family Cardiobacteriaceae; genus Rappaport; species Rappaport israeli. The sequence goes on from NZ_LXHZ01000008.1 coordinate 5,759, forward strand.
TTCCTCTTTTTATGATATTAGTAGGCAAAAATGCGCGCGACAAAAGCCAACAGCAACTTCAAACCCTCCATCTACTCAGTAGCCACTTCCTAGACCTCATCCGTGGCATGCCCACCCTAAAACGCCTAAACGCCACCCCCTACGCCCAACAAACCATCGCCCACAGCGCCGAAGAATATCAGCAAAAAACCATGGGCATCTTACGCCTAGCCTTTCTCTCCACCGCCGTATTAGAACTCTTTGCCTCCCTCTCCATCGCCCTAATCGCCGTCTATTTAGGACTCGGACTACTCGAACTCCTCCCTTGGAATAAAGGGCACACCCCCGTCCCCTACCAAAGCGCCCTATTCATCCTCCTTCTTGCGCCAGAATTTTACGCCCCCCTTCGAGAACTAGGCAGCGATTATCACAGCAAAGCGCAAGCGCAAACCGCCCTAGAAAACCTAGCCCCATGGTTTAACCATCATAACGCCCCCACAGAAAAAAACGCCCCCCACATCCGCCACAGCCTTCACCGCCCCCCCAGCATCACCCTAGAACACCTAACCCTCTACAGCCACGACAACCGCCTACGCCTCCCCACCACCACCCTCCATATCCCCGCCAACCACCGCATCGCCATCAGCGGCGCAAGTGGCAGTGGAAAATCCAGCCTACTGCAAGCAATCCTCGGCTACTGCCCAATCCATACAGGCAGCCTCACCCTCGACCAGCACCCCCATCAAACCCTAGACCATGCCCATTTGCGCCAACAAATCGCCTACCTAGCCCAACATCCCCCCCTTCTCCCACTCACCATTGCCGAAAATCTCCGCCTTGCCCACAAAACCGCCACAGACGACCAACTCCACCGCGCACTACACGCCGTACAACTCCAACCCCTCATCCAACAACTCCCTCACGGCATCCACACCCCACTTGGCGAACATGGACAAGGACTTTCAGGCGGACAACAACAACGCCTCGCCATAGCTCAACTCATCCTCCAGCCCAAACTCCTCTGGTTGCTAGACGAACCCTGCGCCCAACTCGACCCCCAAACCGCTCTAGAACTCTACCAACTCATCGGACAACTCAGCCGCCACAGCACCCTAATCCTCATCACCCACGACGAACACCACCTCCTAAATACCCCCCAACTCAACTGGCTCAACCAACACATCCACCTACCCACCCCCAAGTAATCTTAACCAACATGCATACCCCACTAAAACTCCGCCATCTCCTCACCCACACCCCCCACCTATGGCTTATCACATGGAGCATAGGACTTATCACCCTCATCGCCACCCTAGCCCTGCTTGCCGTCTCAGGCTGGTTTATAAGCGCCGCCGCACTTGCAGGACTACTCAGCAGCACCCTCACCTTCAACTACCTCCACCCAGCCGCCCTAATCCGCACCTTCGCCATCCTCCGCACAGCAGGACGCTACGGCGAACGCCTCCTCTCCCATCAAGCCACTCTAAACCTCCTCAAAACCCTCCGCTACCAATTTTTCATCACCTCACCCACGCCCCAATCCAACACACCCTACAAACCCTACACAGCGAACACCAACTCCATCGCCTGACCACCGACATCGACCAACTCAACGAACTCCCCCTGCGCACCTACGCCCCATGGGCATGGGCGCAAATCATTCTACTGATTTACCTACTCATCCTAAATCACCTCCAACCCACTCTTCTATGGCCTAGCACCATCCTTCTTTTAAGCGCCAGCTTCCTCCTTCCTCTACTAGGACAGCGCCTTGGCATCAACCTAGCCCGACGCCACAGCCAACTCAACGAACAACGACGCCACACCCTCCTCCAACCCCTCCAAGCACTCACCCAACTCCTACTCTGGCAACGCTGGGAAGACTATCAACACACCTACCAACAACGCCAACAACAATTTGACCAACTAGAAACCCGCCAACAACACCTTGCCAGCCTCCTTATTGCCAGCCAACAAACCCTCCTAGCCCTCACCCTCCTCTACACCCTAAGCCACGCCCAGCTCAGCCCAGCCATACTCCTAGCCCTCAGCCTCACCCTCCTAGGACTCAATGAAATCCTCACCCCACTGGCCAGCCAATTCACCAGCCTTGGCACAAGCCTCAGCGCCAAACAGCGCCTAAACCAACTCCTAATCCCGCCACACCACACCCATCCCAAACGCCCAATCCCCACCAAAAACCTCACCCTAAGCGCCCATCAACTGAGCGTCCAATATCCTAATGCCATCGCGCCTCTAACCAACCTCAACTTCATCATAAAAAGCGGACAAACCCTTCTTATCACAGGAAAAAGCGGCAGCGGTAAAACCACCCTCCTCACCACACTCGCGCAAGAAATCCCCCAAAAAGCGGAACCCTTTATCTAAATCATCATCCCCTACACCACTACACCCCAGAGCATATCGCCTACCACAGCCAACACATCCACATCTTCAACCTCACCCTTAGCGAAAATCTTCGCCTCGCTCATCCCAACGCCAGCGACCAACAGCTTTGGCAAGCCCTAGAACTTGTCAACCTTGCTCATTGGGTTACCCAACAACCCAAACACCTCCACACCCCACTTGGTGAATATGGTCTCAACCTCTCAGGTGGACAAGCCAGACGCCTAGCACTCGCGCGCCACCTCCTCATCCCCAAACCCATTCTCATACTTGACGAACCCTTTGCAGGACTCGACCCCGAAAACGCTCAACAATTATTAGAAAAACTCCAACACCACATGCAACATGGACTTCTCATCATCGCCAGCCACCAACATCCCATTACCCCAAACCCCAACCTCATCCACCTACAAATCCCAAACTAAAATAACAAAAACAACACCCTACAAAAAATCACGCCACCCCAAAAACAAAACGCACAGAAAAAATGCAATAAAAAACTTGAATCGCTAACAAAACTATGATTTAATCCGCGCTCAAATTTAGCGAGAGTGGCGGAATTGGTAGACGCGCTGGATTTAGGTTCCAGTGCCGCAAGGCGTGAGAGTTCGAGTCTCTCCTTTCGCACCATTAATTGATACGCCTTCATTGAAGGCGTTTTTTTTTGAATCAGACACATAAAATTACTGAGGACACTATGCAATCATCGGTTGAACAGTTAGAAGGTCTCGCACACAAACTCACCATCGAAATTCCCGCCAAGCAGATTGACGACAAAGTAGAACAACGCTTAAAAGAAATCCGCCCACGCATTCGCCTAGACGGTTTTCGCCCTGGAAAAGTCCCCCCTAACGTCATTAAACAAAAATATGGCAATGATATTCGCCGTGAAATCCTCTCTGATACCATCGAAACCGCCTACCGCAACGCACTAGAAGAGCATCAACAAACACCTGTCGCCCCTCCCAAATTAGAAGTTGAATCTGGCTTTCAAAGCAACGAGCCCCTAAAATTTACCGCCATCTTTGAAATTGCTCCTGAAGTAGAGGTAAAAGGTCTAGAAGAACTAAACATCACCCTTCCACAAAGTGAGCTAGGCGAGCAAGATATCGATTTTATGATTGAAACATTGCGTCGCCAACAAGCAACCTTTAGCGAAACAGAAGAAGCTGCTGCTAAAGATGACCGCGTAACAGTTGATTTTGTTGGAAAATTAGACGGTGAAGTCTTTGAAGGCGGTAGCGGTGAAGACGTAAAAGTTTCCTTAGGAAGCGGACAAATGCTGGCTGATTTTGAAGAAGGACTCGTAGGCACCAAACAAGGGGATGACAAAACCTTCGACGTTACCTTCCCTGAAGATTATCCTGCAGAACATCTCGCTGGAAAAACCGCGCAATTTAACGTACAAGTTAAACAAGTTGAAAAAATCAACCTCCCAGAAGTTGATGAAGAATTTATCAAACGTTTTGGTCTAAATAGCGCTGATGAATCCTCATTCCGTAAAGCTATTGAAGAAAACATGGCGCGCGAACTTGAAAATGCACTACGCCGTATTAAGCGCGAACGTTTATTTGATGCGCTACTAGAAAAAAATAGCGAGCAACAAATTGCCGAAGGTGCAGTTGAGCAAGAAATTGAGCGCATGAGCCGTGAAATGAAACTTGAACAACAAATTGCTGATGCTGAACAACGTCAGAAAATTGCTCAGCAAATCTTTGATGGAACAGCACGTCGTCGCGTTCGTCTTGGTGTATTGCTTGGAAAATTATTTGAAGAGCGCAATATTGAAATTGACCAAGAGCGCGTTCAACAGCGTCTAGAGTCTATTGCTGCAACTTACGAAGACCCAGAAGAAGTGCGCCAATGGTATCAGCAAGACCAAAACGCGCAAATGAATCTTCAGTCTTCTATTTTAGAAGAGCAACTCATTGACCAATTGTATGAAAAAGCCAATATCAGTCATGAAGATAAAACCTTCCAAGAAGTAATGACGCTTAATAGTCAACTACGCAACTAATACGGTATTTTTGGCGCTTAAAAGGTGATAACTTGGTTATCACCTTTTTTATTTGTAGCAATGCGCTACTCTATCCTTTTCTCTTTCATAACATACGAAACCGCCAATATTCGCCAATCTTCACTCATAGCGGTATAATCGCCCGTCCTTTTCATTTTTGGAGCTGTTGCTATGGATATTTATAACCATCTACCTATTCCCATGGTTGTTGAACAAACAGGACGAGGTGAGCGCGCCTACGATATCTACTCACGCTTACTTAAAGAGCGCGTGGTTTTTCTTATCGGGCCTGTTAATGATGCAAGCGCTAACCTAGTTGTTGCGCAAATGCTATTTTTAGAGGCAGAAAACCCTGAGCAAGACATCCATTTTTATATCAATTCACCGGGCGGGTCTGTTACTGCTGGCATGTCGATTTACGACACCATGCAATTTATTAAGCCTGATGTTAGCACTATGGTGCTTGGACAAGCTGCTAGTATGGGCGCATTTTTACTTGCCTCAGGTGCAGCTGGAAAACGTCAAGCGCTTCCCAATTCCCGCGTGATGATTCACCAACCATTAGGCGGTTTCCAAGGTCAAGCAAGTGATATCGATATTCATGCCCGCGAAATTCTCTACATTCGCGAACGCCTCAATAAATTACTTGCCCATCATACTGGACAATCATTAGAAACGATTGAACGCGACACCGAGCGCGACAACTTTATGAGCGCTGAACGTGCTAAAGAATATGGGCTTGTCGATAGCATCATCACAAAACGCAGCGAACTCAGCCAGTAATTAATCTCTCAATAGTTATTCAAGGAGCGGTCTATTTTGTCTTGCTCCTTGAAATCTTTTGCCTAATCCCCATTAAGGCTTTCATTGATACATTATTCTTTTCGGAGCACTTATGAGCCAACCAACCTGTTCTTTTTGTCAAAAATCTAAAGACGAAGTCAACCGCCTGATTGAAGGCGCTGATGGCAGTTGCATTTGTGATGAATGTATCATTTTATGTGAAAAAATGCTCAGTGAAGACCTTAAAGCCTTTGAGATGGATGATAAAGAAGAAGCTTTTACGTTTAATCTAAAATCTCTCCCAACTCCCTCACAAATTAAAAACTATCTAGACGACTACATTATCGGACAAACTCAAGCCAAAAAAGCACTGGCTGTTGCCGTTTACAATCACTACAAACGTTTAAAACTCAATCAAGACAAATCTATAGAGGATGAAGTAGAGATTGGCAAAAGTAATATTTTAATGATTGGTTCTACAGGTTCGGGCAAAACTCTTCTTGCCCAAACACTGGCCAAAAGCTTAGATGTCCCCTTTGCTATCGCTGATGCTACCGCACTCACCGAGGCGGGCTATGTGGGCGAGGATGTGGAAACTGTTTTACAGAAATTATTAGTTAGCTGTGATCATGATGTAGAGAAAGCGCAAAGAGGCATTATTTATATTGATGAAATCGATAAAATCGCGCGCAAAGGCGAAAATATGTCCATTACCCGCGACGTCTCTGGTGAAGGCGTGCAACAAGCCCTACTCAAACTCATTGAAGGCACAAATGCTGCGGTCCCCCCAAAAGGCGGACGCAAACACCCTCAGCAAGAGCTTACACAAATAGACACCACCAATATCTTATTCATTTGTGGGGGCGCTTTTGCTGGACTTGAAAAAATCATTGCCAAACGTACCGACCAAGGCGGTATTGGTTTTGGCGCTACTGTGCAAAGTAAAAATGCTCTAGATAACCCCACAAGCGACGTTTTAAAACGCGTTGAGCCAGAGGATTTAGTGAAGTTTGGGTTAATCCAGAGTTTGTTGGACGTCTGCCTATCATTGCACTACTTGATACTTTAGATGAAAAAGCACTTATCCGCATTCTCACCGAACCCAAAAATGCCATTATCCGTCAATTTAAAAAAATCTTTGGTTATGAAAATGTCGAATTAGAATTTGAACCACAAGCGCTCAATGCCATCGCCAAAAAAGCCATAGAGCGCAAAACAGGCGCCAGAGGCTTACGTTCTATTGTCGAGCAAACGCTACTTGATACCATGTTTGATCTTCCAGACCAAACTGATATTGAAAAAATCATCATCACCGAAACCAGCATTAACAATACCGCCAGCCCCACCATTATCCGCAAAACCGCCTAAAGGAACCGCTTATGAGTAAAAATTATTATCCCGCACTCCCTCTACGCGATGTTGTTGTTTATCCTCATGTTATCGTGCCACTTTTTATTGGACGTGAAAAATCTATTGCAGCCATAGATCATTGCATGGAGAGCGACCAACAACTCCTCCTTGTCCCCCAACGCGACCCTAAACAACTAGAACCAGAAATAGATGACCTCTACACCCTCGCCACACTTGGGCGCATCGTACAAATGGCAAAATTAAGCGACGGCACCATTAAAGTACTTGTTGAAGGATTAGAGCGCGTTAAAATCCAAAATTGGCGAGATAACGATATCTTCTTAAGCGCTAACACGCTTAGCTTAAACGAACGTGAAGATAGCGCCTCATACGAAGAATTTCAAAGATTAACCCATGTCGCTATTAAACAATTCGAGCGCTATTTAAAAGAACGCGATAAAAATGCCGATGCGCTCATTGAAACCTTAAAACAACTTGAAAGCCCTGCACGCATTGTAGATACCATTGCTGCGCACCTTGAGTTAGAAGTTGAGCAACGCATTGATATTTTAGGGCTACTAGATGTTCAGGAACGCGCAGAACGTCTACTTGTATTACTTGAACAAGAGCTTGAAAAAACCGAGCTAGAAAAAAGCATCCGCAAGCGCGTCAAACAACAAATGGAACGCAATCAGCGTGAGTACTATCTCAACGAGCAAATGAAAGCCATCCAAAAAGAACTAGGCGATATGGACGAAGCGCTCAATGAAACCGAGCAACTCGAACAAGATATTATCGATGCAAAAATGCCCGAAGAAGCGCACCGAAAATCCATTGCAGAACTTAATAAACTTAAGCAAATGTCGCCCATGTCTTCAGAAGCCAATGTGATTCGTAACTATCTTGAATGGATGATTGATTTCCCTTGGTCAAAAAAACGGCGCGCTCATTATGACCTAGAGCGTACAGAAACTGTCCTTGAAAGAGATCACTATGGGCTAAAAGATGTCAAAGAGCGCATTGTTGAATATCTTGCTGTGCAAAAACGCAGTAAAAACAACAGTAAAGCGCCCATCATCTGCCTTGTTGGTCCTCCAGGGGTTGGTAAAACCTCACTAGGAAAATCCATCGCTGAAGCCACAGGACGCGATTTTGACCGCATTTCACTAGGCGGCGTACACGATGAAGCGGAAATCCGCGGACATCGCCGCACCTATATTGGCGCTCTGCCTGGAAAACTTGTACAAAAACTCAGCAAACTGGGCAGTAATAACCCCGTTATCCTCCTTGATGAAATCGATAAAATAGGGCATGACCACCGTGGCGACCCTGCCTCAGCACTTTTAGAAGTACTTGATCCTGCACAAAATAATACTTTTAATGACCACTATTTAGAAACTGATGTGGATCTTTCCAAAGTGTTATTTATCGCCACCGCCAACACACTCAACATTCCTGCGCCTTTGCTAGATCGCATGGAAATTATCCGCCTAGCAGGCTACACCACACAAGAAAAAATCCAAATTGCTGAGCGCTATATTATCCCTAGACAGCGCAAAGAAAATTTCTTAAACAAAAAAGAATTTATCCTAAAAGATAATCTCATAGAAACCATTATAGAAAACTATACGCGCGAAGCGGGTGTGCGCAATCTAGAGCGCGAAATAGGCAAACTCGCACGCAAAGCCGTACGCAAATTGCACCAAAAAGAAACTAACAGCGTTACCATTACCCACGACAATCTCGAAGATTTTTTAGGCATTGCCAAATACCAGCGCAACGAAGAACAATTTAAAAATCGTATTGGTAGCGTCAACGGACTGGCTTGGACTTCTGTTGGTGGCGAACTCCTTCAAATTGAAACGGCAGTTTTCTCAGGTAAAGGCAAACTCCAACTTACAGGACAGATGGGCGATGTTATGAAAGAAAGCGTTCATGCCGCCCTTTCTGTCGTTAGAAGTTATCTTGATAAACATGACCCCACCTTTAAATTTAACGACCACGACCTCCATATGCACATGCCAGAAGGCGCCACCCCCAAAGACGGGCCCAGCGCAGGCATTGGAATGGCAACCGCCCTACTCTCTGCATTTACAGAAATCCCAGTGCGGGGCGATATTGCCATGACAGGAGAAATCACCCTACATGGACATGTGCTTGCCATCGGTGGGCTAAAAGAAAAACTCCTTGCCGCACAACGAAGCAAAATGAAAACAGTACTTATCCCAAAAGATAACGTAAAAGACCTGCGCGATATCGACCAAGAAGTCCTTAATGCACTAGAAATTATTAGCGTTAAAAGCATTGAACAAGTCTTTGAGCACGCGCTAGAGCCTCACGCACTCCCCCTAACAGAGCGCATAGGCAAGCATAAAACCCTAAAAAAACCCATTGAAACAAGGAATGATAAACATCATTAAATCCATATAAGACTAAGCAAAACAATCGCATAAATTGGCAAAATTCCACAGACAGCCATTTGATTTTATTGCCATTAAAATCATTGACTTTTTAGCAACACGCCAATAAAAAATCTCAGCTCATTTTGCTTAGTCTTTGAAAGTAAAAAAAGTTTGACACAACAACCCCTAATCGGTATAAAATCCACCCCGTCGATGCCAAGCATCGAACCAAGTTTTTAACTCCATATAAAGGTAACAGGATATGAATAAGACGGAACTCGTAGACGCCATTGCAGAAGATGCAGGAATCACCAAAGCGCAAGCTGGCAAAGCACTAGATTCAATTATTGATAACATCACCAACACCCTACAAAAAGGCGACAAAGTCACTTTAATTGGTTTTGGTACATTTGAACCACGCAAACGCGCAGCTCGTGATGGACACAATCCTAAAACTAAAGAAGCCATCAAAATTCCAGCCAGCGTCTCAGCAGGCTTTAAAGCGGGCAAAAAACTAAAAGATGCATTAAACGACTAATGTATCGCCATCATCTCTATAAAGCAATGCCACAACGCATTGCTTTTTTAATTACTTTCTTTTGTGATACCACAACACCATCGCCTCAACAATCTCAAGCAGCTGCAAACGCTCCCTCTCTTCAAGACCTGTTAATAACCTCATAATCCGCCTTGCTTGATCACCCATCAAAAAACTTCCATCGCCTAACAAACTAGCCACATCGCACTGAAAAATATCCGCCAACTCCAATAAACGCATAGCCGAAGGCACAATTATCCCACGCTCCATACGCGAAACCGCATCATTGCTAATATTGAGTAACTCCGCCACTTGTGCCTGAGTCAAACCAGCGGTCTGACGATATTTTGCAATAGCGCGCCCAATTTCTTTTATTGATTCTGAATAATCCTGCCGCAAAGCTCACCTCCCTAAAAGTTAGGCAACATCATTGGACATTAACGACTTGATAAACAGTGAGTATAAGTTCTATACTAAGACTTTAATTCTTAAAAATAGCCTCATGTTTTGTCCTTACTTGCACATAAAACGCAAAAAAATTTCTAACAAGCGACACAACCTGTCATTCCCTCTTGTTACACTATACAAATCTAATGAACCACTGAAGAATCATGACCTCTAAAAAACACGATACGCTCGCTTTTCGCCTAGGAGATATTCTCGTAAAGCTCAATACAGGCGAACGCATCGACATTCACGCCCTAGCGCAAGAATATCAAGTTCATATCCGCACCCTACAACGCGACCTCAATGAGCGCCTCACCATGCTAGCCTATACCGAAGCAGGCCCGCGCTACTACCGCATCGACAAAAACAAACAAGGTCATTTAAATCAAGAAGAAATCAAACGCATTGCACGTTTTGCCAGCATACAAGAACTCTTCCCAGAAGTAGACCGACGCTTTTTCCAAGAAAAACTCCAACAAAGCATCACCATAAAAGGCTTTCAATACGAAAATATCCGCCACAAACAAAAAGAATTCGACACCATCACTCAAGCCATTAAACAACAACAATATATTAACTTTACCTATACCAAAGTCCGCTCCAAAGACAGCAAAACCTATCAAATAGAGCCCTATCACCTCGTTAATAAAAATGGCATTTGGTATCTTGTTGGGCTTGATAATGGGAAAGAAAAAAGCTTCTGTTTTAATCAAATCAGCAATCTTGCGCTAGAAAAGCAAACTTTCACCTTAGATACCGCCCTACTCGATAAAATCCGCCAAACTGACAGTATTTTTCTTGGCAGTCAAATCAGCGAAATTATTATTAAAATTGCCCCTAGAGCCGCAGGCTATTTTAAACGCAGAAACCTCCTGCCAAACCAAGAAACCATCCGCGAACTAGAAGACGGCAGCCTACTACTTGCCTGCAAAAACGTCAGCCCCATGGAAGTTGTCCCTATTGTGCAATATTGGATACCCCATGCACACATCATCAGCCCCAGTGAAATCCAACAGCAGATGGAAAACACATTAAAACAATATTTAAATTATTAAATTCAAGGAAAAAAATGAAAGATAAAAAACTACTCTCCGCAAAAAAACAGAAGATAATCAAACTGGCAACACTGTTAATATCCTAACTGCCACTGCAAATATCCAGACCATTCAACGCTTTGGAGAAGCCGCAAGGCAGTCTTTAGTTGCCTATAGTGGCTACGATGGAAAGACCGACCAATTTATGGCAAGTAGTTTAAAAAAAATATATACCCACAAAATCAATCCAGATTTTATAAAACAAAATATAAAGCAACAAGCTGGATACGCAGCAGAGACAATAAGCACAGCAAGACGTAATGCAGAAAGCGAAATTAATGGGAATGGTATATTCGCTTCCCGCAGCGAAGACATATCAGGATTTGGAAAAAATCACAATATTGTTGATATAGTTGAAACAAAAAATGGAGAAATTATTGCCAGATCTCAGCAAAAATTTGTAACTGACACCAAAGCGCTACTAAGAAAAATAGCCAGAGGCAAAGGCGGTGGAAAAACTGATTTTTCCCGATATCTTGAAGTTGATTATTTAGATGTTCCGTCAGAACAAGTGGAAGAGATGAAAGAATTTTGCCAGAAAGAAGCAAAAATCTTTATTCAAACAAGCTGAACATGCAAAGCTCAAGGGCGATATCGATCTTGCAAATAGTTTAAAAAAAAGATGCAGAGAATTATCAATCTTTAGAAAATAAAATCAGAGACTCAAAACTCACAACAGATGAAGCTATTTATGCACGTCTTAATCCTAAAACATTCACCGCAAAAGAAATAATAAAAACTAGCCATCAATCTGGAATAGAAGGGGCAAAAACGGGCGCCTTGATTGGTGGAAGCATTAGTATACTTACAAACCTAATAGCCACAAGTACTGGTAAAAAAGAATTAAAAGAAGCCATCCTAGATAGCGCTAAAGAAACCGCTATTGCTGCAGGCGTTGGATATGGCACCAATTTTTCAGGTTCAACCATAAAAGCCTTTCTACAACAATCAACCAATCAAGGGCTTAAAAAACTCTCTAATACCTCATTTCCTGCCATGGTGGTGTCAACCTGTTTAGCAGCGGGTAGAAGCATTCGTAAATATGCCGAAGGTGAAATTAATGCCACGGAAATGACGCAAGAAATGAGCTTAACCGTCTCAGGCATGTTATCCGCCTCATCTTTTGCAGCTATCGGACAACTTGCAATTCCAGTGCCTGTTTTAGGAGCAATGATTGGCAGTCTAATTGGCTACACATTAACCAACACGTTCTATCAAAGTTTTTTTGATGTATTAAAGAATAAAAATTTATCTATCGAACGCAGAAGACAAATAGAACAAGATTGCGAAATTGCCAAACAATCGGCTTTAGAATTCGAGCGAAGAGTCAAAGATATTTTTGCACAACGTGTGCAAGAACTTGAACACTACAGCAGTAAAATGTTTGCAGCACTAGATAATCCTAACAGCTCTATAGAGGAATTTACTACTGCCATGAATGATTTTGCCAATATTCTAGGCAAAAAACTAAGTATTAATAGCATAGCTGAACTAGACGCTATTATGCTATCTGATGAGCCCTTAATTTTTTAAATCAAACTATAGGAGGAATTATGTTTTTAAAAGACTTATCCAGTAATGAGGCGAAACAGTTATTTGGGGATTTATCTCTTATTGTCTGTATGGCAAGTGGTGATAAAGAAACTGCTGCTGATTTTGTAAAAGAGGAATTACAAGCTAAGGATAAATATTTTTACAATGAAGACTATTACACGCAATTTTATGTTGCAATTAGTCAAGAAGAAATTGATATGTATTTATTGTATAGGTCTGAATTAAATAGCGGAAGTTTTGATGGAGACAGTTATAATAGCTTTGACTATGATGGGAATTTTCTTGAAAGAATAATAAATAGAATATCTGAGGATACTTTAGAGCAATATAAAGACAATCCACAAATTAAACAACAAGCCATGCAGGTGCTCGCCTCAGAAAAAGAGGATTTATTTAATATTACACCAGAGCTTATTCAGCATATTATTCTTTTACTACCAGAAGTGAGGCAACAAATCCTTACAAAATCTGCAAGGGAATTAATAAAGAATAAAGACCGTTATCTAACTACTAAAGATAAAAAAATACTTCTTTTTGAACTCATTGGCATAGGCTATAGTAGTGGTCAATTTGAGCAAGAAGAACGTTTTATTATTGAAGAAATCTGCAATCTATTGACTGTTGATTTTCAATACATAAATGATTTTGAAGATATATTACAACGCATGTTGCCAATTAATTTAGAAGCTTATCAAATAATTAACGAATAAGGAGTATTTATGCCCATCCCTTTACTTATCGGTGTTGCTGTTGGTGCAGTAGGATTATATAAAGCAGGTAAAGCCATTTCAGATAATAGTACTGCAGACGACGTCAACGAATCAGCACAGTCCATTGTCAATAAAGCTGAAGAGCGTTTGGAACGTTCTCGTACTGAGTGCAAAGAGACTCTAGATGAACTTGGCAAACGTAAGGCTGATATTTTAAGAATTAACATAAAGAATTTTATCGATGTATTTAAACAAATATATGGTAGAGCAGAATTAGCTGAGCAGCAAAATATAGACAACTTTGATTTAAAAGAATTTGACTATATATTGCAAGAAATGCAAGAAAATATCTCTTTCATTATCTCTTCAGGCTTAGGTGTTGGTGGAGGGGTAGCAAGTGGCGCTATAACCGCCTTTGGTGCTTATAGCGCTACTATGGCATTTGCAACTGCAAGCACAGGAACAGCCATTAGCAGTTTAAGCGGTGCAGCAGCAACAAATGCTACTTTAGCATGGCTAGGCGGTGGCTCCATTGCTGCTGGTGGCGGTGGTGTTGCTGCTGGAACCTTAGCTCTAGGCGCACTTGCGGCAGGACCCGCTCTATTGGTTGCTGGCTGGTATATGGGCGCAAAAGCCGAAGAAAAATTAAATGATGCTTACAGCAATAAAGCACAAGCAGAAAAATATGCTGCAGATGTTCGCGCCGCCAATGCCGTTAGCAATGGCATCCGCGATGTAGCACGCAAAGGCATTGAAATTTTATCGCAATTAAGTAAACATTCTCGCCGCAATCTTAATGAACTTAAAAAAGTCATTGAAGAACAAGGCAAAGACTATAGTAAATATGATAAAGAAGCTAAAGATATTGTGATGAAAAATGCTAAAATCACTCAAGTCATTAAAGCAGCAATAGAAACGCCTATTTTAGATAAAGAAGGTAATCTAATTCAATCAGCCGCTGATAAATTTAATCAGTTAAAATTTGATATAGAAAAAACAGAAAATTAATTTCTTAATTCTTGTGAAAATAGAAGAAGATTTTCCTTGTAATGCCTGCGGATTATGTTGCCGACTTGTCGGCACTAATCCGCAAACCGCTTTTTTAGATAGAGGCGATGGCATTTGTCAGCATTTAGATGTACAAAGCAATTTATGCACCATATATTCCGAACGTCCATTAATTTGTAGAGTAAAAGACTATTATAAAGCCTACTTAACAAAACAATTAACTTGGCAAGAATTCATTAAAATAAATAGCGATATCTGTAAAAAATTACAAGATAACGATCCTAATAAATAAGATTATTTTTTTATTAAAAGATGTAATATGTTTGGAAATCCTAATTCTTATCGTTTTTTATCTTGTAAAAAATGCAAGTGGAAATCTCCTCCACATACAGATTTTATTCAAAGACCCCCTTATTGCCCTCGTTGTCAGCATGATGATTTTGAGGTTCGTGTTAAGGAAGTCTCATTACTAGGCAAGCTATTTCGATTATGACAAATGATATAACAGATATTAATAATTTGTTTGGCAAGGAAAAATAATGACAAAAACTTTTAATTCTGACCCGCATTTTTTGCGCATTTACCGCGCTAAAAGCTGGCTGACGAAAGCCTCTCAGGCGCAAGATAGCGATACTCAGTTTATAGCACTATGGATTAGCTTTAATGCCGTATATGCGCGCGAACTCTCAAGAATATATTCAACCGAAAAAATCGAACTCACACGATTTATTACACAAGTCTGCCAGCTAGATTCTGAGCAGGTTATTTATAACCTTGTTTGGAAACGCTTTGCTAATAATATCCGTACTCTTATTCAAAACCGCTATGTTTTTCAGCCCTTTTGGGATTTTCATAATGGTTTTATCTCAGAAGAATCATGGCGCGAAGCTTTTTCTAAAGCCAATCAAAAAATACAAAATGCATTGGCTCAGCAAGATACTGATAAAATTCTAACCATTTTGTTTGCACGCATCTACACCCTTCGCAATCAAATCATACATGGTGGCGCTTCTTTTAACAGCTCAGCCAATCGCAAACAACTTATTGATGCCTGCGCATTGCTTGATGATTTATTGCCCGTCATGATTAGAATTGTTGAAGACAATCCACAAAAAGACTGGGGCAAACCATTTTATCCTTATATTGAAAGTCAATTTTGACCCACCCCCCTACTAAATCAAAGGATATAATGGGGGGAATCTTTGCGATCCATAACAACCTAAGTTGCTATCTTTCTCCAATACTCTTACGCTGATAAGTCTTGTACTGGTGAACTCTTTATACAACACTAAGTCCTAGTGCATCAGCTAACGCTTGCTATATTACATCGCCACCTATAATCTTTGATTTAGATGGAGAATTACGCACGATTAGTTAAAAAGTCTTTAAAAACAAAAATTAAAGTATCTTACCAAAACATCCAATATCATTTTCTCAATAAAACCTTGCACTTTTTTTAAAAATAGATATAATCGCCGCTCACTCAGCCTGAGTGGCGGAATTGGTAGACGCAGCGGATTCAAAATCCGCCGGTAGTGATACCGTGAGAGTTCGAGTCTCTCCTTAGGCACCAAACCACTTTAATTATATTAAAGAAATAATTTTATTGGCGTAAATTTGGCGTAGTTACTATATTGATAAACCCCGTTTTTTCCCTCGCGCCTCTTTTTCTTCTAGTTTTTGTTTTCTAACTTCTCTTTCTTTTTGCATGTTGTCTTGACTTTGCTTTTGCGAGTAAATACGTTCCTTATCTTCTTGAACATTGGCACGTGTGATTATTACTGCTTAGCACTTTTTAGGGTAAACTATATACCTATCGATTAGGATAATAAGTAAGGGGTATATGTGCTTAACAGCGCTCATTGCAACTTGCACCTTCACAAGAAATGTTAAACAATATAGAGCAGAAGCATGGCAATGCTATGAATGAATTTTGGAACAAGGAATTTGGATATGGAATCAACGAACTCACACAATCCGAAGCTGGACACGTCTTTGCCGTCACTGATGTTAACACCCTCCGAGATCGAATCGCTCAGGCAAGACTTGCAGCAGGCGTCCGAATGGATGCGCCAACAGCTGATAAAGCAGCAGAACCAATCAAAAAAGAATTTAAGCCAGTAATACTCTACTTACTGACTCAAAACCCTAAAGCCATTCTTAAAACTGAAAAACCGACCACGCCTTGCCATGGTTTAATCATTGCATAAATGGATTATTTCATCATCCAGTAAGTCAATAAATTTGCATTAAGCGGGCTTGATATTATTTCCCCCAAATCTTTTGAGATTTCTCTTTGAGTTCTTCTGGGCTTTCTATGCGGTTAAGGTCTTTAACAATGCAGTCAATAGGACAAACGTTAACGCAAGCTGGTTCCTCATAAAATCCCACACATTCAGTGCAGAGCTCAGGATCAATAACGTAAGTTTTTTGCCCTTTTTGGTCATAGCTTATTGCAATATTGGGACATTCAGGTTCGCAGATGTCGCAGTTGATGCAGTCGGAGGTGATTTTTAGTGCCATAGTTTTAGGTATTAGCTGAATTTTTAGGCGATTTTTTGTTTTTAATGATGTAATCACTGCCGTTTAGTTGAACTTCAAACAAATCAATGGCTTTCACCAAATCGCTCAATTGTTTATAGCCATAATTTTTACTATCGAACGATGATTGATTTTTGATGATTTTGCCCACTGACGATAATGAAGCCCAGCCCTTCTCATTTTGAGCTTCTGAAATGGCGTGACGCAGTAAATTCATCAGCTTGGTATCTTGTTTCAGCTCATTACTTGACTTTTTGGACATGCCTGTATGATTTTGATTAGTATTTTCGCCATCCAAATATAAAAATCTTGAACATGCCTGCACATGTGATTTTGGCGTTTTTTGTTCGCCAAACCCAATGACCACCTTACCCTCATGGCGCAGTCGCATCACCAGTGGCGTAAAATCGCTATCTGACGATACAAGGCAAAACACATCGACTTTATTTTTGTGCAAGATATCCATGACGTCAATCGTTATAGCCATGTCGGTGGCATTTTTGGATTTGGTGTACGCAAACTGCTGAACTGGCTTTAAAGCATTATCCAACAAGATATCCTCCCAGCCTTGCAGACCGTGATTTTTCCAATCTCCATAAATTTTACGGATATTGATTGAGCCAAATTTTGCCAATTCACTTAAAATAAATTCAATCTTTTTGGCAGGGGCGTTGTCAGCATCGATAAACAAAGCCACGTTCTTATTTGCAAAATCCATAAATCCTCATCAAGTATAAATCGGTTCGCTCACGCTTTTCATCACTAGGGCAAATTTTAGCACGTCTTTATCCATATCCTTAAAGGGATTGGCAATTTGACACACCCAACCAGAGCCTAACGCACCATCCATCACCGTGCCTTTTTTATCCCACATCTCAGTTAGCGTGTAGCTAACATTCCCCTGCGGAGTCATGATTTCAATGGTATCGCCCACCATCAGCTTGTTTTTGACGGTCAAAGTCAAGCGCTCATCGCTGATGTCCGCCACTTCAGCGACAAACTGCTGATTGTCGGTCTTAGATGAGCCATAGTCATAATTTTGATAGTCAGAATGGACATGACGGCGTAAAAATCCTTCGGTATAGCCCGATTGGCAAGCCCATCAAGGGCGGTGATGAGTCCTGTATCAAAAGGCTTGCCTGCCAAAGCGTCATCAATCGCTTGGCGGTATACCTGAGCGGTACGAGCGACATAATAATGCGATTTGGTACGCCCCTCAATTTTTAAAGAATGCACACCCATATTGACCAAATCAGGCACCAGCTCCACCGCTCGCAAGTCTTTTGAGTTCATGATATAAGTGCCGTGTTCGTCTTCATACATCGCCATCAGCTCACCCTTGCGACCTTGTTCTTCAATGAGTACAACCTCATCGGACGGCTTTTCTACATAATCATCGTCCATGACGACATCACCATTTAGGTTGACATTGCCAATCTCGCCTTGACTGGGGACGAACACTTCTGGGTTGGCAGGAACAACATCACCTGTTTCATTCTCTACCGCTTTATAAGTGTTGTAATTCCAGCGACAGGCATTGGTGCAAGTGCCTTGGTTGGCGTCTCGTTTGTTGATATAGCCAGAGAGCAAGCACCGCCCAGAATACGCCATGCACAGCGCCCCATGGACAAAAACTTCAATCTCCATGTCAGGCACTTCTTTGATGATTTGCTCAATTTCTTTGAGTGATAATTCACGGCTTAAAATTACACGGCTAATGCCCATCTGCTGCCAAAACTTCACCGTTGCCCAGTTCACGGCATTGGCCTGTACTGATAGGTGAATGACTTGATGGGGAAAGGCTTCTCGCACCATCATAATCATGCCAGCATCGGACATGATAAGCGCGTCAGGTTTCATCTCAATGACAGGGCGAATGTCTTCAATAAAGGTTTTTAATTTGGCGTTGTGTGCTTGAATGTTCACCACCACATAAAACTTTTTGCCAAGCGAATGGGCGTAGGCAATGCCCTTTGCCAAATTTTCTTCATCAAAGTCATTATTACGCACCCGCAAAGAGTAACGGGCTTGCCCTGCATACACCGCATCTGCCCCATAAGCAAAAGCATATTGCATGTTCTTAAATGTGCCAGCAGGGCATAACAGTTCAACAGCGAAAACAGCTTTATCAGACCCATTTGTCATAACTAAACTCAAAAAATACAGATAATAATTAAAAAAGATAAAAACGCTTCATTATAAGATAGGCGCTATCTAAAAGATATCAATCCAGCGGATTAAAGCCTGTTTGAAAAATCATCAGACAACATTAAAACCTCCCCTCTATTACCCAGAATCACTAAATAACTTATATATCAAACCCACAATCAACAGGTGATAAAATCTTCCATAAACTAATTACATAATCAAACTAGCGCCAACAAGAAAATATACGTAAAATGTCGCCATATCGACCTAAAACCGATATAAAGACAATCCAACAAAATATAATTTTTCATTGAAAATCAATATGATGCTTACAAAAAGATAATTGAATTTTTTATTAGCGTCAAGCGTCAAGCGTCAAGCGTCAAGCGTCAAGCGTCAAGCGTCAACGATTATCTGCACATGACATAACTTGTCAACCCCTTAACGCCCTAATTTTTCTTTTTCTACCAAAGCCTGCTTTTATGTGGGCTTTTTTCGTCTCTAAACTGTGTCCAAAAGGTGGTGCAAAATGACTGATGCCGCCAAAGCACAAGATGACAAGCAACAAATCAAATCCAAAAAACGAGTTGCCGATTTTGGCGAAGTATTTACCGCCGAGCGTGAGGTTCATGCCATGCTTGATTTGGTCAAAATCCAAACCGAGCAAATCGCCAGCACTTTTTTAGAGCCTGCCTGTGGCACAGGTAATTTTTTGGCAGAAATTCTCAGGCGAAAACTTGCGACCGCCCTAAGACTCTCCCAAATCAACAAAAGCCAAAAATCCCCCAAATATGCCCAACTTCATTATGAAAAACACGCCATTTGTGCCATATCATCAATTTATGGCATTGAGCTTTTGGCGGATAATTGTGATGAGTGCCGTCGCCGATTGCTGGATTTATTCCTAGACCATTACCAAAGCCATTTTAAACAAACAGACCCTGCTGTTATTGACACGGCAAGGTTTTTATTATCAAAAAATATCGTGGGTGGCAATGCGTTAACGCTAAAAGATTTAAATGGAAATCCCATTGTATTTAGCGAATGGAAGCTCATCAGCGAAACGCTTATCCAAAGGCGTGATTATGTCTATGAAAACTTAGTAGAAAAAACCAACAACCAATTGACCGATAATCAAGGATTTATTCCCAAACACATTCAAGATTATCCGCCCATTCATTATCTAAAATTAAGCGAGCAATAACATGGACAGTGTCAACTTGCAAATAGACAGCAACATCACAAAAGACCTAGATGCCATTCATCAAGGTCAATTATCGCCATTTGAATTGGGCTATAACCCTGATGTGCTGGACTGTTTATCCAGTCTGTCTAATGATGAGGTTTTCACATCGCCAAAACTTGCCAATCAAATGCTGGATTTATTGCCGTCTGAGATTTGGTCAAATCCAAAGGCGACATTCTTAGACCCTGTGTGTAAATCTGGGGTATTTTTGCGTGAAATCGTCAAACGCTTGGATAAAGGCTTAAAAAATCAAATACCAGATAAACAAACTCGCATTAACCACATTTTAAAAAATCAAGTTTTTGGAAGTACTGCCACGTATGTAGGTAGCTTTGACCGATATTTGCATAAAAACTCCTTTGCTGGTGAAAGGAATTATTTTGCCAATTTTAAAATATTTCTGGCACCAAATAGTACAATGACAAAGATAATCATGCCAATGATTAAATCAGGATAGCTAGAATGAGTCAATAACGTCAATGCTCCCGCCGCTATCACACCGATATTGATGATAATGTCATTGGATGTAAAAATCATGCTGGCTTTGATATGGATTTCTTTTATTTTGATTTTTGCTCAGTAGATATAAGCACAGCCAGTTTGCAATCAATGCCAAAAATGCCGTGCCAATCATCAGTTGATAATTGGGCAGCTGCTCAGCACCGATAAAACGCCTAATCACTTCTATCACCCCAAATAACGCCAATATTATCTGCGTTATCCCCGCCAAAAATGCCACACGTTTTTTATACGCCAGCGTCATACCAATGGCTGATAGCGCCAATATATAGACAAAGCTGTCCGCCAGCATATCTAGACTATCAGCAATCAGCCCCATAGAATTAGCAAAAATACCAACCGAACACTCTATGATAAAAAACACAAAGTTAATCATGAGCACTTGATATAATAATCTTTTTTCTAAGCGCTCATCAGGCTTGTTAAACACTATCTTATCAACAATCACTTCGGTGGAAATGATATGACTATCAAAATTAAGCGGTTCAAGTACTTGTAAAATCGTTGTATCTTGATTATCGTGATAGACGGTTAAGCACCGCCCAGCAATATCAAACTGTAATTCATAAATATCAGATACATCTTTTAAACGCATGCGAATGAGCTGCTCTTCGGACGGGCAGTCCATTTTGGCAATGTTAAAAATGGTCTTTTTCATCTATTTAGTGCCTTGTTTTGATCAGGTTGGCTCAAATAAATCTGTGTTTATATTGCTGCTTGGTAATTTTTGGATGGTTTGAGTAAATTGATTAGGTTAAAATGTACCTTTTGAAGTACCGCCACGCATGTAGGTGGCTGGGGTTGGGGTTTGTATGGATACTCCTTATCTTGTAGCTAAAACAAATCATCTTGTTTGGCAGAATTGCTCTTTGATATAGAGTTTTTAATCCAATCTATAAATGGATTTTTGAATTTAATACCTGTTTTTTTTGCCTTTATATTTTTCAATTAAAAATAGCTCTTGCATTGAAATAGGTTTATAAGCACCATCAATTTTAGTTAAAATGTTATTATCTAATAAATATTTATTCAATTCTCTAGTATTTTTAAAGAAATCGCAACCATCTTCTTTTAAATATTCTACAACTTCAGCAGCGGTGTAACCATTATTTTCGTAGAATATATATTGAATTTCATTTGCATTAACCTGATTTTGTGGCAAAAAATCATTAATTGTGGATAAATAAACTTTTACAGACTTTTTTTGCTCGATTGCTCTTAAAATGTTGTTATAGCTCCCTTTGCTTTTTCCATCCCAGATTACTAGATTGTAATCGCGATCCTTAGACATCTCAGCATCTTTGTAAGCTTGACGGTCTCTTCCACTTTTAATGTCTTGGGATACAAAAATACTTTCTGTCTCAAAATGTTTGGTAGCTAAATTTCTTGGATGGGTATAAATTGAATATACCTTTACATTGTAATAGGCGATATTTTTGAAAAATTTTTGAATTAGAATATCGATGCCAACTGCATCACCAATAAGTGCCGTAAGATTACCCTGACTAATTTTACCCAAACTTTCTTTTACTTTTTCCGGAATGTGTTTAATTGATATTGAACCTGAGATAAAAACTTTGCCTGACATCAGCGATTGCTCCTTGTGTGGGTTAAGGTAACAACATAGACATTGTTTACATAAGCTTGCTCATAAAGCACTTTGGAAATTTCATTTAGTGTTGTTCCTGAACGATATAAATCATCAATAATTAGCACTTTTTTATCTCGGTATTTATTTGGGTCAGAAACAGCAAAAGCACCTGATATAGTTTGCTGCCTTTCATTAATATCTGTAATAGATTTTAACTGGGTAGTAGGTTTTTTTTTAAAACAAAGTTAAAATCAATTGATTTCCCCAATTGGGAAGCAACCCTACTAGCTATTTCAAACACAGGTTGAAAATCCCTATTTTGAGATGGTGGTGTTGCGATGATAACATCAATATATTGCAAAACCATTCTTGTCTTTAAAAAATCTACCAAAGCTTGGTACGGACATTATTAAATGTTCCATCAGGTTGGGTGTACTACGAATTGTATGTACATCTAACGCCCAACCAGCTTTCCAACATCCTGATATATTTTTCATAAAACCTCCTAATTTAAACAAGACGATTTTACCAAAAAACCGCCTTTCTTTCATTGGCTTAACTTAAATTTATCCCTTTAAAAACTCCCCTGCAAACTGCTGTAACACCCCGCCTGCTTTATAAGTCTTGACTTCGGCGTCGCTGTCTAGTCGGCAAGTTACAGGCACTTCATCAATCGTGCCATTGGTGCGTTCAATGGTTAGCGTCAATTCACAATGGGGCTAATTTCGCCTTTTACGCCATAAATTTTCGTGTCGTCCAATTTGAGCGTATGACGATTTTCGCCAAATTAACAATGGCAACACGCCCATGCCCACAAGGTTGGTTCTGTGAATGCGTTCAAAGCCTTTGGTAACAATCACTTCCACGCCAGCCAATCGCACGCCTTTGGCTGCCCAATCTCGGCTTGAGCCTTAATCATCAGCTCTGCTTTTTTTATTTTTAGTTTATTTGCTTGCTAGCCAAAAATGCCCATAGTATTGGCAACATATAACAAAGCAAATCCAAGCAAAAACATAAAACCGATGATTGACAACGCTTGAATGCCAGATGACAGCTTTTGTTCTGAGCGTACCAAAGAGTAGTTTAGCCACGCAAAAACAGGCGCAGATACAAACGCAGAACTCATGGCAAATTTGAGCATATTGCCAAGCTGACCTGTAAAAAAAGCAATGACAATAAACCCACCAAATCATGCCATTTAGTGATGATAATTTATTAAACAGTTTATTGCACACACTTTGGTTTTTGCCAAGTGTTGCCAGTTGTTATGCCATGGCAAATTTATTAAAAGCCCCCAATAATAAATTTTATCATGACTACACAATCATTGTGGCGGCAGGCAATCAGGCAGGCATGGGCGATAGGGCGTTAGCCCCTGTTAATGATGCCATTGGCAATAATCCTTTGAGTACAAAAACCATCACCCTATCTTGCGGTAAGCTGATGACGGGCGTTAGCGTGCCTGCGTGGACGGGGATTTTTATGCTCAGAAATTGTGCCAGCCCTGAGACTTATTTTCAGGCAGGATTTCGGGTGCAAACGCCTTGGACAGTGCAAGGCGATGATGGGATAACTGTGATTAAATATCAATGTTATATTTTTGACTTTGCCCCCAATCGTGCCTTACGCCAAATCGCTGATTATGCCCATCAACTAAACCCAAAAGAGGGCAATCCAGAGAGTAAAGTTGCCGAATTTATTGCCTTTTTGCCGGTGCTTGCCTATGACGGCAGTGCCATGCAACAGGTGGATGCCAAATTATTGTTGGATATGGCGATGAGCGGTACAACCGCCACGCTATTGGCAAGACGCTGGCAAAGTGCGTTATTGGTCAATGTTGATGACATCACCTTAAAAAATCTGATGAACAATCAAGAAGCCATGGACGCTTTGATGAAAATTGAAGAGTTTAGAAACCTAAATGATGATATTGAAGTGTTGATTAACCGCTCTGAAAAAATCAAAAGGCTTAAAAGAAAAAAGCCAAAAAATGATGGTGAATTGTCAAAAAGAAGATAAAAAGACATTAAGCGATGAAGAAAAGGAACAAAAATCCCAGCGAAAACAAATCCAAGAAAAACTAATTAAATTTGCCACACGCATTCCGATTTTTATGTATTTAAGCGATTATCGAGAACACAGTTTAAAAGACGTAATTCAGGAATTAGAGCCGGATTTATTTACTAAGGTAACAGGTTTATCACAGGCGGACTTTTCTTTGCTTGTCTCTTTAAATGTTTTTGATGAAGCGGTGATGAATGATGCGGTGTATAAATTTAAGCGTTATGAAGATGCCAGTCTTGAATATGCAGGGATTGATAAAAAGGAGGGTTATGTGGGGTTGTATAATACGGTGGTGGCTAGGTAGGTTATAAAAATTATAATGATAATGCTCCTCTACCGCCTTTTACGAAAAAAATTCTGCAAACATTCGCGACATTCTGCCTCTCTCACCCCGCCTTTATATTCTTCTACGCGGTGATTAAGTGCCGTATGATGATGCAATTCAAACACGCTCCCACAAGCGCCAGCGCGTTTATCATACGCCCCAAACACCAGTCTTTGAATTCGCGCCTGTAATAGCGCCCCCACACACATCACACATGGTTCTAATGTAACGTATAGCGTTGATTTTATTAGGCGATGATTTCCTACTGCCACTCCAGCTCTACGCATAACCACCACTTCTGCATGCGCACTTGGATCATGTGCGCTAATTGTCAAATTATGCCCAGCGGCAAGCAATCGCCCTTCTTTTACCAACACCGCGCCAATCGGCACTTCTCCATAATCTGCTGCCAAACGCGCCTGCGCCAGCGCCAGCGTCATCCAATAATCATCGTCTTGGATTGCCTTAAGCCTCATGTGTTGCGCCCTGTTTTCTCGTTAGAAGTTCTATGCAAATATTGATTAATCGCAATTTTTGCTTCTTTCATCAACTCTTCTTTATCAAAATCCTGCAAAATTTCTTGGATTGCCTGTTTTGCACCAACAGAACCCCACGACGCCCCCTGAGCAAAATAGCGCTCCGCTGCCTTACCAATCACATAACTGCCATAAAACGCCACAGCCGCCTGAGCGCTTGCTGTAATAATGGTAGACAACCCAGCCGTCAAGCCTTTTAACACCGACGACAACGCATGCACCCCATATACCGTCCCCATCAACATCCCCATCTGCACTGCAATTGTGCGGATTAACTGCCCAGCCTCATTACGCGTTAATTCAATGCCATAGACACGCGATAAATGCACCACCATGGACGCATCCGCCGCCAGCGCCAACAAATCCACCGCAGGAATTGGATTGACCGCCACCCCCACCGACTTAAACAACGCATATTGCCGAATAATACGCTCTGCAATCTCCTTACGCGCCGCCACAATCTCCAGCCCCACCTTCTCTGATAACGCACTGGCAAATACACTTGCATTTAACGCCGCATAACTTTGCCCCCCCGCCTTCAAAAGCCCCCACAATACACCCTTTAGCGCGCGCACATCTGGCTGAGGACGCACCCACTGTTCAAATACCTCTCCAACCTCACGCTCAATAATTTGCAAATAAGGCTCAGGGCTAGCACTCGTAGCCACCACAAAATCCTTATCGATTTGCGCACTCACCCGCTTTTGTAAATGAGAAAGCAACTGTTGCCTTGCTGAATCTGTTAGTTGGTCGGCTTTATTGAGCACCAAAATCATCGGCTGCCCCACCTGATGCAACGCCCCTAGCGCCTCAAACTCCACATCCGTCAAATCCCCATCCACCACAAATAAAATAATATCCGCCTGTTTTGCAACATTTTCAGCAATAAGTGTTCGCTCCTGCCCATCCACCTCATCAATCCCCGGAGTATCTAATAAAAACACCCCACCTGAATCATATTCCTGCCAAAGCGCCTGAGCGCTATGTTTTGTTTTGCCGTGCAACACACTCGTGGCAAACACCTCCTCACCAACCAGCGCATTTAACAGCGCCGATTTTCCCACACTCACGCGCCCAAACACCGCCACATGCACATGCCCACGCTCCAACTTATCAAACAAGCGTTGCAACTGCTGATAATCCTCATGCAAACGCGCCCGCGCCGTTTCGGGCAAACGCTCATCCTCCAACAACGCAGCCACACTACCTCTTGCCTTATCCACATGCGCCCCCGAACGCGCCTCCCACGACCTCCCCTCGCTATATTTCAAGCCATCATCTTCTGGTGAAGAGCTTTCCCGCCGTAGCGATTTTGACCAAATCTTGCGCCCTGTTTTCCAAATCATATTGCAACTGCTCCTCAAAAGAATCCACTACCGCTTGGCTCGACCAATTTTCCGCCTGAGCCCCCTCCAACGTCTGCACCATCGCCTTACCCAAACTCTCAAAAATCAACCCATACGCCAGCGCATGCGACGCCCCACCCATCACCGTCCCCACCCCAGGAAAAGCCTTAAACACATTCCCAGCCAGCGCCAAAATCACCGTCATATGCCCCCGCACCTTCGAACTAGCCGAATCCACCAAGCGTTGCAAATCCACCTCCTTCACAGGCATTTCATACAATTTGCACAGCTCCTTGACCATATCCAACCCCAAATAGCCCTGAATTAACACATCTGTCCCTGGACCCACCGCTGCCACCCCTCCCACCATCGCCTTACGCGCATAAGCCTTCACCAGCGCCTGCGCCCGCTCCCTTCGATACGCCCCCACCTTCAGCGACAACTGCTCATCTGCCAAAGCCAACAACGCCTGACGCTGCTTAGACGCCAACATCTCCCTTTGCCCAGATAACGCCACCAGCGCCTCCAACAACGCCTGCACCTGCCCCTTTTGCAAACGTTCCTGCCACTGCGCCTCCCCCTGAGCATTCACCACTTTCACCCGCCTCCAATGAGCGCTTTCCACCACCACCAACCTCGCCTCATCAGGCAGACGCTTAGCAATCTGCGCCTTCAATAACACCAAATCCGCCTCGTTATATAAATTTGCCTTATTCAAAGCCACCACCAACGGCTTATTAAATCCCGCCAACTGCGCCAATGCCTGCGCATCAGAAGCCGTTATATCCTTATCCACCACATACACCACCAAATGCACCCGTCGCGTCACCTCAAGCACCGCCTCTTCAACCCCCTCCAACGCCAGCGCCTGATGCGTCCCGGCATATCCAGCAACACCAAATTCAACCCCTGCTCATCCTCATAGACATAGCGCTCAATGCACGCCGTAGAGCCCCCAATAATCGACGTCTCCACCCTCGCCTGAGGCAACAACGTTTGAATCAACGAACTTTTCCCCGTACTAATCTGCCCAAAAAACGCCACCTCCAGCGTCTGCGTCAACACTTCCTTTGACGCCAACTGCGCCAACTCCCTATCCACCGCACTCGTATCAATCCCCTGCGCCACCGCCTGTTCACGACGCGCCCTCAACGCCTCAAGCGTCAACGTTCGCGCCATTGCTGGCTTACGTCTTGAGCGCCGCCCCACCGTCCAAATGCGATACGCAAGCCCTGCTCCAAGCAAAGCAATCAACCCCACCCCAGTTGCATAAACCAACAAAAACCCCGTTGACGTCTGTTGCAAGCGATCCCAAACCCGAAACGCCACATCCGTAAACTGAAACACAATCAACAACACCACCAACACAATCAGCGTCATCAACAACAACATCAACTTACGCACCACCCCAACATTGCCCTCTTTACTCATCAACCCCCCGCTTAAATCCAACAACACCGCACGCAAATCCTCTGGCAATGCCCGAATTCGTCGCACTTGATAATCAAACCCCACCATCAACGTCTGCGCCTGAGCCACCAAACGCCCAGCACAGCGCACCTGATAATCCAAGCTAAACTGCGCCCCCTTTACCCCAGAGACCGCCAACTCAACGCTCAACACCTCGCCTAAAAAAGCCTCCGCCAAATACACCACCTCCAACCGTCTTACAATCAACCCCACCCCATACAAATCCTGCTCCCCACCTCCTAACTGCCTAAAAGCGCGTACACGCGCCTCATGCAACAAACTCACCAGCGCGTCATGCCCCAAATGCTGACCATAATTAACATCGCCCACCCGCACCACCAGCTCAACTGCCTCCAAGCGCCTCATCGACCACCCACCTGAGCCACCTCATCGCGCAAATAACGTAACTGCACCCCCGACTCTATCGCCACACACTCCGCATCCTCTAATAACTCAAACAAGTATTGCGCCTTAAGCGCCATCTCAGCACGACGCTCACAATCTGCCAATTGTGCAAACGCCGATAACAGCTGAGCCTCATAGACCAACCCACTCCCAGCCACCAACGGCGCATCCGCCCACCATTGAATTGGCAACGCCTCAGGCGCACATACCCTATCTGCACCACGCATCAGCCATCGCCCCCCCTCCTTAACATACCAGCCTGCATACACCTCCCCCATACGCGCATCCAACAACGCCACCACCGAACGCCGTCCCGTCAACGCCCCAGCACTAGCCGCTAATAACGCCAAACTCGAAACCGCATATAACTTAATCCCTAGCGCCACAGAAAGCGCCTGCGCCAGCGAAGCACCCACCCGCAAACCTGTAAACGCCCCTGGGCCGGCGCTTAACACCACCCCAGATAAATCCTCCCGCGCACAACCCGACTCATCAAGCACCGCCTCCACCATCGGCAACAACGTCTGCGTATGCTTACGCGCATCAGCGCAAAACTTATCCCACACCCCCCCCTCACGATAAAGCGCCACCGAACAAGCAGGTGTAGCCGTATCTATTGCCAACCACGCCCCCTCAATCTCCCCTAACTTCGCCTCCAACTCCCCCATCACAACCTCCTAAACAACAATCAACGCCAACATGCCTACGCCTTCTCATGAAAAGCAAAAAAACGCTCAATCACCGCCAACTTCGTCGTGCGCGTCATCGCAGGCAAACTCTCTAAAAAAATCTTACCATAGCCCATCTGGCGCAACCTTGGGTCCCCAATCACCAATACCCCATAATCCTGCTCCCCACGAATCAACCGCCCCACACCTTGTTTTAACGCAATCACCGCCTGAGGCAAGCTATCGTGCATAAATGGCGACAACCCCTTTTGTTGTAACAACTCATGGCGCATCTTCGCCACAGGGTCGCTTGGTGCACTAAACGGCAACTTATCAATCATCACACACACCAACGCCTGCCCCCGTACATCCACCCCCTCCCAAAAACTTGCTGTGGCTAATAACACCGCCCGACGCGCCACCCGAAATTCCTCCAATAACTGCGCCTTAGGTGCTTGCCCCTGCACAAATAGCGCATAATCCTTCGTTTGCGCCTTTAAAAATTGCGCCGCCTCATTCATCGCCCGATAGCTGGTAAATAATAAAAACGCGCGCCCACCACTTCGCGCCAACACAGGCAACATTGCCTGCATTAACGCCTGCGTATATTCCTCACTTTTCACAGAAGGCAACCCCTCAGGATGATACAACAGCGCCTGCTTGCGATAATCAAACGGACTCCCCAACACAATCGAACTATATTCAAAAACACCCAACTGACGCGCAAAATGCTCAAACTTCCCATCAACGACCAACGTTGCGGATAAAAACGTCCAACTCGCATCACTACGGCGAATCCAACCTGCCATCTGCCTGATGCATTCACAGGCGCTGCGCACAGCGTAAAATTACGCGCACTCGTCTCCAACCAAACCGCATGAATCGTCCGCCCACCCCCATTTTCGACCTCCTCTGAGGCTGTCTTTTCTTCTTCTATCTCTTTGTCTGCTGGTGCCTGTTCAGTCAACGCTTGCGCGCGCGCCAGCGCTTTTGCTGGCGTTAAATACACGCGCTGATGCAAAAACCACTGCAATTCTTCGCACACCTTCCCCACCCGCTCATAAACACTCGCCAACAATTTCCCACGCTCACGCGCCTTAGCCAACCTCTCAAAAACCTGCTGAAATTTCTCCAATACCCCAGCCAGCGCCTGCCAAAAATCCTCTGCCTGCTCCAGTTTTGCCTCTAATAATCGCGCCTCTTCTTTAGTATGAACCGTTAACAAGCAATCATGCGTGCTCTTAAGCGCCTGTGCAATCCCTTCATTCAAATCCAGTGCATCTGGCGCTTCTTGCAAGCGCGCGTCTTGCACATCGCCTAATAATCCCGCTAATTGACGCACAGACAAGCGCTTACCCAAAAAGTGAATCGCCGTTTCTGGCAGATGATGCGCCTCATCAATAATAAAATCACTCACTTCAGGCAAAATTTCAGCAAATCCCTCATTGCGTAGCGCCAAATCTGCCAAGAGTAAATGGTGATTAACCACGATTACATCCGCTTCTTTTGCGCGCAAACGCGCTTTTTGTAAAAAGCATTGCTCATAAAAATCACACTCACGCCCCAAACAATTATCCGCTGTAGAGGTAATGCTTCTTAAAATCTCCGCTTCTTCACCAATACCAGACAATCCCACCAAATCACCATCGCGCGTTGTATTTAAAAAATGCAACAATTCCGCCCGTTGAGCTTGTTCTAATTTAGTTTGCGCTGGATGTTGTAGCATCTGCTCATAATGATGATGGCAAAAATAATTCTGCCGACCTTTAAGCAGTGCCACTTTTTGCCGGTGATTGCAATGCTTTTTTTGCAATCGGCAAATCATGTATAAAAATTTGTTCTTGTAAGTTTTTAGTTGCTGTGGAAATCAACACCTTATCAGCGCTTGCTAATGCAGGCAGTAAATAGGCAAATGTTTTACCCGTCCCCGTACCTGCTTCAGCAAGCAAGACGCCATTAGTTTTAAAATTTTCATCAATGGCTTGAGAAAGCGCTAATTGCCCTGCACGCGGATGGTAACCTTTTAGCGCAGACGCCAATGCCCCATTCGGGGCAAATAGCGTGTCGTGAGTATTCGCCACTTGAGGGCAAAATCCAAACTAAATTATAAAGAGGTTGCTTTTTCAGCAGCAGTAATAGCACCTTGATTATCGCCCATGGCTTTACGCGCACTGGCAATCAAAGACCAACTTTTTTTAAGAATCTGATTAGACCCACCGACTTGTACCGCACGACTGGCAAAAGATTCCGCCTCGCGATGCTTGCCTTGGTGATAACGAATATTGGCAATATCATATAAAATTTTGCTGTTTTGCGGTTCCATACGCTGTGCATTTTCTAAATATGCCACCGCGCCATCTAAATCCCCTTTACTAATGGCAGAAGAAGCTTTCTTGAGTAACGACCCTACCGCTGTACTCTCCCCTGCATTATTCGCTGATGTATCAGGACGCGCTGCAGAAGCAACTTGCTGAGATTGCTCAGGAGCTGTTGTTGCTTGCGCTGGGGGCGTTTGCGCTGTGGGCTCTTGCATAACTTGCGCAGGTTGTGCGTATACAGGTTCAGATGTAGTTGCAATAGTGCCCCCATTGTTAACGCTTGTTGTGGCATTTTGCGAAGGACGCAACGCTTGCGCTTGTGCACGCGCATCAACTTCGTTCACTTTAGGTTGGTCATATACGCCAGCATTAGGCGCAACCGCCCAACCATCATTACTTGCTGAGGGCGCATAAGCAGGCTGTGTGGGTGTATAAGGTCTAGCTTGTTGAGCAGGAGGTGCATAAGCAGGCTGGGTGGGTGTATAAGGTCTAGCTTGTTGAGCAGGAGGTGCATAAGCAGGCTGGGTTAGTTGCACAGGTCTGGCTGCTTGTTGCGCTAAAGTAGGATTTTGTCCATATGGGGTTACTTGCGCTGGTTGATTATTGCGATACACAGGTTGTGCTGTAATGCCTGTTGGCACTGCAGGCGTAAATAGTGCGTTATTTTGAATCGGCGCGCGATGAACATCTGCCACATTGTTGCCTTGATAAATATTTTGATTGTTAACAGGGGCGCTACGGCTGCCATACATCATTCCAGTACAGCCTGTTAATAAGGTGGACACACCAAGAGCAAACCAAATGTTTTTCATATACTTTTCCTCAATTTCTTAAACGCACGATAATGAATATTCTAAAATAAAACGGCTAATGATTAAACCATCCTGATGAATCAGATTCCTGTGGAAGGCTTTGTAATTCTAAAGTAGGCGGTGGCGGTAAATTGTCCTCTGTTGGGGCATAAAATGAGTTGTCGTATCCACCAAAAAATGGGTCAATCACTATACTGCAATCATTATATGTGGTCGGTTCAGAACCTTGAATGAAGGGCAATTCAACAACCTCATTTGAATCACAAAACCCACCTGCTAATAATCCTGTGCGCTTATCAATAGCACGCATCACAATACCATCAGGCTGGTACAAATTAAGCGGTTCTAACGGCAACTGGCGCATGATATCCATCCAAATACGCAACGCCCCCGTGCTACCAGAGAGTTTGGTGGGTTTGTTTTGGTCGTTCCCCACCCAAACAACATTTAACAAATTACCACTAAATCCCGCAAACCAACTATCCCGATAATCATCGGTTGTGCCTGTTTTTCCTGCAATATTAAATTCAGGTGAAATTTTTTCTTTCATGCTAGCCGCTGTGCCACGACGTGGAATTTCTTGCAAGGTTCGCACTAACAAATAATACGGCGTTGGTTCAATCGCTTTAATGCTACTCATAGCAAAACGATTGACCACCTCACCATCTTGAGTAGTGATTTCACGAATACTACGCAACGGGGTGTAATACCCACCATTAGCAAATGTTTCATAAATTTGCGCCATTTCTAAAGGCGTCATCTCCACCGCACCTAAAGATAATGAAGGATAAGGTGGCAAATCATTACGCGCGCCCAAGCGGCGCAACGTTCCGATGATATCGTCGATTCCCAAATCTAGCGCAATACGTGCGGTAGGAATATTGTAGGATTTAATCAACGCGTCCATTAACATAACATTGCCTTGATTGCGCTTAGAGTAGTTTTTAGGCGACCAACTCTGCCCACTACCGCTACGATAGGTCAACTCGCTGTCATCAATAATGCTTGCCAACGTATAAAGTTGAGGATATTCCAAAGCGCTTAAATATACTGCGGGTTTAATCAATGAGCCAGCTTGACGCTTAGCCGACACCGCGCGATTAAATCCTTGCTCACCCATAACCCTTGAGCCAACCAACGCTAGAATCTCCCCTGTATGACTATTGACCACTACTGATGCTGATTGTAGAAAATCAGTTTTCAGTCCATGTCTTTTTTCTAAAACGCTCAAACCTTCGCTTAAAGCACTTTGCGCTTGATGCTGGATTTGTGGGTCAAGTGTGGTGAAAATATTTAGCCCTTCTTTGGTTAAATCCTCTTGACTATAAAGCTGGTTGAGCTGTTGGAAAACCAAATCAACAAAAGCAGGATAACGGATGCGGTCTGATTGTTTTTGTGAGGTATCTACATCCAATGGCAAAGATTTGGCAAGCTCATTGTCTATTTGATTAATCAGCCCGCGTTGCTCTAACACATCTAAAATTAAATTACGACGCGCTAAGGCATATTCAGGATGGCGCAATGGATCAGCATTACCTGGTTCACGCACCAGCGCAACCAATAAAGCAATTTCATGAAGTCCCAAATCTTGTAAATCTTTACCAAAATAATACTCAGAGGCCAAACCAAATCCATGAATCGCGCGCTGTCCATCTTGTCCTAAGTAAATCTCGTTTAAATAACCCTCTAAGATTGCTTCTTTACTGGAGTAATGCTCTAGCACCAGCGCCATAAGCATTTCTTTAAATTTGCGTGATAAAGTCTTATCGTTACTTAAATAGTGGTTTTTAATAAATTGCTGAGTAAGCGTACTCGCGCCTTGATAACCTGTTCTTGCAATAAAAGTTACATAAATTGAGCGGGCAATCCCTTTCGGGTCAATGCCTGGGTGTTTCCAAAAATTCTGGTCTTCTACTGCCATTAAACTATCAATTAAAATCTCTGGCACATCTTCTAAATGCACCAAAATTCTGTCTTGATTGTGGGATGGATAAATGCTCGCCATACGTTGAGGCTCTAAGCGCTCTAATATCACCTCTTCTAACGTGGTTAAATTTTCAATCTTGCTAATTGCGCCACCAGAAAAAGTAATTTTCATATGTCTTGGCGCTAACGTTGCATCCCAAAAAGCAAAGGCATCTGCATAATATTCAATAACATTATCCGCTTGCTTATACTGATGTAGGCGCGTTATATCATCGACCGCGGTGTAATTTAAAAGTGTCAGTTCTGCTTTTAACTGTTCTGGGGTTAGCGAAGCGCCAACATATAATTCTAATGGGCGGGCATATACTCTTGCTGGTATAGCCCAAAGTGCGCCCCCTAAATCTTGGTCGCTTAGGTTGTATTCTTTTTCCAACTTCAGTGCATATAAAAACGCCAATATCACACCAAAAATAGCCAGTACAACGCCAAAATAAAAAAAGTTGCGAATCATCTTAAGCAATACAATCATAAAACAACCTTTTCAATTAAACGGCAACAGGGGCTTTAATAGCGGGATGATGCTGATAATCGCTCAGCGTAAAATGTTCATAGCGATAATTATCAATGCTATTTTGCGCCTCAATCTGCATGGTGGGCAATGGATAAGGTGTGCGCGTAAGTTGTTCTTTAGCCTGTATTTCATGATTATTGTATAAATGCACATCTCCCCCAGTCCAAATAAACTCGCCAACCTCTAAATGTGTTTGCTGTGCAATCATCATAGTTAGCAATGCATAGCTGGCAATATTAAATGGCACACCCAAAAAAATATCCGCAGAACGCTGATATAACTGACAAGATAACCGCCCATTGGCTACATAAAATTGAAATAAAGCATGGCAAGGTTGCAGTGCCATTTGCGATAGCTCACCTACATTCCATGCAGAGACCAATAAACGACGTGAATTTGGATCGTGTTTAAGGGTATCAATGAGTGTAGCGATTTGATCTTGCCCCTGCCAATTGCGCCATTGCTTGCCATAAATGGGGCCAAGATTCCCTTCTGCATTGGCCCACTCATCCCAAATACGCACACCATTTTCTTTTAAATAGGCAATATTGGTATCGCCTTTTAAAAACCAAAGCAATTCATGAATAACAGATTTTAAATGAATTTTTTTAGTCGTTACTAAAGGAAATCCTGCTTTTAAATCAAAGCGCATTTGCGCGCCAAATAACGAACGCGTACCCACTCCTGTGCGATCATCTTTGCTTTGCCCTTCTTGTAAAATTTGCTCTAAGAGCTGAAGATAATTTTTCATAACTGCACTTTGGATTTATTGCGAAAGATTAAAAACAAACCCCCAATAATCATTGGCAAAGACAGCAATTGCCCCATTGTGAGCCAATTTTGCGCCAAATCATGTAAATGGCTATCGGGTTCGCGCACAAATTCAATTAAAAAACGAAACACGCCATAACCTAATAAAAATAATCCTGAAACCTGCCCACGATAGCGCGGTTTAGCACTATAAAGCCATAAAATAATAAATAAAAACCAACCCTTCTAAAAACATTTCATACAATTGCGAGGGATGGCGCGGCAAAGATCCGCCTGTTGGAAAAACCATTGCCCAAGGCACATCAGTTACACGTCCCCATAGTTCGCCATTAATAAAATTACCAATACGCCCAAAAAACAGTCCAACAGGAATCAGTGGCGCAATAAAATCCCCAACTTGTAAAAAGGTTTTATCTTTGGCACGCGCAAACCACGCGCAGGCAATCATTACACCTAATAATCCACCATGAAAGGACATGCCACCATCAGTAATGCGCAGTGGATACCAAATATCCTCACGCCAAAAAGACAGACCATAAAACAACACATAGCCAATTCTTCCGCCTAAAATCACGCCTAACATAATGTAAGTAAGCAAACTGCTCACCTCTTCTTCAGTCCATTGTGGGTTTGTTTTTGTGCGAAATTTTGCCAATTGATAACCCAACAAAAAACCAACGACATACATCATGCCGTACCATGTTGGCTTAAAAAAACCAAACTCGACGATATAGGGACTGATTTGTGGATATTGAATCATGGGAAATAGCGGTTAAAAGGTGGGGGATGATAGCACAAGGTGCATTTAATTAATGATTTTTCTCAAACAAAGCCAAGCGCCTGATAAGTCAAGCGCTCAGTAAATTTTTAGCAAACATCTAATTAAGCAATGGTGATGCGCTCATCTAAGAATACATCCTGAATGGCTTGTAAGAGTGAAACGCCTTCATCAAATGGGCGTTGGAAACATTTACGTCCAGAAATTAAGCCCATGCCACCTGCGCGCTTATTAATTACAGCTGTTCGAATGGCTTCTTCTAAATCATTTGCTCCACTTGATGCCCCACCAGAGTTAATTAGTCCAATGCGTCCCATATAGCAATTAGCCAGTTGATAACGCGTTAAGTCAATAGGATTGTCGCTGGTGAGCTTGCTATAGACATTTTCATGTGTGTGGCTAAATTTGATTTTGCCGAAAGCATTATTGTTAGTTGCTTGTTTTTGTTTAATAATATCTGCACCAATGGTTACACCAATATGATTAGCCTGACCAGTTAAGTCAGCAGCGGTATGATAATCCACACCATCATGTTTATAGGCAGGGTTGCGCGTATAAGTCCATAGCACTGTTACCATTCCTAATTCATGCGCACGCGCAAATGCTTCAGAAATTTCCATAATTTGGCGTCTAGATTCTTCCGCACCAAAATAAATAGTCGCCCCAACTGCAATTGCCCCCATATCAAATGCTTGATCAACTTGCGCAAATAATGTTTGGTCGTATTTTGCAGGCAAGGTGAGGGTTTCGTTGTGATTGAGTTTAACCATAAAAGGAATTTTATGCGCATAACGACGTGAAACGCTTGCTAATACACCAAAGGTTGAGGCAACTGCATTACACCCCCCCTCAATAGCAAGCTCAACGATATTTTTAGGGTCAAAATACATTGGATTTTGTGCAAATGATGCGCCAGCAGTGTGCTCAATGCCTTGGTCAATTGGCAAAATCGACACATAACCTGTACCAGCTAAACGCCCAGTGTCTAAAATTTGTTGGAAAGAACGCAATACAGCGGGTGAGCGGTCTGTTTGACTAAAGACTCGGTCGATATAATCTTTACCTGGCAAATATAAATCTTCTTTTTTGATGCCTTCGCAAGTGTAATTTAATAAGCTATCTGCTTCATCACCTAACATTTTTTGAATATCAATACTCATCTTTTTCTCTCCTAGTTAAAAATCATTAAAGCGCGACTGACTGCGGTTAAGATTAAAAAAACCAACTGCCAGCCAGTGCAACACAAATCCAAGCAATACGAGCGCTCCCCCAATATAAAGTTCACGATTATGAATTTTCTCTTCTAATCGTGCATTTTGATGGCGTAACTCTAAGTTTTTTTGCTCTAACTCAACAACGCTTGCTTGTAATTCGCGATTACGAGTATCCATTGCCACCACATTGCCTGAAATGCGTTTAATTGCTACCAAATCAGCCTGAGCCTGTGCTTCTTGCTGGCGTAAACTAACCAACTCATTTTGCAATTGCTCAATAACATTACTACTGTTTTGTAGCTTGTTTTCATTCTCAAGCGCTTGCACTTTAAGTGTTTCTAATTGTTGCTGTAGTTGTTGATAGCGCGCATGAATTGAGGGGGTATACATGATATTACGTATAGGAATCCAGCCTTTAAATTCATCTGTTTTAATCTGAACGTATTTATCATCATCGCTTTTTGCAAGAATTTTAACTGGCGTACCAGCGCTCACGCTGCCTAAAAACTTGCCACCAACATTTGGTGCATCATTAATGCTGGTGCGCAAATCGTCACTAATCCACGCCTCATCTTGCGAATTTGCTACCCCTTGTGCAAAGCCTGCCGAAATTGTTATAAACGTTAAACCCAATGCAATTTTTTTCAACATAATTTAGCCTGCAAACTACGTAATTGTTGCCACAAGATGGCTTTATTTTCAGGAAGGAACAAACACTGATATGGATGGATAATGCTCATGGTTTTAGTATCATCAAAGGCGGTTAGTTTAGCGCAATTTGTCCATAAAAGATAATAATCTGCCTCAAGGATTGGCAATTGCATCGTTAAATTGAGTCTTATGTCCTGCGTATTTAGATACT
This sequence comes from Rappaport israeli, assembly GCF_001888055.1. Taxonomy (GTDB): domain Bacteria; phylum Pseudomonadota; class Gammaproteobacteria; order Cardiobacteriales; family Cardiobacteriaceae; genus Rappaport; species Rappaport israeli. Next base: position 44,158 of record NZ_LXHZ01000008.1, read on the forward strand.
CACTAACCCTTACGAACATGTCTGCAATCTCATGCAAATGGCAATAACGCAATGCATTGTCTAATAGCTGACCTTCCAATGGAGACTGCCATAAATTCAAATGCGACCCAGCTCCCCAAAGTGGGGGCAAGACTGAGATTACTTTTTGCCTATTGACCATACAGGTGAGAAAAGTAGCGCTGCCATAAGCAGATAAAGTATGTTGCTTTCCCAAATCAATAACGCTAGCGCCCTCATCTTTTATAAAATCTTCTTCCTTGATGGCAGGTTGTGCATTAAATACAGCAGGTTGAGGCGTTGGGGGAATGACCTTTTCTTGAGAATTCTCTTCTGCGGATTGAGGATTACGCCTAAAGTGTTTATCACGCAATTGAGCACGTGATAGCCAATATTGATACCCCAAAAGCTCTAGCGCAATGTGTTGATTTTCCAAATACACCGCCACGCTCATTTATTATTTAGTTGCCGTTTTTTTATCAAGCGCCAAATACTCCAGATAGGCCCTGACACACCATAGGCTACAAATAAAGTAAACAATACTGGGGATGGTTCTAAAAACAATAAGGCTAATAATGCCGCGGGTAAAATAGCGCGTGAAAAAGGTAGGCGACTTTGTAATTTAAAAGTCTTAAAACTATAGTATTTAAAATTACTTACCATTGATAAGCCCGCCAACAACATCACGATTAAAGACACTACCACCAGCGCTTCACCCTGCCACTGATAGCGCGCCCCCACCCATACATAACCACACACTATCGCCGCTGCTGAAGGGCTAGGCAAACCGATAAAAACGCTTTTATCCATCTCTGCAGCCTGAACATTAAAACGCGCCAAACGTAGCGCGGCACAAGTTGCATAAATAAATGCTGACATCCAACCTAACTTGGCTGGTAAAAAGGGCGTTGTTTCCACTGCATGCAAAGACCATTCATACAATACTAACGCTGGCGCAACTCCAAATGACACCATATCCGAAAGCGAATCGTATTGCACACCAAAATTAGATTCTGTTTTAGTCCAGCGCGCAATCCTGCCATCAAGACCATCAAAAATCATCGCCGAAAAAATCAACATTGCCGCAAAACCAAAGCGCCCATCATTTGCAGCTAAAATGGCATAAAACCCACAAAATAGCGCTGCTGTCGTCATTGAGTTTGGCAAAATATAAATTGTTTTATAACCGCGCATTATTGCTCCTTTTTTTGCAAGAATCATACCCTTTTTGCAAAAAACACTCTAACAACACCCTCTTTTTACGTCTCAATAGTTTTAGAATTAGTAATTTATTCACCAAGTTCCTCAATAATTTTTAAAAGTGCTGTTTGTGGCTCAGCAGCGGTTGTAATTGGTCGTCCGATGACTAAAAAATCACTTCCGCGCTCGCATGCTTGCTTTGGGGTAAGTATCCGACTTTGGTCGTCTTGACTAGCCCAGTATGGGCGCACTCCTGGGGTAACCGTAACCGCCTGAGGGAAACGCGCTTTAACTGCTTGCACTTCTAACGGCGAACAGACCACGCCATCTAATCCTGCCTCCATCGTCAAACGGGTTAAATGTGCGACTTGCTCAGGCAATGAGCGCACAAAACCCAAAGATTGATATGTTTGCTGATTCATGCTGGTAAGCACTGTTACCCCGATTAATAGCGGACGTTGATGATAACCTGCCAATGCCCGAGCAGCGGCTTCTAACATTTGCGAACCACCACTTGCATGCACATTAACCATCCATACATTCAAATCTGCCGCCGCTTGAACCGCTCCAGCTACTGTTGCAGGAATATCATGATATTTCAAATCTAAAAATACTCGATGCCCTAAATCCGCCAATGCCCGCAACAATGATGGACCACAGCGCGTAAATAAACTTTTACCCACTTTCAATAAACACTGCTGAGGATTTAATTGCTCCGCCAAGACCAAAGCTTTGTCCGCACTATCATAATCCAAAGCAACAATAATCGAACTCTTTTGCATTATTATTCCTACCGTTGGGCTATCTTAAGTTCTATTACCGCGTAAAAACTTCCCCACGCTGCACAAGATGGACAATGCCAAATTAAACGCTGCTGACGAAATCCACACGCCTCACATTGATAAATTGTCTTTGGCGCGACCATTTGAATAAATGATGCTGGTAAATCCAGCGCATTATCCGCTTCTGCCAAACGATAATTTAAATAATCTGCAAACAATAAGGAATTCCCTTGTTTTTGCAATCGTTGCTGTAGCAACTCAACGGCTTGCGCCTGAGGCAACACCTTGGCACAAGCTAGTGTTAAACGAACCTTCTGATAGCGCGCCTCAATTAAACTTAACCACTGAACATACTCATCAAAGCGCCCCAATGCACGATACGACCGCTCAAGCATTGGCAAGGCATCTGGCAGTAAGGTTAAGCGTTGCTTAGCGATAGATTGCAACACATGAATCGCATTTACATATTGCTCAGTTTGCAAATAATACTCCCCTAAAATCCAATTTGCGCGTGCGCAATCGCGGTCATACTGCAACGCCTGATGCAATAACGCCAAACACTCCTCCCTAGCGCTAGAATCCATAATCAACGCCAGTTCACAATAATAATGCGCCACCTTGGCTGACAAATTACCATGACCGCTCAACTGCCACAGTTGCGCCAACTCAATCGCCGCCTGCCATTGCTGAGTTTTCTCATAAAGGCGCAATAAAATGGGTAATGTCTCCTGCAAACGGTATTGATGATTCACCAAAACCACCAATAATTCCTGAGCTTGTGCAATCATCCCTGCTTGCTCATAATCCAGCGACAACTCATACTGTACCGCCTGCTTGAGTACCTCATCTAGCGCCTCATATTTCATTAACTGCTGATGCAAATGCAAAGCGCGATCCAACTCACCGCGTTTACGAAACAATCGTCCCAGCGTCAATTGATTATCAACCGCTTGTTTATCAACATCTGCAATTGAAATAAATACCTCAACCGCGCGCTCAGTCTCATCATTAAGCAAATGGCTAATGCCTTCAAAATATGCTGCACGCGATTTATTTTGCCTTAGTTCGCGCGCTTCCTTACGCATACCTAACCACCACCCTGACCACGCCGCAAACGGCAGCAAGACAATTAACAGCCACTGTCCCATCTAGGATTTTTGCACCTGCTCAAATTGTGCTTGAACAGCAAGCTCCTGCGCCTGACGATGCTCATCAATTAACTGCTTCTGTAAAGCGCGTGCCTGTGCTTTCCAATACAAACTCTTCACCCCAAATAGCAGTAGTGTTAATAATGCTCCGAATAAAAAACATACAGTCATCACCGCCACCAACGGCCATTCAGCAGACGCAAACACATAATCAAATTGCACTTTTGCACTATTAAAAATACCTAATAACGCAAACCAAACCACCAAAACAATCAATAAAATCCAATTAATAACTCGCATTATTTAATCCTCAATTAATCTAAGTTATAACTCGCTAGAAGTCCCAAACCCTAATACATCCGCCATCGTATACAATCCAGACGAACGACCTTTTAACCATCGCGCTGCTTTAATCGCGCCTTCTGCAAAAATACGTCTATCAGTTGCGCGATGCGTAAACTCTAAACGCTCAGCTTGTTTAGCAAAATAAACCGTATGCTCCCCAACAATATCACCGCCTCGCACCACTGAAAAACCAATAGATTCAGGTTTGCGCTTTTGTGTATAAGGATAAAGCTTGCGTTCATTGAAAACACTTTCTTGCGCCTTAGCAATCGTCTCACCCAACCGCAACGCCGTACCAGAAGGCGCATCCATTTTATCGCGATGGTGCGCCTCAAAAATATCCACATCCCAAATCTCTTTTGGCAACACCTTTGCCACCTGTTGCACAATCTCTAGCAACACATTAACCCCCAAACTTGTATTAGCCGCTAAAATAATGGGGATTGACTGCGCCGCCTGCTCAATCCATTTACGCCCTTCAGCGCTAAATCCAGTTGTCCCAATCAACAACGGTTTATTTAATTTTTGACAAATCGGCAGCAAAGCCAACACCGCCTCAGGACGTGTAAAATCAACTACCACATCACTTTGACTGACAAAATACTCAATATTAGCGGTGGGCTTTAATGTTTTTTGTGGCAAATCACTGACCTCTCCCAACGCCTTATCTACCCACGCATGCCCACTACGCACCGACGCAGCTCCTAACTGACAATCTTCATAATGCACCAACTCGTGTGCAATCGCCCGTCCCATTTTTCCATTAATACCATGAATCCCAATTTTCATCGGTTTCTCCCTCTATAGATAAGCAGTGTATGATAAAGCACCTTTTTTGAACATCAAGTGATTGTACATGAATGAAGACCAACCCCTAAGCTTTGCAGAACTCATCGGCAAAGTCGAACGCATCACCCAAAAGCCTCAACATCACTATAAGGATGCGCTTAAATCTAAACAGCTTCTAAAAACTGCATTTAACAATCGACAACAACGCCATATTCAAGCCCAACACACGCGCCAATTTCAGCGACCCATTGCCTCACATACATTATCGCTTAATCTTGATAATCTCCCAGCACCACAATTTAATGCCTTAAAAAACAAACATCTCAACCCTCATCAAATTATTGATTTGCACGGTATATTTGTTAATGATGCCTTGCGTCTTTTAAATGACAAACTCAGCGAGCGAAAAAATCATCGTCTGCAATACTGGCTTATTATTCACGGCAAAGGCAATCGCTCACCTAGCTATGACAAAGCCCCCTTAAAAAACGCTGTTTTAGATTTATTGTTACACCACCCCGCAGTTGGCGCTATCCATTCCATAACCGATAGCGACAACCGAAGCGGTGGTGTAATGATTATCGTGCATAGAAAATAATCAATCTTCTAATACTGCAAGTCCAGGTAATGTCTTTCCTTCAATATATTCCAACATTGAACCACCACCAGTAGAAACATAATCAACCTTATCCTCAATATTAAATTGATTAATTGCTGCGATAGTATCGCCCCCCCCAGCAAAACTAAACCCTTCAGACTCTGCAATGGCTTGCGCTAATCGCTGAGTTCCTTGAGAGAACGGCTTCATTTCAAATACCCCCACTGGACCATTCCAAATAATGGTTTGCATTTCACTAATTACGCGGGCAAATAATTCTGCTGTTTGTGGGCCAACATCTAAAATCATTTCATTTTCTGCCACATCTTCAATAGACTTAGTCGCTGTTTTAGCATTTTCAGAAAACTCATCAGCCACGACAACATCCATGGGCAAAACCACATTCACGCCTTTTTCTTTTGCTAATGCCAGCATCTCGCGCGCTTCATTTAACAAATCAGGCTCATAAAGCGAACTACCAACGTTATATCCTTTAGCGGCCATAAATGTATTAGCAATCCCACCACCCGGAATTAGCGTATCCACTTTATCGATAAATGCTTTTAACACTAATAACTTAGAAGAAACCTTTGCCCCACCAACAATCGCCAACATCGGGCGTTTAGGATTAAGCAAAATAGATTTTAATGTTTCAACTTCTTTGGCAACCAAAGGACCAGCGCAAGCAATTTCAACATATTCTGCCACACCATGCGTTGAAGCTTGTGCACGGTGAACCACCCCAAAACCATCACTTACAAAAACATCTGCCAACTGTGCATATTGTTTTGCCAAGCCCGCATCATTTTTCTTTTCACCTTTATTAAAGCGCACGTTTTCCAACAACACGACCTGACCAGATTGCACTTGCGGCGCATTATCCAAATAATCTTTAACCAGCTTAACCTCTTGTGCTAACGCCTCACTCAAATAAGATGCGACAGGCGCTAAAGAAAAGCTCTCATCATACTCCCCTTCAACTGGACGCCCTAAATGCGCCATAATCATCACTGCGCCACCTTTTTCTAATGCCATTTTAATTGTGGGTAATGCCGCTTGAATCCGTGCATCGGAGGTAATCTTGCCCTCTTTAATCGGCACATTTAAATCCAAGCGCATTAATACTTTTTTATCTTTTACGTCAATATCTTGCAAACTACGCATTCTCTTTCTCCCATAAAAAAACGCTGGTGAACCAGCGTTTTTTATCATTTAAGCTTAAACCTTCATCATTGAGATGGCAACATCAACCATGCGGTTTGAGAAACCCCATTCATTGTCATACCAAGACAATACTTTAACCAAACGCTCACCAAGTACACGCGTTTCAAGCGAATCTACCGTAGAAGAGGCAGCGTTATGATTGTAATCAACTGAAACCAAAGGCTCATCAGAATAATCCAAGATTTTAGCCAAATTATCATCACCAGCAGCTGCTTTTTTCAATACACGGTTTACTTCGTCTTTAGTAACATCTTTGCTGGCAGTAAAGGTTAAGTCTACAATTGAGACATTATTAGTAGGCACGCGAATTGCCATACCATCTAAACGACCATTTAACTCAGGTAATACTAGTCCAACCGCTTTTGCAGCGCCAGTCTTAGTTGGAATCATTGAAACAGCAGCAGCGCGCGCACGACGCAAATCACTATGCGGAGTATCTAAAATGCGCTGATCATTGGTGTATGCATGAATAGTTGTTACCAAACCTGTTTCGATACCAATTTTCTCATGCAATACTTTAGCAATTGGCGCTAAACAGTTGGTTGTGCAAGATGCATTAGACACGACTTCATGCTCAGCTTTTAATGTATCTTCGTTTACGCCAAACACAATTGTCGCATCCACATCATTTGCACCAGGTGCTGAAAGCAATACTTTCTTTGCGCCTCCTTTTTCAATATGCGGATAAGCTTTTGCTTTACTATTGAATACACCACTGCACTCCAATACCAAGTCCACACCCAAATCTTTCCAAGGAATATCTGCTGGGTTAGCATGATAAAGTGATTGAATGGTATGACCATCAATAGTCAATGTACTCTCTGTCTCGCTCACATCAAATTTAAATATGCCATGTGTTGAATCATATTTTAATAAGTGCGCGCGTGTTCCTTCATCTTTAAGACCATTGATTGCAACAACTTCCACTTCGTTTTGTAAACCGCGCTCATAAATGGCACGCAAAACGCAACGTCCAATACGTCCAAAGCCGTTAATACCTACTTTAATTGTCATAACTTCTCCTATCGATTTAACAAACTACGAACCTTATCTAAAACATTTTCAAGCGTTAGCCCAAAATGTTTGAATAAATCTCCAGCAGGGGCAGAAGCGCCAAAAGTATTGATCCCCAATACTGATCCTTTTGCACCTACTATCTTATACCAATAATCTTCAACGCCCGCCTCAACAGCTAATGTTGGTAAGTTTTCACCCAGCACAGCCTGACGATACGAGAGCTCTTGCTCTAAGAAAATTTCCACACACGGCATTGAAACCACACGCGCTTTAATCTCTTCTTTGCTCAACTGTTCTGCCGCCTGCATAACCAGCTCCACCTCAGAACCAGTGGCGATTAAAACCACATCAGGATTCTCTTGTGCCTGCAATACATATCCGCCACGCGCAATATTTTCACGAGTCTTTGCATCACGTGTATATGCTGGCAATCCCTGACGCGACAACGCCAATGCTGTTGGCGTACTATCGTTTAAAGAAGCATGCCAAGCGACTAATGTTTCACTGGTATCACAAGGTCTCCACACATTTAAATTAGGAATTAAACGTAACGAAGCGATCTGTTCAATAGGTTGGTGCGTTGGCCCATCTTCTCCCAGACCAATTGAATCATGCGTTAACACATACACCACAGGCAATTTCATCAATGCAGATAAGCGCATTGCATTGCGCATATAATCTGAAAACACTAAAAATGTTCCGCCGTATGGACGAATGCCACCGTGCAAATACATTGCATTCATAATCGCTGCCATAGCAAATTCACGCACGCCATAATGAATATAATTACCAACAAAATCATGAGGTTTAATCGCTTGACTGCCTTTGTGGTTAGTATTATTTGAACCAGTTAAATCAGCAGAGCCCCCAACAAATTCAGGCAAATAAGGCGCTAAAATGTCTAGTGCCTGCTGTGAGGCTTTACGAGTAGCCATTTTTTCAGCTTCCTCATTTAACTGCTCTAGCGCTTTTTCCACCACCGCATCCAACTCTGTTGGTAATGTCCCAGACATCACACGCCGATAAAGTTTTGCTTGCTCAGGATAACGAGTTTCATATTCACTCCAAATACTATCCCATTCATCTTGAGCCAAACTGCCCTTTTCTGACAAATCTGCAACCTTATAGACCTCATCAGGAATCGCAAAAGGCTCATCTGGCAAATCAAATGCTTGTTTAAATGCGCTAATTTCCTTAGCGCCTAGTGGTGAGCCATGGCTTTTTTCACTCCCAGCCAAATTAGGAGCACCATAACCAATTATAGTTTTGCAAATAATTAACGTGGGCTGTTTTTGATTATTTTTTGCCACGGTAATTGCTTCATCGATTGCTTGCTCATCATGCCATCAACGCCATCAATCACCTGCCAGCCATATGCTTCAAAACGTTTTGCTACATTTTCGCTATACCAAGGCTCAATCTCACCATCAATAGAAATATTATTGCTATCATAAATAGCAATAAGCTTTCCTAAGCCCAAAGTTCCAGCAAAAGAGCAAGCTTCATGAGAAACCCCTTCCATCAAACAACCATCGCCTAAAAAGCAATAAGTGTAATGGTCGACCAAGGTCAGATTCTCTTTATTAAAACGTGCTGCCAAATGCGCTTCAGCCAAAGCAAAGCCAACCGCATTAGCAATTCCTTGTCCCAAAGGACCAGTAGTTGTTTCCACGCCTGGTGTTTCATCTACCTCGGGGTGCCCAGGAGTTTTAGAATGCAACTGACGAAAAGCCTTAATATCTTCAAGAGTTACATCAAAACCAGTCAAATGCAACAATGCATACTGCAACATCGACCCATGCCCGTTAGAAAGCACAAAACGGTCACGATTATGCCATTTGGGGTCAGCAGGATTTACACGCAGATGCTTTCGCCATAAAACAGTTGCAATATCCGCCATCCCCATTGGGGCGCCAGGATGACCTGAGCTGGCTTTTTCAACCGCATCCATTGCTAAAACTCTAATTGCATTTGCCATTAACTTATGCTTTGTCATAAATCTTCCTTATTAATTAAGCTGCTTCTTGTAACTGCTCGTGGATTAGCCATTGAATATAATCTTGCATCACATTTAAAGCTTCAAACAAATCGATATCAGGCACAAAATCGATTTTATCCGCTTCATCTTCAACAAATTCATTACTCTTTTTAACTTGTTCTAAGACTTTTTCATCAGATGCTAATTTAGGTAATGCTTGTTGCTGACTTTCATTATAAGCATCTTGAAAATCTTTCCACTGTTTAAATTGTGCCTCACGCTCTTTAAAATTTAAAGACCAAGTTTGCTGTTCATTACGCTCAGCCACTTTATTCATATAATCACTATAACGCAATAAAGCTGGTAGTGTATCCATTCGCTGTTTATGTTGGTCTCTTAAATAGGTTAGCAATGGCTCTTTTACTCTACCATCTTTAATAAATTTCTCTGCTGCAATACTTTTCCATGGCAAGGCATACTCCTCCGCCATTTCGCCTACTTTATCAATTCCTAATCCTTCAGGCAAAGTAATATCTGCCTGCACACCTTTTTTCTGTGTACTATCACCATTGACGCGGTGAAACATCGCAATGGTATGTTTAACATACCCAAGTGGTGCAACGTCTTTAGAAACAAAGCGGTTTAAATCTGTCATAGTTTGAACAGTACCTTTCCCATAACTATTCCTGCCTATGATGATTCCGCGCTGATAATCCTGAATCGCAGCAGCAAAAATCTCTGAGGCAGAGGCTGAGTAATGGTTAATCATAACTGCCAAAGGGCCATCATAAACCATCCCCGCCTCATCATCTAATTCAGCGCGTGCTTTTTTATTGGGTTGCGCGATAGAAACCACAGGACCTTTGTCAATAAACAATCCAACCGTTTTAACTGCTTCATACAAAGACCCTCCGCCATTATTACGCAAATCCAAAACAATCCCTTGAACTTTTTGCGCCTGCAATTCCTGCACCAATTTTTTCACATCTTCGCTTGTGCTACGAAAATCACTTTTACCACTTCGCGCACCATTAAAATCCATATAAAAAGAAGGCAACTTAATCACTCCAATTTTATGCCCATCTATCTGTTCTACGTAAGCATGTGCTGCCTGCTCTTCAAGTGCGACAGTATCACGTTGGATTACCACCTCATGCACGCCCTTAGCAGCGTTTGCAGGCTCAACCAAAAGTCGCACCAACGACCCCTTCTTGCCACGAATCAGCTCAATAGCCTCATCTGTTCGCCAGCCCACAACATCCACCATCTCCCCATCTGTTCCCTGTGCCACACCTATAATTTGGTCTTTAATAAATAATTTTCCAGTTTTAGCTGCAGGACCGCCAGTAATCACTTCTCGCACGGTAATTTTGTCATCTTTCAAACCTAACACCGCGCCAATTCCTTCTAAGGACAAGCGCATATTAATATCAAAATTTTCACTCATTTTAGGGGACAAATATCCCGTATGTGGATCAAAACGACTTGCCATTACATTCATATAAGAATCAAAAACATCACTGACTTTAGATTTATCTAACTGCTTCTGAGTGCTTTTATAGCGCTTACTTAAAGTCTCAATTGCTTTTTCAGTCGAGCGCCCCGCCAGTTTCAAATGAATAATTTGGTCTAATAAGCGCTTTTCTTGCTGTGCTTTCGCTGCTTGCTCATCTGCTAACCATGGGAGCATTTTGCGTGTTTTTTCGTCAGGATAAGTAACGCTTTCAGAAGAACCAAAATCAAAAGGCTGATTTAATCGTGCGAGCGTCCAATCATTGAGCGCACGCGACCTTTGCTGATAACGCCTAAAAATATCTATCGGCAAACTCAAATCATCCTGCGCATCCCTCCCCTCATTTTGCGCCAACCGATTTGCGAACTCTTCAACATCACTTTGTAAAAAATACAAATGGCTTGGGTCAAGCGCATTTAAAAAATCATCTTGTATTTCTTGAGCCATCTCTTTTGTTGATAAACGGCGATAATGATGATTTTCCAATAAATTTTTTGCAAGACGATATGCGCGTTTTTGCGTTGATGAAATTGTATACTCTGCAGGGAGCGCCTCTTTATTTTGAAAAAATTTTTTATTATCAATATCCTGAGAAAATCCAACAATTGACCAACTCATTAAAAGTATCGCTGCCGTTCGTTTTAACATCATATTATCTCGCAAAAATAACTCGCCTAGTGTAGCACCAAACTCACTCAAGCATCTAAATCGTCGCCACACGGTAATCTTCAATTGCGCCCTATTTTTACCGCTTGTATAGCCAACACCGCCCACCCCAGTAAAAACACACCCCTCCGATAGGCACTAAAATATTTAGCGCCAAAGCATAAATCGCCATTAAATAAAGCGCTCCACAAAAAAACACCATTCCCAGCACAAACAAAGAAACCATCAACCAGTGCCAAACATCTATTTCCTGCAAACTCAAAAACAACAGCACCAAAGTATGGACCACGTGATAACGTTGTGCTTTTTCTAAATAGCGCGTAAAAGGTTCTGCCAGCGCCTCATGTCCAGTCGCCGCACCGAACGCCACCCAAAGAAACCCACTTACTGCCGCTAAAAATAACACTCTAGCATTTATCTTAAATCTCACAATCTCTCTCATCCGACCCTTCCTATGTAAATAAATAACCGTTTACATTGCTAGCCAATAATTTTAATATTACGCGCTCATTATCGGCAACCATCGCCACAATCCCCATCTTCAACGGAGCTCTCATGGTTTTTAAATGGTTTAAAAAACTCACTAATTCCTCTGACAAAGACACCACCAGAGATAATGAAACCAACGAAGAAATCAGCACCGACCAAATAGAGGAAAAAGAAGAAACCTCAAAAGAGTTCCATGAGCCACAGCTTAATGAAACGATTCATATAGAGTCTGAGCAAGAAAATCATGAACCTCAAATCCTAGAGCTAGAAACCGCACAACCTCAAATCATAGATGAGCAAATCGAACAACTTCAATCCAACCATAGCGATAGCGCAGACTCTCTTACTAATGAGCCAAATTCTGTCGTAACCAACGAATACTCTATAGATGATTTATTAGAAGACGAAGAGCCTACAAACACCAGCCCAGCTGCACAGTCCAATACTCCAATTTTCAATCTTAACCTTCCCCCTAACCTACCAAAACATATCCAACAAAATTTAAATACTGTTGTAAGTCAACATTTAAAGCAAGAGGTAAGACCAGCAGAAAACAAAAGCTATCTTCAGCGCCTAAAACAAGGACTAAGCAAAACTCGTGATGGCTTTGCGGACTTATTCTTAGGCAAAAAAGCGCTTAACCAAGAACTGGTTGATGAACTAGAGATGCAACTACTCACCGCCGATGTAGGCATTGAGGTAACCGAGAAAATTATTCAAAAAGTTAGCGGACTGATAAGGCGCAATGAAGTTGAAGATGTTGATGCGGTTAAAACAGCTATGCTCTCGCATATGCACGAACTCCTTTCTCCTTATGCACAACCTCTTAACACAGAGGCTCACAAACCCTTTGTTATTTTAATGACGGGTATTAACGGTGCGGGTAAAACCACAACTATTGGCAAACTCGCTCACTATTATCAGTCTCAAGGCAAAAAAGTTATGCTTGCCGCAGGTGATACTTTCCGTGCTGCTGCAGTTGAGCAATTACAAATTTGGGGTAAGCGCAATAACATCCCCGTCATTGCTCAAGCCACTGGCGCTGATGCTGCTTCTGTTGCTTACGACGCCCTGCAGTCTGCCATTGCCCGCCAAATTGATATTTTAATTATTGACACTGCAGGACGCCTACACACCCAAAACCATCTCATGGAAGAACTTAAAAAAATCAAGCGCGTGCTAGAAAAACTAGACCCCCAAGCTCCCCATGAAACCATGCTTGTGATAGATGCTGGTAATGGACAAAATGCCCTGCGCCAAGCTCAAGAATTCCACCAAGCCATGAACATTGATGGCATCAGTATTACTAAATTAGATGGCACTGCCAAAGGGGGCATTCTCTTTGCCATCACGCACAATCTACAACTCCCCATCCGCTTTATCGGCGTAGGCGAACAACCGCAAGATTTACGACCATTTAACGCCATGGATTTTGTAAATGCGCTATTATACAACGAGTAAAATTTAATGTAGGTACATACTATGATAACTAAAAATAATTCATCTACGACTTCTCAAGCTCTCATCGTTAATGAACAATGGCTTACCCCCGCAACCGATATCGAACAATATATTGCGAAAGTTCGTCAGATCCCAGTCCTTGATGCCGAAGAGGAATTGCGTTTAGCGCATAAACTGCGCAACGAACATTCATTAGAAGCGGCTCAGACGCTTATTGTTCATCATTTAAAATTTGTTGTTCATATTGCAAGAGGTTTTAGTGGCTATGGTTTACCTATCGGGGATCTTATCCAAGAGGGAAATGTTGGACTGATGAAAGCAGTTAAACGCTTTGAACCCAACCGTGGCGTGCGCCTAGTTTCTTTTGCCGTGCATTGGATAAAATCTGAAATACACGAATACGTTATCCGCCACTGGCGAATGGTTAAAATTGCCACCACAAAAGCACAGCGCAAATTATTCTTCAATCTGCGTAGCATGAAAAAAGGTATTGCTTGGTTAAACGATGAAGAAGCGCAACATATTGCTAATGAACTTAACGTCTCTACCAAAGATGTTTTTGAAATGGAAAGTAGAATTCACGGGCAAGATATCTCTTTTGACCCCACAGAAGACAGCGAAGGCGACGATTACAGCCCGTCAGCATGGCTAAGCGCACAAAGTGTTGACCCTGCTGATATCGCCTCACAAGACGAGCAAAAAACCCTGATGCACGACAAGCTCCAACAAGGGCTTGCACAACTTGATGAGCGCAGTCGTGAAATCGTTCAAGCTAGATGGTTGAATGAAGACAAAAAAGCCACTCTTCAATCTCTTGCTGATGCTTACCATGTCTCTGCTGAGCGTATTCGCCAAATTGAGCAACAAGCAATGAAACAGTTGCGCTTAAGCATGGCTACAAATTAAACACCAAATTTTATAACCAACAACCACGAGAGTATTTGTAATGAGCCAACAGATTCGCAAAGCTGGATTAAAAGTAACCGGCCCACGCATGAAAATTCTAGATATTATGGAAAAAGAGACTTCTTCTAACGATAAGCATTTAAGTGCAGAAGATGTTTATAAAATCCTTTTAAAAGCTGACGAGGATATCGGACTTGCCACCGTTTATCGTGTGCTCACTCAATTTGAACAAGCAGGCATCCTCAAACGCCATAATTTTGAAGGCAATCATAGCGTATTTGAAATTGACTCTGGCGATCATCACAACCATCTTATCTGTGTAAAAACAGGAAAAGTAGTGGAGTTTTATGATGAAATTATTGCAAGACGTCAAAAAGAAATTGCTGAAGAGCATGGTTTTAGTCTAGACGACCACAGTCTCATTCTCTACGGGGTTTATTTAGGTGAAGATGAAGAAGACAACTAAATCTTCTTGCCGACATCAAACAAATCAGGTTAAAACGACACACGCTTTAACCCTGATTTTATTCTAACCACCGCAAAAACAAATCAATGCAATCATGTTAGAATTTATATTATTTCTCTGGCAACCTAGGAATTATTATGCCCAACTCAACACAACAAACGCCTCTTAATGACAGCATCGCAAGTTTTGAACAACATGGGCATCAGTTTTGGCAACCCAATGGTCCCTATAAAAGCCTACACCACATCAACCCTGCGCGACTAAAATTTATCGAACGCTATCAAAACCTTACCAACAAACAAGTGCTTGATATTGGATGCGGAGGAGGCATACTAAGTGAAGCGATGGTCTCTAAAGGTGCAAAAGTCAGTGGGATTGATATTAGCCCAACAGTTATTCAAACTGCTAAAGACCATCTAAAAACCCAACCTTATCATATCGACTACCGCTGTATATCAAGCTCTCAATGTGTTGAAAATAATGAAAAATATGACATTATTACTTGCATGGAAATGCTTGAGCATGTTGTTGACCCTAGCACCATCTTAAAAGATATTCACGCCCTTCTTAAAGACAATGGTTTTGCATTTTTTTCTACCCTAAATCGCACCTTCACGGCTTATCTCCTCGCCATCATTGTTGCCGAAAACCTCACCTCTCTCGTCCCCAAAGGCACTCACCAACACGACTGGTTTATCAAACCCAGCGAGCTTGTTAATATGTGTGAGCAGGCAGGATTACGCGTCAAGGCGATTAGCGGACTGGATTATCACCCTCTCTTAAAAACCGCAACGCTTAGTCGCCGTGTAGGGGTGAACTACCTCCTTGTTGCACAAAAAATCTCTCAAAACGCCTAATCCAAAAACCTTAATATGAAAAAAACCATCCTCATTACAGCAGCTACCTCAGACCTAGGCAGTGAGCTTGCTCGCCATCTTGACCAACAAGGACATACCTTGCTCCTACTTGATCAAGAGCAACTATTGCTTGAATCTCTAGATGCTCAGCTTAACGGCGACCATACCCTCATTCCCTTTGATATTTGGGCAGCGGACTACACCCAATATCAAACCCTTGCCCAACTAATTGCAGAAGATTATCCAGCCCTTGACGGTCTTATTTTCACGCAAATGTATGTTGAAAATCTACGCCCTATTATCCACTGCGACCCAGAAACATGGCTAAAAACCCTACAAATCAACCTCACCTCACCATTATGGTTTATTCAAACCCTGCTGCCCAGCCTACAAGCAAGCGCCCAGCCTAAAATACTATTCACCACCCATGACCAACATCAACAACAACCCGCCTATTGGCATGGATTTGGCGTTAGTCAAAGCGCATTGCATACACTCATCACCACCCTTCATAACGAACACAGCACCTACGACAACCTACAAATTTCTATCATCGATACTGGCTGGATAGACACCTCTTTTAACCGCAACATATTCCCCAACGCCCAACCTCATTGGAAACAGCCAACTGATATTCTCCCCCTATACGAGCAAGCTCTAAACGAGCATCAACCATCGACCATTAAAAGATATGCCTATGACCACCCCTAATCATCCATGGCTCATCGCTGCGCAAAACGTCCTAAGCATAGAAGCGCAAGCCATTAGTGCGCAAAGTGCCAGCCTAGACCAAAATTTTATTCGCGCCTGCCAAACCATCCTAGATTGCAAAGGGCATCTCATCGTTATGGGCATGGGCAAATCAGGCATATTGGCGCCAAACTAGCCGCCACCTTTGCCAGCACTGGCACACCCGCCTTTTTTGTTCATCCAGCAGAAGCTGAACACGGCGACCTCGGCATGATTACCCCACAAGACTGCCTTCTCACACTCTCTTATTCAGGACAAAGCCACGAAATTCTCACCCTTCTTCCCATCATCCAACGCCTAAGCATCCCCGTTATCAGCATCACAGGCAATCCCCAAAGCGCCATAGCGCAACAATCCAACATCCACCTCCCCCTTATAATCGAACGAGAAGCCTGCCCCCTTGGACTTGCCCCCACCTCAAGCTCAACCGCCACTCTAGCGCTAGGCGACGCCCTAGCCGTTGCACTCATTGAAGCACGACGCTTTTCTAGCGAAGATTTTGCCCGCTCTCATCCAGGCGGACGCCTAGGAAAACGCCTCCTAACCACCGTCAAAGACCTCATGCGCACCAAAACAGCCATCCCTAAAAGCCACCCCAAGACAGCCTCAAAACAGTACTATTTGAAATCACAGAAAAAAAACTCGGCGTAACCCTTATTTGCGACAATGACCAACTGCTTGGCATCTACACCGATGGCGACCTACGCCGTACTCTTGAAAAAACCCAACACACCGACCTTCTAAGCCAACCCATCAGCACCTTCATGACCCCCACCCCTCATCACACCACCACAGACCAACTCGCAGCCCAAGCCCTAGAACTTATGGAAACATATCACATCACCAGCCTCCCAGTTTTAGAGCAAAACCGCCTAATCGGCATCCTTCATATTCACGACCTACTCAGTGCTGGAATCGCCTAATGCGCTACACAACCTTTTCACTAATCGCCCTAAGCCTACTAAGCGCCTATTGGTATTGGCACAACCAACACCGCCCCACCCAAGTACAGCCAATCAGCGTCCAAGACACCCCCCTGCTCATCCTAGAGCATCCCATATCCATACACTACGACACTCAAGGACAAGCCAACCTCATCCTAAGCGCCAATCAACTCACGCACTACAACGACCCACGCGCCACCACCTATCACACCCCTAAAATCGACTACCACACCCCCGACACACAACACATCCAACTCACCGCCCAAAAAGCCCACCTTAACCAAGCCCAAACCCAACTCCAATTCCAAGGGCAAGTACAAGTGCAAAGCACACAACACAACCAACGCCAATACTGGCTACAAACCCCCCAACTTAACTATCAAATAGAGCAACAAACCCTCGACACCAACGCCCCCATCGAACTCAACACCCCCCAAAGCCAAACCACCGCCCAAGGCGCACATTGGATAATCAACCAACCCACCATCACCCTAAAGCAAGCCATACGGAGCCACTATGCGCCTAAATTCTAAACTACTGTTAAGCCTCCTCCTTCTCCCACCCACTTTACAGGCACAAACTCAAACCCTGCCCATAGAACTCAATGCCGACCATGGTGAATATGACGTACAAAAAGGCATCGCCACCTACACAGGAAACGTCAAAATCAGCCAAGGCGCCATGACCCTACAAGGCGATAAAATCACCATCCGCCTCAACAACAGCCAAGTCGAACACATAGAAGCATGGGGCAATCTCGCCACCTTTCACTACCAACCCAAACAAGACCCAGCCATTGATGGCGAAGGACAACACCTCATCTACGACCTTGAAAGCGCCACCATCACCATCGACAAACAAGCCCACGTTCGTCAAGGCGAACATCACACCCAAGGCGAGCGCCTCACCTACCACCTCAAAAAAGAAATCGTCCAAGGAAGCCGTGTCCACATGACCTTCCAACCCAAAACCTCATGACCAGCCAACTCACCGCCCACAACCTCATTAAACATTACAAAAACCGCCCCGTCGTCAACGGCGCCAGCTTTAGCGTGCAAAGCGCCCAAGTCGTCGGACTACTTGGGCCCAACGGCGCAGGAAAAACAACCAGTTTTTATCTCACCATCGGACTCATTCGCCCAGATAGTGGCAGCATCTACCTTGACCAAACCAACCTCACCCCCCTCCCCATACACAAACGCGCCCAACTTGGACTCTCCTACCTTCCGCAAGAAGCCTCCGTCTTTCGCAAACTCAGCGTCCGCGACAACATCCTCGCCATCCTAGAACTCACAGGACGCCACAAACGCAAACAACGCCTTCAATATGCCAACCAACTCATGCAAGAACTCAACATCAGCCATCTTGCCGACACCCTAGGCATCAGCCTATCAGGCGGCGAACGCAGACGTTGCGAAATCGCCCGCACCCTCGCCACCCAACCCCGCTTCATCCTCCTAGATGAACCCTTTGCAGGCGTAGACCCCATCGCCGTTGCCGACATCCGCCACATCATCGACCACCTCCGCCAGCGACAAATCGGCATCCTCATCACCGACCACAACGTCCGCGAAACCCTCAAAAGTTGCGACCATGCCTACATCTTAAGCGAAGGTCGCATCTTAGCCTCAGGCAGCCCACAGGAACTCATCAACAACCCACAAGCCAGAAGCGCCTACCTAGGAAACGACTTTAGCCTCAGCTAACGCCATGAACAAACAACACCTCCAACTCAAACAAAGCCAACAACTCACCCTCACCCCCCAACTACAGCATGCCATCGAACTGCTCGGCATGAACCGCCTCGAACTCGAACAAGAACTCAACCAAATCCTCAACCACAATTTCATGCTCAACATAGACAGCCCCTACCAACTCACCACCACCGACGAACCTAATGATTTTGATGAACAAATCGACTACGACCCCTACAACGACCCAGAAAATGACTGGCAAGAGCCAAACCCCTCCTACGACTCCCAAGAACTCCTCGAGCAACAACTCCACACCCCAACCCTAAGCGAACACCTCATCGAACAACTCCACACCCTAAGCAACGACCCAACACTGCTTAACGCCGCCACAATAATTGCCTACAATTTAGATTCTGATGGCTACTTTAGAGACACACTTAAAGCCATTGCACAAAGCGCCAACCTCCCCATCTCCCAACTCAAACAAGGTCTCGAACTAATCCGCCAATGCCAACCAACAGGCGTTGGCGCAACCGACCTACAAGACTGCCTCACCCTCCAACTACAACAACTCCCCACAGACACCCCCCACCTCAACACCCTCAAACACCTTATCGCTCGCTATCTCCCCTACATTGGCAAAAACCCACAACTTATCAAAAAAAACTTAAACATCAACGAAGAAGAATACCAACACGCCCTAGAACTCCTGCGCAAACTTGACCCACAACCTGGACAACACTACACCCCAACAGACCTCCCTATACAATACCAAGCTGAAATCATCGTTTTAGAAAAAAAACGGCATCAGCTACATCGAAACCACCGAAGAACTCCTCCCCAAACTCAGCCTTAATAAAGAATACGCCCAACTGCTCAAACAAAGTAAAGGACAAAACAAAACCCTTTTAAATGCCCAATTTCAAGAAGCCAAATTCATCTTAAACGCGCTACAAAAACGCGCTGACACCATTAGACGCGTTGCCAGCGCCATCGTTGCCCAACAACAAGAATTTTTCCAACAAGGCGATAGCGCCATGAAACCCCTCACCCGTCAACAAATTGCCCAACGCCTAGACCTTCACGAAAGCACCATCTCCCGCGCCATCAACGGAAAATATTTACAATGCAAACAAGGGCTTTATGAACTACGTTATTTTTTTGCCAACGAAATTGAAAACAGCGACGGCGACAACCTCTCCATCACCGCCATAAAAGCTCGCATCCAACAACTCATCACCCAAGAAAACCCCCAAAAACCCCTAAGCGACCAAAGCCTACAAGCCCTCCTAGCCGAAGAAGGACACCAACTCGCCCGACGCACCATCACCAAATACAGAGAAAGCCTCAACATCCCCGCCAGTAGCCAACGTCGCCTTCACAATTAAGCCAACCAATCAAAACCAAGAGAACCTAACCATGAACACCCAAATCAAACATCTCGCCTACAACCTCAAAAACAGCCTCACCACCGACCACCCCATTCTCCTGCTCGCCCCCAGCACCCCATGGGCAGAATATTGGCGCCACAACCTACATTTTTGGCTACCCAAAAACTACCCCATTTATTGGTTTAACGACTGGGAAACCCTCCCCTACGACCAATATTCCCCCCACCCCAACCTCATTGGCGAACGCTGCGCACCCTAGCCGAACTCCCCACCCGCCAGCATGGCATCGTCATCACCACCATCGCCGCCATCGCACAACGCCTCGCCCCCCCAAACCCATCTTGACCGCCACGGCATCCATCTAAGCGTTGGCGACCAACAACCCCGCGACACCCTCATCCAACGCCTCATCAACGCTGGCTACCAACCCACCGCCCACATCAACGCCAAAGGCGAATACGCCACCCGCGGCGCCATTGTAGACCTCTACCCCCTAAACGCCAGCCACCCCATCCGCCTAGAATGGCTTGACAACCAAATAGACAGCATCCGCGAATTCAACCTAGACGACCAAACCACCCACCAAAAACACCAAAGCCTCAGCCTCCTACCCACCAGCGAACTCGACCTCACCCAAACAGGGCGCACCTGTTTTCGCCAAAGCGCCCGCCAACAACTTGGCGAGAACATCATCCACAGCCCCCTTTATCAACGCATCAGCGACGGACAAACCCTCCAAGGACTCGAATACTACCTCCCCCTCTTCTTTGACGACACCGCCTCTCTTTTTGACTACCTCCCACCCAACACCCACCTCATCAGCCCAACCGACCCCCAACCCGCATTAGAAAAACACCACAACTACTGCCAAAAACGCTACCAACGCCTCAACGCACTCCGCCAAAACCAACTCCTCGCCCCCGAAGCGCTATGGTTTAGCCCCAACGTCATACAGACCCACCTCAACACCCTCCCCGCGCAACCCTACCACCCAAGCGCAGACAACATCGACTTTAGCGGCGACGAATACGATCGCAAACAACAATGGCTCAAGCAAATACACCACCCCAGCAAACCCCTCTTTCTCCACTTTACCAGCCAAGGCAACCGCGAACACTGGCTAGAGAAACTACAAAAACAAAAACTCAACCCACAACTACTCGACATCACCCCCCCATTTGAAGAACAAAGCCCCGCCCAGCTCACCCTCATACAATCCCCCCTGCAATACAGCTTTCATAGCCCTCATGCCACCCACCTAGCCGAAGCCGACCTCCATGCAGGACACCAAACCCCCAACTTCCACCAATCTAAAAACCCCCACGCAGGCGCGCAAATCGAAAGCCTACAAACCCTCAGCCTAGGCGCCCCCATCGTCCACATTGACCATGGCGTTGGACGCTATCAAGGACTCACCCGCCTAAGTCCAGAAAGCGACGAACTCATGCGCATCGAATACGCCAAAGGCAGCACCCTCTACGTCCCCATCACCGACCTAGACCTCATTACCCGCTACAGTGGCGCCAACCCAGAAACCGCCCCCCTCCATGAACTTGGCGGCAAACAATGGCAAACAAGCAAACGCAAAATCCAACAAAGCATCCGCGACACCGCCAGCGAACTCCTAGAAATCTACGCCCAACGAGAAAACGCCCAAGGCATCGCCATCGACTACGACCCACAAGATTTGCAACAATTTGCCGACAACTTCCCTTACGAAGAAACCCCCGACCAAACTCAAGCCATCCAAACCGTCCTCAGCGACCTTCGAAGTGAGCGCCCCATGGACAGAATCATCTGTGGCGACGTCGGCTTTGGTAAAACAGAAGTTGCCGTGCGTGCCGCCTACGCCAGCGTCCTAGGCGGACAACAAGTCGCCCTCATCGCCCCCACCACCCTCCTAGCCAACCAACACTATCACCATTTTTTAGACCGCTTTGCCGACTACAGCTTAACCATCAACCTCGTTTCACGCTTTAAAAGCACGGCAGAACAAAAAGCCAGCCTAGAGAAACTAAAAAACGGACAACTTGACCTCATCATAGGCACCCACCGCCTCCTACAAAAAGACGTACAATTTGCCAACCTCGGACTCGTCATTATCGACGAAGAACAACGCTTTGGCGTACGCCACAAAGAGCGCCTAAAAAGCCTACGCGCCAACGTCAACCTCCTCACCCTCACCGCCACCCCAATCCCACGCACCCTAACCTCGCCCTCTCAGGACTACGCGACCTCTCCATCATCGCCACCCCACCCAGCGGACGCCAATCCGTACAAACCATCATCAGCGAATGGAATTTAGCCACCATTGAAGAAGCCTGCGAACGAGAACTGCGCCGTGGAGGACAAATCTACCTCCTACACAACGACATCGACAGCATCGAACGCATCGCCCGCACCATCGCAGACAATCAACCCAACCTACGCATCGCCATCGTCCACGGACAAATGCCCGAACGCCAACTCGAACAAATCATGCAAGACTTCTACAACCGCCACTACGACCTTCTCATCGCCACCACCATCATCGAATCAGGCATTGACATCCCCAACGCCAACACCATTCTCATCAACCGCGCCGATAAACTCGGACTCGCCCAACTCCACCAACTCCGCGGACGAGTAGGCCGCTCCCACCACCAAGCCTACGCCTACCTCTTCACCCCCTCATGGCAAACCCTAGGCAAAGACGCCCAACGTCGCCTTGAAGCCTTCATCAGCCACGACTCCCTAGGCGCAGGCTACCTTCTAGCCAGCCATGACCTTGATATCCGCGGTGCAGGCGAAATCCTTGGTAGCGAACAAAGTGGACAAATCCAACAAATCGGCGTTCATTACTACTTTGACCTCCTAGAGCGCGCCGTTGAAGCACTCAAAAACGGACAACCCCCACAAGAACTCAGCGAACCCAACCGCCTAGAAATAGAATTCAGCGAACCCGCCCTTCTACCTGCCAACTACATCCACGACCCACAAATCCGCCTAAGCTACTACCAACGCCTCGCCACCAGCAAAACCCACTCCCAAATAGACACCCTCACCATTGAACTTATCAACCGCTTTGGCAGTCTCCCCCCCGCTGCCCGCCACCTCATCGCCCACAACCACCTCCGCCTGCAAGCCAAAATCCTAGGCATCACCCGCCTTCATATCCACCAAGACCATAGCGAAATCCAGTTTAACGACCAACCCAACCTCAACACCAACGCCCTCTTCCAACGCCTACAAAATGACCACGCACAATACAAAATGCGCACACAAAACAGCCTCAGCTACCATCCAGACCCCAGCCCAGAAACCCTAGAACAACAAATCGCCCACACCCAAACCCTCCTTGACACCATTACCCCCTAACCACCCAATGCCTCTTACTAGAGCGCATCAAACGCCGCCCAAAAAAAACGCCAGCTCAAAAGCCAGCGCTTATTCTTTTATAAAAATCGCCTATTAACGCGCATACATCCCCATTCCCAAACCAATCAACCCACCGCCTACAGAGCCATAGACCGTGCTAGTAGAATTGCCACCATAAAGATTTCCAGCCACCCCACCAACTACCGTTCCACGCGCCGCATTTTTTAGTGGCTCTCCCGCAGAAGGTTGCGCCCGATACTGCCTGTGTCCAGAAGTAATAATCGAACCTTGATCCAAAGCTGAATAAGCTGGTGCATCAGGGGCTTGCGCATTTAATACCTTCCCCTCATTGCTCACCTGAGGCGAAGACACACACCCCACCAAAACAACCGCTGCCAAACCCAATGAAAAAACCTTCAACATAACATCCTCCTTACAAAACAATCTAATAAACCGTTTACAAAATAAACCGCGCCATTTTAACCAATCGAGCACAATTCTCCACCTAAATTTTAAAAAATTCCCACCATAACCGTTTGGTAGTCAAAGCAAGACAATCTATAATGCCCACCCTCTTATAACCTCCACAATCTATCATGCACATTGCCCTTTTTCAGCCCCAAATCCCCCCCAATACTGGCAACATCATCCGCCTTTGCGCCAATACAGGCGCCCAACTCCATCTCATCCATCCCCTAGGATTCACTTGGGATAACAAACGCCTACGCCGTGCTGGACTCGACTATCAAGAATTTGCCCACATTCATCACCACCCCGACTGGCAAAGCTTCTACCACAGCACCCGCCAACATCGCATTTGGGCGTTTACCACTAAAAGCCAGCAAAGCCTCTACAGCGCCAAATTTAGCACCAACGACCTCCTACTTTTTGGCAGCGAAACCCACGGACTGAACGCAGAAATCCACCAAACCCTCAGCCAAGAGCAAACCCTACGCCTCCCTATGCGTCCCAACTCCCGAAGCCTCAACCTCTCCAACAGCGTCGCCATCGCCACCTACGAACTCATCCGCCAAACCACCCCCAACACCGCCATCCTACTCTAACCCTCACAACCCCCATCAAATCGGCTACAATCTCTCAAATTTTTAGCTAAAAACCATCATGCGTTATTTTTTCACTTCCGACCCTCATTTTTTTCACCGCAATATCCTCCACCATTGCAACCGTCCTTTTGCCGACGCCCACGCCATGAATAGCGCCATCTGTGCGCAATGGAATGCGCAAGTGCAAAAAACCGACCGCGTTTATCTTCTAGGCGACGTCTCCTTTGGCACCCAAGCGGAAACCTTCCGTCTACTTGCCGAACTCAACGGTGAAATCTGCCTGATTACAGGCAATCATGATGACCAAATTCTCGCCAATCCCTATCTGCAAGAGCGCTTTAAATGGGTTAAACCCTACCACGAAGAAAAAATCGACAATCAACTCATTGTCCTATGCCACTACCCCATTGCCCAATGGCGCGACGCCCAACGTGGCAGCTGGCATTTATATGGACACACCCACGGCGCCCTGCAATTACAAGGCGCTGCATTAGACGTTGGACTAGATGCACACCCAAATTTTCGTCTTTGGACGTGGCAAGAGATTCAAACGCGCCTGTCCCCTATTCCACCACTGCCCTATCCCAAAAAAACCGTTCATAAAAAAAGCCACTAAAAACAGTGGCTTTTAAAAATTATTTACAAACTAATCACAGCAATTATTCCGCATAATCCACAGCGCGCTGCAAATAATTCTGCAAGCCAATAGATTGAATGCTTTCTTGCTGTGTTTCTAACCAATCAATATATTCTTCTTGCTCTTCTACAAACGCCTCAATCAGCGCCCGCGACACATAATCCTGCGCCTGTTCTAATAGCGCAATCGCTTTAACTTGCGCCTCATGCTGAGCCTTAGCAATGTTCAAATCACAAGACAATATTTCGCTTATATCCTCACCAATTAACAACTTGCCAAGGTCTTGCAAATTGGGCAACCCTTCGAGTAAAAAAATGCGCTCAATTAAATCATCTGCATTTTTCATCGCCTGAATAGACTGCTTATAAATGCGCTGCCCAAGTCCTTTATAGCCCCAGTGTTTTAATAAGCGCGCATGAAGAAAATACTGATTAATCACTGTCAATTCATAGCGCAACAATTGATTCAGCGTTTCATTGACCTGTGGTTGAATATTCATAGTATCCCCCTTGATTTAGCGCTGTGATTGCAGATAATTTTGCAATCCCATTTGCTCAATTTGGCGCAACTGTTGCTCAAGCCAGAGCGCATGGTCTTCTTCTGTATCTTTTAGCTGCGCGACAAGTAAATTCCTCGTAACATAATCCTGATGCTTTTCACACAATGCAATGCCCTTTTTAAGCGCATCGCGCACGTTATATTCAAGCGCCAAATCATTTTCCAACATGCTTTTAACATCACGGCCTATATTAAGCTCATGAGGGGCGCAAGCAGGCGTGGCTTCAAGTGTTAACACCCGACGAATCATCGTATCTGCATGTTGTTTTTCATGCTCGGTTTCATGGTCAGTCGCTGTAAATAATTTGTTATAACCCCATTCAGCGTACATGCGCGAATGAATAAAATATTGGTCTCTCGCTGCCAGTTCACCTGCGATTAGCTGATTTAAATAGTCAATAACTTCTTGATTGCCTTTCATAAAATTCTCCATAAGGGTTAAAAGGCGCTGAGTATAGAATCTTTCCTTAGGCTGTCAAATTTTTATGATAAATGATTATCCAGATAAAAAGATTATTTTTAACCTATTGTTTTTAATTGATTTTTAAAGTTAATGGGAAACAATCTTATTTGATTTAGCAGTAGCAATTAGATTTCTGAAATAATAATAACTTTCACTTATTATCTGCAATCTCATTGTTAACCTCTACTTAATTGAATGCGCCAGAAGCTGCAACAGGATTTTGGCGCTCAAGTGCAATCAAACACGCGCGAATGGTCATCATCATTTCAAAAAGCGCAATGCACATCATCACCGCTAGAAATCCCATAATCATGTAGTAATGCATCAACGTAATGGGGATAACCACATAAAATGGCGCAACAAACCACGCCACCAGCGCCAAGACTAAAAGACTATAACCCATGATATCGCCTACAATATCTGCAAAACATTCTTCATAGGCGGTATAACTGGTGGCTTTATTAGCCGTCCACATCGCAATAACCAAATGCACAATAATCAACCCCAGTAAAATAAAACCCAATTGCACATTTTCCAAAGTTAAAAATGCTGCTCCAGCGCCCATTGCCGATAGCAACACCCCTACGCGAAAAAAAGCCAATACCACCGCTTTCATTCTAATCCTCCTCCCTCTGCGCTATTTTTACAAAATCCGTTGTCCATTAAGCAAAATTCGTTGCCCATTAAGTAAAATAGCCTCTCGATTAATCTGTGCTTTTAGTTGCGCAACCTCCTGACCCGACCACTGAAATCCCAACCAATGTTGCGCCTTACAAAGTAAGGACGTTTTCATTGCAGAAGAACAAAATATTTTCTTCATCAAGCGCTTATCCATCGCCAATTCTATTGTGCTACCGTATAAATATTTCTTCCATACTTGCTCATGATTTTGCATCGCCTCTTGCCATTGCCTCTCACTTTGCCAATGTTCCTCAATGCTTGCGCGTAGACTCATTTTATCTTGCCCATCTTTTGCCAAGCGTAGCGCCAAATCCGCCTGCATTGGTTGGCTCAAACTATTTTCACGCATCAACCCATACAACCAATCCTGCAACAACGGCAATCCTCCCCTCGCCAACCCTTGCGCCAACTGCGGTAGCTGATTGGCTAAGCGCGCCTGCAACCATTTGCCCTCAAAAGGATACAACAACGCCTGCATCTCCACTTCATTGAGCTGCGCTACCACCACCTGCGCCAATCCATGATTAACCAGCGCATCAGAGAGCGTGAAATCTGTCTTAAGCGACCATTTCAAGGCATAATCGCCTAAATCTTGCGGATAAAAGCCAAATGCGGCATTTAAGTTTTGCATCGCTTGCCTCTCGTATGTGTTTAGAGTAAGTGCCTGCGCTTCAAATTCCACCCATGGCATTTCATGTTGAGCGTCTGCTAACGCCTGCGCCCGCACCCTTGCCTGCTCAATTGCTACCGACCAGCGCTCTTCTTGCCCAGCATTTCCCCACACCAGCGCAAAATGCGGTAAATCCAGCTGTATGGCTTGTGCTTGTGATGGTTGTGCTAATACCGTAAAAGGCTCTACCTCCCACTGCTGCTGTTGTGAGGTCAACCCCAATCCATTCCCATGCCACTGAAACTCTGAGCGCCCTAAATCAAACACCGACCCCACAAATTGCCCTTGCATCCCCTTAAAATCAAACACCATATCCTCTGGCAAAGACCGCACAAAAGGCGTTAATTCCACTTGTAATTGATCCGTCATAGAAGCAAACACCGCCTTGGAAAAGCGCGCATGGATAAAATCCTGTGGCAACAGCTCGCCAATCTCTCCCTTTGGCGGCGTAATCCCCTGCACCTTAACCACAAACCAATCTAATAGCGTTGTGCTAAACGGCGCATGCTCAATCACCAGCTCAAAATCTTGAGCAAACACCACCCCATCCTCACGATGCCACGACACCGCCACCTCTGCATTAGAGGATAAAATCCCCTTATCATAAGCCTTAAGCGCCGCCACCAAATGCCCTTGCGCCGTCTGTACCAACACCACCTCTTTTGCGCTAAAAAACTGGCTAACCTGCGCGTATAGTTGCCCACCAACTGCATAAGCCATCCCCCAAAGCCACCACCGCATAGCCCACAACTAAACCAATCGCTCCCCACTTCATTAACTTTTTCATCCCACCACCTTTATCCCAGTAAAACAAAAGCCCCTAAAAACTAGAGGCTTCATCTATTTATCACTCCATTAGCCTAACGCATCACTCCTGCGCTGACGGCCACTCAATATCCTGAAGCAATTGCGCAAGCTCACCATTTTCATGAATTTCTTCAATAATATCGCAACCGCCTATCAACTCCTGCTTGATCCACAACTGCGGAAATGTTGGCCAATTGGCATATTTAGGCAATTGCGCACGAATTTCAGGGTCTTGCAAAATATTGACATAAGCAAACGGCTGACCTTCTGCCTTCATACACGCCACCGCACGCGCTGAAAAGCCACACATCGGAAATTGCGGCGTCCCTTTCATATATAACAATACAGGATTTTGCTCTAATTGCTCTTTAATTCTTGCTACCGTATCCATCGCCACCTCTTGGTTTTTCTATAAGGAGTGATTACTATACACAAATTCCCAACAATGAAAAAGAGCGCCACCATGACCCACCTTATGCACACCTACAACCGCCTCAATCAAACCTTTGTCAAAGGTGAAGGCGTTTGGTTATACGACAATGACGGGCGCGCCTACCTAGACGCGCTCTCAGGCATTGCCGTTTGTGGACTCGGGCACGCACACCCCGAACTCACCCAAGCACTTTATCACCAAGCGCAAACCCTATGGCACACCTCCAACCTCTTCCCTATCCCTGCACAAGAACAAGCCGCGCAAACCCTTTGCGAACTCAGCGGCATGCAACGCGCTTTTTTTTGCAATTCTGGTACAGAAGCCAACGAAGCCGCGCTTAAACTCACACGCCTACACGCGCGCAAACACAACATCGAGCATCCCATTGTGATTAGCTTCACTCATAGCTTTCACGGGCGCACCTTTGGCGCAATGAGCGCCACAGGCAATAGCAAAATCCAGCAAGGTTTTGCCCCACTGCTTCCCCAATTTCTCCACCTCCCGTATAACGATCTCGAAGCGCTTATACGCGTATCTGACAATGCAAACATCGTCGCCATTCTCTTAGAATGCGTACAAGGTGAAGGTGGCATCCATCTAATCGACCCTCAATTTATCCAACACATCCGCCAACTTTGCACCCAACACAATTGGCTGATGATAATTGATGATATCCAAGCAGGCATGGGACGGACGGGCAAATGGTTTTCGTATCAACATTATTCCCTTACCCCCGACGTACTCACCCTTGCCAAAGGACTGGGCAACGGACTCCCAGTAGGCGCTTGTTTAGCGCGTGGCTCTGCCGCCGAACTCTTTCAAGCTGGCAACCATGGCACCACCTTTGGCGGTTCGCCGCTGATTATGCACGTCGTCAACACCCTCCTACAGATTTATCAACGCGACCAACTAATCGAAAACGCCCAAACCGTAGGCGCCTACCTCCTCAGCCAACTGCAACAACAATTTAACGCCCATCCCAATATTGTAGAAATCCGCGGACAAGGCTCATGCTCGGCATCGAACTCAAACAAAGCATTGACCAGCTTGCTCATAAAGCATTGCATGAACAACAACTTGTTTTAAATGTAACTGCAGAAAAAGTTATCCGCCTTGTCCCCGCGCTTATTTTTAGCAAAGACAACGCCGATGAGCTCATAAAACGCCTGCATGCGCTTCTAACGCCCTAACCAACCGCGTTTGCAACACGCATAAAAAAATCGGCGCCCATCAGCGCCGATTCCGTCAACAAAATCTCAACCTAACGACTTGCGCGCAAATCAATGCGATAAATAGCAAATCCCAATTCGTCTTGCCCCACCCGCTCTAACGGATAATGCGCATTATCTTGAATAAACGCCTCTGCTTGCGCGCTTGCGCCTGTTTCAAAACGCACATCCAACGGCACCTGTGTTTGAATGGGCGCAATCTGCCAGTTGTTCTCCAGCGCTGTATTAACCTCACCCTGTAACCGCGTTTGCTCGCTAATATAATTAGCCAAAATCTGGCGATTTTCATCAGGGGCGGAAAACACAATTTGCTCACTCCCAGTCCCTGCAAACTTACCCCCATTGGCGCGATAATTATTGGTTGCAACTAAAAATTCCTCCTCAGGTAACACCGCGTGCCCCTGATACGACAACCCCACTATCCGCTCTGCATTAGCATTAATCAACTGACAATCACCATCATAGCGCGCAGGCTGCGTTACATCGATTTGATAACGCACGCCACTAATCGTATCAAAATTATACGTTCTAAACCCCTCCCAATTAATCAACGTCTGAGGTTGTGTACTCTCCTTATCAATCTGATTAAACATGCCAGCACTGCACTCCAACCACTCCTTCAATTGCGCGCCTGTAATTTTCACCACAGCCAGCGTATTAGGATAGAGATACAAATCCGCTGCATTGCGCAACGTCAAGGCGCCTTTTTCTACTTGCGTATAGCCTTCAGGGTCATTTTTACGCCCACCCGCTTTAAAGGGCGCTGCCGCACTTAACACGGGCAATCCACCCAACTCGGGCAATTGTGCCATCACTTTTTGCGCGTAGTCTGTCTGCGCCTGATTGACAATGCCAACCGTTGGGTCAGCCTGCACCAACGCCAAATAACTAAATAAATCCGCACTGGCTCGCCCAATAGACTGAGAGACATAAGCCAACGTCTTCTCATGCACAGGCGCTAATAATGCTGCCATTTCCGCGTGATTTTGTGTAAGCGCCACCTTATTTTGCGCATCATAGATTGGATAGAGTTGCGCACGCGCGTCCATCACCACCCATCGACCCTCATGTTTTGCCAACGACAAATCCACCACGCTCACATGATTAGCCCAATATCCCGCCATAGATTCCGCCGTGCCGTAAACCGTACCTTTTTTGATATCGACCCCTTCCACCTCGGCAAATTCCTCATGCGGAAACAACCGATGCGCATGCCCAAAAATCACCGCATCAATCTCCGCCACATCCGCTAAATAAAACGCGCAATTTTCCGCGCCCACCTCATAAGGCTCACTTGAAGACCCAGTGTGTGCCAAAGCAATCACAATATCCGCCCCCATTTGCTTAAGCTTAGGCGCATAACTTTTCGCTGACTGCACAATATCTTGCACCACAACCTTACCGTCTAAATGCCCCTTATCCCACAACATAATCTGCGGCGGCACAAAAGACAAATACCCAATTTGAATCTCCTGTTGCGCGCCGTTTTCATCTAGCAACATTTTTTCTCAATCCAAAAAGGCTGATAGCGTGGCTCTCCCGTATCCGCACGCATCACATTGGTGTTAATAATTGGGAATTTAGCCTGCGAAGTCGCCGTATCCAAATAATCCAACCCATAATTAAATTCATGATTGCCCAAACCGCCCACATCATAATTCATTGCATTAAGCGCCATCACCGCAGGATGCGGTTCTCCTTTTTCATGCCCCACAGCCGCCTGATAATCTGCAATTGGATTGCCCTGAATCAAATCACCATTATCCACCAACACACTATTAACCACCTCCTCACGCGCTTTAGCAATTAATGTCGCGGCTCGTGTGAAGCCAAATTTATCGGTTGTCTCATTGCGGTAATAATCAAAATCGGTTAAAAAACTATGCACATCCGTCGTTGCAATAATGCGCAGATTTGCCGCCGCCGAAACCTCCGCCCAAGACAAACGCGCCACACTCAAGCCCAAAATACTCCCCGCCCCTAATTTAATTAAACGTCTTCTTTGCATACATTCCTCTAGTAGTGTGGTTAAAATCGCCATCATTACGAGCAATTTATCCTCTGTCAAGCCAACAGAAAAATCCACCGCCCAAGCAGAAATTTCGGTATCATGACCCCCCTTTTAGCTTATTAGAGGTCGCACATGTTTAATATAAAAAATCCCCTACCCCTAACCCTCGCCTGCGCATTTTCCTTAGGATTAAGCGCTTGCGGTGGCTCAAACAATCACGACATGAGCCAACAAACCCCTCCCCAAATCCCCCAACAAACTCCTCAAGAACTGGCGCGAATTGCCCATCTCGATAGCGCCAAAATATTTCTAGACCACAACCAAAACTATAAACAAGGCGAAAAAGTGATTGTCAATGGCAAAACACTAAGCGAAGGATTAGCCGATGGTTATGCCTCCCTTGATTTTAGACACATCATTGAATCTGGATTTAATGACCAACCCTATACAAAAACCCTAAACAAACAAAAGAAAAGCGAAGGACACTTACGAAGCTATCAAGGGTTACATTCTTTTGCCGCCAATCTTTATCACAACCTAGGCAGTGAAGGCTTTTATAGCGGTATTCCTGTAAAACACATGCCCGAAAAAGGCACCGCCTTATACGTCGGCACAGTATTTGACAGAAGCACGCAAAATGGCGAATTTAGCTACACCATCGATTTTGATAAAAAAATTGGTAAAGGGGAACTACAAAGCGGAAAACATGGCAAATTCAGCCTAAACGAAGCCAAATTACAAGGCAATAAACTTGAAGGCGGCGCAACTGGCACAGGCGAAAACTGGGTCTACAACGCTGGACTTTATGGCGAAAACGCTGAAGAGATTTCAGGCGTTTTAAAGCAAATCAATAAAACAGGCGAAACCATTAATGGCTATCAATTTGATCAAAACCATATCGGCTTTATGGGCGGAAAAGCGCTAAACTAATTTTATAATAAACGCTCCCAACCATCGGCGCTTTATCAGGCGCCGATTTTTTTGCGCCGTCTTTGAATTCTCTGCATTAAGCGCCACCCTATACATTAACTCTGAAAGCGGTATAATCTCTAGCTTTTTGCAAGCCTCATGCCTAATAGAACGCTCAATATCAAACGCCTACTCAGTATCGCCTGTCTAACACTGATTGGCATGATAATGGGTAGTTATTTGGGATTAGCATTAAGTTATTGGTTTGCACCTGAGATTATGCGCTTATATTTAAGTTGGTCTGATTATCTTATACATCTTCCTGAGCAATTGTTTCATAACGATTTTCTCGGCATGAACACACTCATTGTTTATAGCGCCCTTCTCGGAGCATTCAGTCTAACCAGTCTATTATTTTTTATCTATTTTCGATTTAGCGATAGGAAAACACAATGAACTATAGAACGCACTACTGTGGTGAAGTAACAGAACAAGCAAACGGTGAAATCGTCCGTGTTAGCGGTTGGGTTCATCGTCGTCGCGACCATGGCGGCGTTATTTTTATTGATTTACGCGACCGCTCAGGACTTGTGCAAGTTGTTATCGACCCTGACACAGAAGAAGCATTTGCCAACGCAGAACAAGTGCGCAATGAATACTGCTTAACCATTGAAGGCAAAGTTCGTCCCCGCCCTGAAGGCACAACCAACGCCAACCTCACTAGCGGTAAAATTGAAATTCTCGCAAAAGAGCTGACCATCTTATCGCGCTCTGAAACCCCACCTTTTCAACTTGATGACAAAGACCTTTCTGAAGAAGTGCGCCTACGCCATCGCACCATCGATTTGCGTCGCCAAACCATGCAGCAAAATCTCATATTGCGCAGTCGGGTGATTGCCTCATTGCGTCGCTACTTAGATGAACATGGCTTTTTAGATATTGAAACCCCCATGCTCACTAAAGCCACGCCCGAAGGCGCGCGTGATTATCTCGTCCCCTCGCGCACACATGCAGGCAAATTCTTCGCCCTACCGCAATCGCCACAACTTTTCAAACAACTGCTCATGATGAGCGGATTTGACCGCTACTATCAAGTCGTGCGCTGTTTTCGTGATGAAGATTTACGGGCTGACCGCCAACCAGAATTTACTCAACTCGATATTGAGGCCTCTTTTATCGACGAACAAACCCTAATGGATTTAATGGAAAGGATGATGCGCGGTGTCTTTAAAGACCATCTTGATGTTTCTTTAGATGAGCCCTTCCCACGCATGACCTATGCCGAAGCCATGCGCCGTTTCGCCTCTGATAAACCTGATTTGCGCATTCCGCTAGAGTTGCAAGATATTGATGATTTGGTAGCTGATTGTGATTTCAACGTATTTGCCACCCCTGCAAAACAAGATAATGGACGCGTTGTTGCGCTTAACATTCCACAAGGTGGCAAACTCACGCGCAAAGAAATTGATGCCTATACTCAATTTGTTGGACGCTATGGCGCAAAAGGTCTTGCCTATATTAAGGTAAACGACCTCAGCCAAGGCGTGGAAGGTCTACAATCGCCCATCGTCAAATTTTTAGGAGATAAAGTAGCCCTTGCCATCATAGCGCGTGTTCAAGCACAAGATGGCGATCTTATCTTCTTTGGCGCAGACAAAACCAGCATTGTAAACGATGCCATAGGCGCATTACGCGTAAAAATCGGGCATGATCTTAACCTACTCACGCATGAATGGGCGCCCTTATGGGTTACCGACTTCCCCATGTTTGAGTTTGATGAAAAGACCAACCGTTGGTATTCCATGCACCACCCCTTCACCCAACCCAACACCGAAGACCTCGACGAACTCGACCAAAATCCAGCCAAAGTTAACTCACGCGCCTATGATATGGTGCTAAATGGCACAGAAATTGGCGGCGGCTCGATTCGGATTCACCGCCAAGAGATGCAACAGCGCGTTTTCAAAAGTCTAGGCATTGACGCTGACGAAGCACAAGAAAAATTTGGTTTCCTACTCAATGCGCTCAAATACGGTTGCCCTCCGCATGGTGGCATTGCTTTTGGACTTGACCGCCTTATTATGCTCATGGCAAAAGCCAGCTCTATCCGTGATGTAATGGCATTTCCAAAAACGCAAACCGCCTATTGCCTACTCACCGACGCCCCAGCGGAAGTGAGCGAGGAACAATTGCGCGAACTCCATATCCGCCGCCGCCAAATACAGCCCATTGAATAAACATGCGCCAAGTTATTTTTGACACCGAAACCACAGGGCGCTCTGAAAAAGGCGCCGTCTGCCAAGACCATCGCGTTATAGAAATTGGTTGCATTGAACTAGAAAATCGCCGTCCAACAGGACGGCATTTTCATGTTTATTTAAACCCAGAACGCCCCGTAGACGAAGAAGCCTTCAAAGTCCACGGACTAAGCGATACATTCCTTGCCAAACAACCCACCTTTGCACAAATTGCCGATGATTTTCTCGTCTATTTACAAAGCGTCGATGAACTGATTGCCCACAATCTCCCCTTTGACCAAGCTTTTTTAAATCAAGAATTTAAACTCATTGGCAACCCAACCAAGCTAGAAAAACAATTCACCCTAACCGACACCCTCACCCTCGCACGCCAACAATTTCCTGGACAACGCAACAGCCTAGATGCGCTTTGCAAACGATTTGATATCGATAATTCCAAACGCGAACTTCACGGCGCCTTGCTAGATGCCCAACTGCTTGCCGAGGTATATTTAAAACTCACAGGCGGACAAACTGACCTTAGTTTTAATCTCCAACACACTCACCACAGCAACGCCCACACCGCGCCTCTCAAACCTCACAACTGGCGCAGCGCTACCCTCAATGCGCAAGAACAACAAGCCCATCAAACCCTGCTAGATAGCATCAACCCAAATAAAGCCAATTCATTATGAATCTCATAGACCTTGAAAGCGCCGACCCTCAAAGCATCTATCTAAACCGCGAATTAACTTGGCTTGATTTTAATAGTCGCGTTCTTCAACAAGCCAACGATCCGCATAATCCTTTATTAGAACGCTTGAAATTTTTAGCCATCGTCCATGCCAATCTTGATGAATTTTTTATGAAGCGCATTGGGGGGCTCAAACAACAAATTGGCGCCAATCTCACCAGCCTCAGCGCTGATGGGCGCACCCCGCAAACACAAATCACACAGGCATACGCCAAAATTGAAACACTTATCTGCCAAATGCATAAAATCTGGCAAACCCTTCAAAACCAATTAAAGAAAAACCATATTGAAATCACCCGCTTTGCCCAACTCAATCCCGAACAACAAAACACCCTGCGCCAGTTTTTATCGCCAATCTCTATCCATTGATTACCCCACAAGCCATCGACCCAGCCCATCCCTTCCCTTTTGTCTCCAATCTCTCGCTCAATCTACTGATTAAACTTCGCTACCCTGATAAAAATCGCACCTCCATGGCGCGCGTTAAAGTCCCTGTTGGACAAGGGGGCAAGCGCTTTATTCATGTGCCAACAGAAGATGAAAACACTCAATTTATTACCTTAGAAGACCTTCTTATTAGCAATCTAGACCTTCTTTTCCCTAATATGATTGTTGAAAAAGTCGACCTCTTTCGAGTCACGCGCAATGCCGTTACAGAAAAAAACGAAGAAAAAGCAGAAGACCTTCTAGAGCTTATTGAAGACGAACTACGTGAACGTCGCTTTGCGCCTATCGTGCGCTTAGAATACGCCAGTGGCATTGACCCCATTCATAAAGGCATGCTTGCCGCCGAACTCAATCTCAATGAAGACAAAGATACCTTTGAAGTCCAAGGGCTTATCGCCAAACGCGACCTACTCGAACTCCATAGCCTAAATCGCCCCGACCTCAAAGACCCACCGCACACCCCACTAGACCACGAACATCTCCATGGCGAAGACAACATATTCCATGCCATCCGTCGTTCTGGGCCTTTTTTAATTCAACTGCCCTATGAATCGTTTAAATCCTCCGTTGAGCGCTTTTTAAAAGATGCCAGCCAAGACCCCAAAGTTCTTGGCATTAAAATGACGCTTTACCGCACCTCCGCAGATTCTAAGATTATCGACTACCTTATCGATGCCTCTCATAACGGCAAACAAGTTACCGTTGTGGTAGAGGTTAAGGCTCGTTTTGATGAATCTGCCAATATCCGCTGGGCAAATCATTTAGAAGAAGCTGGCATTCACGTTACCTACGGCATCGTTGGACTGAAAACCCACGCCAAACTCATTCACGTTATCCGCCAAGATTATGACGGACTGCGTCGCTACGCCCACATCGGCACAGGCAATTACCACAGTGGCACCGCCCGCCTATATAGTGATTTTGGCATTCTCACCGCCGAGCCAGAAATCGGCGAAGATCTTACCGAACTCTTTAACTACCTCACCACTGGCTACACGCCCAACCGCCACTACCAAAAAATCCTCCCCGCCCCCAAACAAATGAAACCCGCGCTATTGTCTTATATTGAGCGCGAAATCGAACAGGCCAAAGCAGGGAAAAAAGCCGCCATCTGCTTAAAAACCAACGCCCTAGAAGACGTTGATATTGCTAACAAACTCTATCAAGCCTCACAAGCAGGCTGTCGTGTGCAACTCATTGTCCGCGATAGCTGCCGTATCATCGCAGGCGTGGAAGGGCTTTCAGAAAATATCAGCGTGATTAGCATCGTAGGGCGATTTTTAGAACACGCCCGCGTTTATTATTTTTACAATCAAGGGCAAGAAAACTATTTCATCGGCTCAGCGGATTTAATGCACCGCAATCTTGAAAGTCGTGTTGAAGTTCTTATTCCCATTTGCGCGCCCCACATCCGCCACAAACTCAACTACTTTCTCACCACCCAACTCAACGACCCCAGTGCATGGCATATGCAACCTGATGGCAGTTATAAACGTCGCAAAAACCCCAAACACCACCCCAGCGCCCAACAGCAATTCATCGACCAAGCCAATATCCGCTATAAAGAAGCCAGCCGCTTGCGGCATCGCAAAATGCGCTCTCTCTCCTAAGTAAATTTAGTTAACAAATTAAAAATAGACAAAACATCATAAAAAATAAATTATAAAATTCCCCCTTTCATTGCCTCAAATAGGAACAACCATGACCCTAAAAACCAAATTCAACCCATGCGCGTTCATCTTCATTATTGCCAATTTTTTTCTCAATCCTCTCGCACATGCCGCCCCAAACACAAAATTAGATTGGCAACCCTGCGATAGCAAAACAACCTATAATGATTGGCCAATTGAAAATTTTGCCGATATTTTAGAATGCGCCACCCTAGAAGTTCCCCTAAATCCCAACGCAACCCACTCCCCCTCTCTCGAACTTGCCCTCACTCGTCTACCTGCCCAATCTGACCAACCTATTGGCAACCTACTCATCATTGCAGGCGGGCCTGGGGAGCACAGCCTTGATTTTTTAGGTATTTTCAACGACCTAGCAGAAGATAGCGCTCTCTGGCACTATTTTCACATCATCGGTTATGCCCCACGTGGCATTAGCCCCAGCACCCCTAGTCTCTCCTGTGAGCTTGAAGAGGACGAAGAAAACAACGCTAAAAACCTCGTCAACGCCTGCATCAAACAAAGCGGTAAAGACCTCCTCGCCCATATTGGCACTCGCGAAGCTGTAACCGATATCGAAGCCATCCGCCAAGCGCTAGACGAACCACAACTCTCCCTTTTAGGCTATTCCTATGGCACAAAAGTCCTCACCCGCTACAGCGAGCGCTACCCCAGCGCCATTCGTGCTGCCATCTTTGATGGCGTTGTTAACACCAGCGAAGACTACTTCAGCGCCTTAATCACCCAAGAAAAAGGATTCCAACAAACTTTTGAACGCTTTGTTCAGTACTGTTATAGCCAAAACAATTGCCCATTTAGCCCTAATAAAAACCCCAATAAAAGCTTGCACCAACTGCTTACACACATAGACGAACAACAACTTGAAGACAATGCTGGAAAACCCATTAGTGCTGAAGATGTTCTATTTCTTATGCAAGACAACCTCCTATGGTCATACCACTGGCAAGATAATATTGACCTACTTAACCAACTCAGCCAAGGCAAAACCAAGCTCTACAATGAACTAAATTTCTTAGATAGCGATGATACAGATGAAAGCGACACTGCCTACATTGACAACAGCTATATCGCACTTTTTGCCATCAACTGCACTGATGATGCCCCAAAAAACCGCAACCGTCGCGACTATATCGCCCAGAGCAAAATAGTTGATCAAGCCTCTCCCTACGATAACTATGCCTCACTAGAAGACGATGATTATCTAGACACCTGTTTTTATTGGCCAACCAATGGCAGTGATACCCCCGCTGCGCCCAAAGTCAGCGACCAACTCCCGCCGTTGCTTTTTGTTGCACAACGACACGACCCCACAACCCCTCACCACAACGCTCAAATTATGGCTAATTTCTTCCACGCCCCACTTATTACGCGCGAAGGAGACGGACACACCCTCGTCTTTTCAGGCGAAAGCTCCTGCGTTGATGATATTGCACTGGCTTATCTCATCGCACCGCATATCAAAATCAACAGCCAATCCTGCCATGACTAACGCCAGCGCTATGAAAAACCCCTAGCATAATCTATAATCGCCGACCCGCACAGCGCGTAACCGCCTTCATTATTTAAGCAAAATTCAAGCAAGGAAAAATTATGTTATTAGCCATTGTCGCCATCATCATTGGATTAATTCTATTAGTTTGGAGTGCTGATTATTTTGTAGAAGGCGCAGGCGTTGTTGCTTATAAATTAGGCATGCCTCCTTCTGAGCTCGCCTCCACTATTGCCGCAGTGCGCAAAAATCAACATGACCTTGCTTTTGGCAATATCATCGGCTCAAATATTTTCAACACCCTCGCCGTCGTTGGCATTGCAGGCGTTATTCATCCCATCCGTCTAAGCGGGGAAGTCTTCTCGCGTGATATTCTCGTGATGAGCTTTTTAACACTACTGCTACTGTTTATGAGCTTTAAATTCTACAAACGTCGCGCGCATATCAACCGCTATGAAGGTGGATTTTATTAATCCTCTTTATCGCTTACAATGCCTATCTCATTTACGGCGCAACCCAAAACGCTCAACTCTAACCCAACGAGACCCCTCATGCAAAAACAAACTCTTCTCTATCAAGGCAAAGCCAAATCCGTTTATCAAACAGACCACCCAGAGCGCGTTATCATTCATTACAACGACGACGCCACCGCGGGTAACGGCGCAAAACACGACATCATCACCGACAAAGGCATTCTAAATAACCACATCAGCGCACTTCTCTACGAACAACTCAATCAAGCTGGCATCCCAACGCATTTTCATCAGCGTCTAAACGAGCGCGAACAACTTTGCGATAAAGTCCAAATCATTCCGCTAGAAGTAATTACCCGCAACATCATTGCAGGTTCAATGGCAAAACGTCTAGGCTTTGAAGAAGGACAAGAACCCCCCAATACCATTTTTGAACTCTGCTACAAAAACGACACCCTAGGCGACCCTTTGATAAACGACGACCACGCAGTCGCGCTCAAGGCCGCCACCTATGAACAACTCGATACCATTTACGAACTCACCAGCCAAATCAATCAGTTACTTGTCGCCCTATTTGCTGCCTGCGGTGTACGCCTAATTGATTTTAAACTTGAATTTGGAATCAATAGCCAAGGCAACATTGTTCTTGCCGATGAAATCTCACCTGATACCTGCCGTCTTTGGGACAGCCAAAGCCAAGAAAAGCTCGATAAAGACCGTTTCCGTCGCAATCTCGATGGACTTACACTCACCCAAGCCTATCAAGAGATCCTAAATCGCTTACAACAATTTAAGGAGCAGGTATGAGCATGGATTATAAATCTAGCGGTGTTGATAAAGAGGCAGGCTACGAAACAGTTCAACGCATCAAAGATTTTGCCCAAGCCACGCATAATCCCAGAGTGCTCGGACAAATTGGCGCATTTGGCGCATTTTATGATTTATCGGGTTATAAACATCCCATTCTCGTCTCAGGCACAGATGGCGTGGGGACAAAACTAAAAATTGCCTTTGCCCTTGAGCGCTACGATACCATTGGCATTGACGCCGTTGCCATGTGCGTTAACGATATCCTCTGCCATGGCGCCACACCACAATATTTTTTAGATTATCTAGCTTGTGGCAAACTTGAACCAACTATTGCCGCAGACCTTATCAAAGGCATCGCAGAAGGTTGTCAACAAGCAGGAGCGGCATTAATCGGTGGTGAAACAGCAGAAATGCCAGGATTTTATCAGCAAGGTGAATATGATATTGCTGGCTTTGCTGTTGGGGTTGTTGAAAAAGACCAACTCATTGACGGCAATCGTGTGCAAGCAGGGGATGTTCTAATTGGGCTCGCCGCCTCAGGATTTCATAGCAACGGCTATTCCCTATTGCGCAAAATTTTCACTGATTTAAAAGCTCCGATTGATGCAGAAAACCCCACTACTATTGGTGAATTTCTTCTTACCCCAACCAAAATCTATGTCAAACCCGTATTAGAAGCGCTAAAACATCACCGCATTCATGGGCTAGCGCACATCACAGGCGGCGGACTACCTGAAAATCTTCCGCGCGCCTATGGTAAAGGACTAACCGCTATTGTAGAGACCAACGCTATCCCCCCTCTGCCCCTAGCTGAACAACTTTTTGCTCATATTGAGCGCACAGAATGCTACGCCACTTTCAATATGGGCGTGGGGTTTGTGCTTATTGTTCCACAAAGTGAAAGCGATGCCGTTATGCAAACCCTTATCCAGCAAGGCGAACAAGCCTTTATTATCGGGCATATGCAAACAGGCGATACCCCCATACAATTAAACTTTTAAACATCTCTCATGAATACAAAACCCAATCTCAAACGCCAAGCCATTGAACAACGCCACCGCGCACGCAGTCAACTTCTGCAACTGCTTTATCAATGGCAGCTAGCTGATGATGCCCCTGAGCGTATTTATCACAATCGCATTATTGACCTCCGTCTTGGAAAAATTGACCAACATTATTTTGATGAAGCCTATGAATACATTACCCAAAACCAAGAGCAACTAGAGGCGCATTATCAAACCCTAATGAGCCGAAAACTCCATACGCTAGACCCCGTTGAACGGGCGATTTTATGGATTGGCGCCTATGAAATTCTTAACCGACCTGATATTCATCCCACCGTTTCCATTAACGAAAGCATTGAACTTGCCAAACGCTTTGGCGCACAAGAAAGCTATAAATTCATCAATGGTATTTTAGATAAATTAAGCAAAAGCAGCTCCCCCCAGTGCAAACTAACCATAGCCATGAATAACGTCCAGTTTCTGCAGTTTTTCCTACAAGCCGCCCCCTATATTCACGCTCACCGCAATAAAACCTTTGTTTTGTATTTTGATGGCGACATCAACGCCGCACCTTTAAAAAAATTTTTGCATGAATGCGCTATTTTGCACAGTTTAGGCGTGCATTTAGTTCTTGTGCATGGTGCGCGCCATCAAATCGATGTTCACCTCCAGCGCGCTGGGTTAGCCTCTCAATTTCACCGCAATAAACGCATCACCAGCAAAGCCATGATGCCTGAAATTCTTGATGCGGTTGGTAGTTTGCGTCTGCGCATTGAAGCCACCCTTTCCATGGGCATGATTAATTCCCCTATGCAAGGCGCTGCATTACGCGTTGCCAGCGGTAATTTTATTATTGCCAAACCAGTCGGCGTAATTGATGGACAAGATTTTGGTTTTGCAGGTGAAATACGGCGTATTAATGCTCAAGCCATTAGCCATCATCTCCAGCTAGGCGAAATCGTCCTTATCTCCCCACTGGGTTATTCCCCCACAGGTTACATCTACAATCTAAGCGCAGAAGACATCGCCAGCCAAGTCGCCATTAACATCCATGCTGATAAATTAATATACGTTAGCGATGGCGTTGAACATTACAAACTCAGTGAGCAACTACGCCAACTCACCCCCGCACAAGCGCGCACTTTCAACGGCGAACAATGGATGAATCAACGCCTAAATGCCGCTGCCCACGCTTGCGAACAAGGCATTAAACGCGTTCACCTGATCGACCGCGACCGCGAAGGAGCGCTACTCTGTGAACTCTTTACCCGAGATGGTGTCGGCATCATGGTAACCAGCGACCACTACGACCATCTGCGCCGTGCACAAATTGATGATATCGGCGGACTGCTCGACCTTATCCGCCCCCTAGAATTACAAGGCATTCTCGTTAAACGCTCACGCGAACATTTGGAAAATGAAATCCAGCATTTCTACGTTCTTGAACGCGATGGCACGATTATCGGTTGTGCTGCTTTATTCCCCTATCCCGAAGAAAAAATGGCAGAACTTGCCTGTGTTGTTATTCATCCAGACTATCGGCAAAATCAACGTGCTGATAATCTTATGCAAACCCTTGAATGCAAAGCACGTGAGCAGAATATTGAAAAATTATTTATTCTCACCACCCATACCGCACAATGGTTTGAAGAACGTGGATTTCAACCCGCTAATCTTGATGAACTCCCCAGCGTTAAAAAACAAGCTTATAACTATCAACGCAATTCAAGAACCTATATCAAAACCCTACATCCTGACTCTTGAATTTATGGCGCATAACAAAACAACGCAATCTATAATCTAATTTATTGATAATAAAATGATTTATTACCAACCCAAACCCCATTCTCTTCTCCATTTATACGAGCAAAACTATATTTTGTTCCGCCTTATCTTGCCTGACCTACCAAAAACATCGGGCTGGCATATTCTTAAAAGCGCCAACCGCCCTCCTGCCTATTTACATCGCATCAGCCTACATAATTACACCAGCGAATGGCTTCTAGGGCATTATTTTCATCACAAAAAACCACAAAAATTTACCCCCAATCACATTATCCGCATTTATCATGATGCCCGATTATGCGAAGCACTGCTTGATAAACACCCCCCCATCAAACAAATGCGCCAACAAAAAAAATATCCAACCAAGCGCTTCATGCTTGGTTGGATTATCTTCACCGAAACCGCTACCAGCTAAGCGAATACGCCCAATCCGATAGCATTCCTAATTTCTTATAAAATAAATCCTACAAATTCAACCCATAATCAAATCTATAAACTTTATATAACCCCTATTTGGCAATAATTAATTGGTTTTATAAAGACGATAAGACTCAATATTTTGCACTGGAATACGCCCGCCATCAGGCAATGCTAGCTCCAAAAAGCCCTCATGGACACGATAAACCTGCAAAACACCATTCTCAGGTAAGAGACTAATATGCGCATCGTCCTGCCAAGAAAAACTTCCCTCAAATTTCTTATCCAAATCTTCTTTACCTAACAGACGCGTACGCAGTGAATACTCCAGAGATGGCTCTAATACCAACATGGTTGCCACCCCTTCGCAATCCGCACATGGCAAGACCCCCTGATAAGTGCCCTTCCAGTCCAAAGTATGCCTTGCATCTTTAACCTGCATTGTTGTATCGGTTTTATTCTGTTGTTTAGAGCTAGCAGTAGATGCACTCTGACAACCAGCTAAGGCAAAACCAGCTACTAATAGCGTTACTATTGCGGTCAATCTTTTC
This sequence comes from Rappaport israeli, assembly GCF_001888055.1. Classification (GTDB taxonomy): domain Bacteria; phylum Pseudomonadota; class Gammaproteobacteria; order Cardiobacteriales; family Cardiobacteriaceae; genus Rappaport; species Rappaport israeli. The sequence continues at coordinate 88,847 of NZ_LXHZ01000008.1, forward strand.
ATAAAACCTCCAGTAAATAGATAAACTCAAACGCCTATAAACGATTGTAGTCTTTAAATAAATGTTTCATATATTGTCGATAGTTCTCAATCCCTAAACGCTTACAAATTTTACGAAAAGCTATATAAGTGCTCTCAAAAAGATTATCACTACCTGACAACATCGCCCAATAAGGCTAGCGCGCAATTTATTACGAACATGCGATTTCATACCGATAATATAAAGGTCTCCACCACGTTTACGCAGCTTATTTCGTTCTGTGAGTAAAAATTCAATTCCAGCAATATCAAGTTGATTTACCCCTTCACTTAAAATCACCACATTTCTCCACTCCTTATTAGAACTCAATTCAATCATACGATTTTGCACATGGTCAATCGAGCCAAAAAATAATGAGCCATCAATGCGCAAAGCAGTTAAAGGAAAATCATCAATCGTTTCATCTTTTTCATAGACCTGCGAGAAGTCCACCAAGCTAACCACTGGTCGCGATATTTTTTGCAAATAAAACACCAACGACAAAATCACCCCTACATAAATCGCAAATTCCAAATTTAATAGCAATGTTGATAAAAACGTAACCAAAATAATGGTCAATTCATTACGACTGGTTTTAGCAATAATTTTTATCTGCTTTAAATCAAACAAGTTATATCCTGCCAACATTAAAGCGCCCGCTACCGCAGGCATTGGCAAATGGCGTGTAATCTGAGGGATAAAAATCAAAATTAATAAAATCAATCCTGAGGTAATCAATAACGCAATTGGGGTTTTTGCGCCTGCATCATAATTAATGGCACTGCGATTAAATGACCCTGACCCCACATAACAAGAAAAGCAACTACCAATCGCATTTGCCAAACCTTGCCCAAAAAATTCCTGATTGCCATCAATACGTTGATGCGAGCGTATCGCAATTGAGCGCGCAATCGATACCGCCTCAATCAAACCCAGCAATGCTAAAGCAAAAGCGCTAGGTAATAAATTTGTTATCAAAGGAAAACTTAAATAAGGGAGCGTCATTTGTGGCATAGAAGCTGGTAAAACGCCCAACATATCAACCCCTTTTTCCGCTCCCGCAAGTAGATAGTTGACCAATGCACCGATTAATAAGCCCAATAACATTCCTGGCCAACGTGGTTTGAATTTACGTAACAAAAGCGCGCTAACCAACGTAACACTTGCAATAAAAATACTTAAATAATGAAACTCCTGCCAATGCGCCTGCAATGCCAAAAGCGTTTCTAAAGGTGATAAACCAGAAGGCAATCGAATGCCTGTGAAAGTTTTTAGCTGCGCCAAAATAATGAGCAATCCTGCTCCAGCCGTAAACCCAATAATAACCGTATGAGAAATAAAATTAACCAAACTGCCAAAACGAAACAAACCAAATAATAATTGAATGACCCCTACTAAAAACATTAGCGTCAATGTCAAACCAATATATTGTGGACTGCCAATAACCGCATAAGGTGCGATAATTCCTGGAATTACTATCGATAAAGCAACTGTTGGGCCAGTAACCATATGCCGAGAACTGCCAAATAACCCAGCAATGACTTGCACCACAATCGCACTATACAAACCAAATTCAGGAGGCAAACCCGCAATTAGCGCAAAAGCAATTCCCTGTGGCAATACCATCGCCACACCTGTAAGCCCTGCCCAAAAATCTCTTCGCAAATTCTTAGCATTAATCAGCCCAAACCAATGTCGCATAGGGAAAAATAAACCTAGCACACGAACCAAATACGTTTGAATGACTATGCCGATAGATGCCATAAATCCCTGACTTTTATATGAATGCAATAAGTTAATTAATCAAACAGTCTTTCAAACATCTTAAAGCGCTAACATTTCAAAATATTATCGACCTAAAGACATATGCTCTTTAAAATAAAGCTCTATTCCATCTGCAATTCCCTGCGCCAGCTTTTGCTGGTAACTAGGAGAAGCCAATAATTTAGCCTCACTGGGATTAGAAATAAACGCCGTTTCAACTAACATCGAAGGAATATCTGGTGAGCGCAACACCACAAAATTTGCACGCTCTACATTAGACTTATGCACGCTTCCAATTTTTCCAAGCTTTTCAAGAGTTTGTTTCGCTAAAATATGACTGGCTTCTAAAGTTGCGTCTTGTTGCATATCCAAAAGCGCCTGCTGCACATCCTCATCATAGCGATTAACATCTACCCCCCAGCGCAAATCAACCGCATTTTCTTTTTTAGCCAAATACTTAGCCAACTGAGAGGTTGCGCCTTTTGTTGATAAGATATAAACAGATGAACCCCGCGCATTAAAATTATTTTCCACTGCATCGGCATGAATGGATACAAAAACATCTGCATTATTAGCGCGTGCAATCGCGCGACGTTGTGATAATTCAACATAAACATCTTTATCACGCGTCATAATTGCTCTAAAACCAGGTTTAGCATTAATCGCATCGCGCAATCGTTTGCCAATTTGCAAAACAGCAACTTTTTCTAATAGACCAGTCGCCACACTACGCGCACCAGGGTCTTTTCCCCCATGCCCCGGGTCAATTGCAACTACAATCGTTTTTCTAGTAATAGGCACGGCTGGCGGGGGATTGGTAAGCGTTTGTTGAACGACTTTTCCCTGTGAATTTACTTGTGTTTCTACTTGAATAGGTTGGCTAGTAGCAGAAGGCAATAAGGTATTTTCCCTAACAATTGAAGCGCTATCAAACAAAGAAGCATTCTGCACAGATTGAGCAGAAGGTAGTGGCCCACCTGAAAATATCGACTCAGGCGCGCGCCTTTCTTGCATAGATTCTAATGCCAATGCAGAAGTAGCGATATTATCGTAAATTTCTACCACTACTGATAAAGTACGTTTTTTCTGATTGGGACGCGTGTATATATTTGCTTTTGCAGCACTATTTAAATCTACAACCGCTCTAAGCGTTTTTTTATCACGCAAACCAATCCTCACCCCCTTAACCGCCCCTTGATTAATAGTCAAACCATCATGACTTTTCCCCGCAGAAGCTGGAAAATCCAGTACAATTCGTGGAGGATTTGATAAATCAAACTGCTTAAATGAAGTTTTATCAGAAACTTCAAAGATTATTTCAACTTTATCGGGCAAACGATTATAACGCACCCCTTCAATTACAACCGCTTGCACAGGGAGCATCCACAAAACAAGCCATAACGGCGCTAATAACCTAAAAATATGCAACCACATTTGACCATCCTATACAAAGTATCAGCAAAAACTTCTAAACTAGAAAGATAAAAGGACGCTATTATAACGTCAAAACCTCTTCAAAAACTAAACATTCTCATTAATACCACTAAAATCAATCGTTTTAAAAAGCGCAAGGCATTTTTCAGAGCGTGGCGAAAGAACCACTTCTCTCTCTCCATTATCTAGTAAGTACAAGTAAATCTCTAAATCTGGTTGTGGTAGAAACCCAGCACCCTTTTCTGACCATTCCACAAAAATCACATCAGCCATATCTTGCCATTCAGTAACATCTAAATAAAGCAACTCTTCTGGCTCAGATAAACGGTATAAATCAGCATGCAATATTTTTTTACCGCGTACTTGATATACATTCAAAAGTCCATAGCTAGGGCTTGTTACCACATCGGTGTATCCCAGATTCTGTAAAAAAAACTGCACAAAAGTAGTTTTCCCTACTCCTAAATCTCCATACAAAAAGATTACGCCACTTCCCAATGTTTGTGCTATAATCGCGCTCAGCTTGTTTAAGTTTTTTTTCTGCGTGGTTATAATTTTTTTCATAAAAATAAAATAAAATGATAAAATTGTAAGCATGATACCTAACAGATATCATACACTAGGATTAGCTTAAGCTAGCGGTTATGTAAAAATTAAAGTATAGTTTGTTTATAAAGCTACAGTAATGAGCAGAAGCAGGCTATTTTTTAGTTTTTGATTTATTTTGTTTTTAAATTTAGGAGAGTAAATATGGCTAGAATTGATTTATCGCCGTTAACAGAAATCGATGGCTTTAAAGCTGGCGCTTTAGTTGATACTGAAAGTGGTCTTGCTTTAGCAACCGAAGGTAGTGGCCTTGACTTAGAATTAGCTGCTGCTGGTAACACAGAAGTGTTAAACGCCAAACGTCGTGTAGCTGCTACACTAGACCTCAAAGATGATATCGAAGACTTACTTATCACTTTAGGCAAAGGTTACCACTTACTTCGCCCTTTAGAGCGTAATAGTACTCTTTTCTTGTACCTTGTGTTAGACCGTGGTCGTGCTAACCTTGCAATGGCTCGTCACCAATTGCGTTCTTTTGAGAAAGAATTAGATTTCTCATAAGTTAATCGTAAAATTGATACTGCTCTAGTAAAGATAATACTGTAGGGCAGTATCTTTTGTTTTATAATGGATAAAAACATGCAAGGTAATTTTATTTGTCTTCTAGGGTTTTCCAAGTCCACCGAAGATAGGATTAAGGCTGTTATGAAAGAATATTCTGTTCCTTCATTAACTTGGACTACTGCTACCGCTAAAGAACTTACTGGTGTGGTTATTAATGCATCATTTTTAGATACCCCTCAAATTCATAAATATATAAAAGTTGTAAAAGCACCTGTCGTTAGCGCCTACAATACAGATGCAGGACACGAGTCTGCTCGAGAATACTCTAATATTCCAGCATTAGATCTTCGAACGAATGATGAAAATACCATTAAAAACTGGTTGAGTAAGCTCTTAGGCTCAAATTATAGTACAACCAACACTTCTAGTTTAAAAAATCAAGGAACTCAGTCTTCATCTTATAGAGAGCTACTTGATTTGATTTTATCGAAAAAAATACCACTATTCGTGCAGAGCATAATGATAGCATTGCATGGATTTCTCCCTCAGAAGAAACCGTTTTTATCAACTATCCTAGAGAAAACACGCCAGGAATTGAAAGATGGCAATGGATGGAAGTTAGTTCTTCCGATATCCCTGACTCAGCACGTCATCTGAAATTAGATTTATGGTTATTTGAAAGCTTATGGCAATCAGATTCCACTCTTAGCGAAGACATAAAATCTGAAACATACTACCAAATGATTAGATGGCCTCAGCCATTGAGTAAGTCTAGACGTAGTCAAGCACTAAGACTAGCAGCCTCTTCCCAACATTCCCCAATAAATGCTAAAATTTTACAAGAAAAAACGCATTATGATTTAGACCTTATTCGTAAATTTTTATACGCAACAGAAAATGCAGGTCAGGCAAAAGCAATTAGTGAAAAAGAAGCTGATAATGTAACTACAAATAAAGTTGCTGTTAAACAAGAAAATAAAGAAATAGTAGAACAGAAAAAAGGGTTACTAAGTCGCCTTAGAAAAACTCTTGGATTTTAAATAATTAATAAATCACCAAGTAATCATGCTAAGACGTAGGAAGTAAATTATTATGCAAGAATTTAAAATTATTTTTGCTGGAAGTATGGGTGCAGGGAAAACCACTGCAATCCGTAGTCTTTCAGATGAAAAAGTCGTATCAACTGATGTTTCAAATACTGACCGTAAGTCTCATGGTAAATTATTAACAACTGTCGGTATTGACTATGGTCAGATTTTACTGCCACCAGATACTAAAATAGGTTTATATGGTACACCGGGGCAAGAGCGTTTTGAGCTTGTTTGGCGCATTGTTACAGAAGGCGCTTTGGGTGTTATTATTTTAATTGATAGTTCCTCAGAAAAATCTCCAGAAGAGCTGCCTTATTATATTGACTACTTTCATAAACATGGCATGGATAAAATCATTGTCGGCATTACCCATACTGATTTAAAAGGTCATCTTACTATGGATGAATGTTTTGATATTATGCAGAAAAGAGATTTTACATTCCCAATTTTTGAAGTAGATGCACGCCAGCGCGATGATGTATTGCTTTTAGTTGAAACATTAGTTGCTTCCATTGAAGCAGATTTATATTAAGGGGAGAAAATGGCTTCTTTAGAATCTTATCGAAATAAAGCATTTGTTGACTTTTGCACACAGGTATTAGCAGAATTTGCACAAGATACTAACGGTGTACAAGATGTTATTTTAGCTACATCAGATGGCTTTGCTGTTGCTACAAATAATGTAGATAATCAATCTGGAGATAAATTATCTGCTGTGGGGAGTTCATTATTTGCCCTAGGTAGTTCACTAGTCAGTGAATTTGATTTAGAAGAATGTAGTGCAATTACCATTGATAGTAGTAAAGGGAAAGTTTATATCAGAGAAATTTCTCCTAATAAAGATAGTTCTTTGATTTTAATGGTTAAAGCCAATAAAGCTACTATGCTTGCACATATGCTGCATGGCGCAAATAAAGCTGCTGAACGAATTGCTAAGCGAATGTTATTATTAAGCTAATAATTTTTGGTTTACTTGATTTTTAATAAGCTAATTTGAAAAAATTAGCTTATTTTATTTTGGACATATGATTTATGCCTAATTCTTCTCTTACTTTTCTTGCTGTTGAGTCTTCATGTGATGAAACTGCTATTGCCATTTATAACTCTGAAAAAGGTGTATTAGCCAACGAGATTTATTCACAAATCCCATTGCATCGTGAATATGGTGGCGTAGTTCCTGAACTTGCAGCGCGTGATCATTTGCGCCGTTTGCCTCTTTTATTGCAACAAGCATTAAAGAGCGGTACATATTCGCTTACTGATATTGATATTTTTGCCTATACAGCAGGCCCTGGTTTATTAGGGGCATTAATGACTGGAGCTACCTTTGCCAAAGGTTTAGCTTTTGCACAAAAAAAACCTGTTATGGCAATCCATCATATGGAAGGGCATTTATTATCTCCGCTTCTTTATGCTAAAGAACAACCTGAATTTCCTTTTTTATCTTTGCTTGTTTCTGGTGGGCATACTTTACTAGTAGCGGTTAAAGCTATTGGAAACTATGAGATTCTCGGGCAAACTTTAGACGATTCAGTAGGTGAATCTTTTGACAAAACCGCAAAATTAATGGGATTACCCTACCCTGGTGGTCCTGAATTAGCTCAATTAGCAGAGACAGGCAATCCAAAGAAATTCAAATTACCCCGTCCTATGACTAACCGCCCAGGATTAGACTTTAGTTTTAGTGGGTTAAAAACACAAACTCGACTACTTATTGAAAACCAACCTAATATGGCAGAAATACGCGCCGATATTGCCGCTAGTTTTGAGCAGACAATTATTGATACTATTTTGATTAAATGTCGGCGTGCATGGCAGCAGACGGGCTATCGTGATTTAGTGATTGCTGGAGGCGTTAGTGCAAATAAACTTTTGCGACAAACATTGCAAAATGAAGTGAACAATACTACGCGACGAGTATTTTTTCCTGAACAAGCACTCTCAACAGATAATGCCCTAATGATTGCCTTTGCTGCTAGTTTGCAATATCCACGTGGCATTGATGATAATTTAGAAATTAATGTTAAAGCGCGTTGGGCTTTAGATAAACTTTAGTATTTAGTATACAGTTATATTCTTCTAAAAAATATTAAACCCACTCAAATCTAAAATATCTAACGCACAAAGTATCCTGCAGATATCATATACATCACCTAATAATTGCATTTGTAAGACTAAATTTTTAAGAAGCCATTATTTTCATATCTTTACCCTTTTAAATCTACGCTACAAAAGTAATATTAGCCTATCTCGTTGCTGCCATCACATGTTCTTTTCACCCCTAAAAGCAAAACTTTTCACTGTAGATTAAAAGACTAACAAAATTTTCACTCAAAATATTCACAATATTAACAAAATAAGATAAAGTAAAAATTAGATATAAATTTATTTTTTACTACCAGTTTTTACAAGCGTTTAATTTTAGATAAGTGGAGTATTTATGCAGTTAGATTATTTTAATCCCTTTGGTAATATTTTTATTTCAGCAGCGATTGCTTGTATTCCAATTATTATTTTTTTTAATTGGATTAACTCTATTAAAATTAAAAGGATATAACGCAGCTGGGCTTATAGCTATTGTAAGTTTAGTCATAGCTGTATTTACTTTTAAACTCCCAGTCGAAGCAGTTCTCCCAAGTATTGTTCAAGGATTTGCACAAGCTACCAATCTAACCTTGCCATTTATCTACTTTAGCGTGCCTTTTTTACTTGTTTTCTTGTTAGACGGCATTCGTGGCATAAAAGAGACTCTACCTGCTATTTTAGTAACTTCTATTGTTTTCACTACGTTACAAGTTAGCATTATGCAATTTCTAGGGTCAAAGCTTGCCGCTCTTTGCGCCTCTCTATCAACACTTGCTGCGCTCGCATTCCTAGCACATAACTGGCAGCCAGCGTGTATTTTTCGCATTAATGCAAATTCAGAACAAACACAAAGCCAACCTGAAGTTGATACAGAAGAAAATCTCCCATCGTATGGAACTATTTTCAAAGCTTGGGCTCCCTTTAGTGTTTTAAGCGCATTCATGATTTTATGGGGCATGCCATTTTTTAAAGCCCTATTTAAAACTGATGCCCCTTTTGCATTTACCAATCTCTCCTTCCAACTATTGGAAACCACCCCAAGTGGCGCACCTATTACCTTGAACATCTCCTTAGTTTCTGTTGTAGGTACTGCTATTTTTATCACCATTATTCTTACTATTATTGGTACGGGCATTCGTCCCAAAGAAGCGCTTAAAGAACTCAAAACCACTATAAAATCTTTTTGGTTATCTGTTTTAACTGTATGCTTAGTTTTAGTTGTCGCAAAACTTATGACCTATAGTAGGTCGGATACTCGTATCCGACATTGCTTAAACCATAGTTCTCGGATTCAATCCGATCTGAAAAAAATAAAATAACGCGGCGTGTATCAAACTGCCTGGGCAATAAGTTGCCCACACAATCCTTACTAACGCGGTTCATTGCGGGCAAAAATACGCAGATAGCGCAGGCAATAAACGATAAAAGCGACAGCAATCGCCACGGCAGGCAGGCGGTAGATGCCGTTTATATTCGGCTCAAAGGCGGAATAGATGCCGCGCGCGCAGGCGGCGATAAGCAGCAGCGTGAGCGCAAGGCGGATATCGCTATGAAAATGCAGTTTTACGCCGCTGTGTCGCTGTCCCGCAATGCTGATAATGGTCAAAATCATCAACAGATAGACGGCGATTGCCAAAAAATGCCGCGCAAAACTGCTGTAAGCCGGTACCAAAAGTAGTACCGCGCCCAAAGCGCTGTAACCCAGTGCCAAACTTAGGCTGACGGCATAATGCGCGCGCACATAGGCAAAGCGCAGCAGGCGCAGATGATGAAAATCATGCAGACGGGCGACAAATGCCGTGCCTGCCGCCAGATACAGCCAGCCTTGCACGCTATGGCTTGCCGCTAGGCCGGATGCGGTCGCTGCCGCCAGCCAAAAACAGGAAAGATTTTTATAATAAGGATTGGGGATAAAACGTTCGTCCAGCCGTCCGCCGTCTTCTAAGGCTTGGTTGCCGATTGCCCGCGCCACGCGAAAATTGATAATCGCGACCGCCAGCAGCATGGCGTCCACGCCGGCATGCAGATAGCGTCCTTCGCCGTTAGCGGCATAAGCTATCGCCAGCACGATAATCAGACTGAGACAGAATAAGAGGCTAAGCTGGCGGCTGTCTTTATTACGCCAAACAAAAGAAGCGGTTAAGGCGAAGAGATAAACCCAAAAGGGCACAATCAGCCATGCGCCGATGCTTAATTGCCACAGTCCGCACAAAGCGATGCCCCATAAAACGAGCAGTCGGATGCTGTGCGCGTGCAATTTGCGGCGGTCGTCCGTCCATTCGGGCAAGGCGGTCAGCAGAAACCCCGCAAATGCCGCGCCGCCTGTCAGATGAACAAAGGCAAAGGCGTGCCAATGCAGGGGAAAATGTGCCGCCTGACTCGGTAGAAAACTGAGTGCCAGCCAAGGCAGCAGGGCAATCAGCACGGCAAAGCTAATCAAGGGGAAAAACAGGCGGAAAGGGTGTTGCAGGCTTTTCTGCCAATAATGATTCATGATTTATCCTCGGCATCGGATAGCAGGGGAATTTCCTCACCACTGCGGATATGGGCGAAAAAGGGGCTTTGCACTTGGCGGCGTATCCATGCTTCATCGCGCGCGGCATAGGGCATATCCAAATGCAGGCTTTGCAGCGCGGTGGCGGGTTTGCCGTCCAAACGCAGAATGCAGCTGCCCAGCAAGACGGCTTCGTCGCGGTCATGGGTGACCAAACAGACCGCCATGCCGGCACTGATTTTTTCGGCAATCAGCTGCTGCAATTGGCGACGCAATTGATGGTCAAGCGCGGAAAAGGGTTCGTCCATTAAGAGCAAATCGGGTTCGATAATCAGCGCCCGCGCCAAGGCGATGCGCTGACGCATACCGCCCGAAAGTTCATGCGGATATTTGGCAAAATCCGATGCGGAAAAGCCCAAACGCTGCAATAAAGGCACAATTTCGGCTTGCCGTTCGGGCGCGACAATCGCCACATTTTCCAGCGCATTACGCCAAGGCAATAGACGCGGTTCTTGAAATAAAAAGGCAAGCCGCTGAAAATCATGGCTGATACTGCCGTTTTTCAGGGTTTGCAAATCGGCAATCGCGCGCAAGACGGTGGTTTTGCCGCAGCCGGACGGCCCGACAAAGCAAAGACATTCGCCGCGCGCAATCTGAAACGACAGATTGTCGATAATCGGCGCGGTCATGAGTTCTATACTAATAGCGTTAGCGATAAGCATCTTAATTTCCCCGACTGCGGACAGGCAGAATCCAACGCTTCAGCGGTTCTAAGAGCGCGTATTCCACAAACATAATCAATGAGATGATGATAATCACATAAGCCATGACGTCGGTGGTGTCCAACATCGCGCGCGCACTTGCCAATGCCGAGCCGATGCCTTGATTACCGCCCAAAAGCTCCGCCATCACGGTAATTTTCAAACCCGAACCGGTGGCAACAATCAAAGCCGGCAGCAATTGCTGGCTTAAATGCGGCAAATACAATTGCTTAAGGCGTGCCGCAAAAGGCAGACGATACACTTTCAGCATTTCTTTCAATTCTTCGCTCATGCTCATCATGCCCATCATCGCCGCAGCAAAGAGCATCGGCAGCACCGTTACCGCTACTGTGAAAATTGCGCTGGTCGAGCCCATGCCGAACCAAAAAATCGCCAGTACAATCCAGACAATCGGCGGCATACCCAGCAACAGCGTAATCAAAGGACGCAGCAAGAGCGCTAAAGTGCGGCTCATGCCCGCCAATAAACCGCCGCTAATGCCTAATATGATTGCCAAAGACAAGCCGTAAGCGCCGTGATACATCGTTGTGGCAATAGTTTCCCGTCCTAAGGTTTCCTGCAAAATGCCGAACACGCGCCGTAATACATCTAAAGGCGCCGGCAAAATCAGCGCGCCCAAATGCTCGTAAGACAAATGCCACAGCGCAAACACGCCGGCAATCGTGGCAAGGGCAGGAAAAATCCCCCACACATAAGACAATGCGCCGCGCCATTTGCCGCCCTGCTGAATCTGTCCGCGCTCGATAATCATGACAATCCTAAGCTAAATAAGTCGATTTATCATAAATGATAACAGGTTTTTCAGCACTTGATTTATATCAAGTGCAAAGTAAATTCAAATTATTTTTATTGAAATAAAAACCTTTTAAAGACTATATTATTTTGACAATAATAAATCCACCGTCTAATCGATTGACTTTTCTTTTTTAGAATTTGAGTC